>JAFTKO010000041.1 GCA_017453205.1 Clostridia bacterium | reverse complement strand
CCTCGCGCTCCGCAGAGCGCGAAATTTCTCTTTCGGCGCTTTCTTTTTGCAAGCTTTTTCTTTGCGCCTATATGGTCAAAGAAAAAGCGACTAAAGGATTTGTATAATTTGACATTTTTCGCGCCTTTCGTCTACACTCTGGGGGACTTTTTTAAAGTCCCCTTTATCCACAAAGCTTGAAAATTTGAAAACGGATGAAATGTCTTGAAAGGGACTTTCTCATTTCATACTTTGAAAGGTTTTGAAGATTTTTAAGTTTCTGAAGCAGGGTACGGGGCGTAGCCCCGAATAAAACTGAGTGAGGTAACTATGCCCGAATTGTTATCCCCGGCGGGGAATTTTGAAAAATTGAAGGCGGCGATCCTGTACGGTGCGGACGCGGTATACTGTGCGGGGCAGATGTTCGGGATGCGGGCATCGGCGGACAATTTTACGGTGGAGGAGCTTTACCGAGCGGCAGAATATGTCCACGCGCACGGGAAAAAGCTCTATTTGACCGTCAATACCATGCCGCACGTGCGGGAATACCCCTTGTTGCGTAAGTTTTTGAATGATATTAAGGGCGCGGGGATTGACGCGATGATCGTTGCCGATCTTGGTGTATTTACCACGATCCGCGAGATCATTCCCGACATGGAGATCCATATATCCACGCAGACCAGCATCGTCAGTCCCGCATCGGCAAGGGCTTGGGCTGCAATGGGAGCCAAACGTCTTGTTTTGGCAAGAGAACTGACGATGGACGAGATCCGAGAGATCCGTGCGAGGTTACCCGATGACGTGGAGCTTGAGGCGTTTATCCATGGCTCGATGTGCGTCTCTTATAGCGGACGCTGTCTGCTTGCCAACGCGTTTAACGGACGTGACGGCAATCGCGGGACCTGCTCACAGCCTTGCCGTTGGAATTACGCACTGGTGGAGGAAAAACGCCCCGATATGCCATTCCCCATCGAACAGCAACAGGGCGTGGGAACCTTTATCATGTCCTCCAAGGATATGTGTATGATCGAGCATATCCCCGCGCTGATGGAGAGCGGTGTTGCCTCCTTTAAGATCGAGGGGCGCATGAAGAGTGCTTATTACACCGCAGTGGTGACAAACGCTTATCGCATGGCGATCGATACTTATCAAAAGGATCCCATGGGTTACCGTTTCGATCCCGCGTGGTTGGAGGAACTGGAAAGCGTTTCACACCGCGAATACGGTACGGGATTTTATTTTGACGATCCCATGCAGAGTCCGCAGCTTGTCAGCGCTTGCGGCTATCTGCGTGAAAAAGCATATTTTTCCACCGCTACCGAATATGTTAAAGAAGAAGCCGATGCATTGGTTTCCTCGGGGGTTGCCATGGAGAACGAAAACGGAAGAATGTACCGTTTTATCCAGCGCAATAAGGTATCGGCGGGCGAGGGTGCGGAGATGATTTCACCCGGCAAGATCGGCAGAGGATTTGCGGTCTGTGAGCTTTATGCGCCAGACGGTCAGCCGATCGATGCCACACCGCACCCCTCCATGATCTATTGGTGCCGTGTGCCGTTTGAGGTGCGTGAGGGAGACATTATGCGTGCCGCGTCCGGCAAAGGTTTGGAGATCAGAGCAAAAGACAGGCTGAAGGAGCAATGATATGATGATTTTGGAATGGTTAAAAGCCGTGCTTTACGGAATTGTGGAGGGTATTACCGAGTGGTTGCCCGTGAGCTCCACGGGGCATTTGATCTTGATTGAGGATTGGTTGCCGTTTGCTTTTACGTCGGATGCGGCCTTCCTTGCCGAATTCGGTGAGATGTTCCAGGTAGTGATCCAGCTGGGTGCTATTTTGGCAGTTGTCATCCTGTTTTGGGGCAAGCTGTGGCCCTTTTCCAAGGGAAAGAGTACGGCAGAAAAACGCAACACATGGAGCCTTTGGTTCAAGGTGATCATTGCGAGCGTTCCCGCAGCGCTCATCGGTATCGTGGGCGATAAAATCTTGGAAAAGATCAGCGGAAAAGACATTGACGGTTGGCTTTATAACTCGTTTGTGGTCGCTGCGGCGCTCATTCTTTACGGTATCGCGTTTATTGTCATTGAGCATTTTCATCGCGGAAAAATGGCGCGTGTGGAGAGCGTGGATCAAATCTCCTACAAAAACGCGTTTTTGATCGGTGTGTTTCAAACACTGTCCATCGTTCCGGGGACCTCGCGCTCGGGCTCGACCATTCTCGGCTCGATGCTGTTGGGACTTTCGCGCACGACAGGCGCGGAGTTTTCATTCTTTATGGCAATTCCCGCTATGGTGGGAGCAAGCGGTATCAAGCTGATCGGCTTCGGCTCTTGGGTTGCGGAGCAGGGGATCGCTGTTCCCGGTGATGCATGGGTAGTGCTTGCAATCGGATTTTTGGTCTCGTTCCTGGTTTCCTTGGCGGCGATCCGCTTCTTGATGGATTTTGTCAAAAAGCACAGTTTCGCCTCATTCGGTATTTACCGTATCGCACTTGGTATCTTGGTGCTCATCCTTTGGTTGGTTCGTAAATGATGACACGGGAGCGTTTAAAAATTCCTTATCCTGTCATCGTGGAGGGGAGCTACGACAAGTTGAGATTGCAAAATGTGATCGAGGCGCAGATCCTTACCACCGACGGCTTTGGACTCTTCAACCGTGAGGAGAAGAAGCAATTGTTTCGCGCATTGGCACAAAAAACACCGATCATTGTTTTGACCGACAGCGACGGCGCAGGCAAGCTAATCCGTTCCCATATCAGCTCACTGATCCCACCGGAGCGGTTGATCCATTTGTATGTCCCGCGCATTGAGGGCAAGGAAAAGCGCAAAACCACTCCGTCGGCAGAGGGGATTCTCGGTGTGGAAGGGATGGAAAATGCTTTGCTGTATCGGTTGCTTTCGCCCTACGCCAACACCGATGATGTTGCGGCACGTATGTACGAAAATCCGCTTTGCAAGGCCGACCTTTACTGCGACGGACTGACAGGTGGGGAGGGAAGCGCCGCACGGCGTGACGTGTTTGCCGCAAAGCTGGGTTTGCCCGCGGGTATGACGCCCAATGCACTGTTTGCCGCCCTTCGCGTGCTTTGTACTTATGAGGAATATTGCACTTTGGTGGGACGGGACAATGAAACCAAAACAATGGAATGAAATCAAAGGACGCACAGGTTTGTTTTTCGCACCTGTGCGTCTTTTTGAAAATATTGCAATTTGTGTTGGCAAAAGTTGAATTTTCACCGTTTGTAGTTTTGTCAATGATGTGAGACGAAAAAAGTAAAAATAAAAGTAACGAGTTAAGTAAAATGCTTTTGCAGGCGGAAGGAGGGGCGGAGCCCCGAGTGGAGACTGCAAAAGCGGCGCGCGGTCAGACACAAGTATTT
>JAFTKO010000003.1 GCA_017453205.1 Clostridia bacterium | reverse complement strand
TTTTTGCCGTGGCACTTGTAGTAGCGAATAACCTCACCGCCTCGCGCCGTTCCGGTCTCCGCACTGACGGGATGCCCGCAGTAGGCGCAGGTAATTTTGTTTCGGAACAGATAGACCGCTTGTACGCTTCTTTTGCCATAATGGTTTTTCTCCACTTTTTTGCGTACAATGTCGAACAATGGCTGAGGAATGATTTGAGGATACATATTGTCGATGACTTCTTCGCCTTGGTGATATGCGCCCGAATACTTTTCGTTCTTCAAAATGCCGTAAACGGTATTTGTCACAAAAGGTTTTCTTTTATATAATATTCCTTGCGCTGTCAGATTAGCAATAATGGCACTGACGTATGTTGAGCAAAGGAATTTTCAATCTCCCGTTTTTCAACATTATTTAAATGATCGTATTTTTGGAAAATCTTACCGTGTTCCGAATGAAAATAAAATTATTGCAGATCCCAACGATATCGTTACGGATTTTATAGCAAGTATGTCAGACGATTATTTTATTGATATCTGTGAATATCTTCATATCAATGATGAGCTGATCAAAAAATTAGAATACCGTGAGTATTTTGATTAATTTATTACCAATCTAACAAAATCTACTATACAAAGAACCGCTTGGTCTTTTCGGATCAAGCGGCTCTTTTTTTATTTTTAGAGTTCTGAATAAAATTGAACAAAATCGGATGGCGTCATATTGTATTTCTTTTTAAACGCCTTGATGAAGGCGGAGTAATTGGAGTATCCCGAGCCGAGGGCGATCTCCTCCATAGAGACCTGTTTTTCCAAAAGATAATTTTCGGCACAGCGCAGCTTGGCGTCTTGGATACAGTCTTGAATGGTGCCTCCCGTTTGTTGGTGGAACACCGAGGATAGGTAGCGGCGGTTGTAGTGGAATACCTGTGCGATCTCCTCCACCGAGGTGCTGCGGAAGTTTTGGTTGATGAAGGCTTGAATCTCTTTAATGGTTTGGACATGCTGTGTTTCCTGCAATTTTGTATTGTTGGAGTTGACGGTTCTGCATTCCGCGAGTAACATTTCCGAAAAGGCAAGTATTGTTTTTTCGAGCTTTTTCTCATGGTGAGGATTGTAGATGATGTACCGAAAGAGTTCTTGGAGCTGTATATTTTCGTCCGAGCAGTAAACCTTGTTGTCTTCGTAGCGTGTCAGCTTATTCAAAATACTTTTGGCAAGCTCACCTTGCCACACGCACCAAAACATCTCCCAAGGCTCGTCTCGGTCGGCAACCAGTATCTTTCCGTAATTCGGACGGGTGATGAATATACTTCTGTCACCAAAAGGATGATCGTTGTAGGTGCCTTTCCCGCGGACGGCATAGTGGAATTTCAATCCCGAAGGTCCCGTATTGATAAAAAATTTCGGTGGAGCCTTTTCGTGACCGCAAATAAAATAGCTGTTGGGAAAGGCGAAACGGCTGGTGAGCGAAAAAAAACGGTCGTGAATTTCCGTGGGGGGCTCATAGCAGGTTCCTTTTTGCAAGAGCTTTCCGTCTCGGTCAAACTCGGCAAATATGTATCGGATCGTTGGCATGGAAAGAACTCCTTTCGGAAATTTTTGTGTTCATAACTTATTTTATCACAGAAGTAATGGAATGTCAATGATAAAAAGCAAAAAAGTAAACTGACATTTTTCCATATGAAGCAGACTATTTTCTATTGAAAGTACCTCTGACATGTGTTACAATAAAGTTGCGCTCACCGAATAATAAGCAATGTTAAATGGAGGAAACGATGAAAGTTAATGGAATGATTTTCAAAATTTGTATATTTTTGCTCATTTTAACCATGATCAATACTGCCTTTTGTTCGTGCCGAAGCGGGGATTCCAAATCCGAAGAAACAACTGAAGAAAGTACAGATATCAACTTTGAACTCTCCGAGGAAAGTGTGATTGTATATCCAACAAAAGCAGGGGAAAGTTTGACATTGAAGGTTGCGGATATTTATCAAACGATTCGTCAAAAAAAAGGCTGGACGTTGAAAACCGCTGACGACTTTTTGATGGCCGGTGAGGATGCCTCAAACCGCAGTGAGATTTTGATCGGTTATACCAACCGCGAGGAGACCGCCGAAGTGATGAGCGAAATCGGATACTACGATTACGCGATTCGTGTGATAAATAACAAAATCGTGGTCGCGGCGCACACCGAAGAGGCGTTGATGACGGCAATTGATGTTTTCTGTAATGAATTGTTGGTCACAGAGCAAAAGGACGGCGCCGAGGTTCTTCTGTTAAAGGCGGAGCGAACCGTTGCTCAAAACGCGCAAACGCCCTTCTTTACAGCGGCAAATCCCGCGGAAAGCTATCGCATCGTATATCCGCAAGGCAGTACCGTACTGGAGGCGTCCGCAAACGAGCTTGCAACTGTTCTCCGCAAGCGTTATTCACTCGAGTTGTCTGTGGTGAGTGACGCGGGGAAGGCAAGTGAATTTGAGATTTTGATCGGTGTTACCAATCGCGAAGCGTTGAAATCCTATTATACGGGGGCACATTCGCCCGATCCTTACTGTGCCATCATTCAAGCAGTAGGAAATACGCTGATTGTCACGGGCAATGACGAGCGTACCACTGTGCTTGCCTGTGAGCGCTTTATAAATCATTATGCGGACAATGCCGTTTACACACCGCAGTTTAATTTTTCAAGCGCAATCGGTGAACAGTTTGTAGCCTATGTGGACGATGCCCACCGCGTTTTGACCGAGGGAGCGGACCTGCGCGTGATGTCATACAATGTGCTTTCCAAGGAGCTTTCTTCCGACAAGGTGGATTTTGTCGACCGCCAAGACCTCGTTTTTTCCACCATTCTGAACTATAGCCCCGATGTTGTGGGCTTGCAGGAGGTATCCGCAACAGCTTGGAATTTGTTTGAACAAAACCTTGGCCATATTTACAGCTACGCAGGTCAAAAAACACCGAATGACGCATGGAGCTACACGGGCTTGATGTGGAATGCCCAAACGGTGCGCTTGATAGAGACCGAAAGTCAGATTTTTGAGGTAGGCAACAAGAGAATCCGTCTGTTTGTGTGGGGCTTGTTCGAGCATATCGAAACCGGAGCACGCTTTATTGTTTCCTCCACGCATTGGGATGTTCAATACGCAAACCGCCCCGCACATGCGGTAGAGATGGCTGAGATGGTCAATGCGCTGATTCAAAAGTATGATGTTCCCGTAATCACCACAGGAGACTTTAACGCAACCGAGGGAGCATCGTATTATACGAACTATCTTACTAAAACCAATCAGACCGACACGATGCACTCGTCCCCCAATGTCATTTTGGGTATGGCAAGCAGTGATGTGATCGACCATGTCACCTGTACAGCCAATATGGAACCGCTGTTTTTTCAGCAAGTCAAAAATGACATTACCGTCGAAGCGTCGGATCACTATCCCGTTTACACCGATTTCCGTTTTCAGTGACCTGCCTTGACGCTCTATTATGAAAGTTTTTCTGTCATAAAAGACAGATGCTTTAAAATCTATAAAGAAAGGAGAAGAGTATGCAAACACAAACCGACTTACAGGTGGTAAAGCGGAAAGAGGGGACCGTGGCTCGTATCATGAGCTGGAACATTCTTTCCGAGGAGCTTTCCCCGGGGGTGCCGTCCATTGCCGACCGAATCGACGGCGTTTGTGAAACGCTGTTGCAATACCTTCCGGACGCCGTTGGTATTCAAGAAATATCCGAAAGTGCCTATGGAATGTTTGACGAGCGTATTGGGGATATTTACGAATTTGTAAATCCCAAAACCAAGGAAGGCAGTTTCAGCTTTACAACAGTCGCTTACAACAAACAAAAATACCGTTTGATAAACAGCGATATTGTGAATTATTCACTTGGCAATCGCCGTATTCGCGTCATGGACTGGATCCTTTTGGAAGAGATCTCCGCGGGAGTGCGCTTCATTTTGTTGAGCACCCACTGGGACGTGCACGCCAAGAACCGTTGCCCGCAAGCCGAGGAAATGGGGCGGTTGGTAAAGGAGTTGGAACAGACCTACGGAGCTCCAGTGATCTGTACCGGAGACTTTAATGCTAAGGACAGCAGCAATGCTTACCGTCTTTTCATCGAAACATCGGAGCACGATGACGCAAAGCTGACGGCTCCCGGACCTCTCAATACGCGCTTTACCTGTCACCCCGTCGGTAGCTTTACACCCTACGAGCAAACCGACGAATCGATTGATCACATCACTGTGACCAAAGGCGTTACCGTCTTGCATCATGAGATTGTGACCGACGGCGATGTGGTAAATCGAAGCGACCATTACCCGCTTTACGTTGACCTCGAATTTTGATCCGAATGATAAAAGGAGGAAAAAATGAAAAACAATTTTTTGCGTTTGATTTGTATTGGCTTGGTTCTGATGATGGCGCTTGCGGTTTTTGCGGGCTGTAAAAACGACGGCAAGGAAGAAAACACAACCAATGGCAATCAAAACGATGAAACCGATGACGGCAACCTTGACAATCTGCCGTCCAACCTAAACTTTGGCGGTCAAGTGTTTAAGGTTTACAGTTGGACCGAGGCAAAGGATCTCGACTGGTACGGTGAATTTAGTGCCGAGCTGGTGAACGGTGCTGTATACGAAAGCCGCGAATATGTGGCGGAGCGTTTGGGCATCGTGTTTGAGCACACCACCCAAGCAGGTCACTGGGCGGGTCGTGAGACCTTTATCACCAATTTGGAGAACTCGATCAACAACGGTGACACCTTTGATCTTGTCTCTCAGTACACCCCTGCCGCGGCGGTGGGGGCCATGAAAGGTCTGTATCAAGACTTGAACCAAGTTGGTTATCTGGACTTTGACCAGCCTTGGTGGCCCGGTAATATCAAGGAATCCTGTAGCATTGGTGACAAGGTCTATTTCTGCTCGGGCGACCTTTCGCAAACAGGAATCACGGAGATGGGAACCGTCATTGTGAATCTGGATATGTGGGAAGATCTTACTATAGCGGAAAGCATCTATGACGTTGTTTTGGGTTATGATTGGACGCTGGAAAAGATGATGACTCTAACGCTTGGTTTGACCGGTGAGTCGGAAACTGCCGCCGATCAAAAGTATGCGCTTATTTTCGGCGGCGGTGGTGTTGCCGACCACATCTTTTACGGCTCCGGCATGACTTTTGTAACGCACGACTCCGACGGACTTTTGCAAATGTCCGAGGATCTGGAGACACAAAAGGCGATTGATCTGTATGAGGATATTCGCGAGTTGGTTACAAACTATGCCGATGTCGGCAAGCTTGACAGCGCTACAAGCATTGGTACCACCTTTGTGGAAAGTAAAGCCTTGATGTATATGTCCTTACGTTTGCTTGATGTGCAGACCTACCTTTTGGACGCCGATTTTGATTATGCCGTGGTTCCTTACCCGATGTATGACGATGAGCAGGAGGAATACTATTCCATCGCGGGTTATTCGGTCAGTATGTTTTCCGTTCCCGTTACTGCCGCCAATTCCGATATGACGGGTGCGGTGATGGAGGCGATGGGCTCCTCGGGCTACGAGACCATTACTCCCGCCGTTTACGAGCAGGCGTTCCGTTTGCGCTATATGCAAAATCCTCAAAATGCCGAGCTGTTGGATATCATTCACGATTCTATCATTTATGACAGCGGTCGTATTTTCGCCGACGATATTGCCATGTACAACCTGTTCCGCAACGCCTTTTATGATGATTATAAGGAATGGACAACCTTGAAGGCGACCTATCAGAATGGTGATATTTGGCGCATTAACATCGAAAAAGTAAATTTGAAGCTTGGCTGATATTCTTTGCAAATCAATACCAATGAAAAAAGCGTTTTCACAAGTATTTTTTAAGGAGAAAAAACAAATGAGAAAAACGATGAAAAAATTTTTGGTATCCCTTTGCTCCTTGCTTTTGATAGCAACGACGTGTGTCCCTGCTTATGCGACAGCGGGGGATGTGAATGTTACTGCCGCTACTTGGTATCATTCGGAGATTTCTTTTGCCGCTTATACCGAAGGTGCCGTCAATGCGTTTGACGGTGACGCGACAACCGCATATGCAGGCTCGATTACCGGACAGTTTGCAACGAGAAGTGTTCTCTCCGGTTTGACCTTGACTGCCGGTTCTACTATTTACGGACTTCTCGTCTCGGGTTCCGAGGACGGTGTGAATTGGATCGACCTTTATGAGGCAGATAAGGTAGAGAATACGATTATATTTGGTCATAACGGCAGCTCTTGGGCGACCGACCTGTCGGAAGGTGCTGAAATGTATTCCTATTCATGGAAGTATATCCGTATCGAGATTGCTTACGGTAGCATTGCGGACGTAGTGATGTACGGCTATGCTATGGACGTTGTTGGAAATGTTTCTGCTCTTGATAATACCTTTAACGAAACGGGATGGAAATATTCCAAAAACTATTATGCGGATAGAGGTGTTGACTACATGGACGACTTGACCGACCATATTCTCGGTGTGGCATATGAAGGTCCATGCATAGATGCAACAGAGGGAGAAGCTTACGGATGGCTCATACTCAAAACGGCAAAAGAAGAGCCGCTCAGCGCAATTTCTTTTATGTTCAGAATGGGAGATGGTTGGGGTGCTCGATGCCGTATGGCAGGTGTGATGTTTGAAGGATCCGAAGACGGAGAAAGCTGGACTGAAATTACAACCCTTGATACAAGTACGTCCAATGGTTATGTGAATATTTCAACCGTAAACAATAAAAATTTAAGTTATATCGAAGTGGATCAGACAAAAAATTATCGATATATTAAGATTTCGGCGGGAAAGAGAACGCTTGATTCACTCACCACCATGCTTACCTTCGGTACCATCGATCTTTACACCAAGGGTGCAGATGTGACTGCTCCCGCAAACATCCTCAAGGACTGGGATGGCGATACCTTTGTGGCTGAAAAGCCTGCGGCATCGGTTGAAACCCTTGGCGTACAGCACACTGCTGTGGATAGTGTCAGTGGCAAATATAATATGCGTTTTGTTGGTACTTTTGCAGGAAGCTGTGCTGATGCGGATGCAGTTGGCATGAAGATTGTTGCAAGCTGGACTGATTCCTCCGATGCAAAGCAGACCAGGACCTTTGACGCTACAACCACTACCGTATACACGTCTCTTCTCGGAAAAAACGGCTCGATCACTCAAACCATTGAGGCAGACGAGGGTGAATATTTGTATGCGATTACTGTAAATGGCATTCCCACTACATATGATGTGACATTTACCATTACGTCCTATGTTGAAATTGGCGATTACACATTTGCTGCTGTCGAAAAGAGTGTTGTTGTAACTTATGATGCAGAAACCGGATTGACGGTTACACCTGTTGACCTTGTAATTCCAAATGCGGCTTGATAGAGAAGAAAAGGAGAAAACATGATGAAAAACATGATGAAAAACACATATGTTTCCCCGGAAATGTTGATGATTTCTGTCTTTTGTGAGGATATTCTCACTGTGTCACCCACATCAACCGCCAATTTTGGTATCGAATTGGATTGGGAAACCGACGGTATTTAACAAATCAAAGGAGAAATCTATATGAAAAACACATTGAAAAGAGTTTTTGCGTTTCTTTGCTGTCTTGTGTTGCTCGCAACTCTTTCTGTTCCCGTGTTTGCAGCAGCAGGGGACGTGACAGTCACAAAAAACACGTACGCCGCAATCAGCTTTTCCGAGTATACCGCAGGCGCTTCCGATGCCTTTGACGGCAAAGCCGCAACGATGTACAGCGGCTCTGTCACCGGTAAGTTTGAAAAAAGAACCGTCCTCACGGGTGTAACCGTGACGGCGGGAAAAGAATTGAAGAATCTCAAGATCTCGGGCTCCGAGGACGGTGCGAACTGGATCGTTCTTTACGAGGCGGATCGTGTAGCTACCTCGGTTACCTACGGCTACAACGGTGTCTCTTGGACAAGCGGATTGACTGAGGGGGATCAGATGTATTCCTACGCGTGGAGCTATCTGCGTTTTGAGATCACCGAAGGCAGCATTGCCGACATCGTGATGTACGGTTATACCATGGAAGTTGCGGGACACGTTTCCGCGCTTGACAAGACCTTTAACGAAACGGGTTGGAAGTATTCCAAGAACTATTATGAGGAACGCGGCGTGGACTACATGGATGACGTGACCGACCATATCCTTGGCGTGGCGTACGAGGGTGCGGTCATCACCAAAAGTGATGATAGCGACCATGGAACGCTCATTCTGAAAACGGCAAACGATGAGCCTCTCAGCGCAATTGCTTTTATGTTCCGCATGGGAGACAGTTGGAACAACCGCAAGAGAATGGCGGGGGTCAAGTTTGAGGGTTCTGTTGACGGTGAAACTTGGACGGAGATCACGACCCTTGGTCCGAAATCCGATGCAAACGTAGACAGCGTATCAAAGGACTATTTTATTACCGTTGCGGGCGTAAATGAGAAAAATCTGAGTTACATCGAGGTAGACTCCACCAAAGGCTATCGCTATGTAAAAATCACCTCCGGAAGTGCAGCCGATTCGACCTTGAGCACCGAGCTTACCTTTGGTACCATCGACCTTTACACCAAAGGTGCTGATGTGACCGTTCCCGCAAACGTACTCAAGGGCTGGGCAGGCGACACCTACACGGGTACGCCCGATGACGGTGTGACCGAGGCTTCTCCCGATGACGAAACGACCGTGACAAAGGCGGAGGCGATCGTCACCCAAAACAACCACACTAACGTGACCTTCTCGACATACACCGAGGGGGCAGAGAAGGCATTTGACAAGGATGCCGCTACCGCTTATGCGGGTTCTGTTACGGGTAAATTCGATACCAGGACTGTGCTGACCGGCTTAACTGTCAAGGCAGGTTCGGCGATCTACAATCTCACCGTGTCGGGCTCCGAGGACGGTGTTACATGGAAACAACTTTACAAGAGAGACGCGGTAGAAGAAAGCGTGACCTTCGGTTACGACGGCACGACCTACTCCGAGTACGCCTTGGCACAGATGTTTAGTTTTTCATGGAAGTATCTGCGCGTGGAGATCGCGTACGGAAGCATTGCCGAAATCGAAATGTACGGCTATGAGATGCCGGTTGTTGGTAACGTCACAGAACTTGATACCTCCTTCAACGGCACAGGCTGGCAGGTCACAAAGAGCTACTATGCCGACGGCGACCGCATGGACGTTGTTACCGACCATATCATTGACGGCGATTATGTGGGTGCATGCATTATTGCAACCGAGGATGATGGTGTTAATCCCGGTATCATTACTGTAAAAATTTCCGGAACCGATCCTTTGAGTGCAATCACTTTCTCTGACCGTTCGCTCCACAAAAACATCAGCCGTTGGAACGGACTCAAGATCGAGGCTTCCACCGATGGCGAGAACTGGGTGGAGATCACCACACTGGCAAATAATTATTCCTCCGATCCCAACCTCGGCGATAGAAACCTAACATACGTCAACGTGGATCCCAACAATAATTACCGCTACGTCAGATTTGTTGACCCGTGGATCACCATTGGTACATTGGACGTTTACACCAAGGGTGCGGATGCCACTGTTCCCGCAACTGTTCTCAAGGGCTGGGAGGGTGACCCCTTTGTGTCCGAGATCGCCTCGGGTGAGATCGAAAAGGACAGCTTGACCGTTTACCAAAACAAAAACGAAACCCCTTTGACTTTCGCCCAAATGACCGACGGTGCCGCAATCGCATTTGACGGCGATAAGGCAACCGCATTCGCGGGTTCTATCACCGGTTCCTTTGACGGCAGAGTGGTTTTGAGCGGCTTGACGATCCGTGCAGGCTCCAAAATTACCAACCTCACCGTTTCGGGTTCCGAGGACGGTGTCAACTGGATCCCGCTCTACTCTGTGGAAAGAATCAGCTCCCTGTATGCCTTTGGCTTTAACGGTACCGAGTACACCGACAATGCTCTGAACGAGATTTACACCTACGCGCTCCGTTATTTGCGCATTGAGATGGAATACGGAAGTATTTCCGAAATCGAGATGCGCGGCTACGCGGTCGATATTGACGGTACGGTTGCGGAATTGGACGAGACCTTTAACAATAATAAGGGGTATGAAATCTCCAATTCTTATTACACCGATAACAGAACGTCTTATTTGTTTGACCATATTCTCGGTTCCGCCGACTATGGCGAAGCGCTTTCCTATGTGGACGAAACCAACGACAAGCGCTCTTACATCACTGTAAAGCTTGCCGAGGCGTCTCCCATCACCGCCATCGCCCTTGCGCACAAGAGCAACGACACCAACACCAAGCGCTGGAATCACGCGCTGATCGAGGTTTCTGCCGATGGCGAAACTTGGGTCACGCTCAAACAGCTTGACAGCCAGTTTAACACGCTCTATGATATTACGCAAAAGAACCTGTTCGTTCTCACGGTCGAGCCCGATAACAATTACCGCTATGTGAGAATTTCCTCTACAAGTGCGTGGATCACCCTCGGTACGCTCGATATCTACACCGCCGCCGAGGCGGAAACCGTTCCCGCAAACGTACTGAACGGTTGGGAGGGCAATCCCTATGTTGCGGAAAAGGCTGCTGTAACTACGGAACCCACAGAGACCGAACCCCAGACCGAGCCTGCTACCGAGCCCGGTACTACCGCACCTGCCGATACGCAAGACTCCGGTTGCGGCAGTGCCATTGGTTTGAGTGTTCCCGTTATTCTGCTTGCATTGGTGCCTCTTGCCTCCAAAAAGAAGAACAGATAAGTCTTTTTAACATTCCGAGGCGGGGAGAGGCGTTGTTTCTCCCCGCCTTTTCCATTCCTACGAAAAAGTCTATCTGAAAATCAAAAAACAATTGACATCTATCCATTTTTGCGGTACAATGGATATATATTATTTGCAAACGGAGTGTGAGTCTATGAAAAACAATTTTAAAACCTTTGGCGTGATGATCGATATGTCGCGCAACGCCGTTATGAGCATGGACGGGCTAAAGCGTTTTTTGCCCTTGCTTCAAAAAATGGGGTATAACTGTGTCATGCTTTACACCGAGGACACCTATGAGGTCGACGGCGAACCCTATTTTGGCTATATGCGCGGACGCTATTCCAAGCAAGAGATGAAGGAGATCGACGCCTTTGCATCGGAACTCGGCATGACCGTCATTCCTTGCATTCAAACGCTGGCGCATCTTAACGCCATTTTCCGTTGGGGAAAATTTCCCAAGGATTGCGATGACATTCTTCTTACCGATGACGCGCGCACCTATGAACTGATCGACCGTATGTTCTCGACGCTTTCCGAGTGTTTTGCTGCTCGAAAGATTCACATTGGCATGGACGAGGCGCATATGCTGGGACGCGGAAAGCATCTTGATCTCCATGGCTACGAGACAGTCAACAGCATCATGAAGCGTCATTTGGCACGTATCTGTGAAATTGCAAAAAAATATGACTATGAGGTCATGATCTGGTCGGATATGTTTTTCCGTCCCTGGAATGGCGGCAAATATACGATCCCGAAGTGCGAAATGCCAAAAGAAGTGGTGGAGTCCCTCCCGAGTTCGGTCATTCCCGTGTACTGGGATTACTATCAAGTCACGGAGCAGACCTATAGCGATATGATCGAAAATCATCAACAGCTCTCGGACAAGACATGGTTTGCGGGCGGCGCGTGGAGCTGGTACGGCATGATTCCGTATAACCGTTTTACGCTTCAATCCATGCTTCCTGCGTTGGATGCTTGCCGAAAACACGGTATCCAAAATGTATTTATGACCATGTGGGGAGACGACGGTGCTGAGTGCTCGCATTTTTCGCAATTGCCGTCTCTGTTCTATCTTGCCGAGTATGCCAAAGGGAACACCGATGAGGCGGTGATCAAAGAAAAGTTCAAAAAATTCAGCGGGATCGATTTTGATGAATACATGGCGATTGATTGCCCAAATGATGTTGTAGTGTACGAGGGGAAGCCGCGCAATCCGTCCAAATATATGCTGTATTCGGATTATTTTAATGATTTTTTGGATTACACGGTAAAGCTCGGAGCAGGTGAAAAATACAAGGAATTTGCCACGCGCTTACACGCAACCGCCAAAAAGAGCCGCCGCTACGGATATGTGTTTGACAGTGCCGCCAAGCTGTGCGATGTTTTGGCGATCAAATATGAGCTTGGAATCCGCACCCGCCTTGCTTATGAAGCGGGCGACAAGGAAGCATTAAAACATCTTGCCGAGAACGAATATGTCCGGGTTGCAAAGCTGATCGATATTTTTGGAAAGGCGTTTGAAAAACAGTGGATGGCAGACAACAAGCCCCATGGCTTTGACGTGCAGGACCTGCGGCTTGGCGGATTGATCCGACGTACCAACGCTTGCCGTCAACGCATTCTTGATTACGTCAACGGGAAGCTCGACCGTATCGAAGAGTTGGATGAACCGCTGTTGCCGTTTGGAGAAAAGGAACAGAGTATGAACGTCAACAGAGCGCCTCTTTTTGCAACAGTCAATGTGATCGGCCACGGAATTTGATTGGAAGTGAGGCTTTTACCGCTATGGATATTTCCAAGATCGACACCAATTTTTCACTGCCAAGCAATGTCAAAAAGGAGGACATTGTATGGTATGATGCTGCGGATGATCCTTTTGTGATCTGCGGGGCGGTACGAAAAGATCCCTATCTGCGTATGCCGGACGAGGTTGCAAAAGCGGTCAGTACGGGCGTGCACGAGCTCTGCCGAAATACCGCGGGTGTCCGTGCGCGTTTTTGCACCGATTCGCCGTACATTGCGATTCGTTGCGAGTGGGATAAGCAATCGCGTATGACGCGTATGGCGTTTTGTGGCATTTGCGGCTTTGATCTGTATTCGATGTCCGAAAAGGGCAGGCGACAAAGCTATATCAAAACTTTTGCGCCGCATATCTCTTGTGAACACGGTTATGAGTCGGTTCTTGACGTAAATGGTGAAATGACCGACTATGTTTTGAATTTCCCGCTTTACAACAATGTGTCCAAGCTGTACATTGGGGTTCAGCAGGGGAGCATGTTTCAAGCGCCGATGAAATATTCCAATGAATTGCCGGTTGTTTTTTACGGCTCGTCGATCACGCAGGGCGGATGCGCCTCGCGCCCCGGGACCTGCTACCAAAACTTTTTGTCTCGCGCGCTTGACATGGATTACGTCAACCTCGGCTTTTCGGGTTGCGGACGCGCCGAGGACGCGATGATCGATTATCTTGCAAGCCTTCGGATGTCGGTGTTTGTTTCGGATTACGATCATAATGCTCCGAGTACGGAGCATCTTGAAAATACACACAAAAAACTCTATCGTTCGATTCGCGCCAAGCATCCCGATGTTCCGTACATTATGATCTCGCGTCCCGATTTTTGGAACCGTCCCGATGATTGCGCGCGCCGTAGCATTGTTATGAAGACCTATCAAACCGCGCTGGCAAGCGGAGATCAAAACATCTGTTACCTCGACGGCGCGTCGATTTTTGCGGGAGACGAGTACGATGCCTGTACCGTTGACGGTACGCACCCCAATGATCTCGGGTTTTACCGTTTTTTCAAGGCACTGTTGCCGATTTTTGAAAAGATTCTCCGATAAAAGGAGCGCCGATAAGCATATACCAAAATCACCGAAAGGAAAAAACATGATGAATATGGAGCAACTTATTAAAATCGTCAAGGAGACCGACAGTATCTTTTTTGACGAACAATTACGCGCGGATGTTACCAAAAAGGGAGATGCCGATTTTGTGACGCGCGCCGATTATGAGATTTCCGAATATCTGCACCGCAGATTGACCGAGACCTTCCCTGATATTGGATTCATTTCCGAAGAGGGCGATACCGCCATTGATGAGACCAAGGATTATTGGATTTTGGATCCTATTGATGGCACCACCAATTTTATGCATGGCTTGAGCTTTTGTGCGGTGTCGCTGGGGCTGTATTCCGGCGGCGATGTGGTTGCAGGGGTGATCTACATTCCTTACACCGAGGAGCTGTTTTGGGCGGAAAAAGGGAAGGGTGCATATCTCAATGGCAAGCCGATTCGATGCAGTAAAAATAAACACCTGTCCGATTGTATCGGTATTTTGGAGTTCAATCCCTACTTTAAAAACGACTGCCGTGCGGCAATGGACCACGCCTTAAAGATCTATTCGAGCTGTCAGGACATCCGCACCTTTGGCTCTGCCGCAGTCGAGCTTGCTTATATTGCGTGCGGTCAAGCGGACGTGTTCTTAGGACGTTATCTCAAGCCTTGGGATTATGCCGCGGGACTTTGCATGATCAAGGAAGCGGGCGGTGTGATGACCAACCTTGACGGTGAGGTGCACATTGGTAAGCTGAACGAGCACATGGTTGCGAGTAATGCCGCGGTGTATGAGGAATTTTGCGCTTTGATTAAGAGCTGAGTGATCGATTCGTCTTGATTTTCTTTAATTTTCAGACGTTCACGGGCGGCATCATCCGGTCGATTGTCTGCATGATGATCGGTTTGGAGGTCGGCTTCGGCAGTACAAAAACACCTTGCTCGGCAACCTTGTTATAGGTAATGGCATAGATATCCGACCGTACCATCAAAAGTGCCACGGTGTTTTTGACTCCCGAGAGATCCATTGCAAATCGGACACCGAGTCATCGGAAAGCGGCGCATTGATCACAACGAAGTCGTAAGGACGAGCCGACAAAGTACGCTTTACCGCGTTGATGGTTGTTTCCTGCGGATAGAATGAAATTTTAAATCCGGTAGTAAAGGGGTAAATGCGGAATGAAATGCGTCCGATGCCGATACGATCACAACGCTGGCGATGACTGCGGCAATGGCGTATCCGAGCGGAATACGTACTTAATCTTTTTTTCATAATATTGAACTCTTTCGGAAAAAATAGAAGAAAGGCGCCCATAAAAACGGCGGTTGCCGTTTTATGAACGCCTTTGCTCATATGCAAGCATTATAGCACGAAACCTGCGGTTTGTCGACTAGTTCGATTTTTTGCAAGAATTTAAAAAATATTCGATTTTTTAAAACCTCTTGACAAACGCTTTTTGGGGGTTATAATAGTGCGCATAAAGGCAAAGGCGTCTTTGAAGGGGATATCCCATCAGAGCCGCCTTTGTCTTTTATTGTTTTAAATGAAGGAGAAGCTGTTATGTCATATGTAGATGAAGTCATAGAGCAAGTCGAAAAGCAAAACCCCAATGAACCCGAGTTTCATCAAGCAGTAAGAGAGGTTTTGGAATCCATTCGAGTGGTAGTTGATCAAAATGAAGAAAAGTTCAGACGCGACGCGCTGTTGGAACGTTTGGTCAATCCCGAGCGTCAGATCAAGTTTCGTGTTCCGTGGATCGACGATCATGGACAGGTACACGTCAATACGGGCTACCGCGTGCAGTTCAACAGTGCAATTGGTCCGTACAAGGGTGGACTCAGACTTCATCCATCCGTAAATCTCAGTATCATTAAGTTTCTCGGATTTGAGCAGATCTTCAAAAACTCGCTTACAGGTTTGCCCATCGGCGGCGGTAAAGGCGGTTCGGACTTTGATCCCAAGGGAAAATCAGACAGAGAAGTCATGGCGTTCTGCCAAGCTTTTATGAGTGAGCTCTGCAAATATATCGGAGCCAACACCGATGTTCCCGCAGGTGACATCGGTACGGGCGCCCGTGAGATCGGATATATGTACGGTCAATATAAAAAACTCAGAGGTCTGTTTGAGGGCGTGCTTACAGGCAAGGGAATCTCTTATGGCGGCTCCCTTGCGAGAACCGAGGCGACGGGATACGGTTTGTTGTATTTGACCGAAGAGATGCTGCGGTGCCACGGTCAAGATATGGAAGGGAAAACGGTGAGTGTTTCGGGTGCCGGAAACGTTGCGATTTACGCAATCGAGAAGGCCGAGCAAATGGGCGCCAAAGTGGTTACCTGCTCGGATTCCACCGGCTGGGTGTATGATCCCGACGGTATCGATGTGGCGGCGCTCAAGGAGATCAAGGAGGTCAAGCGACAAAGATTGACCGAATACAAGAAATACAGACCGAAAGCCGAGTACCGCGTGGGCAAGGGTGTATGGAGCGTCAAAACCGATATCGCACTTCCTTGTGCAACGCAAAATGAGCTTAACCTCGAGGATGCAAAAAAACTCGTTGCAAACGGTGTGCTGGCGGTTTGTGAGGGTGCGAATATGCCCACCACGGAAGAGGCAACCAAGTACTTTC
The DNA here is from genome assembly GCA_017453205.1 of Clostridia bacterium. Classification (GTDB taxonomy): domain Bacteria; phylum Bacillota; class Clostridia; order Oscillospirales; family CAG-272; genus UMGS1865. The sequence goes on along the minus strand of JAFTKO010000003.1, from coordinate 51,523 downwards.
AAGATCACGGTGTGTACTTTGTTCCCGGCAAGGCGGCAAATGCAGGCGGTGTAGCCACCTCGGCACTCGAAATGTCTCAAGACAGTGAGCGCCTTGCATGGACCTTCGAGCGGGTCAATTCTGAGCTCAATGCAATTATGGTTCGTTTGTATCACAACATCGACGATGCCGCAAAGAAGTATGGTTTTGAGGGCAACTATGTTGTCGGCGCAAATATTGCGGGCTTTGAAAAGGTCGTTGATGCGATGAACGCACAGGGCATAGTTTAAGGTAATAGGGAAAAGTGAATAGGTAAAGGCAACGGCGTCTTTCATGTGCAAAAACATGGGAGACGCCTATCATATTTTTAGAACAACCGGACAAAGGAGAAATAGATTATGGCAACGGTAAAAGAACAATTCGGCAGCTTGGTTTTTGATGACAGAGTGATGAAGGCGAGCCTTGGCTCTAAGGTTTACGCTTCTCTCAAAAAGACCATTGATGAGGGCAAGGCGCTCGACCTTACGGTAGTGAACGCGGCTGCTGCGGAATCCTTGAAGATTTACGCAGATCGTTTGGAGGGTGCCGCCGACTTTGAGAACACGCTTCATGAGATGATCAAAAAGACCATCAAGGATCACAAGCGCATTATTTTCAACGGCTACGATGACGCGTGGATCAAGGAGGCGACCGAGGTAAGAGGGCTTTGCAACTACCGCACCACCGCGGATGGTATGTCGCACCTTCTTGATGAAAAGAACGTCAAGATGTTTGAGCTCGCAAAAGGTATTCTCGCAGATCGAGCCGAAGTCCGGATATGAGATCATGCTCGAGAACTATTGCAAGACCGTCATCATTGAGGCAAACACGATGGTGGCTTCCTGCAATGAGCCGGCTGTGCACTGCTTGCGACGAAGCCTTGACCGTTGAAAAATATTGACCGTTCCCGACCTACGGCGATCTTCTCTTCGATGTCAAATAAATTTTTCGCAGTATTTTGAACAGGAGAAATTTGTTATCGACATTACAATGATCGTTGATACGCTATCGGACGGCAAAATTTTTGTTTACGATGTGGAAAACGTTGTAAAGGTGCGTACGGTAAAGAAAGGTATGATGCTCTTCAAGATGTGGAATAATAGATAAACTTACTTGAAAGGAGCCTTACTGTTATGCAAAAGAAAGAGAACGATTTTGTTCCCCGTGTGGATTTTCAAGCACAAACACCGGAGGTAAATATTAAGCAAAAAAAAATCGATCTGTTGTACGAAAAAGCTTTCCTTTCCCATGAACCCGATACAGAAAACGAATATCAGAGAAACACAACCACTTGGGATTAAGTCCCGCAAGAGATAAAAGCGTTTGAGAGAGGAGAAGTAGTGAAGAGACCTTGCCGATAGCGAGTATGGGACGGCGAAAGCCGTATGGCGAGTCTGTATGAAAAACACTTTTCGAGCTGCAACTCGAAGGAGCTGAGCTTTGGTAGGTGTGCCGTGCGGTCACGCGTGAAGTAACACAGCCTTGGCAGAGGCGAAAATGAAGAACAATATAGGTGGCACTCCCGACGATACGAGGATCGTGGATACGGGAAATGGCAATCTGTTTCCGAATTTCATTTTGGTGGTATATAATATGGAAAAGCTGGCACAATTTTATGAAGGAAAGGCAAAAAGTATTCTCCACTGCGGAGCCCGAGCTTCTTATCGTCTCTTATAAGGACGATGCTACTGCTTTCAACAGACTAAAAAAGGTACGATCGAGCCACTGGCGGCACACATACAAAATCAAAGGAGGAAAAGATCAATGTCAAACTGTGCAATCGTAGGGATCAACTGGGGGGACGAGGGAAAGGGAAGAATGGTCGACCTTCTCACCGAGGATTATGACGTAGTTGTCCGCTATCAAGGCGGCGGTAACGCGGGTCACACCGTCATCAACGAATTTGGAAAATTTGCGTTGCATCTGCTTCCCTCGGGAATCTTCAGAAACGGCGTGGTTAATATTCTCGGAAACGGCGTGGCGCTCGATCCCGAAAACCTGTGGACCGAGATGCGGGACGTGATGGAAAAAGGGGTGGCACTGACGCCAGATATCCTTAAGATCAGCGACCGTGCATCGCTTCTCCTGCCTTGGCACAGAGAACAGGATGTGCTGGAGGAGGCTCGTTTGGCGGATAAAAAATACGGCTCCACCAAACAGGGCATTGCACCGTTTTATTCCGACAAATATCAAAAGAAAACCGTTCTTGCGGGTGAGCTTTTCTATCCCGAGGAGTTGAAAACACATCTTGCCGATCTCTTGGAATGGAAAAATCTGACCTTGACCAAGGTGTACGGTGCCGCGCCGTTTACCATGGAGATGCTGGATCGCTGGATTGCCGATGCGTGCGAGAAGATCAAGCCCTATATATGCGATACGGGCGAGTTTTTAAAGCAAGCGCAAAAGGACGGCAAGCGGATCTTGTTTGAAGCACAGCTTGGTTCCTTGCGTGATCTTGATTACGGTATTTATCCCTATACCACCTCATCCAACACGACGGCGGCTTATGCGCCCATCGGCGCGGGACTTCCGTCGGCAAAGCTCGACAATGTGGTCGGTGTGGTCAAGGCGTATTCCACTTGCGTGGGTGAGGGACCCTTTGTTTGCGAGATGTTCGGTGAGGAGGCAGAGGCGCTTCGCAAAGCCGGATTTGAGTACGGTGCCAAAACGGGCAGACCGCGTCGTGTTGGGCCCATCGACCTTGTGGCAACGCGCTATGGCGTTGAGGTGCAGGCGGCGACCGAGATCGCACTGACAAAATTAGACGTGCTGTGCTATATGGAAAAAATTCCGGTTTGCACAAAATATATTCTTAACGGCAAGGAGACCGACCGTTTCCCGTTCCCGTCCGCGTTAAAGCAGGCAAAGCCTGTGATCAAATATTTTGACGGTTGGCAATGTGATATTTCCGCGGCTCGTACCTGGGAGGAGCTGCCTCGGGCGGCACGGGAGTATGTTTCCTTTATCGAAAAAGAGATCGGGTGCAAGATCACCTATGTATCGGTCGGTCCCGAAAGAGACAGTATTATTATCAGAAAGTGAGAAGAACGATGATGACAAACAGATACGAAAGCCCGCTTGCGGGACGTTATGCATCTGAATATATGCTGCAGTTGTTTTCCCTCGATCGGCGGTACAGTACATGGCGCCGCCTTTGGGTGTCTCTTGCCAAGGCAGAACACAAGCTGGGGCTTCCGATTACCGAGGCGCAGATCGCCGAGATGGAGGCACATATCGACGATATCGACTATTCCTGTGTTGCCGCGCGTGAAAAAGAGGTGCGCCACGATGTGATGGCACATGTCTATGCTTACGGACAAGCGGCACCCTCCGCCGCGGGGATCATTCACCTCGGTGCCACCGGCTGTTATGTTACCGACAATGCGGATCTGATTATCTATCGGGATGCTCTGCGCTATTTACGTGCAGAACTGTTGGTGGTTTTAGAGAACCTTCGGAGGTTTGCCGAAGCATACAAGGCTTTGCCCACACTCGGCTATACCCATTACCAACCCGCACAGCTTGTGACGGTGGGTAAGAGAGCCACGCTTTGGATGCAAGACTTCCTGTCGGATCTTCACGAGATCGATTTTGCCATTGAAAATATCAAGCTGCTCGGATGCCGCGGAACCACGGGAACTGAGGCAAGCTTTGTTGAGCTTTTTGAGGGCGACACCGCAAAGGTTGATGCCATGAACCGCATGATCTGTAAGGATTTCGGTTTTGACGGGTGCTTTGCGGTATCGGGACAGACTTATCCCCGTAAGGTGGACAGTCGTATTTTGAATTGTCTGTCCTCCATCGCGCAAAGCTGTTACCGCATGGCAAACGATATCCGTTTGCTTCAGCACGACAGACAGGTGGAAGAGCCCTTTGAGAAAAATCAGATCGGTTCCTCCGCAATGGCATACAAACGCAACCCCATGAGAAGTGAGCGCATTTGCTCCCTTGCGCGTTATTTGATGGCAGATGCACTGAACGCGCCGATGACCGCTTCCACCCAGTGGTTGGAGCGAACGCTGGATGACTCGGCAAACCGCCGTATCTCCATGCCCGAGGGCTTTCTTTGCGCCGATGCCATCATACGTCTGTGTCAAAATGTGACCCACGGACTGCATGTCAATGAAAAGATTGTAGAAAAAACGGTCAGAGAATATCTCCCGTTCATCGCCACCGAAAACTTAATGATGGAGGCGGTCAAACGCGGAGGCAACCGACAGGAGATTCATGAAATCATCCGCAAATGCTCCATGGAGGCGACTGCAAAGATGAAAAACGGCGAGGAGTGCGATCTGCTCTCGCGCCTTGCCGCCGAAAAAGAAATTGGTCTTACAGAAGCCGAAATGAATACGCTTTTGACACCGAGCAAGTACATTGGCAGATGCCCCGAGCAGGTAGAGGCGTTCCTTGCCGAGCTTCAGCCTTTGTTGGAGGGCGTTGTCGGGAGCAGTGCCGAGATCAATCTGTAAGGAGAATTGCATGGAAAAGATTCTTGTTCTGGATTTCGGAGGGCAGTACAACCGGCTCATCGCCTGCCGTGTGCGTGAGCAGCATGAGTATGCGGAGATCAAGCCCTATAATCAGATCACCCTTGATGAGATCAAAAAGATCGGTTATCGGGGAATCATTTTTACGGGCGAAGCTGTCGGACGATTATTTTATCGGTTGACAATGGGGACTCCCTTTCTTATGGGGGATCTTCTGTATAGAAGTCCCTGTCTTACCGATCATTACATTTGCAATCGGCTCCCAAATATGTTATAATAGATGAGGTGATGGTAAAACAGTGCCATCACCTTTATAATTGATTCCAAGGAGGTATCTGATGAAAAAACTGTTATTATGTCTTACGTGCGTTGCAATGCTCGTATCTATGTTGGCGGTGAGCGTATCTGCGGCAACGGAAACCTATACGGTCGTATCGGGGGACAGCTTGTGGAAGATCGCCGTTAAATATCAAGTGGGGTTGAGTGAGCTCAAAAGCGCCAACCCGCAGATCAAAAATCCCGATTTGATCTATCCGGGGCAGAAGATCAACATTCCCCTAAACGATTCCTCGGTGTTGAGCTATGAGGAAGAGGTGGTAAGGCTCGTCAATGAGATTCGCGTACAGAATGGGTTAAAGCCGCTGACGCATGACTGGGAGCTGAGCCGTGTGGCACGCTATAAATCGCAGGATATGAAGGACAATGGGTATTTTTCACATACCAGTCCCGTGTACGGCTCGCCTTTCCAAATGATTAAAAACTTTGGTATCACCTTCAAGAGTGCCGGAGAGAACATTGCAAAGGGGTATTCCACGCCGCAAGCTGTGGTAAACGGATGGATGAACTCCTCGGGGCACCGTGCCAATATTCTGAACGCCTCGTTTACGCACATTGGCGTGGGATATGTGGCAGGCGGAAACTATTGGACGCAGATGTTTATCGGAAAGTAACGTCCTACATCACCGCATTTACCGACCGCGCATCCAATTCCGCGGTCGGTTCTTCTTAATTTTTTTGAGCGCTTTTATTGACATCCTTTGAGATTTGTGATACAATAAGCGAAACCGCGTGTTATCGAAAGAGAGGTGCGTATCGTGGGTGCGTTTTTTGAACCGAATACGGGCAGATGGGGTATGGATTACGAGTTTTTGGTCAACCGTGTCTGTCTGCAAGAGCCGGTCGTGCCGCATACACATGATTTTGTTGAGCTTGTATATACCTTTCGCGGCAAGGGGATTCACTACATCGACGGCAAGGCATACCCCGTCAAAAGCGGTGAATTGTTGCTTGTCAATTACCATTGCAAGCATGAGGTCATTCCCATTAAGGATCTGGAATATACCGATCTGATGCTCAAGCCGGATTACATCGATGAAAGGCTCAAGGGAACCGACAATGCGTTTTCCTTGCTGGAGCTGAACGATTTTAAGGAATTTTCGTACCGTGTCAAGCGGGACAATTGTCTTGTTTGCTTTTCGGGAGAGGAACGAAAAACGGTGGAGAGCTTGATTACGGGAATGGAGACCGAGCAAAAGACCATGCAGGCGGGCAGTGCCTTGATGATGCGTTCATTTTTGAATCTGCTTTTGACTATGGTCTTTCGTAAAATGGCGTTGCCTATGAGCCGTCCTTTTGCGATCAACGAAGAACTGCTTGCGCATATTCGGGCAAATTGCGGAGAAGCTCTGCGCTTGGAGCAGCTTGCCGCAAACAGCTTTTATACCCCCTCGCATTTTTCAAGGTTGTTTAAGTCGTATACAGGTATGACCTTGACGCAGTATGTCAATGAGTGCCGTTTGGAAAAAGCGATGCATTTGCTTACCGAGAGCGATCTGTCGATTGAAAAAGTGATTGAAAACTGCGGATTTGCCAACCGTACCAAATTCTTTCGGCTGTTTTCTCAAAGGACGGGGACCTCTCCTCTCAAATACCGAAAAAATCAAAAATAGATACTTTTTTGTGTCAAAAACAATACTTTTATCAAACTCTTTCTTGTGCTATAATAATGCTGAACCCAAATAAAAAATTTGATTTTTATTTGCGGTCCCGTATTAGGCAGGAAAGAGTTTTTTATTTTACATAAAAGGAGGAGTTTTGAAATGAAAAAATATGATGTGGCGGCTTATGTATGGCCCTCATACACGGGGGACGAGCCGAGAACGCGAATCTTTTGGCCCGAGGGCTATGGGGAGTGGCAAACCGTTAAGGACATGAAGCCCGCTTTTCCCGGGCACAAGTGGCCCCGCAAGCCGCTTTGGGGGTATGTGAACGAGGCAGATCCCTTTGTCATGGAAATGGAGATCGAAGCCGCCGCCTCTCACGGTGTCAATGTCTTTATTTATGACTGGTATTGGTTTGATAACCGCCCGTTTCTTGAGCAGTGCCTTAACAACGGGTATCTCAAGGCACGCAATAACGACAAAGTCAAATTCTTTCTGATGTGGGCAAATCATACGGCGACCTCGATGTGGGACAAGCGCACTTCCGATTTGCATGTTCCGATTTGGGACGGCGCGGTAGACCGCAAAACCTTTGATCTGATCGTCAAGCGCACCATCCAAAATTATTTTACCCACCCGTCCTACTATAAGATCGACGGAAAGCCGGTGTATCTTTTGTTCGATCTTCAAAATCTGATCCGCGGTCTGGGCGGCGTCGAGGAGACATGGCGTGCGTTGGACTATTTCCGTGAGGAAACGGTCAAGGCGGGGTTCCCCGGGCTCGAATTACATTTGACGATCCGGGGGCGGGAATACATGAAAAAGCCCGCCGATGAAAAAAGCGGGATCGATCTGTTTACGTTTATCAATAAGAGCGGATTGGACGGCTTGACGCACTATCAGTATTGGGATTTTGCACCCATGGGGAGACCTTATCCCGAGATTTTGGAGGACGTTAAGCGTGAGTGGGCGTACATTGACGAAAATATGAAAGCCTTGTATTATCCTCATGTTTCGGTGGGCTGGGATTCCAATCCGAGATATCAAAAGCTACACCCCGATGTTTGTGTGGAGAACACACCCGAGAATGTGCAAAAGGGCTTTGCACTTGCCAAGGAATATGTGGACTGCCACCCAAACCTAAAAGTGCCGCTGATTACCGTCAACAGCTGGAACGAATGGACCGAGGGCAGTTATCTTCAGCCCGACGACCTTTACGGCTACGGTTACCTCCAAGCACTCAAAAAGACATTTTTGGACTAAGTGGAATTTTCGTGGGATTTTCGGTGTCAAAAAATTTGTAGATTTGTCGGTGTCGAAAAATTTTTCTTGACAGCGGAGCGATCATATGGTATAATAAAAAAAAAGGGGTTATGACTATGCCAACCGAAAACTCTTACAAAATCCGTACCCAAAACCGAAATCTCTTTTTGCGTGTGTCCAAGGGGCACTTTGCTACCAGCCACAGCCATATCAACTATTTTATTGATGTGACTACGCAAAAAACGCGTCTTTCCGAGGCGACCGCCGTGGCAAAAGAATTGGTCACTTACTATAACCACAGCACCATTGTGGATACCATTCTTTGCTTGGACGGTACCGAGGTCATCGGCACCTGTCTTGCAAACGAGCTTACGCGGGAGGATTTTGTCAACCTTAACGCACACCAAACGATCTATGTTGTCACACCCGAGCATACTACGGGGAGCCAGTTGATCTTCCGTGATAATATCGTTCCGATGATCGAGGGCAAGCATGTGCTGATCTTGGCGGCATCGGTCACCACGGGTTACACTGCGCAATCGGCCATTGAGGCAATCAAGTATTACAATGGCATCGTCGCGGGTGTGTCGGCGATCTTTGCAACCGTCGATCAGTGTGCCGGCTATCCTGTGCGTTCGGTCTTTAATCCGAACAAAGATTTGCAGGATTTTGAGACCTACGCATCTCACGATTGCCCGATGTGCAAAAAGGGTGAGAAGATCAATGCACTGGTCAACAGCTTCGGGTATTCAAAGCTGTAACAGAAACGAAAATATTTTGGGGCATCGACCGATGCCCCGTTTTTTTTCAAAAAATGCGAACCGAATACATATTTTTGCAACTAAAAGGGTGAAATAAGCCCACAGGGCGGAAAGGAGGACCCTCAATGATCGACTTGGATGCTGTTTTTGAAAAGGAATGCGAAGAATATCTGTTGTATCTTTATGAGCTTGCCGCGCGCAAGTACGCCGACCACCCCGATCCCGACACCTTGATCCAAGACTGTATGATGGCGTTGATCGTCAAACGAAACCGAGGGGAAACGGTGGAATATCCCAAGGGCTTTCTTGCGGCTGTCATGAAAAACAAATACAACGAATATCTTCGACAAAAATATAAAAACGAGATCCTGCTTTTCGGATATGACGGATTTTCGGAGCTCGAAAACGGTGATTGCGAAAACGAGGAAAACGAGCGTCTTGATGCTGAGTATGCGTTGGTGCGACGTGAGATCGGTCGCTTGATCGGTATTTACCGTGAGGTGACGGTCCTGCACTACGTACACGGATATTCGGTGGAACGGATCGCAAGGGATCTCGGTGTTTCGTCGGGCACGGTCAAATCGCGGCTCTCCAACGCGAGAGGTCAGATCAAAGAGGGACTTAAAAAAATGGAAAAGTATGCAAGTATCAGCTATGCGCCCAAACGACTTACCTTGGGGATTTGGGGAAATGACAGTATGATCGGTGAGCCGTTTTCATTATTGCAATCGCCTATCGAAGCCAATATTTTGATCCTCGCCTACGAAAAGCCGATTTCGGCACGTGCCATTGCCGACACCATGGGTATGCCGGGTGCCTATTTGGAGCCGCTGATTGAGAAATTGATCAAGGGGGAGCTTTTGGGAAGAACCGATGGGGGATTGCTTTACACCCGATGCTTTTTGCAACGCTACGAGGATTCTTTTGGAAATATCAAAGCGCAGGAGATGCTTGCCGATCAGTATGCGGAACAGGTTTGGAGGATCGTTTGGAAGCATATCGAGCCGTTGACCGCACGGGAAGCATTTACCCAAATGTCAGAAAAACAAAAAGCAACGATGCTGTTGTTTGTTTTGAATAAAGCCTTGGCAGAAACTGTTTTCAAATGCAAGCCGGTTGCCCAAAATGAGCCTCAAAATCCACCCGTGCGTCCCAACGGGGGACGTTGGCTTGCCACAGGGACAATTTTTGAGCACGGTCAAGTAGAAAACATCAAGTATGACTCCTCGGGACCCGTACAGGTCGCGTACAGTAAAAACGATGATGGAACATACGATTGTAAAATGTTTGATCTTCAGTCGCTTTTCGGAGATGCACATTGGGCTTACGGTACTTTCAAATATAAATGCTCGTTGCGAAGCATTTTGCGTTTTTACGCTTCTTTTTTGCCGTGTGATGTTAAAACCGATAATCGATATTTGACGGAATTGATCCCCGAATTTGAAAAGCTTTGTATTTTGAAGCGCGATGAGGATGGAGAAGTGCGATTGGATGTTCCCGCGCTGACATTTGAAGAGGCAGCTACGTATTGGAAGCCCGTGTTCAAAAATATCAAGGACGAGCTTTTGGAATTGCTTTGCAATGATATTGCAAATTTGTGGGTAAAAAACGCCAATCGCGTACCCAAACACGTGGATGAGCGGGAATATTTCTTGCATGCGGGGGCATTGGGGGCTTACCCGCGCGCGCAAATGCTTGCCATCGTTGAAAAAGGCTTGTTACCTTATGCCGTCAATGTCGGAAAAACGCCGATCATTTATATGGAGTACCGAAAGAAATAATCATTCCCCGGAGATATCACTCGTTTTTGCGGCATCTCTTTTAGGATACAAATAAGAGGCAAAGTCAAACCAAACACCTTGACTTTGCCTTTTATTTATGTTATAATAAAATTGTAATTACAACAAAGGAGTATATCACTATGGAAAACATCGATCCCAAGTACCAAGCGCTATTTACCCCTTGGAAGATCCGTGACGTCGAGATCAAAAACAGGATCGTTCTATGCCCCATGGGCGGAACCTCACTATTCGGCTGGATGGAGCATACAGGCAACCATTTTGACGAGGAGGCGGCAAAGTTCTTTTTGGAAAAAGCCAAGAACAATGTCGGGCTTATCATTCCCGGTATCGCGCCCATTCGCAGTACCTTTATGGGGCAATGGCTGTATCAGAACAAAAAGATGTTTGCACAACTCAAGGAGTTTATGACCGAGATCCACAAGACGGGTGCCAAGCTCTTTATTCAAATCACCGCAGGTATGGGACGCTCTTGGGCGATCCCCACGCCGCTGGTCATGTTACATAACATGCCTGTTGTGCGTGATATCATTAAGCCCATTATCAACATCCCGTATCAAAGTGCCTCCCCGAGTGAGTTACCCTCACGTTGGTCCGACAAGGTTACTTGCCGAGCTATCACCGTCAAGGAGATCGAGGAGATCATTGACGCATTTGTCAAAACTGCCGCGCTTTGCAAGGAGGCGGGCGTGGACGGTGTCGAAGTGCATGCGGTACATGAGGGGTATCTGTTGGATCAGTTCACTTTGCAATACACCAACAAGCGTACCGACGACTACGGCGGAAGTTTTGAAAACCGCTACCGTTTTCCCGTGGCGATCGTCAAGGCAATCAAGGAAGCGTGCGGAGAGAACTATCCCGTGTCGTTGCGTTACTCGGTGACGTCCAAGGTCAAGGACTTTTGCGTTGGCGCGGTTCCGGGAGAGGAATACACCGAGATCGGACGTGACATGGAGGAAAGTGAGAAGGCGGCGAAATATTTGCAAGATGCAGGCTACGATATGCTCAACGCCGATAACGGTACTTACGATTCCTGGTACTGGGCACACCCGCCGATGTATATGCCGCTCAACTGCAATCTTGACGATGTGGCACATATCAAAAAGTTTGTGGACATTCCCGTGGTCTGTGCGGGTCGTATGGAGCCCGACGTGGGAGCACAGGCGGTTGCGGACGGAAGGATTGACGGTGTCGGTGTGGCGCGTCAGTTCTTGGCAGATGCCGAATGGGTGACAAAGCTCATCGAGAACCGACTGGAGGATATCCGTCCCTGTATCTGCTGTCACAACGCTTGCTTTAATATGTCGCACTACAAGGGCGTGGCGAACGCACAGTCGATCTATGACGCCAGCCACATTGCCCGTTGTGCGCTTGATCCCAGAGTTATGCAGTCCGACAAATACAAGCTTACGCCCGCCAAAAAGGTGAAGAAGATTGCCGTTATTGGCGGCGGTATCGGCGGCATGGAGGCGGCGATCGTTTGTGCAAAGCGCGGACATAAGGTCACGCTTTACGAAAAGACCGACAAGCTGGGCGGGGTGTTTATTGCCGCGGCGGCACCCTCCTTTAAGGAAAAGGATCGTGCGCTGATCGCATGGTACGAACGTGAGATTGCCAAGTATCCCATCGAGATCAAGCTGAATACCGCTGTCACCGATGTTGATTCTTTGGGCGCGGACGAGGTCATCGTTGCCACGGGATCGCGTGCCAACAAGCTCCCGGTAGCGGGTGCGGAAAAGGGCATTGAAGCAATTGACTTCCTTTTGCGCAAGCAGAATGTAGGTGAGAATGTGGTTGTGATCGGTGGTGGGCTGACCGGTTGTGAGATCGCTTATGAGCTCTATCTGCAAGGCAAACAGACGACCGTGGTTGAGATGCAAAATGACTTGATCGTTTCCAAGGGCGTGTGCCTTGCCAACTCGAGCTATCTGCGTGATTTCTTTCATGCCAACAAAGTTCCCGTATATCTCGAAACGCGTTTGCAATCGATCGAGGATGATGGCGTGACCGTGATTGGCAAGGAGGGTAACACTTTCCGCATTGCGGCGGATTCCGTCATTCTGTCCACCGGCTATAAGCCCGCACCACTGACCGCAAAGGGACGCAATGTGCATGTAATCGGTGATGCGAAAGCTGTCGGCAACCTGCGCACTGTCATTTGGGGCGCGTGGGATGTGGCAATGAAACTGTAAGGAGAAAAGGATATGTATTTGAATGAAGAACAACAGGCGATCCTAAACGGTTCCAAGGGTGAGACAATGGCAAAGGTGCTCAAAACCCTTGTGATGTACGGAGATGCTTTCGGCGCCGAAAAATTAGTGCCTGTGACGGGCAAGTATAACCATTTGGTGACCTCTTTCGGCCTTGGCGTCATGAGCCCTGTTTATGATCTGATGGATCAGCTCCTCGAAGCGGGCGTGACCTCGGGACAAAAGTTTTCGGTCGATCCCCGTCCGCTTGACCAAAATGTTCCCGCAAATCTTTTGCAAAAGCTGGTTTTCCACATGTTCATGTATAACAAGCAGGACTTTTACGAGGATCAGCTCAAAAAGCTGGGACTTTTAAACGAGGACGCGTTTACCTGTACTTGTTATATGGATGAGGTCGGCAACAAGCCGCAAAAGGGCGATGTACTCAGTTGGGCGGAGTCCTCTGCCGTGGTGTACGCCAACTCTGTGCTCGGTGCCCGTTGTAACCGCAACTCGGGACTAATGGATCTGATGGGCTCGATCGCGGGCTATGTGCCTTATTTCGGGCTCCTCACCGACGAGGGCAGACGCGCTACGTGGATCGTCAAGATCGAAACCACCCAAAAGCCCGAGGCGCAGCTTCTCGGCTCCGCGATCGGTATGAAGGTCATGGAGGCGGTTCCCTACGTCGAAGGACTTGACAAATGGCTTGGCAATGATCTAAACGACGCGGCTTGCGCCTATCTCAAGGATTTCGGTGCCGCCACGGCATCCAATGGTGCGGTGGGGCTGTATCACATTGACGGTCTGACACCCGAGGCAAAAGAGCAGGGAAGAGCACTGATCGCCGAGGGCGCACAGGTCTACGTGATCGACGACGCCGAACTGCAACGCGTCAAGGATGGCTACCCCATGATCTGGAAGAATCCCGACGCCAAGCCCAAGCTTTGTTTTATGGGATGTCCTCATATGTCTATGCAACAGCTCAAGGACTGGACCGACCGCATCGAGGCGGGGCTCAAGGCTTCGGGAAAACGGAAAGTGCTGATCCCCACCGTGTTTACTGCCTCTCCCGCGGTGCTCAAGGAGTTTGAAAAGACCGAGTATGCCGCGCGTCTGAAAAAGACGGGTGTCATTACTTCCTACATCTGCCCCTTGATGTATATGAACAATCCGCTGTGCGCAAAGATGCCGGTGATCACTTCGTCCAACAAGCTGCGTACCTATACCACCGCGCGCTACTATACCGACGATGAAATTCTCAACGAACTGACCAAAGGAGGTACCAAGGCATGAAAACATTTCAAGGACGCGTTGTAACCCCCGGGACGACTTCGGCTCCCGCACTGGTAACACATCACGGTTTTAACACACTGGCATCCCTGCAAAAGGCGTTGCAATTTGGCGACGAGACCGCAAAATGCAACGATCAAAACAATCCCGAGCTGTTCGGAAAGCCTGTTGCGGGCGCGGCGCTCTGTCTGCCTATGACGATCGGCTCCACCACGGGCGGCTTGGTGCTCTATTGCGCCTGTGCCATGAAACGCCAGCCCGCTTGTATGCTGTTTTCCGAGCATATCGATTCTCTTGCCGCCGCGGGAGCGGTTTTGGCAAGCGTGTGGCAGGAGGATGTCTCCATGCCCGTGGTTGACTGCTTGGGCGAGGAATTTCTCAACTACGTCAAGGACGGCATGACCGTGACGGTGCAAGAAAACGGTGTGGTCGTGGTGGAATGAGCGGAGGAATATGATGAAAAAATTCTTTATCGTTTTGATCAACATTTTTTGCGTGTTGCTTTTGCTGTTCATTGTGTTATGGACGGGATTGCAGATCGCAAAATGTATCGTTTATCCCGACTATCTTGCAAACCGCAAGTTTGAAGAAAAGATCCCCGGGCTTGATGAGGGATTTGTTCCGCAAGGTCTTTCTTACGACGGAGAGGGCGGCTATATCCATTCCGGTTATCACGGAAAGCTGATGTCACTCTATCTTGTGACGGGCGACGAAAGCAAGCAGATCCTTCCCGTAGATGAAAGCGGAATGCTTTGGGAAGGTCATGGCGGCGGTGTTGCACGTGCGGGGGATTACGTTTACGTTGCAAGTGAATCCAAGCTCATCATCTTTCGCTATGCCGATCTCAAATCCGCAAAGGACGGTGACCGCGTAGCCTCGATCGGTACGTTTGCCGTGGATACCGAAGCATCGTTTTGCTTTGCCGATGAAAATTGTATTTATGTGGGTGAGTTTTACCGTCCCGTGGACTACGAGACCGACCCCGCGCACCATGTGACCACGCCCTCGGGAGACGCACACAAGGCTTTGGTGTCCTGTTATCCGCTTGCCGAGGACGGTTCGATTGCCGATGTGTATCCGCTGTATTCCATCTCGATCCGAGATCAAGTACAGGGCTTTGCCATCAAGGGGGATACCGTCATTTTGTCCTCGTCATGGGGCTTGAGCTCATCCAAGCTTGATTTTTACAACGGCATGACGCATGACGGCACGATGATCGACGTTTCGGGAAAGAGTGTTCCGCTGTATCATTTGGATTCTTCCACGCATGTCAAAATGGTCGATATGCCTTCCTTTAGCGAGGGATTGGCGATTGTCGGTGACCGTGTGGTCATCAGCTTTGAGTCGGCTTGTAACAAGTATATTATCGGAAAATTATTTTTCGCAAACAGACTTGTTTCTTATCCGATCGACTGAATAAAATAAAGCTGTTTCAAGCTCTTTGAAAAAAAGAGAATAAAACAGCTTTTTTTATTCACACTAATGAAACGGATATTGCGGAGGTGTGATATGGAATTTTTAAAAGTACTTTTAACGTCCCTGTTGTCGGTGGTCGCGCTGTTCCTCATTGCAAAAATACTCGGACATAAACAAATGGCTCAGCTTGATTTTTTTGATTATATTACAGGCATTACCATTGGTTCGATTGCTGCGGAGCTTGCGACCGAGCTGGAGGATCCTTGGAAACCTTTGATTTCCATGGTAGTCTACGGCTCTGTGGCGGTAGTGCTCAGTCTTGTTACCGGTAAGTTTCCGCGTTCGCGCAAATATATCAACGGCACTCCCACTATTTTGATGAATGACGGCAACCTTTACCGCAAAAATTTCAAAAAAGCCAAGCTGGATCTGAGTGAGTTTATGGCGCTGTGCCGCCAACAGGGTTATTTTGATCTGTCCGAAATACAAAGTGCGGTGTTTGAACACAACGGTAAGCTGAGCATACTGCCGAGAAGTGTCAAACGTCCCGCAACTCCGGAGGACATGAACCTCACCCCTGCGCCTGCCTGTGTGTATACCGAGCTGATCATGGACGGGCGAATCCTTGACGGGAACTTGAAACGCATGGGTTTGGATGGAAATTGGCTTCAAAAGGCATTGCGGGAGGCGGGGTACCGGAATGCCAAGGAAATCTTTTTGGGGGTGTGTGATCAGTCACATCAACTGGCACTGTATCCCCTTGATCCTTGAAAAGCACCGGGACCGTTGCTTGGCGGCAACGGTCCCAATGTAAGTCATTCTATTTATATCAGTTCAGGTCCGATACAGATTGAATTACTCCTGTGCTTTTTTACGTTTTTCAAAGCAAGCGCTGCAATAAACAGGTCTGTCGTTGGAGGGCTGGAAAGTGATCTTGGCCTCTCCACCGCAATCTGCGCATACGGCAGTAAAGTACTCACGGGGAGCTTTGCCGGCGTTCTTCTTTGCATCACGGCAAGCCTTGCAAGCCTTGGGCTTATTCAAAAAGCCTTTTTCGGCATAGAATTTCTGCTCACCTGCGGTGAACACAAACTCATTGCCGCAATCCTTGCAGACCAGAGTCTCGTCGACATACTCTTTGTTTTCGTTTTCTACTGCTTCGTAGTTCTCGTCCTGGAACATTGTGTGAAACCTCTCTTGTCAAAAAATATGAATTTGTTTTTTGCCCCTCGGCGGGTTCTCACCGTCACCTTTGATCTCTCAACGCTCTGATTAAGCTAAAAGGGCATCACAGTTAGGAATAGGGAATGACCGTGCGTAGCTTGCGGCGAATGCGATAGATCGAGTTTTGCACCGATTTCTCGTTCTTGCCGATCAGAGCCGCGATCTCTTTCGCGGTACGTCCCGACAGATAGAGCCACCAAATATGGTTCTCTTGCTCCGAAAGCGCGCCGCGCACTTGCTTGGAAAGGGTAAGATAGCTTTCCTCCTCGATCAAGTGTGTTGCGGGATCGTTTTCGGAATCCTCAGATTCGGACGCTAACAAATCGTCCTCCAACAAAACCACGTTCTCCTGCTTTTTCAGCTTGCGCAAATGCGACACCAATCGGTTTTGGATGCACATTTTTGCAAACAGACCGAACTGTACATTGCTTTGCGCAGTGTCATAACGCATGGCGGCACGGTAAAGCGCCAATGTCGCTTCTTGACGGAGATCGTCAACGTCTGCTGCCGATACCGCATTTGAAAAACGGCGCGTCATGGCATCGATCAACCGTTCGTACTGTTTTAACAAATGTTCAAACACACCCATATCGCCGTTTTGTATTTTTTTCAGTAATTCATACAGCTCGGCATCGTTGGAAGAATGGGATAATTTGTTCATTTGCTTTGACTGCGTACCTTTCCTAACGGGGATAGTTATGGTTGATGTCCCTCACTCTTGCCTTTTGGACAAAAGAGAGCGCGATTTGTTTAGATTTACGGATATTCCATTCCTATGCCTACCATTATACCACATTTTTGCCGAAAGTCAACCCCCAATTTTTTTGAAAAATTGTAGAAAATTTGCAAAACTTTCGGTTTGTGGTTTTTTTAGACAAAAAGAGGTTGTATATTTTCGCTAATATTACCAAACGAAAATGTTCCGATTGTGAATAATAAACAGTTAAATTAAAAAAAGATTGTGAAGAATTACTTTTTAGTTGGTTAAAGTATTGTATTATTTGTCAAACAGATAGTTGACATTTCCCGTCAAAAGAGCGATGATGCCGCGATAAATGACATCGGGGCGCTCGCGAAAATTCTCTCGCATTTGTCTGGAACGGTATTCCGAGTCCACATTGACCGTGGTCTGCAATAGAATTTTGTCTTTTTCACGTACGAGAAAGGTGACATCAAAGCTTTGATCGCCGAGACGCTGGGAGGTGCAGTCCACTGTGATGCCGCGGCGCTTAAAATCCAAATAGCGCAGAGCACAGGTCAAGCTGCGGTCTAGGATCGACGGCAGAAGATCGCTTCTCAACTGTTCAGCAACAATGGCACCGCGGCGTGTGACCGCGTAGAGAGGCTCTCCGTTTTCGTTCTTTCCGTTCTCTTCGATCAATCCACTGTCCAGCATCTCATGAAAAGCGACTGCAAAATCGAGATACATAATGTAGTCGGTCTGCATCACGATGTCATTGACGGTGACGAAGTCGAGCGGATAATTGATGTTTCGCATCAGATAAAGGACGAAAATTTTAACGTTATTCATGCTTCCGATGGGTGATGCCATGCGAAATCCTCCTTATTCTTGCCTTATCAGAAAAATTATAGCATATTTTTTTATTTTTTTCAATAGTTTTGTTTGCATTTCGGCGCATTTTGTGGTATGATATAAGGGAAGCATATCTGAAAGGACAAAAAACTATGATGCAAATCGCAATTCTTGGCTTCGGCGTGGTCGGTAGCGGCACCGCTGAGGTTTTGACCGAAAACAAAAAACTGATCACGGCACATTGCGGCGAGGAGGTCTCAGTCAAATATATCCTTGACCTGCGAGAGTTCCCCGACCATCCGCTGGGCGACCGTGTGGTACATGATATCAATGTGATCCTTAACGATCCCGAGGTTGTGCTGGTCGCGGAGATGATGGGCGGCTCGCACCCCGCGTATGAGTTTACCTCCGCAGCGCTGAAGGCGGGCAAGCATGTGGTCACATCCAACAAAGAGGTCGTTGCCAACTACGGTGTGGAGCTCCTTACGCTCGCACGCGAAAATCATGTTCGCTATCTGTTTGAAGCAAGTGTGGGCGGCGGTATTCCGATCATCCGTCCCATGCAGACCGACCTCGCCTCCAACGAGATCATCGCGGTCAGCGGTATCCTCAACGGTACTACCAATTTTATTCTTACCAAAATGAAGAATGAGGGTGCCGAGTTTGCCGATGTGCTCAAGCAAGCGCAGGCAATGGGATACGCCGAGGCGAACCCCGCAGCCGATGTGGAGGGGCTTGACGCCGCACGTAAGATCGTCATTTTGGCTGCACTGGCTTACGGTGTACTGATCGATCCCAAAACCATTCCCACCGAGGGGATCACCAAGATCACGGGACTCCATACCGCCACCGCGGATAAGCTCGGCTGTGCCGTCAAGCTGATCGGACACACTGAGCGCATTGACGGTAAGATCTATGCCGCCGTCTCTCCCTACCTTGTTCCCGCGTCGAACCCCATCAGCCATGTGGATGATGTTTTTAACGGGATTCTTGTGGATACCAATATGCTCGGACGGGCACTGTTCTATGGGGCGGGCGCGGGCAAGCTCCCCACGGCAAGCGCTGTTGTGGCGGATATTATCGACATCCTTTCTCACCGTGCCGAGGAACGCAAGCTGCCCGATTGGAAGAATGCGGCTCCCGCGGATATTGCCGACAAAGCGGATTATATCTGCCGCCGTTGCTATCTCATTGAGGGCTGTCCTCAGTGTGCCGCAAAGGCGAAAGCCGCACTCGGTACCGAGATTTGTGAATTTGTGGAGGACGGTAAATTTGCCGTTGTCAGCAGAGAGATGAGCGAGAAGGAAGCAACCGCCGCACTGGCATCCATCGGCTTGCAAGCGGTTTTCTGTCTGCCTGTGTTGGATTGATCGAAAAACGGAGAATAGAATTTTAGGGTTATAGACATTATTTTATGTGACAAATCCAAGAAAAATGAAAGTTTAATTACTTTAAAAAACAATATTTAAAATTATTCTTATTCTTTTTTAAAATTGGGAAAAGTCCTCGGTAAATATTCGCCGAGGACTTTTTATGGCAAATTCAATATAGATACGCCACTTCTTTGTGTATAAGAACATGCTTACGGAGATTGAAAAAGTAGTAGCGTCGGACAAGATATACGTTGGGATATTCTTGTCGAAGGGTGGAATAGAATTTTCCGCGGCACAGCCCTTTGGGAGAAAGCCAATAAGGAGAGACGACGATGACTGCGCCTGTAACGGCAAGATCTTTTGCGTTGCAGGTGAGAAAGGGATTTTCACTTTCGGTCAAAAAAAGAACGTAGATTCTTCGGTCTGCAAGCAACTCTTCCATACGGCGGTTGGAGCGGCGAGAGTTGAAAAATGCCGTGAAAAGGATTGCAATCGTGAGGACGAGCATGATTGGCAGAATCACCACAAAGATTGCGGTGGAAAGAATGACCAGCGCGCCGGTTTGCAGAATTGTCAAAACAACGGTCAGCACCCGTAGGATCAATGCAAACATTCGGAACCGCCGAAAGAGTGCAAGCAGATTTTGCCAATGAGAGTAGAGCGGTGCGTGTGTGAAAATGTCGCAAACATACGCAAACAAATTGCGGTGCAAGACCGTTTTACGGTTTTGCACCGCCTGTTTGTACGCGCGCGAAATACTTTCCGTGGAGTGCTTTTCAGACATTGGAGAGGAACACATGGCGGCGGATCAAGCGGCTCACCCCTGCCAAAGGGATACACAGCAAAAACCAAAAGATGCTGTACGGCAGGCAGATCTGTCCCAAAAAGTGGTACGGCATATTGCTGTAATCCCAAACGGCAAGTCCCAAACCGAGGTTGAGCAAACAGCCCGCAAACAGCTCCACTCCCGTGATGAACAGCGCACCGACCAATGCACGCATTAAAACAGGGACACGTGTGTAGCGTTCGTTGACGCGATAAACAAAGTAGAAGCAGAGCGCACCGCATACCGCCATGCTGGGGTGTGACCAACCTCTTCCGAGAACCTCCAGACCGCAGTAGAGGACGCCGCCGCACAGCAAAAGAAAAAATGCTTCGACAACGCGTTGGAGGGGATTGTGATAATAGGGAACGGGTTTCATGATGTTTTTTCCTTTCTTTTGTTCATGATTTTTCTTGCGTGATATGTTTTTTGCGGGACTATGTCTTGATTATGGACCGAAAAGAGGGAAAAAATTCAAAAAACTATTGTAAAAGTCTGCCGATTTTGTTATAATATAAAGAGATAGCTTTGCGGAGAGGAGGTTTTTGCCATTGAAAAAGCGAAAAATATGTTTGCCCGAGCAGTATGAGTTTCGCCGAGAAGCGGGAGAGATCCTTTCGCAAGACGGAAACCGATTGTTGCTCATTGAGGCGATTTTAATTCTGCTTTTGAATGTGCCCCTGTATCTGATTTTGGATACCGCCATCCATGCCGCTTTTGGGGAGCTTACCGCAACCAACGCAGCTTTGACACCGTTATGGAGCGCGGTGTATGCGGTCTTGGTCTCGCTCCTTGTTTTGTTTTTTACTTTGCCGTCGCTCATCGGGCTTTTCGGATTGGCAGGTAAAATCGCCTATGGCGCACAACCCACGCTTTCCGAGTTGTTTGAGCCATTCTCCTCTGTGAAGAGCTATGTGCGGACGTTGCATCTTGCGTGGGGCGCGTTTTGGCGGTTTGGTTTGATCGTGGCGGCTGTGACACTGACCTATCAAGTCATGCTGTACTTTTTCGCGGGCAGCTTTTTATGGGGGGCGGTCTGCGGATTGATGATCGTTGCGGAGATCGCGGTGGGGCTGTTGCTCTGCGCACGCAATTTTCCCGTGGCGGCGGTGGTACTGTTCTCACAGGTTCCCGTGCGTGAGGCACGAATGCTTTCGCGGAATGTGTCAGATCACGCTTACCGCGGCGGAGTATTCTTTGTCCTCGGCTTTTTGCCGTGGATATTGCTTGGCGTTCTTACGCTGGGAGTTTTGCTTTTGTGGGACGTTGTACCGCGGATGCTGATTGCATATTTCCGCTACCTCAAACAAATATACGAAATGATTATCCAATCGGAGGAAAAAAAACGATATGAGTGAAAAATTTTATATGACAACCGCCATTGCATACGCATCGCGGAAACCGCACTTCGGAAACACCTATGAGGTCATTATGAGCGACGCTGTGGCGCGCTACCAAAGAGCCTGCGGAAAAGACGTGTTCTTCTGCACGGGTACCGACGAGCACGGACAAAAGATCGAAAACCTTGCCAACGAGCAGGGCATCACGCCGCAAAAATATGTGGATGGTGTTGCGGGCGAGATCCGTGGGGTTTGGGATTTGATGAATGCAAGCTATGATTATTTTATCCGTACCACCGACGACCATCACGAGAAAACCGTGCAAAAGATCTTTCGCAAGTTCTACGAACAGGGCGATATTTATAAAAGCGAATACGAGGGCTGGTACTGCACACCCTGCGAATCTTTCTTTACCGCCACACAGGCGGCGGAGGGCAAATGTCCCGACTGCGGCAGAGACTTGACGCAGGCAAAGGAAGAGGCTTACTTCTTCAAAATGAGCAAATACGCCGACCGCTTGATGAAGCACATCGAGGAACACCCCGACTTCATTCAGCCAGAGCTGCGTAAAAAGGAAATGGTCAATAATTTCTTGAAGGCGGGATTGCAGGATCTTTGTGTATCGCGTACCTCCTTTACATGGGGGATCCCCGTGGAATTTGATCCCAAGCACGTGGTTTATGTTTGGCTGGACGCACTGTCCAACTATATTACCGCCCTCGGTTACGATCCCGATAAGAGCTTTGAAGAGCAATCCGAGCATTTCCGCAAATATTGGCCCGCAGATGTGCATATCATCGGAAAGGATATTTTGCGTTTCCACACCATTTACTGGCCGATCTTCCTGATGGCACTCAATCTGCCACTGCCGAAAAAGGTGTTCGGTCACCCGTGGTTCAACTTTGGCATGGATAAGATGTCCAAGTCCAAGGGCAACGTTATTTACGCCGACAAGCTTGCGGAGCATTTCGGTGTGGACGGCGTGCGCTACTACGCGCTGTCCGAAATGCCTTTTGCGTCGGATGGTTCGATCACCTATGAGGCGGTCATCAAGCGTTTTAACATGGATCTGGTCAACAACCTCGGCAATCTTGTCAAACGTACACTCGACATGGAGAAGAAGTATTTTGACAAGGTCGTTCCCGCTCCCGCAGGGGAAGAGGGCACCGATGCCGAGCTGAAAGCCGCTTGCGCCAAGGCGTACAAGGATCTGCGTACCGCCATGGATGATTACCACATCGCCGACGCACTCGAGGGCATTTTTGAGATGCTCAGACGCGCCAACAAATATATCGACGAGACTACTCCGTGGACGCTTGCCAAGGATGAAAGCCAAAAGGCAAGACTCGGTACGGTGCTTTACAACTTGATGGAGGCAATCCGCCAAGGCGCGGTGATGCTGGCTCCCTTTATTCCCGCCACCGCGGAGGAGATATTGAATGAGTTGAACACCTCCAAGCGCGATTTCGCGTCGCTTGCAAGCTTTGACGGCATGGTCACGGGCGACACGGTGGGTGACTCTAAGGTGCTGTTTGCGCGTGTGGACGAAGAAAAGAAGTTGGCGGAATTTGAAGCAGAGCGTCAGGCGATGATCGCGGCGGCACAAGCCGAGGCGAAAGCCAATGAGGTTCCCGAAAAGCCCGAGGGCTGTGCGCTCATCGGCATCGAGGACTTTATGAACGTCGAGCTTCGCACTGCAAAGATCTTGGAGTGTGAAAAGGTTCCGAAGGCAAAGAAGCTGCTCAAGCTCAAGGTCGACCTCGGTTATGAGCAAAGACAAGTCGTTTCGGGAATTGCCAAACGGTATGCGCCCGAGGACTTGGTTGGAAAAAAGATCATTCTTGTCGCCAATCTGAAGCCCGCAACGCTCTGCGGTATTGAATCCAACGGCATGATCTTGGCGTCGGGTGAGGAGACCGTGCGCGTGGTGTTCCTTGCCGATGATACGCCGCTTGGCGAACGCGTAAGATAAAATATTTGTTCAAGAACCTCGACATAAAAAACAGATTGCGTTTCAAATGCGTTTAACATTTTTGAAAGGGGTTTGGGGAAAACTTTTATCAAAAGTTTTCCCCAAAAAACATATACCGAATGAAAATTACAGTTATCGGTTGCGGGCGTTGGGGCTCGCTGATCACATGGTATCTCGACCGTTTGGGGCATCGGGTCACGCTGTACGGACGTGAAAGCTCGGCAAATATGCGCCGCTTTTTGGAGACAAGGAGCAATGATCTGCTCACTTTGCCCGAAAGCGTGACACTTTCTACCGACATTGCGGTAGCCGAGGCGTGCGAGACCTTGATTATTTCGGTCAATTCGCAGGGATTGCGCGCGCTTTTGGAACAGGAGCTTGCGCCGCTGGGACTCAAAAACAAAAGTGTTGTTCTTTGTATGAAGGGCATTGAGATCTCCACGGGCAAACGGCTTTCCGAGATCGTGGAGGAAACACTCGATCCCTCTAACCGCGCGGCGGTGTGGCTCGGTCCCGGTCATGTACAGGAGTTCTACGCGGGGATCCCAAACTGTATGGTGATCGACAGCCGTGACGAAGCCACCAAACAACGCCTTGTGGATGCTTTTTCGGGGGAACTGATCCGCTTTTATTACGGACAGGATATTATTGGAAACGAGATCGGCGCGGCGGCAAAAAATGTCATCGGTATCGCCGCAGGATTTCTTGATGGCATGAAGCTTTCTACCCTCAAAGGTGCGCTCATGAGCCGCGGTACGCGCGAGGTTGCAAGGCTCATCGAGGCAATGGGCGGTAACCCTTTTTCGGCATATGGGCTCTGTCACCTGGGGGATTACGAGGCAACCGTGTTTTCTCCGTATTCACATAACCGCAAATTCGGCGAGTGCTTTATCCGCGGTGAGGAATTTGGTGCCCTTGCGGAAGGTTATTATACCGTTGCCGCCCTCCACGGACTTGCACAAAAGCATTGTGTCGAGCTTCCCATTTGTGAGGCGGTCTATCGGATCCTCTATAAAAAAGCCGACTTCCATCTCGAAATGGACGCGCTTTTCCACCGCAGTTTGAAGAATGAATTTTAATAATATATGTTATATGGGGCTCTGCCCCAAAACCCGCAAGAGAAACTTTTTGAAAAAAAGTTTCTCTTGACTTTTCAAAAACTTTTACCGAGCAGGTAGGTTGGGTAAAATACTATATTTTTAGATTGTTTTCTCTAAAAATGCGTGAAAGGTTTTGAGGGGGACTTTCTTCCATGAACAATTTTAGCGTAAGAGATTAAACGTGCCGGCTCAGTTCAAGAAAAAGTAACATTGTAGAGTATTTTGGGTGGTGGTACCAAAATACTCGCGGGAGCTATTGTATGGAACAGCGTATAAACATTCCCGTACCGTCAAAAAACGAACAGCGTTAAACTTTGTCATTGTTTTTTCAATGCGTTGAAAGTTTTGAGGGGTGTGGGGGACTTTTGAAAAAGTCCCCCACAAAAAAATTATGTTAACAGAAAATTTAAGGAGCCAACTATGCAAATATTTGACACGCACGCGCATTATTTTGATGCGCGGTTTGAGAGAGAGGTTGAGGGAGGTGCGGACGCGATCTTGGGGAAGATCATGCCCGCACCGATTTCACATATCATCAATGTGGGAACAAACTGTGACAACTCGAGGCGAGCGATCGCTCAGGCGGCAGGGTACAAGGGGATGTACGCTGCGGTGGGGATCCACCCCGAGGATTGCCATTATATTAATGACGCGGACGCGGCATTGGATGAACTGCGTTCTGTTTTGGGTGATCGAGAGAGCCGTAAGCGCGATAAGATTGTGGGACTGGGCGAGATCGGGTTGGATTACCACTATGAAAATTACGGTGATATTCCCATGGACAAGCATAAGCAGGCGTATTTTTTCGACCGTCAGTTAGAATTGGCAAAGGAGCTGAATTTGCCCGTGATCATTCACGACAGGGAGGCGCACGGCGATTGCTTTGAGACCGTTTTGCGGCATCCCGAGGTACGTGGGGTGTTTCATAGCTACAGCGGCAGTGCCGAGATGGCAAAGGAGCTGGTCCGTCGTGGGTGGTTTATCTCTTTTTCGGGGACGCTCACTTTTAAAAACGCCAACCGCGTGCGAGAAGCGGCACTTGCCGTTCCGCGTGACCGTTTGCTCATCGAGACCGATGCGCCCTATCTTGCACCGCACCCCATGCGCGGAAAGCTCAACCATTCGGGACTGATGACTTACACGGTCGAGACCTTGGCGCAGTTGTGGTCCTGTACCCCCGAGGAAGCCGCTGCTCAGACCTCCCAAAATGCCAAAAAACTCTTCTTTGAAGATACAAATTGAGCAACGTGCACAAAAAGCGGCGTGATAATTCTACACTCGATATAAAAAAAGATGTTGAAAAATTCTTTTTTGTATTGTATAATATAATAGTAAGCCGATAAAAAAACAGAACCAAAGCCGTGACCGTTGAAATCGAGACGGCAAAAAAGGCTTTGCTTTTTCGGCAAATCGAATGAAAGGTACACAAAAAGGATTACAACAATGGCAAAAATCGAAACAAAGAACATCAGAAACATTGCGTTGCTCGGACACGGCGGTTCGGGAAAGACCTCGCTTGCGGAAGCAATGCTTTTCATTACGGGAGAGACCGACCGTTTGGGCAACACTGCGGCAGGAAACACGGTTTGTGATTACGACGCCGAGGAAGCCGCAAGAAAGATCTCTATTTCCGCGGCAGTCGCCCCCATGATGTGGAAGAATGTCAAGATCAATGTCATTGATACCCCCGGTTATCTCGATTTCTCGGGCGAGGTGCTCCAAGCAATGCGGGTTGCCGACAGCGCAATCATCGTGGTCGATGGTAAGGCGGGTATCGAGGTGGGAACCGAGCTTGCATGGGACTATGCCGAGGCGGCAGGCTTGCCTCGCGCATTCTTTATCAATAAATTTGACGATAACGAGGCGCGCTTCGGACGTGTGCTGGACAGTCTGCATGTCACATTCGGAAAGCACATTTGCCCGCTGACCATTCCGATGGTCAAAAACGGCGAGGTCGTGGGTGCCATCGACCTAATCGACGAATCTGCGCATGTCTTTGATGCCAACGGACGCCACAGCGTGGAGCTGATTCCCGAGGAATCTATGGAAGCAGTGGAAAAATACCGCGACATGCTGATGGAAGCGGTGGCAAGCACCGATGAAAATTTGATGATGAAATACTTTGAGGGCGAGGAGATCACCCACATGGAGGCGATCAACGCCGTTCACGAGGGTATCATCCACGGTGACATCGTGCCGGTATTCTGCGGCGCGGCGACCAAGCTGTGGGGCGTTTGGACCATGCTTGACAAGATTAACGAGTCTTTCCCGCGTCACACCGCGAAAAAGGCCGAGCTCCTTGCCGACGGCTCCGAGATGGAGATCGTTCCCGAGGGTGAGCCCGCGCTCTTCGTGTTCAAGACCGTTGCCGATCCGTTTGTCGGAAAGATGTCTTTCTTCAAGGTCATGAACGGTACTGTCAAACGCGACCTGCTCCTGCGCAACAACACCACAGGTGACAGTGAAAAGCTGGCGCACATCTATGTGATGAAGGGCAAAAAGCAGACCGAGGTCGATGAGTTGGCTTGCGGTGACATCGGTATGGTGGCAAAGCTTTCGAGCACCAACACCAATGACACGCTTACTTGGAACAAAGAATTTAGCTATTCTCATATCGAATATCCCACGCCGTATTTGGTCAAGGCGATGATCCCCGTGTCTAAGGGAGACGAGGGTAAGATTTCGCAGAGCATTACCAAAATGGCAGAAGAGGATTATACCATCCGTTTTGAAAACGATCCCGAGACCAAACAGCTTTT
Source organism: Clostridia bacterium (assembly GCA_017453205.1). Classification (GTDB taxonomy): domain Bacteria; phylum Bacillota; class Clostridia; order Oscillospirales; family CAG-272; genus UMGS1865. Next base: position 24,232 of record JAFTKO010000003.1, on the reverse strand, counting down.
GATCTACGGTCTTGGCGATGTACATCTTTCGGTGCTTTCCGCAAGACTGAAGAGCCGCTTTGGTCTGAATGTCCGCTTTGATGTTCCCAAGATCGCTTACAGAGAAAAGATCACCAAATCGGTCGATGTGGAAGGAAAACACAAAAAGCAGAACGGAGGCTCCGGTCAGTACGGTCACGTCAAAATGCGCTTTGCACCCGGTGAGGGCGAGGGCTTGACCTTTACCGTATCGGTTGTGGGCGGTACCGTGCCGAAGAACTTCAACCCCGCAGTGGAAAAGGGCATTCAAGACTCGATGTCCAAGGGCGCTTACGGTTATCCGCTCGTGTGCCTTGCCGCCGACCTGTATGACGGTTCTTACCACGCGGTCGACTCCGACGAGCTTTCTTTCAAGACTGCCGCATCGTTGGCGTACAAGAAAGCACTGGAATTGGCGGCTCCCGTGTTGTTGGAGCCTGTGGGCGACCTGTCCATCACGGTTCCCGAGTCTCTTGTGGGTGATGTGATGGGTGACTTGAACAAGCGCCGCGGCAGTGTGATGGGTATGGAACCCGCTACCAAGAAGGGCTATACCGTGGTACAGGCGATTGCTCCCAAGGCAGAGCTGATGGACTATCCCATCGTGCTTCGCGCAATGACGCAGGGACGCGGCTCCTTTGACTATAAGGTCACGGGCTACGACACCGTTCCCGCAAACCTCACAGCAAAAATCGTTGCTGAGAATAAGGAATCATAAAATGAACCAACCACCTGCTCGAATGGGCAGGTGGTTGGTTTGAGATTGTAGACAAAACTAACGAGTTTCGTTAGTTTGCTGAAAGTTTTGGTCGAGCTTTTTCAAAAGCTCGCGCAGTGGAGGGCGCGCAGCCCTCCTCGCGCTCCGCAGAGCGCGAAATTTCTCTTTCGGCGCTTTCTTTTTGCAAGCTTTTTCTTTGCGCCTATATGGTCAAAGAAAAAGCGACTAAAGGTTTTGTGCAATTTGAAATTTTTCGTACCTTTGGTCTACACTCTGGAACCAACCACCTGCTCGAATGGGCAGGTGGTTAGTTTGTTGTTAGCAGGAGAAAAATTTAGTAAAGGGATTGTATAAGAGTTTTTTATTTGCGTTGATCGGTATACCGTTTTCATCACATTCAATCGCATTTAACTGAATGGAACCATAGACTGCCGTTGCGTTTTCACCGGAAACTAAACCACCGGTACCTCCGGTGCCTAAGCCAAGTTCGATTGTACAAGTAGCTGTTTCGTTAGGTGCGATGACAAATGCTTTTAGTTTTTCAGCGGTTAACCCGTTTGTGTTATCTGTATTATACACTTGTGATAACAAATACGGATTAACATTTGCATCATAATATAAATACTCATACTCGGTAGATATAATTCCAAAAATATAGCCTGTACCGGTATACAATGCACCGGATAGCTCATCCCCGTCGGGGGCTTCTACAGCCAAAACATTGGTTCCATCGGCGGTGCCTCCGGTAAGAAAATTACCGATTATTTCGGTGGTTGTAGTATTACCTTCATCATCGGTTTTGCTTATTGATATCGAATAGGTGATGGGGGACAAAGTGCTACCAACCTTTGATTGCATTGCAGTATAAGAAACGTCAAAGGTCAGCAATCCGTATTTTTCAGAGTTATTGTATACAGGATAAGCCACATCAACATTGTTGGCGAGGATGCCATATTCAGCCAATAATTCATCGGATGGGGCACTCCCCTCAAGGCTTTTGAGTTCCTCTTCACCGATTCCCCACATATGACCGCTATTCCCGGGAATTTCACTAAAACTAAATACACCTGTTTGTTGGGCATCGGTAAACAAGGTTTGCCAAATGGGTTGTTCTTTTAATTCTTTCATATATTTCCCCGAAACAATGGGGGTGTTCAAAAGAAATGCAAAAATCAAGGTAAGCGCAAGACAAGCATATAAAATTCTTTTTATCATTTTCTTCATATTCAGTTCACCTGTTCGCAAGTCATATCGGCAAATATAAATGAAGTTTCTCCGCGAATTGTTCCATTCACATCTGTTATTTGAACAAAATATGCCAATTTGAAATATATTGTTTCTCCGTTCATAGGAATATTATTTATACTTTCAATTGTTAATCTTTGTGTTGTCGTATCATAATTGCCAACCTGCCATTCACTGTAGGTGGTTGTGGTTGCACCGTCTGCCAATGTTCCGATTGCATAATAGACATTGTTGGGTGAAAAAGCAGTAAGAGTGCTGGCGGTATTTAAAAAAATGGGAATGTTTGACGATACGATAGCTGTTTGCGCATTTTTATCATTGGAAGGATCGATTGTATAAAGGGTTCCAGTAGGACATATTAAAGTTGTTTTTTTCAAATTTTCGGAAAGATATATTTCCAGTTTGTATTTACGAGTAACTTCGCAAGAAGAAAAGGTCACTTTAAATTCAGCTACAAAAGCATGATAATCGGAGCTACCGGTTTTTGCATATGCGATGGAGGGCATGGTCGGAGGTTCATATTCAATCGTCCCCCCATCAAACCTCGCCACCCGCGCGGTTGAGGTCCCCGTATAGGCTGTCACATACTTTGCGAGCAACCCCGAGGTCAGCCATGAGGTAAACAAAACAAGCGACAGTAATACCGCAGCGAGACGCAGAAAAATGCCGCACGGAGCACTTTTTTTCATATTCATTTGCCTCACCGCCTTTCTTGGTTGTTGGGGATTTTTTTATTTTTGCTCTTCATTTTTCTCTTTGAGTCGCCGTATTTCTGCTTTGATCTCGTCCAGCTTTTTGTTGTCGTCATCTTTTTCGCGGCGGTAAGAGAGGGCGAGCAGGAGCACCGATACAGCAAGCACAAGGATGACAACGGGAGGACTTTTGAGTACCCGTACTGCCGTTCCCACGCCTTGTATGCGCGCCATCAGCTTGCCTTTGACGTATTTGAGGTCGATCGGTTCGTCCGGGATTGGGTTGGCGTCTCCTTGCGTTTGCACGGTCCCGTTTTCGGCGTCGATGGAAATGATCTTGTGAATGACCGAGCTCCCGTCGTGGTCTTGGAATACCACAATGTCACCCACCTCGTAGCTGTCGTTTTTTTGGATGATGACAAGGTCGTTGACCGACAGAGTGGGCTCCATGCTTCCCGACATGACGATCGCTACACCCACGCCAAACGGCATGGGCATGCTGTCACCCGTCAGATTTTTGGCATTCCACGAATACACGGTCACACCCAAAATCAAACCGATGAGCGCCAACAGGAGGATACGCACGGGGGCGCGTAGGGTTGTTGTTTTTTCTTTGGTTTGCTTTTTCATAGATCATTTTTCGGAGGGAAATTGCGGCGCCGCTTTCTCGAAAACAGCCGCATAAAAAGGTTCCCAAGTGCCAGTTTTTTGCGATGCGTCATGTAAATTAGCACGATTGCCGTCATTCCCGCAACAATTGCACCGATCAGAATGACAAAGGGAATGGGATCGATATGTCCGCCCGTGATGGGATCTTTGCCACCTAAGGAGATACCACCCGTGCCTTCGGCTTGTGCCGCAACTTCGGCGCTGGTTGCAATGTTGAGTGTCAATACAAAGTCGGTCTGTACTGCACCTGTTCCAAAATAGGTGTCCAGTAGGTCGGAGTCGCCCTCAAAATCCCATTTCCATTCCAAATCGTAGGTCGCAAAGGCGTTTTTTCCAAGTGTCAGACTGTGTTCGGTGTTGGTCAGTGCACTGTAATTTACCCAAGTGTTTTCGTCGCCCAGTACATAGTTGCCGTTGTAGTCGCGCAAGCGCACACTGAAAGGGAAGTTCGCAAGCGCAAAATTTCCCGCGGTCGACGCAAAGGTTGCATCGAGTACACATTTGCAATCCAGTGCCACGTTACCGGGGTTTTTGAGCTCAAAACGGTATACCCCCGTAGTGCCCGGGGCAATGACCTTGTCGCCGTTGTCGGAACGCGCCGTGACCTCGCCCGTGCTGTTTTGATTGGAGACGGCAAACAACTCGATTTGTGTGTCGGTGGTCCATACGCCCGTACCGTCGCCCGCTTGGTAGGAAAGCTCTTTGGGCACAAGAAAGATGACATCGATCCCCTCGGGAACAAAGTTGCCGATGCGCAAGACCAGCACCGTGAGCGAGAGCAGAACGAGCGGGACAAGCAATCCCACAGCGATCCACGAAATAACGGCAATCGTTTTGCGCCGCATATGCAGTAGTTTTTCAAAGGATGGAAACAGATGGCTCAGTTGCAAAACATTGCCTCCTTTCGTAAGCTTGCAAATGTCTTTGCATTGGAAGATCCCCGAACGTATTCGGAACCCTTACAACAAAAAGACCTTATCAATCCGAACCATGCAATACAGCATATACCGTGTTGCATGGTTCTTATGAATCCAAATCAGCCACGAAGATTCGGATTTGGATTGTGGATCAGTCGATTTGGGTTACGGTGATATTGGCAGTAACGGTGACTGTTGCTGTGCCTGCAAGACCAAGTGTAGTATCATTGCCATCATTGGTCTCGAGTGTTGTATCTGTTCCGTTTTCAAATACCCAACGCCAGTAAACGGTGATGGTCGCTTCTTCATCCATTTCAAATCTACTGTTAGTTTGAGTGAGCGTGCTGATATCGGATGTCCAAGTGGTGTCGGTATCATTAGAAAGTGCATATTCGATCGGAATATCTCCGCCCGTTTCGACTGCGGAAAGTGCAACCGTATATTTTGCTGCTACTTCACTGTCATTTTTTAGTTTGATTTCAAAACTACCGGAAGTACCGGGGGCGATAATTGCAATATCCGAGGTGGATTTTGCTACATCGGTTTCACTCTCGTTTGTTGTACCATCGTTATCTTTCATAGTGTTAAACAAATCAAAAGTAATCGTATCCTCAAGATTATCGTTGTTATAGGTGATATCCCACTTTGCAACTCTTGCAGTATCAGAAGCACTTGCTTTGGTTACATACTTCGCAAAGGTGCCGCTGATGGCGCAGGTGGTGAGGAGTGTCAGCATCATGACAATAGCTGCCAAACGCATCATTTTGTTTTTCTTCATAGGTAAAACTCCTTTCGTAAAAAGAATTTTTTGGATTTTGCGGCGAGATGTTCGCCTTTTTATATTTTACACGGACCGTGGCTCCCGTGGAAAATAGCAGGTTAAGTGTTTTAGGCGTTTTCATGTTCTAATCGATCGGTTGTCTCCTCGATGGGGGAGGGGGATGGAGGCTCTGTCGGCGGTTCTGTTTGGGTCGGTTCCTCGAGCGGTTGGAGCTTGACGGCACGCTCACGGGCGGCTTTTTCGGCTTTTAATGCTTCCAACTCGGCAAGAAGCGCGTCGGTGTCATCCTTTTTGTTCTTTTCATACAGTCGGCGACGGATCACATCGTATCCGACGAGGAGCACCATCGGGACAATGACGCATACGATCAGTCCCGCAGTGGTGGACATGAACATAGCAACGTTGCCCACGCCTGGGATGCGTATTTGATATCTGCCCACCAAATTTTCGGAGGGGACGGCAAGGCGGTCCTCGGTGTTGTTATTGTCACCCTTGGTGCGGAAGTAGCGCTTGCCGTCCTGCTCGATGACGGAGGTCACACGGTGCGTCACCACACTGCTGCCGTTGCCCGCAGGATCAAAGAACGAAATGATATCGCCCTCCTTGATCTTTGTGGCGTCCACCTTTTCGCAAAGGATCAGATCACCGCCCTTGATTTCGGGATCCATCGAGTCGGTCAACACGATCATGGGGACGGTTTTGCCGATGGAGGGAACTTCATCTCGCTTCACATAGCTTTGGACGATCATGGTGACATTCATGATTAAAATAGGGAGCAGAATGACGCATAGGACAATACCGATGACGGTCAAAATGCGTTGTATTTTATTTGATTTTTGAGCATTTTTCATACGCCTCACCTCTGAGTTGTCTTCTTGAACAAAATTTGCTATGTTGTTCTAAAATTTTATGGTTGTTTTTGTTGTTTTTTTCCATATTTTGAATTATATCATATTTTTTGCCATTTGTCAAGCAATTTTATTCATTTTTACTGCTATTGGCGAAACTTTTTTCGACAAAATTCGTGCATATTGTACAAATGTACAAAAGCGAATGAAAAAACAAAAAAAATTATAGTATCTTTCTATATAGTACATACAAAAGGCGTTTTTTTGCCGATTATTTGTAACTTTTAATAAATCCCGCAAAATTGGATATTTGAAAAAAGGGGCAGCTTTTTGCAGGCGTATTTTTGCGATTTTGAGTTCTTTTTTACGCGGAAAAATTTTTTAAACCTCGTTTTATTAATAAATAATGTACAAAAACGGAAATTTTTGTCTCCATTATAACAATTCGGAAGTGTTGGGGGGTAAAGTTATCCGTTCAGTTAATTGTTTTTTTTTCGCATTTGATTTATAATTTAAGTAAGCTAAAATGCGAAGAGGATACGGGCGCTTTGGGGCGATGATTTTGTGCCTGTGTTTTCGAGCAAAAAAGCAAAAAAGAAAGAGAGGAAAATGCCTATGAAGAAAAAACTTTTGCTTGCGTTCCTTTGCCTGTTGCTTGCCTCGATGATGGTGCTTGCCTGTGCCTGCGACAAGGACAAGAAGGACGAGACGCAAACGACCGCTTCGACGGATGATGAGGAAACAGGCGATACCAGCTTGTACGCCGATTTGCCCACCGACAAGATCAACCGTGAGTTGACTGCCTTGTCTCCTAATGAATATCTGTCAAGCTGGGTGCAGGAGGGAATGGACGGTGATCCCATTAGTGAGATCGTTTACGAGCGCACCTTGGAGTTTGAGGAAAAGTATGATGCGGTCATTAACACCATTATGACCGATTCGTGGTACGATAACCTTTCCAATGCGTATTTGGGCGGCGGCGGTGTGTATGACCTGCTTTACCCGCATCCGCAAGGTGCCATTGTAACTGCGATGACCTCGGGAATGCTCACCAACTTGACCGAGCTTAACACGCTGTCGCTCGACAGCCCTTGGTATAACCAATCGCAGGTGCAAAACTACAAGACCAATAATAAGCTGTATCTTGCGGTTTCGGACTCCTCCATTACCGGTCAGGGCTTCTTTGCCTTGGTTTACAACCGTGATCTGTATCAGACGTTGGGCTATGAAGAAAACATACATACCCTTGTCATGGACGGCGAGTGGACCATGGAGAAATTTGCGCAGATGCTGGCTGAGACCGCCTCCTTTGCCGACGGTACCGAGGATCAGACCTACGGGCTTTGCTTTAACGAACTCGCAACCGCACGTTGGCTGTATGCGGGCGGCGAGACAATTTTGGTCAAGAATGAGGATACAGGTCTTTTTAGCAAGGGCTTGAACTCCAATAATATGGTAAAAATTGCAACCAATCTCTACAACATCGTATACAACAGCGGCAACACCGTTTCCGATTCCTATCCAAACAGCGGTATCCCCACGTCAAAGGTTTGGTTGACCTTTAATGCAGGACGCGGTCTGTTTGCCACCTGGGATGTCGGAAGCTGCTACTCCTATTTGCGAGAGGTATCGTTTAAACGTGGCTATGCACCGTTGCCTAAGGTTGATGAAGATCAATCCGACTACAAGGTGGTTTGCGCTTCGGCATTCTATGCGATCCCCGCTCTTTCCGAGAACGCGGAGGAAAGTGCACTCTTGCTCGAATATTTCTCGATTTACGGATATGAGAAGATCAAGCCCGCTTTCTTTACAACGATCCTTGGCGGACGTCTTTCCGGCGATCCCGAGGATTATGAAATGCTCGAGTTCTTGCATTCCAAAAAGTTCTTTGACTTTGGATTTACGCTTGACAGTGAGTCGGAAGTTTTGAACCTGTTGAAAACCTCGGTGGTTACCAACAAGGCGCCCGGCGGTATTGCTGTTTTGTTGGCTACCAATGTCAATACTATTAAGAACCTTGTTGATACTGCAAACCAGATCGATTAACTTTTCAATCAAGCCCCGTTGAAAAGGAAACGATAAAAAATGAAAAAAAGGAGAAAGATCATGAAGAAATTTTTATCCGTGCTTCTTACCCTTGCCATGCTGGTAACGCTTGCCGTTCCCGTAATGGCAGACGATGTCAATGCAGGTTATTCTGCTACCAACATCACCTCGGTCGAACTGACCTCGATCCCCGACATCAAGACGCTGGCATCCACCGATGCAATCGGCTTTAGCGTAGATGCCTATGCAAACGGTACTGCTTGGAAGATCACCGATGCCGAAGGCTTGGTGCTTTTCTCCAAGATCACCAACTGCGGTGAGGCAAATACCAAGGACACAAAAACCTTTTTGTACAGCTTTTACCAAAAGACCGTATATCTTGCAAACGACATTGATATGACGGGTGTGACCGATTTTGAACCGATCGGTAATGACGGATCCGGCCTTTCCGATGTCAATGCGCTGAAAGCCGTTTTCTGCGGAACCTTTGACGGTCAAGGTCACTCCATCAAGAACCTTGTGATGGAGAGCGATGCGCAGGGCTTTGTAAAGGTTGCACTGTTCGGTGCGCTCCGCGGTGCCATCATTCGCAACGTTGTCATCGACGAGACCTGTTCCTTTACCCACAAGGGAGGAAACGCTTATGCAACTACCGCTGCTTTGGTAGGTGCCATAGTTTCTCACGGTGGATATGGCGATACTTATGCACATATCGATACCGGTACTTGCACGGTTTTGATTGAAAACTGCGCCAACTATGCGGATGTCAACGGCGGCAGCGGCTACACGGGCGGTATCGTTGCCACTGCGTTTGCCGCAACCGGTTATATTCCCGTCATTAGTCATTGTACCAATGCGGGTACCGTTTCCTCTGTCAGCAATGCGGGCGGTATCATGGGCACGCTGATCAGCCGTTGGGTAAATATCGAATATTGTGTCAACAGCGGGAATGTAATCGCGGGCAATATTGCCGCAGGTATTATTCCCAATATTGATTGGACACAAGATACCGTTGGCAACCGTGTATATGTTTGCAACAACAGCGGATTGATCGTTGCAGGTAATGTTGCCGCGGGCATCATCGGTAACTATAACAGAGATAAGCAAACCATCACCAACTGTGCCAACACCGGCAATTACCAAAGTGCCGCAGGCATTGGCGGCGGTATTTACGGACAATTGGGCGAGAGCGCCAATGTTGCCGATAATGTTACAGGTAACACCGACACCGGTACAATGGTTGCTCTTGGCGGTTATGTTGCTCCTACCGCAACCGAGGACCTTACCGAGGTTGCAGACATCAATACCTTGGCAAACACCTCCGAGCTCGGCTTTGACGCCGATGCTTACACGGCGGGTACTTCTTGGAAGATCACCGATGCCAACGGACTTAAGCTTTTCTCCACCATTGTCAACACCGCAAACACCTACGACTTTTTTGAAAAGACTGTTTATCTTGCAAACGATATCGATATGACCGGCGTGACCGATTTCAAGCCGATCGCTGACGATACGACCAACCAAGTTCCGCAAAGTGCAGATCACCGTTACTTTAGAGGTACCTTTGACGGTCAAGGCTATGCCATTAAAAATCTTGTCATGACCTCGGATGCCGACGGCTATGCAAATGTTGCTTTGTTCGGTGTCATCCGCGGTGCAATCATTAAAAATGTTGTCATCGACGCGTCCTGCTCCTTTACCTACACGGGGTCCTCTGCAAACGCAAGAACCGCTTCGCTGGTTGCTTATGCGTTCTCCCATGGCAGTGACAATTTGGGTACGTCGGAGGTTACCGAAAAGGTTGTTACCTACATCATTGAAAATGTGAAAAACGCCGCACCGATTGACGGCGGCAAAGGTAACGCAGGCGGTATCGTTGCTACCGCAGGCGGCGGAACAGGTTATGTTCCTTTTGTCAAGAACTGTACCAACCTCGGCACCGTGACCTGTGAGGGTACCGCGGGCGGTATTGTGGGTGCATTGGTTGCACGTCATGTGTATGTTGACAACTGTGTCAACGCAGGCAATGTCAAGGGTGTTACAGCCTCCGGTATTCTCAGCAACGTCGTTTCCGAGTCCGGTAAAAAGAGCTATGTCAATGCTTGTACCGTTCTCTCCGCTGTCAGTGCGGGAACCAACGCGGGCGGCATTTCCTACTCGGCAGTCCTCGCCAACACGGATATTACCGAGTGCACCGATTACTCGTCTTATCTCCTGGTTCCTGCCGAGGAGGTTGTAATCGACTACGGCTTTGGTACCGAGGAGATCACCTATGAGGGTACGGTCGGTTATTCCGCAGATCGCGTTGTAACCAAGGATCTTACCAATGTCATTCCGATTTGCGCAATGATCAGAGCGATAGAGTATGAAGATGTAGATCTTTCCGAGCTTAAAATCTCCACCCCTGCCGACCTTGTAATGTTTGCTACCCTTGTCAACTCGGGTGCAACTTTCTCCGGTACGACCATCTATTTGGAAAATGACCTTAACATGGAAGGCTATACCATGATGCCCATCGGTACCAATCCCAATGGTATTGTCTCCGCTATCGGTTCCTGTAACAACTTCGCGGGTACCTTTGACGGACAGGGACACGTCATCGACAACCTTGTTATGACCAGCTCCGAGGCCGGTGCGGCAAGCAGTGACATTACCACGGTTGCTTTGTTTGGTATGATTCGCTCCGCAACCTTGAAGAACATTGTGCTTGGCAGCGGTTGCCGCTTTACCTACACGGGTGAGGGCAGCAGCTACACTGCCGGGATTGTTGCAATTGTTTACAGAGCAGGTACCACCGACGAGTCTCGCAGTATCATCGACAACTGTTACTCCGCAGCAACTGTTGGCGGTGCGGGCAACAATTCCTCCGGCGGTATTGCAGCCATAATTGAGGGTAACAACAACAACTTCTCGCACTATCTCTACAACTGCACCAACGCAGGTAAGGTTTCCTCCGATATTTACGCGGGCGGTATCGTTGCATACATTAATAACCGCCGCATTGACATCATCAACTGCCGTAACACCGGCGATGTTACTTGCCTTGCAACCGAGCCTTCCGGCAGTAAGGGTGCGGGCGGTATCGTGGCACGTCCCAACTCCGCCCAAAAGGTTACCATCAAGGATTGCATCAACAACGGCGCTATCAAGGGACCGGGTAACGTGGGCGGTATCGTAGCGATTGAAAACCAAACTACCGTTGCCATCAACCGTTGCTCCAACTACGGTACGCTGACGCTGACCGCAGCAAGCGCAAATTACAAGTCGGGTCCTATTTGCGGCTCTTACGTGGTTCTCACCTATGACCATATGAGCGAAAACGTGGACGCTACGGGCAAGACCGATGCAACTCTGCCTACCTATACCTTTACCACCAACTTCCCGAACTACGCCGAGATCGACGCGGCACATGACCTGCTGTATCCCGAGATTACCGCGCCCGACCCCGGTCCCGGTGAAGAAAATACCACGCCCGAGACCGAGCCTGTGACCGAGCCCACCACCGAGGCTCCCACGGGTACCTCTACGACCGAGGCTCCCACGGATGATGACAGCGGCTGTGCCTCCGTGGTTGGCGGTATGACCGTAATCATGCTCACCGCAGGTGCGGCAATGATGCTGGCAAAGAAAAAGAAAGAGGACGAGATCTAATTCCTTGATTTTGATCTCCAAACAATGAAAAATCCCCGCCTCCTTGGGGGCGGGGACACACAAAAACGACGATATGTAAGCGGATAAAAATCATTCCAAATACACATCGTCGTTTTTCCACAGGAGGTATGAATGAAAAAAACAATTCAAAAAGCGGTTGCCGTTTTGCTGTTGTTCTGCATGGCGCTCACCCTGTTTGCGTCGTGTAAAAAGGATAAGCAGGAGGAGGGTACCACCACCGAGGCAGAGACCTTGGGCAACGTCACCCCGCCCGAGCAGGGGGACACCTGGGTGGATATGTGGGACGAGGACCTTGTGTTCGAGGATCTCTCCAACGACGAGGCTTTGGAGCGCATCGGTACCGACGGCTCTTGGTTTGATAGCTTTAAGAGCACGTTCCTTTGGTCGGCAAGCTCTAAAGCTAAGGTCAGCAATGTAGACAAATCTCTTTATCTGGAGGTTTCCGAGCTCACAAGCAGCTATGTTACCCGCAGCATCGCACAAGCCAACAGCTTTGAAATCGAGTTTAAGCTGAAAATGGACTACTACGGCAACGACAACGGTATGTATGTCAGCTTTGGCGGCAAGCGCTTGGTCATTTATTTCTTTGAGTCCAAGCTCCGTTTTGGTAGCGGCTCCAACCAAAATGCACAGTTGGTGTATACCGACATCGGCTACGATTGGCACACCTATCGTGCGGTCGTTACCGACAATATTGCCAGCGTGTATCTTGACGGCGAGTTTTTGCTTTCCCATGAGGTAGAGGATTATTCCTCGTCGGGCAAATATTGCTTCTTTGCATACCCCGTTAATCAGTATTCGCCTACCAAAATGCAAATCGAATACGCAAGCTACACCATTCTTTCCAACAATAATCTCAAAATCACCTCTCCCGAAAGCCGTGCGAACGTAGGCACGGGCACTACCGATGTCACCGTAACAAGCGCGCTTTCCTCGACGCTTGCGGCAAGCGGAAATGACGTGGAGTTTTACCTCAACGGTGTTTACGCGGGCAAAAAGAGTGCCGCCGCAACCGTAGAAATGACCTTTGCCTCCTTGACTCCGGGCGTGTACTCGGTTTACACCAAGTGCGGCGAGGAGACCTCGGAGGAGCGGCTCTTTACCGTGGAAAAAGAGGCCGCCTCCGACAGTGCCAACGCGGGGACGGTTTCCACATCAAGCAAGCTACAAAGCAGTTATGTGCTCAAATATACCGTCGGCGGTGACGGAACCTTGACCGCCGGGGACGGTATGAGCGCGTTGAGTCTCAAATATGCGGGCGGCAAGCTGACTTATGCAACGTCAAACGGCGAGCAAACGATGGATGCGGGCAACGGCGACTATATCGCGGTCGTTGACGGCGGCGTGGCTTGGCTTTATCGGAACGGCAAGATGATCGTCTCTTATATCCTCCCGTATCAAGACGGCTGCGGTACCGCTCCCGTCACCACGGGTACGATCTCGAATTTGACCGTGGAAGCCCACAACGCAACCCTGTTTGCAAAGGATTTTTCGGACGGCGTGGCTTATAACGCCGATCCCGGATATGTTTCTTACGAATATGCACTGGAATTTGAATACACCAAGGGCAACGCCCTAGAGCTGACTTTCCGTGACAGCGCATACCTTTTGGCAATGCGTTTTAACGCCGACGGAACGGTGGACGGTCTTGTCTCTCCGCAAAAAACGGCTTATGTGGAGCATCTCTTTGATGCGACCGAGGGGACCAATCTTTATCGCGTCTATGTTTCCTCGGGCATTGCACAAATCTATATCAACAATGTTTGGTGCAAGTCCATGCGTCTGCCCGACAGCATTGCCGACCGTAATCTTTACGTGGACGGCAGCGGTATCGGAACCTTACAGCTCCGCGAGGTCAAGGACCTGTTCTACTACAACGGTGCTCCGAGCGACGGGGACTGGAACGAGTATTTTGGCGTTGACATCGAGGATGTGAACGGTACCGTGCGCGGACATGCGCTCAAGCTCTACTCACAGGATACCACTGTGTCGATGACGTTGGACCTTTCCTCTGCAAGCGGATGTGCCTATCTCGTGGCGCGTTATAACTCGATCGGTACCGGTATCTTTGCCGGCTACGATTTTACCAACAAGTATTTTGTAATGGGGACCGATCCCACATCCATGATGCGTGCGGGGGCCGAAAAGATTGCAGACGGTGCGACCAAGGTGACCTTGACCTTGACCGTGGAGGGCAATACCGTTACCTTGTACTGCGACGGTAAGCAGGTAGCCACGACCACCACTGCTCTTAACGGTTGGGGCAATGTGGGCTATTACAGCAACGCAAGCGGAATTACCATTGCCTCGTTTGACTACAAGGGCAACGGTAACGCCATTTACGATACCACCACACATTACACCTTTTACAGCGGTGACCACACCGTGGGTATTTGGGAGCTCAACGGAAGAATTTATGTCTGCGGCGAGCGTACTACACTGGTTTCCACCGACGGCGGTGAGACCTTTACGCAAAGAGCCGATCTTCCCAAGCGCAGTTATAACATGATCGTTTTGCAATCGGGGCATGTGCTCTCCTTGATTCGTCAAAATAAAGCAAGCTCGGGGCAGGGGATTTGGTATGAGTCATATCTTTCCACCGACGGTGGGTTGACTTACAGCGGTCCTTACCGTATACATTTTGATGCCAACAACTACCGTTTCACCATGAACGGCAGAGTGATGCAAGCCTCGGACGGACGTATCTTCTTTGTTTCGGGCGAGACCGAAAACGAGAATATCGGTATGCTGTGGGTATACTACTCGGATGATGAGGGCAAGACCTGGACCAAATCCAAATCGATCTTCAATCAGTCCACCACAGGGCTCAACCTGCAGGAGGGTGTCATTGTCGATCTCGGCAACGGGCATATCCGTATGTATGCGCGTAACGACTGCGGCTTTCTCTATTATTCCGATTCCACCGATAACGGCGTGACTTGGAGCATGGAGTTGGTTCCTTCCAACTTCCCGTCGGTCGTCAGCGCGTTCAACGTGCGCACCGATCTCGAAACGGGATATATCTACATGGCATGGGAGTACGACAACACCAATGACAATGCCGTTGTGCAATATCCGAGAACGCGTATCGGCGTAGCGGTCAGCTTTGACAATGCCAAAACGTGGTATTACATCGGCGACGCCGACGAGCTCAATGGTATCAGCTATACCTCTTGGTCGCATTGGAACATCGGTATTTACTTTACCGAGGATTCTGTGTTTGTTACAGCAGGAAAGACCATGACCGACCGTGATTCCTCCACCATGGGGAACTACATGGTGCGCATCACCAAGGATACCATCGTTCCCATGGCGCGGTTCAACCAGATCCACGTGCTCAACAGTCCGTTTGATGACAGCGCCGTTGCGGCGGAAATGGACATGAACGGTGTGCTTGTCATTTCCTCCAACGGTAAGCATGTATATGCTTCGGGTACTTACTACACGCTGGGCGGCTCCAACGGCAAGCGTACCATGCTGTCCGTGGAAATGATCGCTTCTTTCTTGGGCGGAACGCTGACCGAGCGAGACGGTGCCAAGGTGATTACCGTGGGGGCGGCAGAGTATGTATTTACTGCGGGCTCCGACAAAGCGATGATCGCGGGTGAAGAAAAGACCATGACCTTTGCGGCACTCTCCGAGGATAGTACCGTAAAAGTCAGCGTCGAGGATCTCGACAATCTGCTCGGGTTGACTGCGAAGCAGACCGAAACGGGTGCCATCGTACTTTCTCTGAACCCCTACATGAAAAACCTCAACTATTATTTGGTCCACGCGGGTCTGCAGTAATTTGGAGGATGCCATGAAAAGGACCAAAACAGTTTGCTTTTTATTGGTTCTCGTCACTCTGTTGACTACGATTGCTCCTTCCGTGGCGTTTGCTGCGGACGGGGCAAGGGAGAGTACTGCGGTGTCGGGATATGCTTATGACACCGCGGACAGAGTAAATTTGAGCGGCGTTGCCGATATCAATACGCTGTCTGCACTCCCCGCAAGCGGGGAATACAAAATTACCGATGCCGAAGGGCTGATGATGCTGGCATCGCTTGTCAACGGTTCTGGTTCCACTGCGCCGTTAAAGGGTGTTACGGTTTATTTGGCAAAAGATATCGACATGACGGACAAAGCATGGGTACCGATCGCTCTCTTTTGCGGAACTTTTGACGGGCAAGGATATCAAATTCAAAATTTGAGAATGTTTGAAACGGATGTCGCAACGGTTTCTTTGTTTGCCGCTGTGCAAGGCGCCGTTATCAAAAACCTCATTTTGGATGAGAGCTGTTATTTTTATGATAACGGTACATCATCCGCCGCGTTGGCGGCTCCGCTGGTTGGAAAAATGATCAATGACAGTGCGCTCACCACTGCCGACGGATATGCCAATGTCATCAAAAATATTCGATCCGATGCAAATGTGTATTCTCAGTACGGTACCGCATCCGGTTTGATTGGTTCGGCACCAGGGGCGGCATCGGTTGCGCTGATTCAAAATTGTACCAACAACGGTTCCGTCTCTGCTGACAATCGTATGGCGGCGGGGATCCTCGGCAGAAACACCACCTACGACGGTACGGTCGGAAATATTTCGGTGCAAAGCTGTGTGAATAACGGCAGTATTTACGGTGAAAGCAAGGCGAGCGGAATTGTGACCGATATTACGGGTAGCAGTACCGAGGCAAAAAAACTGGAGATCAACGGCTGTATCAACTATGGTGCGGTTTCGGCATCCACAGCCTCCGGCTATGCGGGAGCAATTTTATGTACAGTGCGCTACATTTACCAGTATGTCGGCAATTGTCAAAACTACGGCAATATTTCTGCCTATCAAAGCTATGGAATCTGGGGCGAATATGTTTCCGACAATGGCGTAAGCACGGATATCATCAGCCAAAATTTTACCGATAATGCCGACTATACCTTGCGTCCCGAGCTTATCGGTTATCAAGTCGAGAACATGGAGGGGAATACCGATACCGAGCATCAAAGCATCCGTTTTATTGCAAGCATTGACAGCTTGGGTTACTCGGCGGTCGGCTTTCGTGTCGAGGTCAAGGAAACGGGCGCTTTGGGCGATACGGTAAAGACCTATGAGCGAGACTGTGAATATGTTTACGAAAGCCTCAGCGGTATGGATGACGGTACCAAAATCGACTATACTGCCGAAGAATACCGTCCCGGCGGATACCTCTTTGCGATTGTCATCGAGGATATCCCCGCAAGCGAAGGAAGATTGTCCTTTGATGTTACCCCTTACTGCATCAAGGATGGCAACAAGGCTTACGGAGCTTCGGCTTCGTGCAATCACATCATCGGAGACTTGGAAGAGTTTGATGATGAAACATGGGAGACAGAAAACATGAAAAACCTAACAAACGGCTCTTGGTTTGACAGCTTCAAGACTTTGTCTTCGGATTGGACTGTCACTACCAAGGAAGCAAGTGACCGTATTTCGGTTACTGATAAAGATGAGACACTGTATATCGAAAATCCGGAAAGTGCCGGCTCCAAATACGAAGTTTTTGTAAAGCGTGAAACTTCCAATTCCGAAAATTTTGAAGCAGAATTTAAGTTGAAGATCGACTATTACGGTGGCGACAACGGAATTTATCTCAATTATAACGGTAAGCGTTTAGTGATCTATTTGTTTGAGTCCAAATTGCGTATCGGTTCGGGCAGTAAGCCGGATTCGCATTTGGTATACACCGATATCGGTTACGATTGGCATACTTACCGTGTGGTTGTAAACGACAACGTAGCGTCGCTTTGGCTCGACGGTATGTTTATGACCACCGCTTTGGTGGAAACCTGGGGATCGGTAAGCGGTACGCCGACGATGGCATTTTTCAATTACGCCATTAACGAGTACAACCCCGCAAAAATGCAGATCGAATACGCAAGCTATACCAATCTTGCGTCCGACGATCTGACGATCACCTCTCCCACCGCACGCGAGACGGTCGGAACAGGGAACACCGACGTGATCGTAACAAGCGCACTTTCCTCAACACTTGTCGCAAGCGGAATTGATGTGGAGTTCTACCTCAACGGTATTTCTGCGGGTAAGGTCACTGCCGCAAGCTCCGTAAGTATGACCTTTGCCGCTCTGACGCCGGGCGTTTACTCGGTTTATACCAAGTGCGGCGACAAGACCTCTGCGGAGCGGATCTTTGCGGTGGCGGCTTCCGTCGATGAGGGTACCAACGTGGTGTATTCAAGCACCGAGAATTTGCAAAGCAGTTACGTGCTTAAATATACCGTCGACGGTGACGGTACGGTGACAGCGGGCGACGGCTTGAGCCGGTTGAACTTGCACTATGCAGACTCCAAGCTGACCTATGTGACCTCAAACGGCGACCAAACGATCGATGCGGGCAACGGTGATTATATCGCGGTTGTCGACGGCGGCGCGGCATGGCTCTATCGGGACGGTAAAATGATCACTTCGTTCATTTTGCCTTATGACAGCACTTGTACAAATACCGTTGCTACTGAGGGTTCGATCTCGAATTTGACGGTGGAGGCACACAATGCCACCCTGTTTGCAAAGGATTTTTCAAATAGTGCAAGCTACAATGCCGATCCGGGCTACATTCCTTACGAGTATGCGTTGGAATTTGAGTATACTGCGGGTCGTGAGGCATCTGTCAATTTTACAGACGGTGCATATCTCCTGTCGCTCAAGTTTGCCTCGGACGGTACGGTCAGCGGCTTGGTCGCACCGCAAAAAATGGCATATGTGGAAACCCTCTTTACCGCACAGGGCTCCAATCTTTACCGTGTGTATGTTTCCTTGGGCATTGCACAGATCTATGTCAACAATGTTTGGGTAAAATCCTTGCGCTTGCCCGACAGTATTGCGGCTCGCAATTTGTCCGTCAGCGGTACGGGGATCGGTATGCTGCAATTCCGTGAGAGCAACGACCTATTTTTCTATGAGGGAACGCCGAGCGACAGCGATTGGGACAACTATTTTGATGCCGATATTGTAAACGGAGTCAAAAAAGAGGACTATCATTTGCTCAAAACCTATTCCCAAAATACCACGGTTTCCGCAACCGTCGATCTTTCTGCGGTGACCTCGGGAGAGTTCAGCCTTGTGACAAGATACGGTTTGCGTACCAGTACGGATGAGAGTGCCATAGGTAAGGCGCTTTATGCGGGCTATGCCGACGGTTGTTATCATATCCGTGTGAACAGTACGGTCCTCGCAAGCACGTCTGCAAATATTTCGGGTGCCGTAACTCTCACATTGGCGGTTGATGGAAGTGCCGTAACCCTTTCTTGCAACGGTACTGCCGTGCTTTCCGCTATTTTGACAGGCGGGGTGCTCAATGGCTGGGGGAACGCCGGTTACTATGATACAACAGACAGTGCTGTTTTGACCTCCTTTGCCTATGAGGGAGACGGAAATGCCTTGTCGAATACGACCACGCATTATGTCGCAAATGACCACACGGTGGGGATCATCGAGTATGAGGAAACGGTTTATGTTTACGGTGAAAAAACAATTTTGACCTTTGACGCAGACGATGACGAAGCATATACCTCGACAACTCTTCAAAGCTATAACAGCTATAACACCATCGTTCTCGAAAGCGGGAAAACGCTGATGGTGGTGCGCAAGAGAAATGCCTCGGGCGGTCTTTGCTACTATGCTTATCTTTCCTCCGACGGCGGTGTGACCTATGAGGAGGGACCATTCCGTGTACAAGAGGACTTCAACCCCTACCGCTTTACCATGAACGGTAAGGTGATGCAGGCCGAAAGCGGACGTGTATTCTTTGTTTCGGGCGAGACCGAGGATGAAAACATCGGTATGCTGTGGATCTATTACTCGGATGATGAGGGCAGAACCTGGCAAAAATCGAGCTCGGTATTCAAGCAATCTACCACGGGGCTCAATTTGCAGGAGGGTATGATCGTAGAGCTGGGCAACGGAAAATTCCGTATGTATGCACGTAATGACTGCGGTTTCTTGTACTACTCCGATTCCGCAGACAACGGCGAGACCTGGAGCATGAAGCTGTGCCCCTCCAACTTTGCATCGGTCGTCAGTGCCTTTAACGTGGTGAAAGACAAGAGTACGGGAGCAATTTATTTGGCATGGGAGTACAACAACACCAATGACAATATCGTTGTACAATATCCGAGGAGCCGTGTCGGTCTTGCCGTCAGCTACGACAATGCCGAAACGTGGTATTATGTAGGTGATATCGATGAGCAGGAGCAGCTCAGCTATGGCACTTGGGTGCATATGAATATCGGTGTATTTACCACCGGTAACGATGTATATGTCACGGTTGCCAAAAAGCTCGATTCCGATATTTGGTACAATTACATGGTACGCATTGCAAAGGACAGCATTGTTCCCATGGTGCGTTTCAATGAGATTCATGCGTTGCGAAAGCCCTCCGATACCAATACATTGGCGGAGCAATACGATATGCGTGCAACATTGGTGATCTCCTCCGACGGAAAGCAGATCTATGCTTCGGGAGATTTTTATAGCGGCGACGGTGATAAGAGTGCCATCTGTGCGGATGCGGTTGCCTCACTGCTCGGCGGTACGCTGACAACGGTTGACGGCAATAGTGTAATCACCATAGGCGCACAGCAGTATACATTCGATGCGGGTAAGATCACTTTGGATACCCTAATTGAGACCTTTGGCTTTGCCAAGGGGGTCAGTGATACGGGAGCTGTGATTTTGACACGGATTTTGAATGTATCCGATTGGAATCGGCTTGCGGTTCATGCGGGTCTGCAAATGGTTGCCGACGGCTTGGTATTATATACGGATGCCAACGGCGCTCCGAATGCAGGAAGAGGCGATGTTGTCACGTGGTGATTTGTCATTGACAAAATAAAAATTATTTTGTTTACAGCCGAAAAAAATTACTGACGTCAATTACTTCTTGCTACACGTGGGCATACAATAAAACAAAAAGGGCGGTGATACGCAAATGGGTATCACCGCCTGTCGGTTATTCGGTTGGTGGTTCCTTTGGGGGAATCTTATTGGTTTTCAACCCAAGGTTCTTTCTCGTGTAAACACGGTATTCGCTCGGGCTCATTGAATAGCTTTTGCGGAAACAAATCGAAAAATAGTTCTGGTTTTGAAATCCGCAGCTTTTGCAGATCTGCGCAATGGGATTGTCGGTATAAGCCAACTGCAATGCTGCCTGTTGTAAACGCATCTCATTGATCTTTTGCGTAAACGACATACCAAACATTTTGTGCATGATATAGTTGACCTGTCGTGTGGAAACACGCATGTCATCGGCAAGATCTTGTATTTTGATATCGGTAAGATATCTGCTGCGGAAGAACGAATCGATTTTTGCACGTCCGTAGCCGTGATATTCCAGCTCATCGGCAGGGTAGAGCTTTTGCATATCTGCATCGGCAAATCGAATGAGCTCGGTCAAAATCAGCGAGCAAAGCGCTTTGATACTGCCAATGTATCCGGGCCGTTTTTGGTAGATCTCATTGGTCAGTAAATGAAAATAGGAATTGAGCACACCGCTGTCATCGTGTATCTGACGGATCGCGGAGATATAATCCATAAAGCTTTTGTAAGCGTTTAGCACTGCGGGATTTTTGGTGCAAGGGAGCTCGGGCGAAAAGCGCAGATTGTATTGTGTGGAGGCCTTTTTGACATGATCCTGTGTTTGGCAGTGATATTCGTGCGGGTGCACGATGAGGAGGTCTCCCGCGCAAGCCGAATAGACCTCGTTGGCAATGAGCTGATTGCAGTCCCCCGTGGCAATGTAACGCAACTCAAAGTCGTGATGGTTATGCGGTGTGGACTGACATTCGGTACTTACGACATAAAGATTTTGATTGATAAAAAAGGTTGTATTCAAATACCCGCTTTGCACGGGAATTTGCAGCGAAAAAGGATTTTCAAACAGTGGCATGATATATCCCCCTTTTTGATCTCCGTATATAGATAGCTAATAAATTATAGTATTATTATATCCCTTTTTTGGCGGATATCAAGTCTCTTGTTGATTTGTTTACAAAAAAGTAACGCTTTAAAGTTGTCAACAGAGCAAGAAGTACAGATGTGGAAAATACCGAATTTTTAACTTTTCACGCACGGATTTTCAAAAAATATTGCAAAAAATATTATGATTTTACTCGAAAAAGTAACTATTCGGAAATTCCCCAAAAAACACTTCCGAATAGTTACTTGTTTTTTTTGTCATTCTCATATATAATTTATATAGTCAACAAAAAACTTGTTGACGATTTTGATAAAGGAGATGATAAAAATGAAGCACGGAATCGTTGGCCGTACCGCGGAGGGATTTTTTCGCTATCAAGCATGGCCTACCGTATGCAAGGATGAGAACGGCGTTCTCTACGTAGGTGCTTCCGGACACCGTTTGGGACACATTTGTCCTTTCGGAAAGGATCTGTTATATATCAGCAATGATGAGGGCAAGACTTGGTCTGCTCCCATGATCATCAATGACACGGCGCTGGATGACCGCGATGCGGGCTTGACCTCGCTTGGCGACGGCAAACTGCTGTTGACCTATTTTAATTGGCCTCGCGAGAGCCGCTATTACCTCGGAAATCCCAAAAACATCGAAAACGGGACCCATCCCATGACCTACCCGTTGACATACGGAATGTTAAAGGTTTGGGAGACCATGCCGGACGAAGCCAATCACGGCGGTTCCTTTGTTCGTCTTTCCAAAGACAGCGGAAAAACTTGGGGAAAAGCGGTCAAGGTACCCGTTTCCTCACCGCATGGACCGATCAAGCTTTCCAACGGAAAGCTCTTGTTCCTCGGAAAAGAGTATTATTCCGGTGAATACGAGCAGGGGGCGATCTTTGCATTTGAAAGCTCCGATGACGGCGCGACATGGCAATATCTGGCGCAGATCGATTTTCCGGATGGCTGTAACAAGGATCACATCCACGAACCGGACTGCGTAGAGCTGCCCGACGGTAGGATCCTCGGTGCGTTGCGCGGACAGGGAAGTCCCGTTGCGTATGGCTTTAGCGTTTTTACCTGTATGTCCGAGGACGGCGGCAAGACATGGACGCATCCCAAGGCGCTGGATATTTGCGGTTCGCCTCCTCACCTGTTCCTGCACTCCTCGGGTGCCGTGGTCATGACTTACGCCCGTCGCCGCGCGCCTTACGCCCAGTGTGCGCGCATCAGTTACGACGGCGGCGAGACCTTTGGAGAGGAGATTGTTCTGCGTGACGACGGTCCCGACGCTGATCTCGGCTATCCCTCCACGGTGGAGCTTTCGGACGGAAGTTTGATGACCGTGTACTATCAAAAGGCTGCGGGGGACAGCTTCTGTTCCATCCTTTACACGGTATGGGATCTTCCGCAAAAATAAAAAGACAAACAAGAGGATACATAGATGAGAAACAGTAGAGTATTAAGAATTATGCGTAACGGCGGAGTTGCTGTCAGTACCAAGTGCAACCTTGCCGATCCGCGCGAGGCGGAGATTGCGGCATTTTGCGGCTTTGACTGCGTTTGGATCGACCTTGAGCACGTTCCCAACAGCATCACGTCGGTGGGGGAGTTTGTACGTGCCGCCAAAATTTACGACTGCGATATTCTGACACGTGTGGGACGCGGCTCGTATAGCGATTTGATCCGCCCCTTGGAGGCAGACAGTACGGGCATTATGGTACCTCATCTGATGAGCCTTGAGGACGCGAAAAAGATCGTGTATTACACCAAGTTCCATCCCGTGGGCAGACGTCCCGTGGACGGTGGAAACGCCGACGGAAACTACGGAAACATCGACATGGCAGACTATATCCGCACAGCAAACGAACAGCGCTTTGTCATCGTGCAGATCGAGGACCCCGAACCGATGGCAGAGCTGGAGGAAATTTGCGCACTGCCCGGACTTGACATGATCTTCTTCGGCCCCGCCGATTACAGTCAAGGCATCGGTAAGCCGTTTGCGTTCGGGGACCCCGACCTTGACGCCGCACGCCGTCTCATCGCCGCTACCGCGCGCAAGCATGGCAAGTTTGCCGGCACCGTGGGCGGTGTCGATAATTTTGAGACGCTTGTGGAAATGGGCTATCAGTTTATCAACATCGGCTCCGACGTTTCGGCTCTCCACTCTTACAATCAAGGTATCCTCAATTCCTTGAGCAAGGAAACGCGCGAAAAGGGTGCCGCAAAGCCGTAAGATACCCTGCGAAAGGATTTTTTCAGAATGAACATAAACACACTCAAAAACTGCCGTTACACGCTTGCGGGCGGCAGGTTAACGATTACAAACGGGCTGTTTTGCAAGAGTTTTGATGACGTAGAGGTCGCAAGCGCTCGTGTCGAGGACGCACAGGGGCTTTCCGAGCCGTATTTGGAGATCACGGCGATCG
This sequence comes from Clostridia bacterium, assembly GCA_017453205.1. Classification (GTDB taxonomy): domain Bacteria; phylum Bacillota; class Clostridia; order Oscillospirales; family CAG-272; genus UMGS1865. Next base: position 251 of record JAFTKO010000003.1, on the reverse strand, counting down.
ACCGAGAGGGAGCTGAAAGACACTATTGCGTGTGGGACGACCTCCCCGTGGTCTATATGCCCGATTACCGAGAGAAAGCACTGTTGACACTGACAGGCGAGCATTGGATTGTGCGCAACATCAAGCTCCGCGCCTTCACCGATGAAAACGATACCCTCACCGAGGAGGGCGTTAAGCATTTGTTCCAAATGAACCTGTTTGGAGAGTGCAAGGGCGAGATCTTCTGCTTGGAGGATCCCCAAAGCGGCAAC
>JAFTKO010000040.1 GCA_017453205.1 Clostridia bacterium | reverse complement strand
CAGGTCAAAGATCGTTTTGTCGAGCCCCATATTGATGAAGCCAGCAACATTTTCCCCAAGCACCCAACGGGGCCGCAGCTCGGTAATAACTCGGCACATTTCCGGCCATAGGTAGCGTTCATCCTCAAAGCCTTTTCTTCGTCCGGCTGTTGAGAAGGGCTGACACGGAAATCCGCCTGATATGACGGTGACTGTTTCAAGTCCTGTTTTCTCAAAAAACGCCTCCTTTGTGAATGTAGTAATATCCCGGAACCTGGGAACGTCCGGCCAGCGTGCCGAGAGGACGGAGTGCGGATAATCCGCCCACTCGCACTGACACACGGTTTCAAATCCAGCGGCCTCCGCCGCAAGGTCGAGACCGCCGATACCGGAAAACAGGCTCACGTGGGTAAGTTTAGGTTTGATTTTATTGTTCACCTCCTGATTTTGGGCATAAGAAAACCCGCCTCAAAATGAAGCGGGTCTTAAACTTTACCATATATTCAGATCGTTCTTTGCCTGCACAAGGCCCTTCAAGTGCGTAATTTGTGCAGCCTTAATTTCTTCAAAAGATTTTGACGGGTCTGTAGCCAATGCTTGCTCAATAATGCTGATATATTTTTTGGTTGCTTCTCTCACAAGTTCTCGCAACTCGTCTACGGATGTGTGGGTAATTTGCGTTACACTACCTTCGTGAACTGCCTCACTTCGATCGCGATAATGATCTTTCACATCATCATAGATGGATATCATTTCGGCTTCTGTGCACCCAAGAAATACTGCCATTCGTTTAGCAAGCATTACTTTTTTATCCCCATAATCATTGTGTAAAAACATAACTTCCAAGGGCGTCATCATGTTTTTATAATTTGTTGCATCGTCAAGGGTGTGATAGGTGTATTCTAATTCATCAATGACTATTGGTTTCAACATTTGACATGCTTGCTCATGATTGTAAAGCAAATCATTTATAACCGGAACCTCAGCACTTGTAATTATCATAGGATATCGAATTAGCGTTACAATGTCCTCAACATAAGTATCGATAAAACGATTTACTTTACATATACCTGCTTGGGTACTATAGGTATAAAACGAATGCTTACGTGCGATTTCACCTTCTTTGCATAAGTGAAGCAACGAGAAAAAACGGTATACATCTGCCTCAATTTCGTCATGTATGGGCGCGATTAGCTCATCAAAGTCAGAACCGTTCAAAAAAGAAAGTGCATTGGCAGGCTTATCATGTTGAACAATACGCGTTGTATTTTGTTCCAAACAAATAATATAGGGCTTTTCGCCTATGTTGACAGCACCTCTATATTCAGATAATATTTGTCCACGGTTATCTGTAATTCTGTCTTTATGAACATAATCATCCAGATAAATTTCTCGGAATGCAAAGTTATTAGGTGGTTGAACCAACATAATAGACTTGTCTCCCAGAATTGGGATTGATATGGATATGTTGATTGTTATGTCAAAAAGTTGTGTCGGCATACTATTACCTCCGAGAAATTATTTACTTTATTATTTCATTATACCACATCCTCTCTCAAAATTGTAGATGATATTGTTAATTTGTGTCGGCTTTCGCTGTTTCACCAAGTTTTGTGGTCATAATTTCGTAGAGCTCGTTATCCTTCGGAAAGTTATCCACGAATGGCAGGATCACGTTACCGAAGAAGATAAGCCCCTGTCCGGGTCCCGCGTTTGAGATATGCGCCGCCTGCTGATTAGAGATATTCAGACGCTCACAAAGTATCTTGCGGTCGCCGCTTGCCTGGTTGAGAAGGTACACAAAATCGCTGTTTTCAAAGATATTCTCAATCTCCGGAGAGGAAAGAAGGTCCTTGATATTCTGCGTGATACCCGTGGGGATACCGCCCCATTTACGGAAGCGTTTCCAAATCTCCACGCTCCAGGCTCCCACCTCGCCGCGCAGCAGAAGGTGGAACTCGTCAACGAAATACCAGGTGGATTTGCCCAAGTCCCGGTTTTGGGATACTCTGTTCCACACCTGGTCCTGAATGACGAGCATACCCAGGCTTTTGAGCTGCTTGCCCAACTCTTTGATATCGAAGCACACAAGGCGGTTATTGATATCCACGTTCGTTCTGTGATTGAACACGTTGAGCGAACCGTGGACGTAGAGCTCCAGCGCCGCCGCGACTCTCTGTGCCTCGGGCTCCGGCTGCCGCTTGATCTCGTGGTAAAGGTCCTCCAAAATCGGCATTGTCTCCGGTCGGGGGTCTGCCATATACGGACGGTACACGGTACGGACGGCCCTATCAATGAGGGTCTTTTCCACCGGCTCCAGCCCATTCCTTCCGCCTGCAGCAAGCTCGCAGAAGGACAAAATGAAATCGGATTTAAGGGCAAGTGGGTTGTCGTCCTCGCTGTAATTGAGGTTGATATCCATAGGATTGACGTACTGCGTACTGGTCGGAGAAATCTTGATGACCTGACCTTTGAGCCTATCCACCAGCGGGAAGTATTCCGCCTCGGGATCGCAAATGAGGATATCGTCTTTCGTGCTCAGGAATGTACCCAAGATAGACCTCTTTGCCGAGAAACTTTTGCCGCTGCCCGGTGTACCTAAAATCATACCGTTAGGAGTTTTCAGTCTCTTTCGGTCGGCAAGAATCATATTGCCGGAGGTTGCATTGAGGCCATAGTAAAGTGCCTCGCCGCCGTGGAAAATCTCCTGTGTGGTAAAGGGAACGAACACCGCAACGGAGGAAGTCGTAAGCCCTCGCTGTATCTTGATACGGTTGACACCGAGAGGCAGGGCCGATACAAAACCGTCCTCCTGCTGGAAATCCAGACGGACAAGCTGACAGTTATATTTCTGTGCTACGCTCGCCGCACGGAGAAGGTCGTTATCCAGCTTTTGCTTGCTGTCTGCGAAGTTCACCACAAGGAAGGTCAGGAGAAACATTCTCTCATTTCTGCTTTGCAGATCACGGAGGATATTCTTCGCCTCGCTCGCATAGGTGGCAATATCGGTCGGGATGATATCCATGTCGAACCCTTCACGGACCGCCTTTTTCTGTGCGTCGATCTTCATGCTGTCAATATCGGTTATCTTTCGCTTGACGGTCTTGATTGCCTCGTTCTGGTCCATACTGCGGATATGAAGACTGACGAGAATACCGCTGTCGGTATCCAAAAGCTCGGTGAGCAGTCGGTCGTCCATCTCGGGTGCGCTGATCTGCAAAAAGGACGCGGCGCAGAATTTATCCGCCATCGTAAATTTCCTTGACTCCCCGAAACGGAAGGAGGAAGGCGCGACAAAATCCTTGACCGATAGGCCCGACGGGGCAAGCCAGCTCCATTCAAAGGAAAATCGTTCGCCGTCCGGGTGGAGGATACTGTGCAGCACCTCCAGCCATTCACGGCCGATCAGCACTTTAGCCAGGGCGCCCATCACCTTGAAATGGTTGAGAGCATCGGCAACGATACGGGAAAACCGCGCCCTTGCCGCCTTGATATCCTTTGCCTCGATGGTAAGGGTGAGATACTTTGTTTTGATAAGGCCGTTGTTGCCGTGTTCAAGCTGACCTCGGAGCATTTGTGTGTAGCACTCGCGGATATGGTCGAAGTCGTCGTTTTGCGCCGCGATCTCGATACGCTTTACGAAATCCTCCCGGTTCATGCGGTGGCTCACAAGGGAGAGCTCCATACCGATAGAAGCGTCGTGGGCGTTATACATATCGCAGATGGCTTCAAAGATCGCCGTCTGATCGTCGGGCTTGGCAAGCTGATAATTCACGTCCTCAAACTCGATACAGCGGGACCAGGTCTTTTCATCCAGACGGCACAGACCGTCTGGGTACATTTGACGGAAAGGTAGGGTATCCTGCGCCGTTCTTGCCTTGCCGTCGCCCTTCGCATTTTCGATAATGCGCCTGATCTCGCGCTTTTCAGCGTTTGTCAGCTTTACCTTCGGTTTTGCCGCCTGTGCTGCCTGCGGCTCTTTTCTTTGCTTTGCGGACAACAGCCATCACCTCCTTTTCTGTCTGCATTTGCCGCTCTACTGCGGCATAGAAATTGTTTGTCTGATAGGGTCTTTCCTTCGTTCTCGTAAACATTGAACGGATGATATGACCGGCGATCACCTCCAGGGGTTGGCCGTGGCGCTCATACATAGCGAGAAGAAAGAACGGGAGCATGACTAAGATCATGCAGAGGGTGGCGACGGTGGTATT
>JAFTKO010000039.1 GCA_017453205.1 Clostridia bacterium | reverse complement strand
TAGAGGTTGTTCCCCAAAATACTGTAGCATCCTTTAAGATTATACCGTTTGCAATCACATTTGAGGGAGAATATTTATACGGAAGTACAATTTTATTCAGTTGTAAAGACGCACAACAGATCAATAATGTTGATTTTGAAACGAGTACATCGAATCACATTCGTGTAAACACCGGAAACGGAAGCAACCTGAATGTGATGTCTTTGCCTGGTGAAAATGGCACTGTATTGGGACAATTCGCCGATGGAAAGGAGCTTGCTTTGGTTCTTGAACCTCCGCAGAACGAAAAATGGTATCACGTACACGGAGAAATGGTAGATGGAAATGTTACCTGCGGCTGGTGTTCGGGAGAATATCTGCAAGCCCAAGTCACGTTTATTAAATCACAGTACTCTGGAACATTAAATATTCGTCCGAAACCAAATACCGATTACAAAGAGTTGGGTTACATTGTAAAAGACGAACGTGTGCGCCTGTTAGAAAAAAATATACGACAAGAAAATTCCACGCGAGTGTGGAACAAAATAGAATACTTGGGAATTGAAGCATATGTCGTAGAGGATGGCGACTTTAACGATTGCAAAGACTGGGGATATTTGATTGAAGGAAAATCTGGTTATGATCAATTCTTAGAGGGGTTGGCTCAAAGGGAATCATCAGGAATTTATGACACGGTGTCATCTTCTGGCTCCTATCTCGGAAGATATCAAATGGGAGCCGGGGCATTAACGGATGCAGGATTTAAGGAAAACGGATCCTGGACAACCTTAGCGAAAAATTATGGTATAACCGACAATGCAAGTTTTCTGTCATCGCCTCAAGGCCAGGAGGTTGCTATTAGACTTTTTCATGCCGAGCTATGGAAACAGTTGGTCAATCACGGTGCCGAGAGTGTAATTGGAGATAGCTACATAGGGGTTACAATTACTAAATCCGGATTGCTTGCGGCCGCACATTTGGTGGGGGCATCAGGCGTAATGAACGCAATCGAAGGCAACGAGGAAATAGCCGACGCTAATGGCACAACGGCAAAGAGGTATATGTCTGAGTTGGCGGGATACGATATTTCTGAAATTGTCCACAAAAAATAATTTTGCTTCTAGGTGGAAATAATCTTTTACGTTAAATAAAAGTAACCTTCCGCAAAGCAAAAGGTGTCAAGCAATGCAAATCTTGCATTGCTTGACACCCACGTTGTGGTCTGTTACCAAGGGCGAACCCATTGCTCCGAATAGGGATAGATGTAGATGTCAGTATCGGACTGCAGTTCATCAATCGATCCGCCACTCGGCATGCCAAGGTCGACGATATAAAGAACCGTTTCCTTATAAAGAAACAGATAGTGCTTATCCCGAATGTCACGATTTTCGAACTCAAATCCACACTCGACAAGCTCCCCTTGCTTCATGCCCACGTATTCGGGGAACAGTACACTCGCATCAATGACCGCTTTTTCAAGCACGGTTCTCTCAAATCCGATCCAAACATCTATCGCCTTTTCAAAAACAAATTTTACCTGCGGAAACTCGGTAGTCGTTACCGTGACCGAGGCCTCGGTTTCCTCAAGGATCTCGACGTTTGGATAGCTTTTTTGAAAGGTTTCCAACGAACACCGAGTGGCAATGATCTCCCCAATATTCTCTGCCAACGGAGCATTTGGATCTACCGTAAGATCCATGTCCTTATCCCAAGGACAAAGATTGTTACCATAATAACGGCGCATGACGATCCTGTATTCCTGCAAGACGTCTCCCTGCTGAAGATACGCAGTTGTTTCATAGAAAAAGTTGTCTCTGTATATATGGAGCGTATCATACCGATAACCATATCTCTCTTGGTACAACTCATCCGCATATGTAAAGCCGGCACGATCACCCTCGATCGCAATGATATCGTCAAACGAGCGACCAACGTAAGCAGGCAAGAGAATTTCAAGCTTTGCACTGATTGCATTCAACTGCATTTTTGAAAAGCCGTTTTCTCCAACCACAAGTGAAAAGCAGAAATAAGTTTCTGGAAATTCCGCACATGCCACACGAAAATCGGAGTATTTCCCGTTTACAAATTCGTCTACCTTTCTGCAATTCGGATACTGACACCGAAATTCCTCCCATGTAAAGTTGCCGGCCAAAATATTTTCCAATTGCATTCGCATAGACTCATAATCGGTTACGAGCTGTAATTGGTTGTTTTTGTCGGTTGACACATCTCTCTCTCTCTCCGCCAGTTCATCTATCGCATTTTCCGGCACGATATCACAAGCAGTCGCGCTTATTAACATCAGCCCGGAAAGTAACATTGCAAGAATTCTTTTTTTCATTGAAATCTCCTTTTCTTTTTATTCTTTTAAATTGTAATTTTATTATAAAATAAAATACAAAAATTGTCAATAACAAATGAAATATTATCTTGATTTTTTCTATAAACATTTTTCGACAAAATCCGATTTTTGATATAAAAAGTGTGTTTTTTGAAGGAGTTTTTTTAATCAAGACAGAATTTGTCTTGGTTAAAGTTTATAATGATGTCAGCCAAGGCGGAAAGGCGTCGCTAACTTGGCAAAAAACAAAAACAAACAAAAAATAAACAACAAAAAGAAAGGAATTAATTACTTAATTATGAATGAAAAAGTAAAAACAAACATCAGCGAAGAAGAAATCGTCCTCGCGCCCCCCACGGAGTTGTTTGATGAGGCAAAGGAAATTGCGCAGAATACGATCGCAGAAGAAAAATTCCCCTTTGCACTTCAATACGACGCCAATCAAAAAGAATTCCTGCTGTCGCTGTTGCAGATAGTGGGAGCCATTGTGGAAGACGATGACGAGGAAAGTCACGTGCTTGCCACGATGATGAACATGACGCAGCTTGCCTTTATT
>JAFTKO010000033.1 GCA_017453205.1 Clostridia bacterium | reverse complement strand
TTCTCAATTTGACGATTATGATTTGTGCTTTTGGTTTGCGTTAGATTTGCCGACCACCATAAAAATGGGCTATACCCTTACCAATCCGCAACAACTTATGACAGCATTCATGCAACAGACCGATATCGACAAGATGATCACATATCTTGACGAATGGCAAGCAGGATATAATGATGGCTATTATTATGGATACGGTGATGGAGATACTGACGGATATGAGCGCGCAAAGGGTGTGTGGTATAATAAAGGACTTGAAGACGGTTTTGCAGGTGCCGATACCTCTCAAGCATGGGCAAGTCTGAAAAATTTAATCTTCGCCATCTTTGACGCACCCTTTTACGTGATATCCTATTCTCTTGACTTTGATTTGTTCGGTATCAATATCGCAGGAACCTTGATTGCCTTAATATCCCTTGCGATTATCGTGTGGATACTCAAAATTATTGTTGTAAAACTGTTTTAAAGAGGAGTGAATGAAAATGATACTTTATGATTGGATAGTGCAATCTCTGTTGCCCATCTTTCTCCCGCAGGGAGCCCTTGATTTTGTTCTTTTTTACATCAAAAATCCCAACATTGATGGCGTTTCAAACCCCGTAACGGTTGCCAATGCTATCGGTACACTGTTCGCGCTTGCTGTCGGTTTCTGTGCCGTGTACTTCCTTGTGTGGGTCCCGTTCCGCGGCATTCTTCACATTCTGAATTGGAAACGCTGGCGCGGTTATTAAGGCGGTGATGTGATGGCAAAAAAGGAATATAAAAAGCCTTTGGTATATGTCCAAAAGCAAGAGAAAAAGGAATATCAATCACCGAAAGCAACAGTATATAAGAGTGCAGACGCAACTAAAGCAAAAAAGCAAGCTAATAGCGGTAGCGGTGGAAGTCCTCATTTAGGACGTACCACTGTTATGGGAGCAATATCAATATTGCTTTTGATTGGTCTGATTGCCACGGTGTTCTTCGCATGACAACAGCCAACGTGTTAAGGGCGAACCATTTGCTTATTTTAGTCCTTCGGCATATTTGGAAAATATTTCTACTACTTATGCTGATATTGGTGGTCAATATGTGCAAGTGTATCTTGAACCTTTTGGTAGAATAGGTCTTGACACGGCGTATCGTGGAAAAATTACTGTTAAGGCTCATCAATATATTTCTGAGGGTGTTACTGAATCATTCCCCTTGGAATTTTATTCTGAAAATCGCTTGACTCGTTATCATATGATGAGAGGTGGTCAATTTAAATTTGTTGTTGGTGATGAGCTTTTAACTTCTTATGATATGGTTGACCCCAATAATGGTGTATCTTATCGTGAGGTTCTTGTTCCTACTATTACATATGGTATTTTTGAGATGCCGAGCTTTGACGTAGTAACTGAAGCATGGTCTAATATTGATGATGATGATGATACAACGGTTGCGGATGCGTTGGCTGTAACAGGGGGATTTGTTGGTGATTTTATTAGTTATGCAACCTCTTTTTTAGGTAAGTTTTTACCTTGGAATTCGGTGGTGTATAGTGATGAAATACCTATTGATGAAACGGCGATAAATATACCATGGCGTAATTCGGATGGTAGTATAAAAACAACAACCAATTAATTTTGGTTGTTGTTCGCTGATTTTAATACATATTTTGCTGATTATTAATGTTGTTTTTGTAGCTTTTTCTTTCATCGTCTAAATCTTTTTCGGTATAATCTTTTTGATTATTTTCGATTTTTAGACCTTTTCTTATCGTGATTAAGGTACATTCTTGCGTTTCTAATAGATAACAAATTTTAGATAATTTAGAGATAGCTACAAAAAGTAAAATTAGAATGCAGAATAATAAAATTGATTGTATCATATTAAAGCCCCCGAAAATAAATAAGTACATTGTAATTATACCACAAATAAAAATAAAAGTCAATAAAAAAAGTAAGAGAGGTGTAAAAAAATGTTTTGGATAATCTTGATAGTGATTGCGGTCATCCTGTTGATCTGTTGGCTAAAGTCCTACAAGCTTGATATATACCGCAACATGACCGCATACACAGGCGGTGTAGGAGCAGGAAAAACTTGCCTTGCTACCCGTCAAGCAATCCTGTGCTATAAACGCGCATTAAGAGCTTGGAAGTGGGAATGCTTCAAAGCCCGTATTCTTTTCCAAACTCCCCCCGAAATGCCCTTGCTCTGTAGTAACATTCCCATCCTGTATAAGAAAAAGCTGACCCCCGAATACCATCATGCGGTCGGTGAATGGAAAAAAGCTTGTAAACAAGCCCGTAAAGAGGGTAGGGAAGTCCCCAAAATGGAAGAATATACGCAGGCCGTCCCCGAGTATAGCGCAAAGTTCTCGTCCTGTCAGCTTACTGCCGAAATACTGTTTCTGCAGGAACGTATTCCCGAAAGCTCCGTTGTGGTTGTGGATGAGGTGTCCTCGTTCCTTAACCAGTTTGAGTACAATAAAAATGTAAACGTAAACCTCTATGATGAATTTTGCCGTTTCTGCCGTCAGTATTTCAACGGTAATGTCATCGTGACAGACCAGTGTATATCAAACGTCATACTCCAAATCCGTAGACGGCTGAATACTGTTTACAACCTTTCCAAACATGGCTATTTCTGTAAAATCAATACTGTAAAGGTGCGCGAAATTAATATTTCCGATGAGATCGTAACAGTAGACCAAAAGGACACTAACGAACAATTTCAGAGATATATTTGGTTCGGCAACTGGTTCAAAAACTATGCAAGTAGATGCTTCAGATATCGCTATGCCATGCTTCCCGAGCATCAACCCACGTTCCATACATCGATCTATACGAAAACAATTCTCAAATGCCCCGATAAGGAATATAAGTCCCTCATAGATGAAACAATCGAAAAGGGAAGTGCCAAACCGAAAGAGAATAAAATCAAAATCATTGATAGGAGCGAGTAAAAAAAAAATTCCCCATCCAGCTTACGCCGGATGGGGAATTTCTTTTAGTCGAATGGTGCTTCAAGGGCTGTATTCACTGTATCCAATAACGGTTTGATGTTTTCGCCTTGCGCAGTGAAAAGCTCAATTAAGATTTTGATGGTGTGTAGCTGTTCGCGTGTGACTTCAATTTTCATTTGCGCAAAGCTTCTTTGAAGTTCATGTAATCTTTGTACCCTGTATTATTTAGGATTTGTTCGATTTGTGGCATGATGGAGTCTCGCGTTTGACCAATACAGGCGAGTGTTAACAGATTTGTATTACTTCCGTAGAAAGTGCGGAATGCATAGTCAAGAATTGTTGCTATCATTGGGTCTTTGTGTTCGCTTGTTTGGTTTAGTGCGAAAATTGCTGTTAAGATTGGCTGTGCTTCTTTTGTGTTTTTCATGGTATTTTACCATCCTTTCTGTCGGTGGCTCTTTGGCTCTCTCGACACCCCGTAGGGAGCGCATCAAAAGGAATTTGTCAAAGTGGAGGTATAGAAATAAAAACAGAAAAGAAAAAGAATTTTTGGGTCTCGGGGCTCCAAAAATTGTTTTTCTCTCCGATTAGAACCTACTTGACAAAGACTTTTGATGTGCTATCGCAGGCAAGCGTTTGCGGGGAATGGAATGCGAATAGCTGACAAGTCTGAATGAGTAAATAATCTCTACGCGCTTGCGCGTAGTGCTTGCCGAGAACGTGGAGAGACGAGAGAGAGGAGTAACTTGCCCGCTTGCGGGCTCTGTTGACTAAGGCATAGCACTGAATAATGCTTTACCACGGTGGCGTTAGCCCCTCGGAACACGGAAAACTCCGTGCGGAGAGGAGTGGTAAAGAACCCAAATAGGCGTATCAAGACCAAAGGGGGGAACCGCAGATGGGGGATGCCGTAGGCATCCCCCGTGGTCAACGCCGACGGCTTCAGCGTCTCTGTCGGCGTTGTGACAATTGTGACAAATGTAAGGTTATGTACAAACAAAAAAAAATACCCGCCAAAAGGTTGTGCAAATAATCTAAAAAAGTAGCACTAAACTTTTAACAAAGTATTTCCGTATTCTAAATTTGTCACAAAAAAATCTGTGACAACCTTGTGACAACTGTGACAACTCAAAAATTCTTGCACAAAATCCACCCATGAATTGGAGCTGTTTTCTTGTCAAAATTTCACAAATTTTGAAAATCTTCAAAATTTCCCTTGACAAGTTTTCTCTTTAGGTGTATAATAAAAGCACGATGGGAGTACAACTGGTTATATTTGCTACCCCCAACTATACAAAATGGACGGGTAAATTTTGTAGCGTTTGCAATTCGGAAGAAAAACGGTGTTTTTTCACCAACGCTGCAATCGTACAAAATTTACAATTTTGTAAGCGCCTTTACTCCGCTGTGCGGGGCGCGAGTAGTTGGGTCAAACTTGCCACAAAGTGGCTCTGTAAGGGCGAAAGCCCGCGGAAAAATACCTTGTAAAGATGTGCGATAATTGAATAGAAAGTAAGATACTTTCGTTTCAAAAGAAACGGAGGTATCTTTTTTTATGTCCAAAAACAGAGACGAACGAAAACGACAAAAGCAACTGGCACACTTGACCGAGATTGCGACAGCATTTCTCAAAGCACGCGCGGTCTATCCACCAGAATACGATGGCTTTCTCGAAGTCGCAGGACAAAAGGAAGTTGATGTGTTCTATCAAACGATGTACCTTGTCGAAAAAGGCGCGAAGAAATGGGAATATACCTTTGATTGGTACTATGACCAAAAGACCAACGAATGGACGTTTGTGTTTACCGATGTAAGAGAGGTGAAAATATGAGATTGTTGGATAAACCTTTGGAGCGTATGTCGAAAGAGGATGCATTGCGGTTGCTTGACGGAAACATTTGCCGTATATGCGTAAGTGACGATCCGTTGGAGATTGTGCGTATGCTTGGTTTCGCTTGTGATCGTCTGTCGATGCTCGCGCAAAGCCGAATGTTAGAATTAAAGAATGAAAGCGAGGAAAACAAAAATGACGATTAAAGATTTGAAAATTGGCGAGTATTTTACTTTGAAACCTATTGCAGAGCCTACTGAAAAGCAAGTGTTTATTCGCGGTGAATATGATCGCTCTGAAAAACGTTATGAAGCAGTGCGCTTTGATGACATTTCTATGTCACGTCTTTTAAAGCCCGATACGCCAGTATTTACGGATTTCACTTTTTGAATAGGCGAAGCCAATAGAAAACCGAAAGGTTTTCCACCTTAAAAATGCGCCCGACTTGCTCACCTCAAAAGCAACGCTGTGCTTGCTTTTGAGGTATAAAACCAAGTCGGAGTAAGCGCATCGTAGCAGAGCGAAGCGGAGCGTCGAAAGGGTCGGGTGGGATCTTTGCTTGGGAAAGTATGTGACTGCGTATTATCGTGGGTTCGCGTTCCTCATTCCGACACCTTTCACCTCGCTACCGCGCCGAATAGGCGCACACAAGCTAACGTTAACCGCCTTGTAAGCTCTCCGCGTAAGCGGACGGACAAGCCCGTAACGCTCTCCGCAGACCCTCACGCGCCCGTGCGTACCTGCTCCGCTCTCCCGTATGGGGAGCGCAGCAGGGGCGCGCGGAGCGCGCAGGGCGACCGAACCGCGTCAAAGGTCGCCCGAAATTTTGAGTAAAACAACTTTTCCAACACACCGAAAACCTTTGCAATATAAGGCTTTAAGGCACTTTTAGAATTATTCTAAAATTCTCAAACAAAATTGAGTAAATGAGGTTTAAACAATGCCAAAAACAAATAAAGCCCCCACAGGGGGCAAAAGATCGCGGTTTTTCTCCCTTACCACTTATGCAATAGAAAAGCAAATACACAAGGTTGTAAGCGCTCACATTAACAGTATACGCGCCCTGTGCTACATACTCCATGATAAAGATGAAGCAGAACCACACTACCATATCCTTATGCGCACTCATTCCAATTGGACTACTGCCCAAATCTCCAAATGGTTTGCAGATCTCAAAGACAAAGAGAAAAAGCCCGTCAATACATTTTGCGAAACGGCAAACGATATGGACGCGCTGAAAAAGTACATTATCCATGATACCCCCGAATGTAGGGAAGAGGGCAAATACCAGTACAGCCCCGATGATATCAAGGACTTCGGAATGTGCGACCTTGCGGAACGTAAGGACTGCTATGACAGTAGCTATGAGATACTGCTGAAAGTCCTTGCCGGTGCAAATCCCCGTGAGCTCGTCCGATACTATGGACGTGACTATCTGTATCACCTCAACGCATACCACGATTGCGCGGACAAAATACGCGAATTGGAAGGATACCGCGAAGCGAGTATGTTCGCCCGCATGAATATGTTTGAGGAAAAGAATTTGAAGAAAGTAGAGGATATTGATGATTTATGAAAGAATTATGGAAAGAATACAAAGAGATAGTTTTAGGTTGTTTCATTTTACTTGTGATTGTGCTTGCTATCGTCGCGGGAGTGATATTTGCTCCATCGTCAACGCCTGTTATAGTAACTGATACGGGATATACATTAGAGTATTCACTCGGTTCTTTTCTTATTCCCGATAATTATGAGATTTTTGAGGAGTCAAAAACCATAGTCATCACAGAAAACGGCGAATACACTTCATACAAGTACAACGATTGGTATATGTTCGATCATATACAAGGCAAATCCATATGGCAAAGGTGGACGGAAAAATGAAAGAGCGAAACTATTGTTATCTCGTCTGCTCCGTCAAGGATGATCTCCCTGTGGCTTGTCTTGATACATATGAGGAATTGGGACAATTCCTTGATATATCTGTTGCCACCACATGGCGAATGATTAAAAATCATACAATTGTCAAAGGTCTGTATGTAGAAAAAATAGTTCTATAAATCTTCCTCGGATAGGGGAGGAATGAGGTTAGGCTTGACAAATACTGTCTTTTGTGATATAATTAAACTAAGCAAATGAAAGTGGGGTTACCAAATGCGGTCGATAATAGTACAGATTAAGTAAATAATCTGTTCACTGTACAAAGATAGCCACATCTTTAAATTACGAATTAGCATTTGTGTCACCTCCTTTCATTTGCGGAATACCCGAAAGCACCATCACAAAAGGCGGTATTTGTCAAGTAGGGTCAAATAAATTTGTTTATTTTGCTATTTAAATCGGCGCGATCGAACTCCGATGAAAAGTAATCAGTATACATATTGCACAAAAAAACACCCCCGATTATTGGTCGGAGGTGTTTTTCTCATCTTGGAATAAAGATTTCATTAATTCATCTTGGCGTTGTTCATTGGTTTCATTCTGCTTCGGTTCTGTGTCGTTTTTTGCGTTCATAAGTTCGTCGTGGTTCTCGTCCATGTGTGTGCCAATTTTGCGCAATAGTTGCTTGATATCGCTTAGTTGACAAATAATAATAAGTGGAGCGAAAAATAAAACAATTCCCAAGACAATTACTAAAGCAATTATTAAAGAAGTCCAAAAACCCATAATAAACCATTCCTTTCCATAAAAGTACATTGATATTTTACCACAAAATTCTAAAAAAGTCAATAAAAACTTTTAGATTTTATTTTCAAATTTCAAAAACCCATGTTATAATAACAGTGCCAACATAAATAAGAAAAGGGAGGTACTGATAATGTACACAATTATTGGCATTGAAAAAAGAGAGGGCATTTATGAGGGTACTGCTTACAATAACACAATCTTGCATACCACATATACCAAAAAGGATGCTGAAAACGTCTGCGGTCTTTGCGTGTCCGCGCTGAAAATCAAAACGGCAATTTGCCCGATCGTCAATCTCGGGGATAGCGTTGACCCCTTGTATGACAAATATGGCAACATTGCACACTTGTCGGTCACTCCTGCAAAGAAGTGATACAAGGTTGTGAATACTAAAGAAGGGGGAAAAAAGAAATGTCTGGATTGATTACCGAGATTTTTACTTCTTTTAAGGAAGTGATCAAGGGTCTGTCGGGCGGTATCAAGGATTCTTTCAGTAATTTGATTTATGTCGATCCTACTGTTACCGATCCGCAGTTCTCGCCCATCGTGCTGTTTATCTTCACTATGGCGGGTATCGGTCTTGCAACCGGTATTCTGTACAAGATCTTCGGCATGATTAGAGCGCGCAAGGGCTGATAGTCCACACACCCAAAAGGGGAGTAGGGAAGAAAGACTTCCTACTCCCCAATTTTTTTAGAAAGGAAAGAAAGAAATGAAAAACAAGATTTTAAAGCGTATATTCGCGGTGCTCGGTATCGTCCTCGTCCTGCTCTCGGTCATGGTTGTGCCGATTTCTGCGGACGGTTACGATTATTATACCAACGCATGGTATATTTTACCTATCATTGATGGTCGCGATTGGTTTGCAGAGAATTACAGTAAAGCGTACGGAATTGCTTCATTTCCCGATATGATGTATGCTTTTAGTTCAAAATCGGTTGACTTTGGTGATGTACAGACTTTGTATGAAAATTATGGAGAGGGCGAAAAATTTATTGGTACGGGATATTTTGGTTTTTATGTTCCTCATGATAGTAACCCCCCGCGCAGTAGTTTTCATGCAAAAGGATATTTTACTACAAGTGTAGGAGACGCTTTGATTTCAGAAGTTGGCGATTTTTGTTTGACGTTTACCATTACACTAAAATTTGTGTCTACGACCGAAAATCGGATTGTCAGTTATAGTAAGACGTGGTATAGAGATTATTACAATAGAGATGACCCCTTGGGTGGGTATGCTTGGTTTGATTATGGTTATACCTTAACCCATACACTGAATGGCAACAATGTGATGAACCCGATATCTGTTTCCGATAGAAATGTTTCTTTGTTTTTGGCTTATAATTTGTCCGAGACTGTTACAGGCAGTGATCTTGTGTATTCATTCAAAGGATTTGCCGAGGGATGTTATGGATTGACCGATGATGATTATTATTTGACATTTCCCGATGAATACGCGTGTGGTTACTCAACAGGCTACGAAAACGGATATTATACTGGCGAGGCAAATGGTTTAGGCACAGGTTACACGAACGGCTATGAAGCAGGATATGCAGACGGTGAAACGGATACATATTTACCCGCCTATAATGAGGGAGTGGCAGACGGTAATAGTATTGGATATGAGAACGGCTATACCGATGGATATGATGTTGGTCATACAGACGGTGAAGCTGTTGGAGAACAAACAGGCTACGCCAATGGCTATGCAGAGGGTGAAAAATACGGATGGGATAACGGATTTGGAGCAGGACAGAACGATATGGCAGAGACACAGGGGAGCTTCAAAGATATGGTCTTTGCGGTATTCGACGCGCCTGTAACACTCATTGACGGAATGCTCGGTTTTGAGATATTCGGTATTAACCTTGCAGGACTTGTCAAAACAATCATCACGATGGCGGTGGTTGCCGTAATCGTGTTTGCAATACTTAAATTTTCAAAGGGGTGATAATATATGCCATTGTGGAATTTTATTGAAGAAAAGCTTCTCCCGCTGTTCGGAGAGATAACTCCGTATGCACTCGAACGTGTCCGTGATACGTTTTGGATTGTCCTCGGTGTCTGTATCGTGTACTTCCTTGTCTATCTCCCGTTTAAAGGCATTCTGTGTCTCATCCACAAATGTAAATGGAAAGAGAAGTGGCTGCTATGAAAAAAGCATTGTGTTTCCTGCTTGCAATCATATTCGTTTGTTGCGTGATTGTCCATGGTGACAATGAGCGCTTTTCACTTGAAGCAATGATCACCAACTTGACCAACTTTCAAGATATGCCGACAATGCAAGATTTGGTCGATATTTGGACACAAGACAATTATGCCATCGACACACTTGCCAGTGCAGGCGGTGGAGATGATAGCGGTACTGTATCGGGGGGAACGACCGATGAAGAAAGAACAAACTTCTTTACAGCCGTGGTCGATTTCTTTGATGAACTTGTAACTTTTGTTCGTCGCTGTTGGGATAGTATTCTGCTTTTTGTCGATGTGATCGTTGCGATCTTCGATAATGTTGAGTATCTCTTGCCGTGGAATAATACCGTACCGAGGGGGTGATATAAATGTTTGAAATCATCATGATAGCGGTCTGTATCTTCGTCATATGGAAAATACTGAAAAGCTACCGACTGAACACATACGATACGATTGTGAGTTTTACAGGCGGTCTTGGTTCGGGAAAATCGTTCCTGTCGGTTGACATAGCAATTAAGCTATTGAGACGAAAGAGGAGGGAAGTGAAGTGGAAAAACCTTTTCCGCAAAAAGGGAAGTAAGCTCCCTCGCCCACTTCTCTATTCGTCCATTCCCGTCCGTATCTCCAAAAAAGAAATGGCGGTACAACTGACCGACAAACATCTGACTTTGCAGGAAAAGCTCGTGCCGGATGCCGTTGTGTTCATTGATGAAATCGGTTCGTTCTGCTCACAGTTCGACTTCAAAGCCAAAAACGCCGATGTATTCGATGAATTTATCCGTTTCTACCGACACTATACTAAAGGTGGCTTTATCGTCTGCAATGACCAATGCTCCGAAAATATCGTGCTCCAGGTTCGCCGACGTTTAAACACTGTCTATAACCTCATGGGCTTTCGTAAATGGTTCGGTCTGTTCTATACAGTAAAAGTCCGTAATATCTCCGTATCGGAAGAGATCAAAACCATAGAGGAACAGGACACCGAGGATAACATGACAACTCTATTCGGTCTCATTCCGTTCAGCAGACGATACGATACACATTGCTACGCACCACGCTACCAATATGTCCCCGATGGTACACCCGTACCGCACGCAGAGCTTACAAAACTTGATATCTTGCGTTTGCCCAAGAAAGAGGTGCAAACACTTGACAGCCGTATCAAACAGGCACAGGAGCAAGCAGAACAAGCCAAAACCACCCAAAAACAGGAAGAAATAGAAAAAAGTCAAGAAATTTTGCAAAACCTCTTGACAGGCGGTAACTAATCTGCTATAATAAAGGCAAGAAACGGAAGTATGAAACAACGCACATACTTTTTGGTACCCCCAACTATACAAAATTTTGTTTTTGTATAGTTGGGGGGGGGGTGGTAAAGATATAGCCATTTAAAGACTTACAATCTCCATTGCTCTTTCATTATACAGCAAAAAGATAGTTTTGTCAAGGAAAAATTTGCAAGTTTTCAATTTTTGTGAGATATTAACAAGAAAAAACCGCAGGTCATAGGGTGATTTTGTGCAAGAATTTTGTAGTTGCTACAATTGCTACAAGGTTGTTACAACTTTAATTGTAGCAAATTTAGAATGTAGTAAAACTTTGTTAAAAGTTTAGTGCTACTTTTTTGTATTATTTACACATGGTTTTCCATGTGTTTTTTGTTTTTGTTTGTACATACCTTTACATTTGCTACAATTGCTACAACGCCGACAGAGACGCTGAAGCCGTCGGCGTTGACCACGGGGGAGGCTGTAAGCCTCCCCCGCCTGCGGTTCCCCCTTTGGTCTTGATACGCCTATTTGGGTTCTTTACCACTCCTCTCCGCACGGAGTTTTCCGTGTTCCGAGGGGCTAACGCCACCGTGGTAAAGCATTATTCAGTGCTATGCCTTAGTCAACAGAGTCCGCAAGCGGGCAAGTAACTCCTCTCTCTCTCGCCTCTCCACGTTCTCGCCAAGCACTTCTCGCAAGCTCGAAGAGGTGTTTGCTCATTCAGACTTGTCAGCTATTCGCATTCCATTCCCCGCAAACGCTTGCCTGCGATAGCACATCAAAAGTCTTTGTCAAGTAGGTTCTAATCGGAGAGAAAAACAATTTTTGGAGCCCCGAGA
>JAFTKO010000032.1 GCA_017453205.1 Clostridia bacterium | reverse complement strand
CTCCCAACCAAAAGCAAGTTGAACTTGAAAATACTTGTGTCTGACCGCGCGCCGCTTTTGCAGTCTCCACTCGGGGCTCCGCCCCTCCTTCCGCCTGCAAAAGCATTTTACTTAACTCGTTACTTTTATTTTTACTTTTTTAGTCTCACATCATTGACAAAACTACATATCCGATTTTTTGCAAAGATATCCAAAATCAGTTTCATAATTTTTTAATCATTTATATCCAAAAATAAACTGTCAATCAAATTTGTAAATATATTTTTAAAAGCCCCAAGATTATCTTTACTTTTTTGGTTTTTTATGTTAAACTAAAAAACACAAAGTTTTTTAATCCTAGAAACAAACCCGTATCAACTGTCATACGCTTAATTAAAAATGATTATGACCAATAGTAAAATAAAATTTTTCAAGCCTGTAAGTATTTTATTAACGGTTTGCCTATCCACAGCACTGTTGTCTTCTTGCAGAGTAAAAAGCAATCCCTCAACATCTACCATTGACACATCTACAACAGCTTTTCAAACCGAGATTGAAACGACATCCCAACCGGCGGAAATTACGCCCGCACCTACCGACCTTGCCTATGTTCCTATTGTGAAATCAGATTATAACTTTACCACAGGTGAATGCTACGGCAATACCGGTATTGCCGTAGCATTGGACAGCACCCAAAGCCTTTGCCTTTATGTGGATGAATGGAACAGTTATTTGAAGCTACCGCTTATTTTCGACAATGACGACAATTCTTGGGAGTCTTATTTCAAAATACGAATGACATTTTTCGGAGCAGATATTGTCAACGACCATCTGTGGTTAATTGTCCCCGATATGCATCCCGGCAGGCATCTAAACCAAACGCTTTCGGTTTTCTGTATCAACCGCAACGGAGAATTTAAGCGTACCTCCATTGACCTGGGTCAAGAACTTCAAATACAGCGGATTTCCTGTGATTTTTTTGATCAAGACAATGGAAAACTGATTATCACCTATTACGATTGGATTATCAGTCACTATACACTCCTCTACGAAACCAATGACGGAGGCAGCACATGGACATTGTCGGAAAGCGACACCATGCCGGAATCTCCCAAAGGTGGTGCTTGTATGGAACCTACTACCGCATATACCGGTTTTGTAAACAGTCAGATCGGGATGATCAGTTTTCAAGCGAAGTTTAACGGTAACCCTACTAACCAAACTTGGCTGACCTTTGATGGCGGACACACGTGGCAAAAATGGAATGCTGATCTTGATTATCTATTTAAAAAGAATGCTAATGATGGGAAAGTGGGAACGGTCAAAGATATAAAGCTGATTGGTGAAACCTTGCAATTGACAGTGGATATTTGGCACGAGAAAGCGACGCCGTCTTCGTATGAACTTTTCTTCTATTCCAACGATCTCGGCAAAACATGGACCATACAAGAATAAAACCGGGCTGTTGTGCATTTGCGCAACAGCCCTTTGATGATGATTGCATATCAACTCACGATCTGCACCTTTAACAGATTGGTCATGCCCTCGATGTTGAGCGGTACACCCGCGGTAATAACGACCTTGTCACCCGCAGAAACGATATCGACCTGTTTTGCGCAATCGATCGCATGAGTGAACAGATGATCGGTGTCATGCTGATGCAGAGCCAGCACGGGGAGCACGCCCCAAGAAAGCGCCAATTGATGGAAGGTCTTTTTCTCGGGCGTGGCGGCAACAATGGTCTGCGCGGGGCGGAATTTGGAGACGCGGCGTGCGGTGAGCCCCGACTTGGTCACAGCAATGATCGCCTTTGCGTACATATCACGTGCTGTGGTTGCAGCGGCATCGCAAATCGCATTGGTGACATCGGCAACGTCACCCTCGTATTGAATGCCTTGGTAAACATCCATCTCAAACGCGTCCTTTTCGGCTTGCTCGGCAATGCGTGACATCGTCTTGACAACGAGTGCGGGATGGTCGCCCGCAGCGGTCTCACCGGAGAGCATCACAGCGCTGGTCCCGTCAAACACGGCGTTTGCCACGTCGGTGATCTCGGCACGCGTCGGCGTGGACGAATGGATCATGGACTCAAGCATCTGTGTCGCGGTAATGACCATTTTTCCCGACTGATAGCACTTGCGGATAAAACGCTTTTGGATACCGGGGAGGCGCTCAAATTCAACCTCCACACCCATGTCTCCGCGCGCGACCATGATACCGTCGGAATACTTGAGGATGTCATCAAAATTATTGACTCCCTCGATGTTCTCGATCTTGGAGATGATTTTAATTGAATGACCGCCATGGTAATCAAGGAATTTGCGCAAAGTGATCACGTCCTCTTTGCAACGCACAAACGACGCTGCCACAAAATCGACGTCCTGCTCGATGCCGAAAATGAGGTCCGACTCGTCTTGCTCGCTCAAATACGGCATATCGATGTGGAAGTTGGGGATATTGATGCTTTTATGGTTGGAGAGAACGCCTCCCACATCCACATGGCAACGGATCTCGGTATCGGTCACCTCGGTTACGGACAGCGCGACCTTACCGTCATCGAGCAGCAACCGAATGCCTGCGGAAAGCTGGTGCGGCAGATCGGCAAAGGTGATCGAAGCGATCTGCTCATTTCCCACAAGCTCCTTGGTGGTCAAGGTAAAGCGGTCGCCCTTTTTGAGCTTGATCCTGCCGTTTTCAAAATCGCGCAAACGGATCTCGGGCCCTTTGGTATCCAAGATCACGGGCGCGGGCAACCGCAGTCTGTCACGCACACGGCGGAAAAGCTCCATCATCTTGGCATGGTACTCGTGCGTTCCGTGCGAAAAATTGAAACGCGCGACGTTCATGCCGTTTTTGAGCATGGCTTCTATGGTGGTTTCATCGGCACAAGCGGGACCGATGGTGCATACAATTTTTGTCTTTCTCATAATTTTTGCCGTCCTTTCGGGTATTCCGCCGTATATGATACCACATGTTTGTGTCGCTGTCATGTCCAATTGAAAAAGTTTTTTAGAAATAAATGTTATTTCCTTTCATAAATACAATATACTATAAAAACTAACAAAAAGTTTTTACTATAAACAAACACTCCGCACGATGTTATAATACAGGGTGCGGAGAAAAAATCATTTTTTAATAAATACTTTAACCAATTCGGGGCAAGGATTTTACTCTGAAAAGTCAATCAAATCATATGTGCAAAGCGAAAGTATAGTTTCATAATTATTCATAGACTGAGGAACACAGATACAACCATATGACATACCAACACGAAAAGTAATTTCCCCTTCCACATCATTATAAATCACATTATCTTCTGTCGGGTATAAACCATTTTGAGAACGCATTTGTTCTGCAACCACCGCAAATCCATCCACAACATCGACACCTTTTTCGCGATTAAAAGAATATTGAATCATATTCTCCCATTTTTTCCCTACATCCTTTTCTTCAGTTTTTTCGGCAACTGGAAAGTATTCATAAAAGATAACATATTCCATTACTCGAATACGATCCAAATAATATCCAGAAATCTCGGCAGTCGGGTAAGGAAGAGTTTCCAAATCAACCAAAAGCAATTCCTCATCTGTTAAATCCAAATCATTTTTTTGATTTTGTTTTGCATTTTCAATGGCGTTAACCAAAGCTTCTTGATCTTCAAAATACAAAGTTTCCAAACTACCTAATCTTTCTTCATCCTTGTTGCAACTGCAAAACATACTTAATGGTAACACAACGATCAATAACAATGTAATTATTTTCTTCATAAATAACACCTCCAATTTTAATAATTTTTCAAAATTATTTCAAGACAATTATCACACCAATAATTACTGTATCCTTTCATAACACATTTTTGATTGGAATTACAAGTTCCTCCATCACCATTATCGTATGTCCCCAAATTATGTGTCAACTCATGTTGGATAAGATAATATAGATCCTCTGTTCCAGCAGTCGATACAACAGATTCTTTTTTGCCTCTCAATGCTATCCCAAAAATTCTACTATGGGCACCATCTTCCCAATTACAAAGATCATATGCAGTAAAACGACAAGTATATAAACCCGAGCCTGCCAACACGTCTAATAGGCGATCGCCACTCCTATGATGAGTTGTGGCACATGTCGAAAAGGAACCGCAATTACTGGTACATATTTCCGATGGATAATTCGCATCACAATCTGAAGAGCAAGATAACTCACTTGACACTGTTACTGTAGAAAGAGAGAACTTAATGTGAAACGCTGCTACCATCGGTTCAACAGCTTCATTGTAATAATACTCCAAATCACTTGCGGTGTAATTACAATCGGGATCATAATATGCTTGAGCCGACAATGTTTTCTTTACAAGTGTTGATGCATTGTGCAAATACCATTCATCTATGTAATCACTGTTATTGGTATATTTTTTCTGTTCCACATTTCTTCCATCAGAAATAATGATTCCACTTCCCCCTGCCATCACTAAGTCAGACGAAGAAGACAATGATGACTTTGCTTTAATCTTATAACCGCCATTTTGAGTCAAAGTAAAAGACCATAACTGACGTGTTTCTCCCGCTACATATTGTTCTTGAACTAAAGCATCGCCAGTAGCCGTTTCATTGCCAGATGCTACAGCAAGCACTAACCCACTTGCAACATTTTGAATCTTATAATACCCATCACTGATATGAGTGATTTGCCACCTCTGCTTCTTAGCTCCGCTAAATCCCCACAGTTCCATAAATGCCTGCTCAGTATTTATATCGCTATTATTGTCTATTTGCATATACTTACTCAATTTCACATTCTCAAAATAATAAATTCCATTAGAAACCGAAGTAGACGCATATACGCTTGCTGTATCTGAAAATGATACCATAGAAAAACTTAGCAAGCACATAAGTAAGGCTAGCAAAAAACTAATATATTTTTTTATATGTTTCATAATTGTAAAACTCCTTAGTATTTTATGGACAACAAGAAATGCGAACAGTCGAAAGAAGTTCTTCCTCAATATAATCGCATCTGGAGCAAGTACTCACATTATACACTTCTTTTAAGCATTTTGGTTCTTCACCATAAACATTATGTGTAATCACCTGTACTGTTTCAAGCGTATATTTATGTCCAAACAGGGTACATGTCAACCCGTAAGTGGCAAATGGTTCATTCTCTTCTGAAGTGATTTTTTGGGCAATCACCTGTTGTTCTTGAAATGTCCATTGTGAGTTTGCATCAAAAATTACATTTGCATTCTCAATATTGATCACTATACCATCAGACTCCATTGCGGAAACAGAAAAGCACATTGAAAATATCATCAAAAAAGCAGAAATAAAAATAATTTTTTTCATAGAAAATCCTTTCATTAATATGGAAATTATGCTTTCAGACTACTAATAATTTTAGTTAATTCATTATAATCATTATAAGTAAAGCTATATTCAAAGCCCCCGTACTGTCCCACAGCAAAATAGGTACCATCCGATGCCTTTTGAATGTAAAATAACATCAAATCCGTTTGATACAAAATTGCATTCGTCCATGTCTCCGGCGTGTTCAAGTTATGCGTGCTAATATAAATTTTTAAATTCATATCTGAACACTTCACTGCAACCTCATAAGTGCTATGATCGTTAGATACATACATGACCGTAATGGTTTCTATCGCAACACCTTCCGGCAATACAGCAGGAAGCAAAAAATCAAAATTTTCTGATTTCATTAAAACTTCCATTGTTGCATAGGTTGTTGACGCATAGGGCTTAATAACAGTAATACCATCTCCTTCCAATTTTTCCCCAGGCATTAGTTCTTGAAGACTTTCCAAAATAAAATCCCAAGAAGAAGCGTAGCCATGTACCCTTGCCATTATAGAAATTCCGGAAAACATTATAACAAAGCTAGCAGCAACTACCGCAAATGTGCGAATCCAACTGCACCGTTTCCTCCGTTTTTTCACTGCTCCTTGTTTTTTTATGTTTTCCAAATTCCTTTGCATATTATCCTCGGATACTATTGGCTGTCCCTCTGATAGCTCGTCAATTAAAAGATATAACTCGGAAATCAAATCATAATCAATTTGACTTTCGGGCTTGCATACTTCGTTTTCGATCATATCACAAAGAAGTTCGATAACTTCATCTTTTGGAAGATTTTGATTTCTCAACAATGCTTTCAACTTGGCATTCTGTTTTAAATCATCTTTTTTCATTTTGGAAATCTCCTTAAATATTTCTTCTAACATTTACCTCCTCTCACAAGGGAAATGTCTTTTTTTGTATCAGAAATGTTGTTGCAAAATTGATATTTACACTTTGTTTACAAATTAATCTTTAATTAGAGTTTCAACAAACGGACGCAGTTTTCTCTTTATACGATACCACCGCAATTTTACAGCATTTTCTGTAATTCCCAAAAGCGATGCACATTTTTTATAATCATATTCTTGAATAACAATGTAGTAAAACAATTTGCATTCATCTGATGGTAAAAACTTTTCAATGCTTTCTAAATATAGTCTATATTTAAACTCCTCGTCTTCCGTATCAATCGACTGTATCGCTTGACTTTCAATATATTCTTTCTTTACTTCCTCATCAAGCGAAATCAGAGGTAGTGGATTTTTTCTCCGATACTCATATATTTTATTGAGTATCGCTTTGGTCAACCAACTTAATATTTTTGTATCACAATCAAAATCCAATTGATCCCATTTTTGATACAGTAAGATAAATGCTTCATTTACGATATCTTCTGCCAAATCAAATTTTTTCCCAACACGATAAAAACAATACCGTACAAGTTGTACGTAATATTTTTGATAAACCAAATCAAAACTGTTATTTGTCATTAAATGCCTCTCTAGGATATATCACAATAGTACGTATTATAACAAATAATATCAATTTTGTAAAGTCCTATTCCGACAAAATATTATTTTATATTGCAACAGTTTGAAAATTTGAAAATTTTTTTAAAAAGATCAAAAATTTTCTTTACTTTCTTGGACTCTCATGTTAAAATATAGGTGATAACAAAAAACGAGAGGTACCGAATATGACCAACCAAGAACGTTTTATGCAGATCTATCAAGAAAAGATCACCCGCGAGGGCGCCGACAAGCTGTTGGATTTTCTTGTCAAAAGCGACTTCTTCACCGCGCCCGCAAGCACACGCTATCACGGCGCTTGCGAGGGTGGACTGCTTCAGCACAGTCTCAATGTTTACGATTGCCTGGTGGACATTATGAACCGTCCGCGCATGAAAGAGCTTTACAAGATCGAATACAGTGATGAGAGCATTGCCATTGCCGCCCTGCTCCACGACATCTGCAAGGTCAATTTTTACAAGACCAGTTACCGCAATGTCAAGGATGAGACCGGCAAGTGGGTGAGCGCTCCCTACTACACCATCGAGGACACCCTCCCCTACGGGCACGGCGAAAAATCCGTGTATATCGTCTCGGGCTTTATGAGACTCACGCGCGACGAGGCGTTTGCCATTCGCTATCACATGGGCTTTTCGGGCACCGAGGACACCAACAACGTCGGGCGTGCGTTGGAAATGTTTCCGCTCGCCTATGCGGTTTGCTGTGCCGATATGGAAGCCGCATTCTTGATGGAAGGCAAGTTGGCGGGAGAGCTGAACCAATGAAACGCCTCCCCTCCCCGCTCGCCCGCGCATGGATCCGCATTGCTTATCTGTTACCCGCAATTTTTGGCTTGGCGATGCTGATCTACGCCTTTGTTCCGCACCTGTTTTACTTTTACAACGGTGTTCCTTACGAGACATGGAGTCCCTTTACGCTGATGGGAAACACGTGGGACGAGTGCCAAGTCATGCTTGACGCCTCCGCAACCGGCTCAAGCTCGGCGTATTTCTTTTCGCTGATCATGAGTGTGTTTGTCGTGCTTTCGTGGATCTGCGCGATCCTCTACGGTATCATGGCGGCGGCTTCGGCAATCTTTAGCTGTGCGGCGTTCTCCAAAGCACCCACCGATCGCTTTGCCAACCGCTCCAAGCGTTGGATGCAGTTCTTTTGCCCCAACCGCGTGCTGTATGTCATTACCAATCTGCTCCTGCTCCTGCCCGCCGCGTTCCCCTACCTATTGCAATATTTTTACCGCACACAGATGAGCTATGAGATGAAGCTCTACTTCATCGGTCCCTCCGATCTTCTCCTCGCGGGCATCTTCGTCGCACTCAATCTCATCTCATTTCTCGCTCTGCTCCCCGCACAGGCACGCGAGCATATGGATATGTTTCGTTTGTACAAGGCAAAAAAGGACGCCGAATCATCATGAAAAAGATCATTGTCATCGGTTGCCCGGGCAGCGGCAAAAGCACATTTGCGCGCGCGTTGCATGAAGCCACTGCCATCCCGCTCGTGCATTTGGATATGCTCTACTGGAACGCAGACAGAACGACCGTCCCCAAGCCCGTCTTTTTGCAACGGTTGCAAGACGCCATTGCACAAGAGACGTGGATCATTGACGGCAATTACGGCTCCACCATGGAAATTCGTCTGCAAGCCGCGGACACGGTGTTCTTTTTGGACTACTCCACCGAGGTCTGTCTTGCGGGAATTGAAGCCCGAAAAGGAAAGCCGCGCGCCGATCTGCCGTGGATCGAACCCGCCGACGATCCCGAGGACACGGAGTTTACAGAGTATGTAAAAACTTTTTACGAAACGAACCGCCCATCGATCCTTGAACTGGTGGCGCGTTTCCCCGAAAAGAATGTGATTGTTTTTCATGAGAGGATGGAAGCAGAAAAGTTTTTAAGAAATTTATATACCAAAAACACCTAAAAGAAGAACAGCCAAGCGTCTTTTCGTTTGGCTGTTTTCGCGTATAGAACAAAAAAATAAGAACCGCTTGCTTTTGGCAAACGGTTCTTGGAGCCGGTGATGTGACTCGAACACACGACCTGATGCAACATTGCCCATAGGGCAAATTACGAATCACGCGTTCACGCGGATTCGGCAAGTGAAAAAGTGAAGAGTGAAAAAGTAAGAACCGCTTGCTTTTGGCAAACGGTTCTTGGAGCTGGTGATGTGACTCGAACACACGACCTGCTGATTACGAATCAGCTGCACTACCGACTGTGCTACACCAGCATATTTGGTTTTGGTTCACAACGTATCTATTATATCCGAAAAAAGCGATTTTGTCAATATGATTTTCAAAAAAACTTCCTTTTTTTCGAGAAATCTTTCAAAAACGAATGGCTTTTTTGAAAAAATCCTTTCGATATTTTTTGTTCCCCTTGATTTTGGTGCGCAAATATGATACAATGAAAGAAAACAGTATGCCTCAAAGGAGGACACGCAATACAATGAATCTATGTGACATCAAAACCGTGCGGCAGATCATGGCAATGTTCCACCTCACCTTTCACAAGGAGTTTGGGCAAAACTTTCTCACCGACCGCCTTGTGGTAGAGGACATTGCCGACGAGTGCTGTACCGATGAACAAAGCACGATCCTTGAGATCGGCCCCGGCATCGGTACGCTGACCTATGAGCTGGCGCTCCGTCGCCGTCAAGTGGTCTCCTTAGAGATCGATCGCGGGCTGATCCCCGTTCTGCAATATACGCTCGGCGAGTTTGACAATGTGCGCGTCATCAATGAGGACGTGATGAAAACCGATCTTGACGCGCTTCTCGCGCCCTATTTTGCAGAGGGACCTGTATCGGTCTGCGCCAATCTCCCCTATTATATCACCACACCGATCTTGATGAAGCTGCTTGAAAGCCGACTTCCCTTTGATTATATTACCATCATGATCCAAGCCGAGGTCGCCGACCGTCTCTGCGCCAAGGCGGGGAGTAAGGACTACGGTGCCATCACGGCGGTGCTCGCCTACTACGGTCAAGCGGAAAAGCTCTTTACCGTACCCGCCGACCGCTTTGTGCCCGCACCCAAGGTCAATTCTTCGGTCATTCGCATTAAGCTTCACAAGGAAAAGCCCTATGTCCCGCGTGACGAGGCGATGCTCTTCCGCACCATCAAAGCCGCGTTCGGTCAACGCCGCAAGACCTTGGTCAATGCGCTTGGTGCGGGATTTCCCGAGCTCTCGCGCGAGCAGATCACCGAAGCCATCACCGCATGTGGACATGAGGCGAACATCCGCGGAGAAAAGCTCGATATTGCGCAGTTTACCGCCCTTTCCGATGTACTTCTCGAGCATCTGAAAGCTTAAAAAGGAGCACATCATGAAACATACATTTTTCAAGCGTACCCTGTTACTTTGTCTCTTTTGCGCGGTGCTGTTATCGAGCTTTCTCGTCCTCCCCGCCGTGGCGTATTCGTATGACGAAACCGTGACGGTTGGCAAAGGAAAGACCTCGATCGGTCCCGACGATGTGAAAGACTACAACCTTGCCGAAAAATTTATCATTGCCGAGGGCGTAAAAACGATCGAGCCCGAAACCTTTCTTTACTCGTTTGCAACGAGTGTCCAACTCCCAAGCACACTTACCACCATCGGTGAAAAAGCCTTTAACGGGAGCCGAATCACCTCAATTACCGTTCCCGACGGAGTTACCAAAATCAGCGAACAGTGCTTTTCCTTTTGCGACGAATTAAAGACCGTAAAAATGGGAAAGAACGTAACCGAGATTGGCGAAGAAGCTTTTGAGTTTTGCAAAGCGCTGACCGAGATCACGATTCCCGAAGGTGTGACCAAGATCGGCGAATACGCCTTTCAAGGCTGTGATGCACTGAACACCGTTTACTACAACGCAATCAACTGTACACCGAATGACGGCACTTTCGGATTTTTTGACTATGAGAACACCATTACAAAATTGGTCATCGGACTGAAAGTGGAAAGCATTCCCGAGCGTGCATTTTGCGACAGCAAATCGTTGGAAAGCGTTGTAATCCCCGCCAATGTCAAAACAATCGGTGTCGAAGCGTTTGCATACTGTGACAGCATCACCGCACTGACACTGGAAGAGGGGATTGAAAAGATCGAGGCAAAAGCCTTTTACAATTGCGACGCACTGACTGCGGTTGTCATTCCCACCTCTGTGACAGAGATCGGAACCGGTGCGTTTGGCTCCTGCGACAAGCTCAAGGAAATTTATATTGAAGATGAAAGCATTTTATACGGCAGCATCGATTATTCGGACGGAACACAGATCAATGGCGAAAAACCGAGCGGGTTCGACGAGCTTGTCGGCATCATCGCCGGTGGCGCGATTGCCGTGGTGATCCTGCTTCTCGTCCTTTTGGTCATTCTTCTCCTATTTGCACTCACGGTACAAATCATCTATCTTGTCGGTAATATCAAGCTGACACAGCAGTATTGCAGACGGAAAAACGTAAGCGCCGCGGGACTTACCGTGTTGGCGGTCTTTGTGACGCTCCTCGGTTTTGGCTTTTGGTATCTGCTCATCTTTGCCATTCTCAATCACACCGCGGCAAAGCAAACACCTTAAAATTAATCAGCCTCCTCTTTGAAAAAAGGGGAGGCAATTTATATTTTAAGGTTATTTTATATGAAAGAACAAAAAAGTAACTTTCCGTTAGCAAGATTGCAAGATTTGTTACGAGATCCCTCCCTCGCGAGCTCGGTCGGTTTTGCGCCGTTCATTCTTCACTCTGCAAAACTTCGACTGCACGCCGCACAACAGAAGTTTTGTTCCGTGCCTCTGTCCCTTGGCGGCGCTCCGCTCAGAATGACGCATAGAAGGAATGTTGGCGCTAACAACGGTATCGTGCGCGATACAACCGCACGCCCTTTGTGCATCTTTGATGAGCACAAAACCTCTATGCGTCATCCTGAGCGAAACGAACGTCCCGAAAAAGCAGCGTGAACAGTGGCACAGAATAAACATTCGGGACGGAGTGCAGTCGAACCCGACAGGGCGCGAAGCGGGATCTTGTAACGACGCTTGCCCCGAGAGCAAAGTTAATTTTTAAAAAAAACTCCTTCCGTCAAGAGGGAGGCTAAAAGTTGTTTCGCTGTAAAAGCGATAGTGATACTGTTACCGTGCGAATGTAACCTCGGCTCCCTCTGACAAGGGAAGGCGCAAGCGCCGCAGTCGTCAAGACGACTTCACGCTGTCGCGGAGCGACTGAGGGAGTCCCCAACGCAAAGTTACTTTTTTGCTTGACCGTTTGAAATTGCATTTACGTCTTTGCACTCCCGTCGGCTCTTTAAACGTTCCAGCCAATTGTCTGCATCGGGATACGGCAGAGATTTTTCGTCACCGCCCAATCTGCGCCACCGGCGGTTGGTTTGAAGCTTAAATTTGCGTTTTAGAGTAAATGTATGAGGGTGACAAGAAAGGATCTTTTCAATATCCTTGACTTTGCTTTCTAACAATGCCCGTTTGAATAGCATTTTAGACTCTTCAAGTTCCTTGGGAGTCATTTTTTTATTTTCCTCTGTTTCTGTCATTTTTCATCTCCTACAATTAATTGTTATATTTATATTATAACATGGTAGTATTATTTTTGCAAGTAGTTAGTATGAAACTATTAAGAAATGATGTAAAATAATTACAGAAAGGTGGTGCGACAATGGATATACATGGAAAACTACGTCAGTTAATGGCTGATAGAAATTGGACAGAGTATCGATTGGCGAAAGAATGCGGGTTGTCGCAAACTACAATTTATAATATCATGACCAGAAACACCATTCCAAACTTTTTTACATTGGAAACTATTTGCAGTGCATTCGGCATTACGGTCTCCCAGTTTTTTGCTGAGGGCGATATGGTAGAAATGACACCCGAATTGAAAGAGCTTTTTAACGGGTGGGCAAATTTGACGGTCGAGCAAAAGCAAGCGGTACAACACGTTATTCAAGCAATGAATCACGATCAATAAAAAATACGGCTCCGAAACAGGTATCCCCGATTCGGAGCTGTATTTTTTTACTTTTAACGGATTGTTACTTATTCGGCAGTCCATTTTGGGTGGTGGTACCCTCCTTTTCCGCAGGAAAAGGTATATGGATCGCGGGAGCTATTGCTTATCTAAAGCGAGTGAACATCCCCAATTAGTTCAAATCCTTTTTGGGAAAGTTTTTGAAAGGTGTCGGAAAACTTTTTTCAAAAAGTTTTCTGACAAAAAAATTCAAAATCAATCGCAGAGTGTAAAAAACTTCTATTTTATCCCAAACCGTTTACGCAACTTAACAAGGTAAAAGGTAATGACCTGTGTAAGTGCAAAATCGTAAAGAACAAAGCACACAAGGCACATGACGTACAGCGCGATCGGGAGCCATTCCATACCGTCAAATACAAGCTGATCCGGCAAAAACAGCTTCATCACCAGGACGATCAAACCAAGGCATAGATGGAACACCACAATTTTAAGGACCGCCGAAACAGGACGCTTGAGTTTTTCAAGCTTTTCCTTGAGAATGGGATAAAAGCCTGCAAAAAAGGTGTAAAAGAGTGCGGGCGTTTTTTGCGGCAGCAGCAACAGCGACAGCACCGAGGTCACAAGCCATATCAGCCACGGATATGCCCCGCCCATCTCGATAACCGCGTAAATACAAAGTATGGACGCCAGTACTGCCACTGTGATATCCAATACCTCGATCAACGAGCCGAGCATCAAAAACACCACGCCCAACGCCGCAAGCATGGCGCTGACCGTCAGATATTTGGTACGTTTACGAATACGGTCACGCATGGTTGTCTCCTTTCTTCAAGCTCATCAGCAACACGGAACCAAGTCGCCGCCCATACATTCGCAACAACAGTCGGCACAAATCAAGCTTGTACAAAAATCACAGCCGCAACCCGACGAGCTTGACGTGCGGTATCCCCCGCCGTATGTCGATGCCTGCTCGTGCAGCCGATCTCTCGCCGCACGGTACTCGGTGTTGTACGGATCCATACCGCAAGCACGGTCAAACATCTTTTGCGCATCCAAAAAATACCCGCGCTTATAAAGGACACACCCCATGAGGAAGTGCCACTCGGCATTTTGCTGTGTCACATCCATGGCGCGCAACAAACGGTCTGCCTCCGCGATCTCATTTTGATTGATGAGATTGCGGATCTGCGTAAAGGTCGCGTTTCCGCTTGAGCTGTTCGCGTTGGGATTGCCGTTGTATGAGCTTCCGCCGGACGTGCTCTTGCCGCGTCCCGAACGCATCTTTTGTACTTCTTCATACGCGGCATTGATCTCTTTCATCTTCTCGCTTGCAAGATCGGCAAGATCGCTGTCGCGGTATTTGTCGGGGTGATACTTGCGCGCAAGATCACGGTAGGCGCGTTTGACCTCCTCGTCGCTCGCATCGGGGGATACACCCAGTACCTCATAGGGATTTCTCATTTTTTATCGTTACCTTTCAGAATAATCTATCATCAAAAATCAGCCGCAATCGCAATCACAGCCGTCGCAGTTCTCACAACAGCCCTCACAGCAACATTCGGCACAGCATTCTCCGCCTCCCTCACCGCACACCTCGCAACAGCAATCGGTAAAAAAATTACCGTTGCCTGTATTTGGCGATTTGGGCTTGTGCGAAAACCAATGCCCGAGAGACGCGGCATAAATTTGCAAGCGTTCTCTCCCCTCGGCATACAGGGCATTATCGGGCTCCAAACGGCAAGCGCGGTCGAACAGCGTTTGCGCATCCAGATAGTACCCACGGGCAAACCGCTCGTTTGCGGCGGTAAAGCACTCGCGTGCGGTCATTGGAACCGGTACCGATGTTGTCATTTTTTGGTCTCCTTTTCGCAGTGAGAACAGGTATTTTTTGCTATGATCCTTTTTGCCGTAGCGGGCAAGCCGAGATATAGGATATTGGCAAGAATTTCTTGCAGCTCGGGCGTGGGGTAGTTGTCGATGAGTAAAAATCCGCGTTCCGCCTCGCAAAGCAATGCCGTCAGTGCCAAACGCAAATTTTCCCAATCCGTCTCGGTCGGTGCTTCCCCAAACAGACGCAAATACGGATTGAAGCGTCCGCGCTTGCGATCCTCTTCAAAATCATCCGCCGCATCGATCAAGTAGATCCAATGCCCCACGGCGCGTCCCACTGTGGCGGCAATGCGTGCGTCGGTATCGGCAAGCCCCTCGGCAAACACCGCCTCCATCAGCTTGCCAAACTGCGCGGCAAGCTCATCGGCACCTCCAAACGCCGTCCCCTCGGCTTCATAGCGCGAGAGCGCGGCGAGGTGCGCGGCAATGGCGGCATCCAAGGTAGGATAGCGCCGCTTTGCCCGTCGGTACGCCGAGGACATCCACGGCTTGGTAAGCACCGCGCGCGCCTTTTTGAGTCCCTTTTCGTCGTGCAGGTCATCCGCCAGCTTATGATAGACGAGCAGAGCCGATGCATCCGCGCAAAAATCGAGTGCGTCACACTTTTGCACGGTTGGGCGCGAACGGAACGGGTGAAGAAAACAGCGTTGCTTTTTGACCTCGGGTTTCTCGCCTGTAAGAGACAGCCGAACCGCCGCCAGAAAAACAAAGTCGTAGTTGAGCGTCATGCGTGAGCAATTCCCCGTACACTTGCCCATGCGGTGGCAAAGCCCGCAATACAGCGCGCGGTAAAAGGTGTCCTCACGCACGCGGAGCTCCTGTCTGTCGGTACGAACATATCCCAACACCGTCCTCACCTCCCCGTAAAATGTTCCTATCCTTTATATCATATCGCATTTTATTGTAAAATGCAAGAATATTTTGTATGTTTTTTGAAAAATATTTTGAAAATAATGAAAAAAGGGGCTGTAATGATGTGGGGGGACTTTTGAGAAAAGTAAACATGGCAAGCCATGTTGTAAACGGCAAAGCCGCTTCGTCCCCCCACGCCCCTCAAACTTTTGACACATTTTTATGAATAAAATTTTTAAAAACTATGCGCTTTACTCTTTCAATAGCTCCCGCGAAGCATTACACCTTCTCTTTTGGAGAATGCGGGTACCACCACCCAAAATGCTCCACAAAGTTACTTTTGCTTAAACAAAGTTGGTACGTTCGTCCTCAAAGCTCCGGCACTTGGTGTCCCTCATTGCCAAGGTGCATGCTGGCACGGGCATTGGAGCCATCCTGTTCACCGATCAGATCTTCGAGCAGCTCCACGGTACGGAGCGGATCGTAGGTCTGATAGTGCACATGAAGGATATCATCTGCCGATAGCCCCGGCTCGGCATTTTGCTTGCCCTCGGCACTCTTCTCCACTGAAAGGATTACGCAAGTGGGAGGCCAAAGAATATCACGGATCTCCTTGCCCACCGCAAAGGAGCCCGGCTGTACCGTAAAGTGCGCGTCCACGATCTGCGGTGTTTTGCCCGCGTGCTCTGCCTCCACCTTACCCTCGATTACGGTATCGTTAAAGGCAGGCAAACCGACGGTCTCAATGACGAGGAACGCGACCGTGACACCAAGCGCAATGGGCAACAGGTTTGAAAATCCGCAAAGCGCCTCGGCGGCAAACATGATCGCTGTGATCGGTGTTCGCGAGGACGCGCCGAGAAAAGACGCCATCCCCACGATCACCATAATGACATAATACTCCTCGGGCAGGATGCCGACCGCGATCATCGCACGGGCACAAAGCGCCCCAAGGATCGCACCGAACGCCAGCGACGGGACGAACAGACCGCCCGTGATACCCACGTTATTTGCCACGATCAAAAAGATTGCACGGACGCAGGCATAAAGGATCAACAGATACCATACGCCGTGTCCCTCAAGCAGTTCCTCAATCAGCCCGTGTCCCGAGCCGATACAGGCGGCACTGACCACGCCGATAAGAGAAACGGCAACAAAGATGATCAAAATTTGACATAAGAACGGAACGCGTGCAAGCCCCTTGCGAAGTAACGCGCGCATGGCACGGTAAAGCTTGGTAAACAGAACGGCGCACAGTCCGCACACCAATCCCACGACCAGCACCGCGTAAAGATGCAGCAGAGAAAGCGAAATCTCTAAGCGGATATCAAATAAAGACGGATTGATGCCTGTCGCCCCGCAAAGCGCGTTCATGACCGTGGAGCTTGCCACCACAGCGGTCGCCGCAGACATAAAAATCATCGGTGAAAAGCGGCGATGTGCCTCCTCAAAGGCGAAAAAGATCCCCGTCAACGGCGCTCCCGTTGCCGCGGCAAAGCCCGCACAGGCACCGCCCGTCATAATATAACGGTCCCACGCACGATGTTTATTGGCTGCCACGTGCACGGTTCCGCGTCCCACAGCGGTTCCCATTTGCACGCTCGGTCCCTCATTTCCGAGAGGCACGCCGACAAGAAAAGACATCATCGCGGAGGCAAATAAAAGAAAAATACTTTTGATCCAATGAAACGGGATCAATCCGCGAAGGATCGCCACCGCCGTGGGAATCCCTCCGCCGCGGCAATGCGGTGCATGGCGCAAAATCAACCATGTCAGCACACCCAACAGCACCGCTCCCACAAGCAAGAGCGGAAGATAGACAGGATAA
Source organism: Clostridia bacterium (assembly GCA_017453205.1). Lineage (GTDB taxonomy): Bacteria > Bacillota > Clostridia > Oscillospirales > CAG-272 > UMGS1865. The sequence goes on along the minus strand of JAFTKO010000032.1, from coordinate 147,757 downwards.
GTACGCACAAAGGCATAGATCTCCTCCGAGCGTCCGATCACCCATGAGGCGGCGATCTTAAACAGAAAGATCAAGCCCCCTGTAATGATACCTGTCAGCGCGGAAAGTAAAAAGCAGGGTAAGATAATATTCTTCATGTATGTCAAACGCTTTTGTTTCATATTTATATGACCGCATTTCCTTTTTCTTTGATCAAATACCCATAAAACACTTCAAGGAGAAAACCCACATGGGAGTTTTCTCCTTGAAAATGTTTTTTATACGGACGCCGATATCGGCGGTAATTTCATCATATGGATATGTATGATAAATTCCGTGTTTCGGAAAAAAAGTCAGTATGTTACCGATCCGTTATGAAACCCTTGGGATTTCAACTTTTTGGGGGATCAATATTACTTCGCGTAATCGACCGCGCGTGTTTCCCTGATCAGATTCAGCTTGATCTGTCCCGGATACTTTACTTCTTCTTCGATTTTCTTTGCCATCTCGCGGGCGATCAGCTTCATTCCCGCGTCGTTTACGAGCTCGGGCTTTACCATCACGCGGATCTCACGTCCCGCCTGAATTGCATAAGCCTTTTCCACTCCCTGGAAGCCGACAGCAATCTCCTCCAGCTTTTGCAGACGTTTAATGTAGTTTTCCATGTCCTCTCGGCGGGCACCCGGTCTTGCGGCAGAAACCGCGTCGGCTGCCTGTACCAAAATGGCGACAATGGTTTTGGGTTCTACGTCGTTGTGATGCGCTTCGATCGCATGAACGACCTCTGCGCTTTCCTTATACTTCTTCACCGCGTTCACACCAAGCTCAACGTGCGAGCCCTCCATGTCCTGCGGGAATGCCTTACCGATATCATGGAGCAGACCTGCGCGGCGTGCCACGGCACCGTCCACACCCAACTCATCCGCCATCATACCTGCAAGCCAAGCCACCTCGATCGAGTGCTGAAGCACATTTTGACCGTAGCTGGTACGGTAACGAAGACGTCCGAGCAGCTTGACCAGCTCGGGATGGATCCCGTGTACGTGCACATCAAAGGTTGCGCGTTCACCTGCCTGTTTGATCACAGCCTCAACCTCTCGGCGAGCCTTTTCCACCATTTCCTCGATACGGGCAGGATGGATACGTCCGTCGGCAATCAGCTTTTCGAGTGCCAATCTCGCCACCTCACGGCGAACGGGATCAAAGCCCGAAACGGTAATTGCCTCGGGGGTATCGTCAATGATGAGTTCCACACCCGTCAGCGTTTCCAGCTTTTGAATGTTTCTGCCCTCACGTCCGATAATACGGCCTTTCATCTCCTCATTGGGCAAGGTCACCACCGAGATGGTAGACTCGGTTACATGATCTGCCGCGCATCTTTGGATCGCCAAAGAAAGCAAATTGCGCGCCTTGGCATCAGCCTCGTCCTTAAACCGAGACTCGAGCTCATCCAGCTTTTGCGCCATTTCGTGTCTCGCCTCGGATTCCACGCGGGAGATCAACTCGTCCTTGGCTTGCTCCACCGTAAGCCCGGAGATATCCTCCAGCTTTTTCAAGTGTTGCTCGAGAACCTCGTTGATCTGCTCTCGCAGAACCTCGTTGGCTTTCAGTTTTTCGTCCAGTTGTTCGTTTTTGCGTTCAAGTGCTTCGGTCTTCTTGTCCAGATTTTCCTCTTTTTGGTTGATCCTGCGCTCCTGTCGCGAAACCTCGGCGCGTCGCTCTTTCAGCTCGCGTTCGGTCTCGTTGCGCAAACGCAGTGTTTCTTCCTTGGCTTCGAGAAGAGCCTCCTTCTTTTTGGCATCCGCGTCCTTGGAGCTCTCCTCCAAAATGCGCTTCGCCTCCGCCTCGGCAGAACCGATCTTTGCCTCTCCGATCTTTTTACGGATCAGAAATCCGACGAGAATCCCGATTGCCAATGCCGCAACGCCGACAATGATCGGAATTACGATTTCTTTCATAAAACACCTCCTTATGGGTCGTTGAAAATTCCTGTGTGAAAGGTCGGCAACACCGACGCATTCAAACATCTTTTATTATACACAAAATCCCGCCGCATGTCAAGAGTTTGCGCAATCTTTTTGACACTGTTTCCAAACTTTTTACAAAATTTGTTATTGTGCGTCAATCTCCTGCTGCAAATAGCAACGGCGTTTGCAGGCACGCACAAGCAACAAAACCGACACAACAGCGCAGATCAGATAAAATACCAGCACGCCGCTGATCTCAAGACCACTGTTTGTTTGATTGGGCAGAATATCCTCCGCGCCGTCCGACATTACAGCTACCTCTTGAACGCGGTCATAGCCGACAGTGTCCTCAAAGGTAAGCGAAAGCTCCCTTGTTGAACGCGCGGGAAGCACAAAGCCCTCCAACTCCAGTACCCGATTGTTTTTTCCGTCGCTGACCGTCACACGCACCGCGTCGACCGTCACATCGGTATCCGAGGGATTGGCAAGCACGCCCGCAACCGAGCAGGTATAATCCTTGACCTCGGCATCAAAGGGGGAGAGCGACGCCGCCGAGACCTTGACTGTCTCCTTGACCTCCAGTCCCGAGGTGGGCGCGGGGATCAACTCCAAAACGATCAGCACCGCCAGCAGTCCTGTCAAAACACCCCAAAGCACGATCTCCAGATTGTACAGGAGCTTTGTTTTTCGCATTTCTTTCTGTTCCATGTGTTCTCCCCTCTCTTTATTCCAACGCGTTTCCGCAAGAGATTACGGTTTGTATCCGCAAATTACTGTCCACAAGGAGCAGATCGGCACGTTTCCCCGCATCGATACTGCCCACCTTACCGTCAATACCCACCATACGCGCGGGATTGACCGTGGCACAGGCAATGGCGGTCTCCAAGGGAATATCGGCAAACCTCATCAAATTTTTCACGCCGTCCCACAGATCCAACGTACTCCCCGCCAAGGCACCGTCGGGTGTAACGGCACGACCGTTTTTGAGGCTGACAGGCATACCCGCAATGTGATATTCCCCGTCGGGACAACCGGTCCCCTCCATCGAGTCGGTGATGAGTACGGTCTTATCCTTACCGAGACAGCGATATGCAAGTGCGATCATATCGGGGCAAACATGCATGCCGTCCGCAATCAGCTCTCCGTATCCACCGCCGAGAAATGCGACCGCCACGGGACCGCCCTCGCGGTGATGGAGCGGCGGCATGGCATTGTACAAATGGGTAAACGAGGTCACACCGCGCGCGATGGCTGTCCTTGTCTCCTCCGCGGTTGCTGCAGTGTGCGCCAAACCGAGCGTCGCGCCGTGTTGCAGTGCACAAGCGGCAAAGGAGCCGTCCCGGTCAAGCTCAAACGCCGCACTGATGTGACATGGGATATGAATTTCATCCAAAAAAGACGCAAGCTTATCTGCATCCAAAGAAACAATCAGCGCGGGCGCATGCGCTCCTTTTTTAGCGGGATTGAGATAATTTCCCTCCAAATGGATCCCGTCAAACCCGCAGGCTTGAATCGCCGCAATGGCGCGGTGCCACTCCTCCTCGGTACCCGAAGCAAGGGTCGCAAACACCGCGGTCACGCCATGACGGGCATAGTCTCGCTTGACAGCCGCCATTTGCTCCGCGGTCGCCGTTCCGAAATCAACGCCCGCGCGCCCGTGCGTATGCACATCCACAAGCCCCGGCAGAACCGTCATTCCGTCGGTTTCGATCACGCGGTCAGCCTTTATCCCACCGCAAGCCTTGCCCACCGCAAGTATGGTTCCGTCCTCCCACAAAACGGGACAGTCATTTGCAAACAAACCGTCGGCAAGCCATACCCGTCCGCCTTTTAACATTGTTTTCATATGTAACACCTCTTTGATACGTTGTATGATGTAAGGATTTTAAATCCGACACCCTGCGTATATTATACCACGCTTTTTGCGAAAGTGCAATAGATTTTTCACACAAAAGGGGGAGGTTGTCCGTTCTATCGCCCCCGAAAGCGACATATGATGGACTATGACCCCAAAAGGTCCTTTAGAAAGGAGCGAACCAATGCCATTCGATTTTCAAAAAACACTCTTATCACTTGCCGAATATTCCGAGAGCGCGGCAGAGCTGTTGCGCGCCGCGGTCTGTGAAAACTGCCGCTCTTGTGTGTCGGACATCTCGGATCTGAACCGACAAACCCTGTTGGAGCTTTCCGACGCCGAGCGCGCATATGCTTCCGCCCCCGCCGACGGAGACACCGCATTCCTAAATGCCGCGCAAGCCTTGACGGATTGCGTCACTCGTGCGTTTTCGGCGGCGATGCTACTCCCCGATGAGCTTCCCATTCTCCCGCCGCTGTTCGAGATCGCAACCGCAAACGCCCACCTTGCCGCCTATCCCGAGCAAATCATTACACACGACAAAAAGCTCTCCTTTTATTCGCTTCATCTTGCCGCCAACAAGGGGCGCGGTGCGCATGCACTCCTCATCACCAACTACCTTGCCTTTGGCGGCGACCGTCGACTCTTCCCGCTTGCCCTCGCGCTGGAGGCACACCGCAACGCACTCGAGCACGCCTGTGAGTGCTTGTCGCTGATTTCAAATTAAATTGTCTGCAAAGCGTGGACACATCCTAAAAAAAGTGTCCTTTGATTTTGGATATTTTTTGAAAAAGGGATTGATTTATCGAAAAATGTATGATAGAATAAAGAATGAGAAAATTCCCAGACGAAAGGATTTTGCAAATGAACACTACCGAACTCAAGGCCGCTTTGCTTGGCGGCAAGTTTGACGAACGCTTTGCTTACATCTACGGAACCGACGCGGTCGAGGCACAAAAAGCCCGCTATGCCGCCGCCGTGGACAGCTTTGCCGCGATTTACGGAACCGACCGTGATGCGGCACTCTATTCGGTCGCGGGACGCAGTGAGCTTTCCGGCAACCACACCGACCACAACCACGGTTGTGTCATCGCGGCTTCGATCAACCTCGATATCATCGCGGTCGCCGCCCCCAACAGCGAAAACATCATCCGCGTCAAGAGCGAGGGCTTTAAGGAAGATGTTGTTGACATCAATGCTTTTACTTCTCCCCGTGAGGTCCCCGAAGGTCACTCCGACGAGCTGATTGCAGGTATGGTTGCAGGCTTCCGCAAGGAAGGGCTGGCGGTCGGCGGTTTTGACGCTTACACCACCTCCAACGTCCTCAAGGGCTCGGGCATTTCTTCCTCCGCCGCGTTTGAGGACATGATCGGAAATATCCTCAGCCATATTTACAATGACGGAAAGGTTGACAACGTGGAGATCGCAAAGCTCTCACAGTACGCAGAGAACGCGTTCTTCGGCAAGCCCTGCGGACTGATGGATCAAGTTGCTTGTGCTGTTGGCGGCATTGTTGCCATTGATTTTGCCGATCCCAAGGCACCCATCATTGAGAAAATGGATTTTGACCTGACTGCGGCGGGTTACAACCTTTGTATTGTAAACACCGGCGGAAACCATGCTGACTTGACCGATGACTACGCCTCGGTACCCGCCGAGATGAAAGCGGTTGCCGCGTATTTTGGCAAAAAGGTATTGCGTGAGCTGGATGAGCAAACCGTCATCGCCGCCATTCCGCAGTTGCGTGAAAGCGTCGGCGACAGAGCGATCTTGCGTGCGCTCCACTTCTTTGCCGAAAACCGTCGCGTTACCGCGCAAAAAGCTGCGCTTCAAAAGGGTGATATCGGTGCATTTTTTGACGGCGTGATCGCATCGGGACGTTCTTCGTTCTGCTATCTGCAAAATGTTTATACATCTAAAAATTTGACCGAACAGGGGCTTTCCTTGGCGCTCTGCCTTGCCGACAATCTGTTGGCGGGCAAAAAAGCTGCATGGCGTGTCCACGGCGGCGGCTTTGCGGGAACCATTCAAGCGTTTGTACCGACCGCTGAGGTAGAGAATTTCCGCCTTACGATGGATGCCGCCTTTGGCGAAGGGCGTTGTATGGTTCTGCGCATCAGACCTGTTGGTGCAGTAAAGATTTAATCAAAAACAAAAGCTGTTTGAAGCTCTTTCCAAAAGAGGATCAAACAGCTTTTGATTATACTCAGTCAATATCCTCAAACACCTGCTCGGGTTTGATGTCAAGCAGCTCGGGGTTCTCCACATGGCGTTTGATGATCTTAAATACCGACGCATAATAATACCCGTCGCAAATACGTTCATCGGTCACTGCCTTCATCTCAATATACTTCTTCGTCTTGACATTTCCCTCCGCGTCACAGGTGACCACCGAACGGCGCCCGCCGTATGCCAAAAACACGGGTAGATTACCAAAATTGTAAATGTGATGGTAAATGGGACGGATACCGAGCGAGCCCATGCTTGTAATGATCATGGAGCCGTGGAACGGGCTGAGCCACAACAGCTTTTTGGGCAACAGTCCGAAATAATCAAGGAAGTTCAAAAGCTTCACCGTCCAACGGCAAAGCAAGCCCGGGATCAGCGACAACACCTTGTTGAGCTTATCAAATGAGGTCTTGTCATCCGGCTGAGAGGTGATGTCGGTAACCACCTTGTTAAACTTTTCATACACCTCGTCCACCGTATCGTCGGGACTGAATCTGACCTTGATACAAGTGTCGGGCGCATCGATGGAGAGCGTCTTTTTGATCGCCATTACGATCTGAATATCATTGCGGTGATAGATCTTTTGTCCGCTGACAAAACGGTTGAGTCCGGGACGCTGGGAGATTGCACGGATATACGCGGCGATCATAATATGTAAAAAGCTGAAATTGGTCTTGCCCTCCCTCACCTTTTCGCGGCAAAAACGGTCGGTCTTGGTAATATCAAACATATCCGCATAAGTATTGCACGCGTCACAGCGCTGGGGCATCACATAGGGCATAAATTTATTCATCGGGTTAATGGTGCGCAGCTTATAGCCATCGGGACGATCGCCAAAACGGCGGCGTCTCTTCTTTTTTTCTTCTGCCATGAAATATGTCCTGTTCCTTTCCGAGCCCCCGAGAGAGTCGGGGATGTTTTTCTTGTTTTTTCGAGTTTGCTTTTTTATTATAAACAAAAGTTCACAATCGGTCAAGTGATTTTATAAAAAGTTTACGATTATTCTTGAAAAAAATGCAAAAATGCGGTATAATGATAAAGATCATGACGAAAACATGCAAACGGAAAGGGTTTTGAATGCCATGAAACACGTTGATATTTATACTGACGGCGCCTGTCGGGGAAATCCCGGGAGAGGCGGTTGGGGGGCGATCTTGGTCTTTCGCGGTGTCGAGAAAGAGCTCTCGGGCGGCGAACCCATGACCACCAACAACCGCATGGAGCTTTCCGCCGCCATCGAAGCGCTTGCCGCTCTGCACGAACCCTGTGAGGTCACGCTGACCTCCGACTCGAAATATTTAGTCGACGCCGTCACAAAAGGCTGGGCAGAAGCCTGGCGCGCCAAAGGATGGAAAAAGGCCGACAAATCCCCTGCCCTCAACCCCGACCTTTGGGAAAAGCTGCTCAACCTTTTAAAAAAGCATCAAGTTACCTTTGTTTGGGTAAAGGGACACGACGGTCATCCCTACAATGAGCGCTGTGACAAGCTGGCGACCGCGTTTGCGGATTCTTTTGAAGCCTAAAATCAAGGAGCATCGATTCACATGGAAAAACTCTTTCACCTAAAGCAACACGGCACCACGCTGAAAACCGAGATCGTTGCCGGATTAACTACCTTTTTTGCAATGGCATACATCATTTTTATTAACCCTACTATGTTGGGAGAAAATTCCCCCGCAGGGATGCCCACAACGGGCGTGATGATTGCCACCTGCCTTTCTGCCGCACTGGGCACTTGGTTGATCGGACTGCTCACCAATTACCCGCTGGCACAGGCTCCCGGCATGGGGTTGAATGCGGTGTTTACCTACACGCTTTGCGGTACCTTGGGATTGACCTATCAGACGGCACTGGCGGCGGTGTTTATCGCGGGCGCTTTCTTTATACTCCTAACAGTCACGGGAGCAAGAAAAGCGATCGTTGATGCCATTCCGCTCAGCCTAAAAAAAGCCATTTCCTCCGGCATCGGCTTCTTTATCGCGCTTTTGGGACTAAACAGCGCGGGACTGCTTTCCAACGAGACGGGAACCGTCATCGGCATGGGTTCACTTGCCGTGCCCACCACCCTACTTGCTGTTTTCGGTTTGATCCTCACCATCGTTCTTGTGATCTGCAAGGTCAAGGGGGCGCTCTTTCTTTCCATCATTGGTGCAAGTGCCGTCGGGTGCTTTATGCAATTCGTCTTTGATGTCGACATGGGCATCACCCTCCCAAGCTCTTGGAAGCCCGCGCTTGATTTCAGCCTGTTCGGCTCGGTATTTACGGGCTTTGGCGACCTATTTTCGGTCTCCTTTGCCTCTTTGCTTTCGGTCATGATCACGCTGTTGCTTGTCGATATGTTCGATACGATCGGTACGCTGATCGGTGCCGCTGACAAGGCGGGATATCTTGATGAAAACGGGAATCTCCCCAAGGTAGAAAGTGCCATGCTTGCCGACGCGATCGCAACCTCCGCGGGTGCTGTGATCGGCACATCGACGGTCACCACCTTTGTCGAATCCACCGCAGGCATTTCCGCAGGCGGCAGAACGGGACTGACCTCGATTGTCACGGGCGCTTGCTTTGCGGCATCGATGTTTCTTTCCCCCTTGCTCGGCTTTGTCCCCACGGTCGCAACCGCCCCGACGCTGATCGTTGTGGGGGTCATGATGGCGGGTTCACTTCGGGAGATCGAATGGAACGATCTCGAGGTCGCTATTCCCGCATTTCTCACCATCCTTGGAATGCCGCTGTTTTATTCGATCACCGACGGCATCGCATTCGGTTTTATCTCCTACATCATCGTCAAGCTCGCATCCCGCAAGATCCGTGAGATCCACCCGCTGATGTATGTCGTCGTTGCCCTGTTCCTACTGAAATACATTCTTTCCACGCTATAAATAATTGATTTGGAGAAGCATCTTATGAAAAACATAAAGGAGATGAGCGCGCCCGACCGTGCACGTTATCTTGGCACCCCCGAACAAATGTATTCCGTTCGCCGTGTCAAGCTCGAGGACGGCAGAGCCAAAAACACCACCGAATTTGAGGTGCAGACCGGCGGCGGGCTTTCCTATACTGTGCTTGCCGACAACGGACTTGACATCGGTACGCTTTCCTACCGCGGTGTCAACATGAGTTATTTGACCAAGAACGGCTCGACATCTCCCTATCTTGCCGAGACCTATGAAAACGGCTTTTCCAAATACTTTCCTGCGGGCATGGTCTACACCTGCGGTATGCTCTCGGTAGGCGGTGGGAATCGCGACGCGGACCAATGGCACACTACACACGGCAGATATCATCTGTTGCCCGCACGCGAAGTCTGCGGAGAGGTGTGCGGCGACGTGATCTCGGTACGGGGAAAAATTCGCGAATCCGAGCTGTTCGGACACTGTTTGGAGGTTGTGCGTGAGGTAACGTCGGAGGTGGGTGGCAGTGATCTCGTCATCACCGACATCCTTACCAACCAAACGCCCAATCCCACCGAGTTTATGATGCTCTATCATTGCAACTTCGGATATCCGTTTTTGGATGAAAATCTAAAGCTCATTCTCCCCAAAGGGACAAACACCCGCGGCAGAACCCCGCTTGCCACCGAGCGCATTGCCACACATAGCAAGTTTGGTAAGCCTATAGACAATGATGAAGAAACCGTGTACTTTCATGAGATTCCCGCAAAGGACGGCTGTAAGACGGTCCGTGCGGAAAACGTTGCGCTTGGCATCGGCATGGAAATGACCTTTTCGGCAGAGACACTGCCGATTTTAGCGGAATGGAAGTGTATGCGGAGCGGTGAATACGTCCTCGGTCTCGAGCCCACCAACTGTTACATCATGGGGCGCGCTGACGAGCGCAAAAACGGCACCATCCAAACCGTTGCACCGTTTGCCTCAGTGAAAATGCAGGTAAAAATTCGGTTTTACGATTTATAATGAATAAACACAAAGCACAGCCTTACTTTTGCGGCTGTGCTTTGTGCTTAGAACAAACTTTATTCAATAAAATCGGTTTCCGTCACCGTGCCATCCTTGATCAAAAACGTCTTGATCGCATCGTGCGGAATGTGCGCCTCGAATGCGGTATCAAACAGTCGGAATCGCACGTCGGTGTCACGTCCTTTGCACTCATAGCAACGTAGGATCAGCCCGTCGCTATCCGTATGCTTTTTAATGGCGGTTACAATAACATTCTCGGGGGACACCGAAATTCCATCAAATGCCGTCGGCAATACGCCGCGGTGGAAGGTCTCCGGGATCACGTTGAAGGGATTTTGAAGCTCGGCAGAAATGCGTTCGGCATGGGACACCGAAACAAACGGGAACAAACAATAGGAAAAACGGTGTTCTCCCTGCTCCATAAACTCGCAAAATTCATCTCTTAGGTCACCCGCAAAATGGTCGGCGTATAGCGCACTGCGAAGCACGGTGAGGGAAAGTCGGTTTTCGTTGGCATCAAAGCTGTGCAAAGCATCGGTGGCAACGCAAAGTCCCGTACCGTCTCCCGTTATGCAAGCCCAATCCCCACAATGCTGTTCGGTGCCGTCGGTCGGACGTTCGATTCTTCCGAACGGAATTTTGCAGTACGCACGTGCATTTTTGGCATTGAGCGGGAAACGCAGCTTGAGAATACGGAACTCCTCGCGGTAGTCCAACTTCACCTTGACTTCCACGCGGGTTCCATCCGGAGAAAGCGAGTAGGTTCGGGTAAGCTTACTCTTTCCAAAGACTTGCTCCACACGCACCGAGGCGCGGACGGGACCGGTTTCAATGACCTTGACCGTTCCGCGCACCTCGGTGGGAACACGGTCGGTATAGCTCTCAATGTAGTGTGCCCAAGTGTCGTGTTTGATATCGTCATACAAGACAAGCCCGGTAGGCTCGGCAAGCAATTCCTTTCGGTTTTCAAGATCATACAAAGAAGAGATTTCTCCCGTAACGCGGTCAAACGTGACACGAAGCTTGGCGTTGGCAATCGAATTTTCGGTCACGGTAAACGGATTTTCATATTGCAGTTTGCTTGCCTTGCAGGACACACGGTAGACTGCATAGCCGAACGCGGGAACACACGCTTCAAACAGCGTCGCATATTTGGTACGACCGGGATCGATTTTGGAGTCGCGCACGGTTTGGTGCGGGATCGGACATCCATTGCAATCGGTTACTTTTTCATACAGCTGGGAACGCAGTTGTACCATGCCCCGCACCTCGTGATCGAGTGGATTGAACACCACCACGGGCATACCGAGCTGATCGGCTTCCCTTTGGGAGATGGCACTGCCGACCTTTGCGTTGCCGATGGTATCGATGTTCCAGGATATCTGCTGAAGGGCGAAATTGGCGCTGCGATCGGCAATCGCCAATGCCTCACCGTGAAAGTTCCTTGCATCGTCGTAAGCCTCACGGATCGAGCACCCGCCCAAAATATCATGGAACTGGTTGAACAGTATGTTTTTCCACGCACGCTCGTATTCCGCGGCGGGATATGGAGTTCTCATCAGCTGCTCGGAAAGGATCGAGAATTTTTCCGCGCGCAACAGTGCGTTTTCGGCGGCACGGTTGTTCTTTTTGATCTCCAGCATGGCGCTGTAACAGCCTTTGGCGTGGAATTGCAGATCATCCTTCACCACGGGCAATACCGCAGCGTCCTGCTGGGCAAAAAAGGCATCGGGATGAGAATACACGTAATTTTCGGATAGCTTCTCATGCATCTTTTTGAGCAGCTCCACGGTAGGACCGCCGCCGTGATTTCCGACACCGTAGAACGCCATTTGATCGGTATCCTCACCGTTGTTCTCAATCTTTTCAAACAGATCCATATGCCCGATATTATAGCAAAACGGGATGCGATAGGTCATGACTTGACTGCCGTCACGACTCTCCCATAGAAACAGATTTTGGGGAAGCTTTTTTTCATGCGACATCGGACGCATAAATACGTAGTTCTCCATACGGCTCTGCCGCAAAATTTGGGGGAGACTGCCATTGTGACCGAATGAGTCGACATTGTAGCCCGTAACCGCCATGCGCCCGAACTTCTCCTCAAAATAGCGTTGCGTAATAAGAGCGTGTCGTGCAAAGGACTCCCCGCAGGGCGTGTTACAGTCGGGCTGGAGGAACCAACCGCCGACAAGACACCAACGTCCTTCCCGAACCCGCTTTTGAATTTCGGCGAACATCGCGGGATCACTCTGCTCGATCCAGATATAATAGGCACCGCAAGCCGAGGTAAATTGAAAATCGTCAAATTCGTTCATGCGGTCAAGTGCGCTTTGATAGGTCGCCTTGATCTCGGCAAAACCCTCCTGCCAGCGCCATAGCCATACGGGATCGAGATGTGCGTTACCGATCAGATGTACTTTTTTCATGCCGTTCTTCTCCTCTTTTGTTCAAGGTTCAAACCTTAAATGCTACCATAATTATAAAGGATAATTTTTGTTTTGTCAACACTTTTATTTTGCAAACACTAAAAAAGCAACATAAATACTAAGAAAAAATAAAAAATAAGGTTATTTTTTCCAAGGATTTTTACGGATAAAGCAAGGCATTGGAACCAATAATAGGTGTAAACCAATCAATTTACCATTGGAGGCTCTTATGAAAGCAACCGGAATCGTCCGTAGAATTGACGACCTCGGGCGCGTCGTGATCCCCAAGGAGATCCGCAGAACCATGCGTATCCGCGAGGGCGACCCGACACTGACAATGTTGACACCCATCGATAGATTCTGCTTTGCGATGCTTGAAATGTCAAAAAAGGTTGGCGCAAACTGTACAAAGTGACGAAAAAGTTTGAACAAATCTTGTCGAACGGTGCGTATCCGTGAGGGGTAAAATCGAAATTTTGAAAAAGTCGCTTCTCAAAAAGCACCGATAATCTTGTCTTAAAACTCAAATAAAATATGTATTGAACGCCGAAAAAGCGTGTATCAGAGCTTAACACTTTACGTGTTTTGTTCTTGATGCACGCTTTTTCTTTTACACGAGCTTTCGAAAAAGAAAGGAGAAAATTTATGAAACAAAACAAAAAACTACATCCGTTTATGGATTATCTTAAAAAAGCAAAGAAACAAAATGCCGAGTTTTGCGAGTGGCTCGCTATGGCAGAGGATGCGTTCAATACCGGAAACGCGGAACGCGCCTTTGAGTATGCCCTGCGAGCCTACGAGAAAACCGAGCGCACCACACTCATCTGCCGTATGATGCCCGCCTATTTCGGAAGACCAAACGCATTTCAAATGATTGAGGACACGATGCTTGAGATCGTGCCCGTCAAAATGGGTTTCACGAAAGAGGGATGGTTCTGTATGCAGATCCCCGCGCTGCTTCCCAAAAAGCAGAAGGGCTCGGTGGACTACGTGCGAGGTCTTTTGTATCCCGCACTTGCAAGATTCTTCAAAGGCAAGCCGCCCGTCCGATACCGTGATTGCGTGCTGATCTATCGCCACGTTTACAATCGGGATTTCAAGGAACGTCAGCGGAGAGATCACGATAATATCGAGATCAATCTGACCACCGATGCCGTTGCGATGTACGTTCTGCCCGATGATAGCCCCCGCGTTTGCGAGCATTTCTATTGTACGGCGGCAGGCGATGAGGATCGTACCGAGGTCTATATTGTGCCGAAATCCGACTTTCAAACGTGGCAGAATTTAGAGCCAACATTCCCCGAAAACGGCGTTTTGCTGCTTGAAAATCCACCTGAAACCATAATCGGATAGATGTAAAAACAGCCGTTTTTTGCTAAAGAATTCTTACACCTCCCGAAAGGTCGAAAAAGCCTTATAAAACCTGACTTTTCGGGAGGTTTTACAAAAGCGAAACAGACATTGAGAGCAGTCTTGATGTCGCAATTCTTACAACTACATAATTCTTATAAAACACTTACATACAAGGAGGAAAATCTATGATGAAAACAATGAAATCGGGCAGTCAGCTCTATCGGTTGATGTGCCTATTATCCGTTGCGGGTGAATATCCCGTGAAATCTCTGCATCTTCTCGGCAATAAACGAATGTATCGAAAGCTGGTAAAGGAGGGACTGTCGCCGCTGACGGTGCGGAACAGTGTGACGGGTGAAACGCTATCGCTCCCACGCTTGTTCAATCTTTGCGGCAAGGGCAAACTCAAAACCATTCGCCTCTATGCAGGGGCTCTCCCCATACTCACTTGGTTTGGAGAGGGTGAGTATTACGAAAGCATCACTCACGGCTATAGCTTACCGATGAACCAATCTCACCTTGACCGAAACCACCGCGTCGGTGAAGCCCTGGCAGTTTGTATGGATGCGGAAATCGAAATCTTACCGCACAATCTTCCCAAGCTCCAGGTCGGCAGACGCGCCTATCTAATCGACCCGGGCAGTCCTTTCTTTCTCACAAGTCGAGCCATCAAGCAGATCGGCGGCGATGATGACGAGGCGAACAAGACGAATTTCACGCGAATGGTCGGAGGAGTTTTTGCGGGAAACAATTGTTATTGCGTGTTCAATACCCGCGATTCCGTGATGAAGTGGTCCGGCGGCGGAGAGATGAAAGCAAAATACAATCTTCAATGTATTTACGAAGCCAATTCGGTCAAATCTGATTATATTCGTTCCGCGATCATTCTTGGAAACTCACCCGAAATTGCAATGGGTTCAATTGAATCCACGGCAAAGATCAGCCGCAAAGAATATCGGTTTGACAGTGTGTTTTGGTACATTCATTACATTCCGCTGAATGAGTATGGAGCAAGATTTTTAAAGTTCTTCACCATACCGAATTTCAAGGAAAAGCTGCTTCAATTCTTGTTCGATGACGAGGAAAGAACCTTCGGACGAGCCAACTTTGATTATGATGCGCTGATTCCGTCGGAACAAGGAAACAAACACGTTCTTGTGCTCCTCGATTGTGACCTTGCAAGACTAAAACGCTTCAAGGAAGCTCTGCAAGCGTACACGGATTTGCTTGGCGAGGTTCTTTGCTTCGATTGGATGGCGCGTTACGTACAAAAGTATTTGGAAGGCACGAATGCCACAATCAAATGTATTCCGTTTTATGTGGTAGAAAAAGAGCTGTTCGAGAGTTAAAATACCAAGGGGCTGACCGCTTATTTTCGGTCAGCCCCTTGAATACTAAAAAGGGATGCTTGTTGCCCAGCATCCCTTGGAGGTATAATCAATTATACTTCGTTTGTTTTAGTTTTGTTTAGACAAATCTTGTGATAGCTTTGTAAATACGAAATTGTATTCGTAAAATTCCGTATAGTATCCTTTAGATACCTTATCGTTTGCGGTTGTATTGATTTTAATCAACTCATCAATAGCTAATTTGTATTGGAATGAAATCTGCTTGTTGATGATGTCTCTTTTGAAATTTTCAGCGAGAATCTTGTTGTCATCATAGCATTTCATTCCACAAACAATGCGAATGGATTGGCACTTTTGATGGCTAACGAAATACTCCGTATAGGTGTTTAGCAATACACATTTATCAAGAAGATTTTCCGTTTCCTCCTTAGTGTCAACACTACTATCAATAACAGTAAAGATAAAGCGAGAACTGTAACCGCTTTCTTTTTCAATGAAAACATAATCCTTGCCGAATATTTTTTTTAGGAAACGTAAGTACCGATCAAGAAAATCATCTGAAGCGTTACTATCACCTATCCTTCTAAGTGAATAATAGGTTGACTGATTGAGTTGCACTTCGATTTTGGCATACCCAACAAAGAGTTTGGAATCACTCTCTTGATACGAATCCCAATACTTTAATCCTTGAGCGGCATCATAGAAATTTGTCGATTTACTTTTCTTAGGTTGAGAACTTTTTGAATTAGATTCTGCAGCCTTTGGAATAATCTCGTAATGATTTTGCCGCTTCTGAATTTCATACTCTTTGCCATTCGCCTTAAAGCACAACTTGTCGGCTTTCTCATCATTTGTGAGAATGTGGCAACAAACAAGATTATGGTCGACAGTTTTTCCTCCTTTGCTTTGCGGAAAAATATGGTCTACATTCCAACCAAACTTGCTACCACGGTCGTTGTATGCGGCTTTTGCAATTTCGCGTCCCGAAAAGTCAAATGCTTTCTGTTTAGAACCGAATTGCTGAGTCCACAAACGTAATGCAGTTTCTTTGTTTAATTCCATAAGGTCATTCATTTTTTATACTTCCTTTCATAGTGAAATGAGAAGTATAACTGTATTCTACCTCCTATAAATTTTCAAGCAAATACTCTGAATGACACATAGGGCAACCTACTGCTGAAACCTCGAGGGGTAATCCTTATAACAGCTTGACTAAGGATTTGTCAATCATCTTTTTACGGTTATGTAAAAAGGGTTTAGATTTGCTTGAAAATATTATAGCACAAATCTCGTAGCTTGTCAATTCATAACCACAAATATCCTCCCCATACTCATTTCAAAAATAAATCTTGGTGAATTTTCAGAATGGGTCTGGTATACCGCCCACAGGAACGCGTCCCCGGCAGTCTTATTTTCTACAAGAGGTGCAAAAGAACAAAATGCGGAACAGAAAACGTGCAATGTTCCGCGTTTTGTTCCAAAGTTCATAAATATATAATCACAATTTACCAAATCGTACTTGACTAAACGTAAATTGTATGCTATACTATATTCAACTGATACAAGGAGGCATATTTTTATGTTTATTGGCAGAGAACGTGAGCTGACGGCTTTGAATAAGCTGTATGCTTCGGATAAATTTGAATTTGCGGTTATTTACGGTCGCCGCCGTGTCGGTAAGACCGCGCTGATCAACGAGTTTGTTCGTGATAAAAATGCGATATATTTTATGGGCGTTGAGAGTAACGCCAAGCAAAATCTTGATAACTTCTCAAAAAGCATCATTGAATACGGTACGGGGTTCTCACTTGAAACCTCCTTTTCGTCATTCCAAGCGGCATTGGAGTACGTATTCAAGATGGCGGAGAACGAGAGAGTGGTTCTCGCAATCGACGAGTACCCTTACGTTGCCCGTTCCTCCAAGAGCCTTGCATCCACGCTCCAGCTTTTGATCGATAAATATAAGGATACCTCCAAGCTGATGCTGATTCTGTGCGGCTCGTCCATGTCCTTTATGGAGGATTACGTGCTTTCCTACAAAGCCCCGCTTTATGGAAGAAAAACAGCGCAGATGAAGATCAATCCCTTTGATTTTGAGGAAACCTGCCGTTACTTCCCGAACGCATCAAGCGAGGACAAAGCCCTCATTTACGGTATCGTCGGCGGCACTCCGCAATATCTCTTGCAGATCGACGATAAGCTCAGCATCGAGGAAAATATCAAGAATACCTACCTAAACCCGACCTCGCCTCTGTTTGAGGAAACCACCAATCTGCTCAAGCAGGAGGTGCGCGAGCCCGCGATCTATAACGCGATCATCACCGCTATCGCAACCGGCGCGTCGCGTATGTCCGAGATTTCCAGTAAGGTGGGTGAGGATACCAACGTGTGCTCCATTTATCTGAAGAATCTGCTTTCGCTTGGCATCGTGCAGAAGGAAACTCCCTACGGCGAAAAGGCGTCTCGCAAGTCGATCTATTCGGTTGAGGATAATATGTTCCGCTTCTGGTATCGCTTCGTGCCCGAAAACAATTCTATCATCGCACGTGGTGCCGATGATCTGGCCTACAAGCGCATCGAACCGCATCTGTCCGAGTATATGGGCAGAGTGTTTGAAGAGATCTGCAAGCAGTACCTCTGGAAGCAGCTTCTCACGGGCAAATGTCCCGTGGAGTTCAGCTCGCTCGGACGCTGGTGGGGCAACGATCCTAAGACCAAATCCCAGACCGAGATTGATATTATGGGCGAGGCCGATAAAAACACCGCCCTCTTCGGCGAATGCAAGTGGACGAACGAAAGGGTTGACGTCGGCGTGCTCGATCTGCTCGTTGAACGTAGCAAACTCTTCCACTACAAGAACGTGCATTACTACCTGTTCGCAAAATCCGGATTCACAAAGGGTTGCGTGGAGAAAGCCAATGAAATGGGTAACATAACACTGGTTGAGTATGAGAGTATGCTTTGATATTGTATTTTTTTCAACACAAAACTCAAATAAAGTGTAGTATTACAAAAACAAGATAATAACAGTGGCGTAATCAACAATTGATTTTAATATTTGATGAAAAATTATGCGGAGGACTCAAATGGAGTTGATCGATAATAGAAATAAAAAATTGAAGGATGATTTGGCTTCCGAATTGAAATCGGGTAGCAAGATGTCGGTAGCGGCAGCTTGTTTCTCTATCTACGCCTTTCAGAAGCTGAAGAAGGAACTTAAAGATATTGATGAACTCCGTTTCATTTTCACCTCTCCGTCATTCACAACCGAAAACGCTCCAAAGGAAAAGCGTGAGTTTTATATTCCTCGAATGAACCGCGAACGTAGTTTGTATGGAACGGAATTTGAAGTAAAACTTCGTAATGAGCTTACACAAAAAGCGATAGCAAAAGAGTGTGCTGATTGGATACGCAAAAAGGTTCGCTTCAAATCCAACATTACAAACGAAAATATGATGGGCTTTATCAATGTGGACGATAAAAACTATATGCCTATCAATGGGTTTACTACGGTTGATCTTGGGTGCGAACGTGGCAACAACGCATATAGTATGATTCAGAAAACAGATATGCCATTTAGCAAGGCGTATATTGATCTTTTTGAGGAGCTTTGGCGTGATAAGAATCGTCTTCAGGACGTAACCGACGT
Source organism: Clostridia bacterium (assembly GCA_017453205.1). GTDB lineage: Bacteria > Bacillota > Clostridia > Oscillospirales > CAG-272 > UMGS1865. The sequence continues at coordinate 129,030 of JAFTKO010000032.1, read as the reverse complement.
TGTGCTTGATAACATAACCGTTGCATACAAGGAAAACTCTCCCGAATTTATCTATTTCATCGCTCTTTATAACATTTTCAATGAGTTTCTTGAAGACATTTCCGAAGATGTTCTTCCTAATGAAGCCACGGGATTTAAGCAGAGCAAGATATGGAATACGCTTTACAACTTCCAGCGCGATGCAGTCCTTGCCATTATCAATAAGCTGGAGCAGTACAATGGTTGTATCCTTGCCGATAGCGTTGGTTTGGGTAAAACCTTTACGGCTCTTGCTGTTGTAAAATACTACGAAAGTAAAAACAGAAACGTTCTCGTTCTTTGCCCTAAAAAGCTTTGCGAGAACTGGAATACATATAAAGATAATTACAAAAACAATCCTATCGCCGCAGACCGCCTGCGCTACGATGTGTTGTTCCATACGGATCTGTCACGTGATCATGGCACATCTAACGGACTTGACCTTGATCGTTTGAATTGGGAAAACTATGACCTTGTGGTAATTGATGAATCCCACAATTTCCGCAACGGCGGCGAGGTGTCGGGACAATATGGCGAAAAAGAAAATCGCTATCTTAAGCTTCTTAATAAAGTTATCCGTCCCGGCGTCAAGACAAAAGTTCTAATGCTTTCCGCTACGCCCGTAAATAACAGATTCAACGATTTGAAAAATCAGTTGGCGTTAGCATATGAGGGCAATCCCGAATTGATCAATGATAAGCTGAACACCAAACGGTCAATTGACGATATTTTCCGCTTTGCGCAACGTGCTTTCAATGTGTGGAGTGAGCTTCCCGCCGAAAAACGAACAACCGAAAATCTGCTCAAAACGCTTGATTTTGATTTTTTTGAAGTCCTTGATAGCGTTACTATCGCCCGCTCTCGCAAACACATTGAAAAATTCTATAATACCGAGGAAATCGGTACGTTTCCCGAAAGACTGAAGCCAATCTCTCTCCGCCCGGACTTAACCGATCTGAACAGAGCGATTAACTACAACGAAATATACGAGCAACTTATTTCCCTCAATCTTCTTGTGTATGCGCCTACGTCCTTTGTGTTTGAAAGTAAGCTGTATAAGTACACCGATGTTACGGAAAAGAGCCTTACCCGCGCAGGTCGTGAAGCAGGTATTCGCCGCTTGATGAGTATTCAGCTCCTTAAACGTCTTGAAAGCTCTGTATATTCTTTCAACCTTACATTGAAGCGTATCAAAGAGCTTATTGACAATACCATAAAGGAAATTGAGGATTTCAAAGCTCACGGCGCTTCTGTGATAAATGGTTTTGAAATTCATACCGATGACGATTTTGATTTTGACGACCAAAACATCGATGACCACGCAATCGGAAAGAAAATCAAAATTGACCTTGCCGATATGGATTACGAGAGCTGGGAAAGAGAGTTGCGCAAGGACTCCGAAACGCTCGAATTGGTAATTTTAATGGTTTCGGATATTACTCCCGAGCATGACAGCAAGCTCCAACAGCTTTTTGAGGTGATTTCCAATAAGATTGAGCATCCCATCAACGCCGGCAACAAAAAGATTTTGATATTTACCGCTTTCTCCGATACCGCAAATTATCTCTATGAAAACGTATCTGCATTTGTGAAAAATAAATATGGATTGAATACAGCGCAGATTACAGGAACGGTTGACGGCAAAACAACCATCCCGCGCTTCTCGGCAACGCTTAATAACGTGCTGACCTATTTCTCCCCTATATCAAAGGACAAGCAGGTGCTGATGCCCAATAATAACGATAGCATTGATGTGCTGATCGCTACCGACTGTATTTCCGAAGGTCAAAATCTGCAGGACTGCGATTACTGTATCAACTACGATATCCATTGGAATCCCGTTCGTATCATTCAGCGCTTTGGTCGAATCGACCGTATCGGATCAAAGAATGCTCATATTCAGCTTGTGAACTTCTGGCCAAATGTAACGCTTGACGATTACATCAATCTCAAGAGCCGCGTTGAGACTCGAATGAAGATTACGGTAATGACTTCTACGGGTGATGATGATCTCATCAATGCAGAGGAAAAGGGCGACCTTGAATACCGTAAAGCACAACTAAAACGACTTCAGGAAGAGGTCGTAGATATTGAGGAAATGTCCAGCGGTATTTCTATTATGGACCTGGGGCTTAACGAATTTCGCCTTGATCTTCTGTCTTATACAAAGAACCACGGCGATCTTGACCACGTTCCATTCGGCATGAACGCAGTCGTTCCCGCAAGTGAGGATATGCCCGCAGGCGTGATATTCGTTCTAAAAAACCGCACCAATGCCGTCAATATCGGACATCAGAATCGCCTGCATCCGTTCTATATGGTGTATGTGGCAGAGGACGGTTCGGTGATTTGCGACCATCTTTCTCCCAAAGAACTGCTCGATAAAATGCGCTATCTTTGTAAGGACAAGACCTCGCCCTACGCCGAACTTTGCGCTGCGTTTAACCGTGAGACACGTGATGGCAAGGATATGAGAGTGTGCTCCAAGCTTCTTGGTGATGCGATACACTCTATCATTCACGTCAAGGAAGAAAGCGACATCAACAGTTTCCTCGGAGGTGAGCAGATCAGCTTTGCTGAGGGCGGCATTTCAGGGCTTGACGATTTTGAACTCATCTGTTTCTTAGTAGTAAAATAAAGGAGTTGCTATGACAAACGATACTATAATAACAACAGTTTTAGAATATTTAAAGCAACGCCACCATCTTACCGATTTGGAAAAATCCATAATCGAAACCGCCAACGAGCTATCAAAGTATCCTTTTCAGCGTGACAGTGCCGAGAAGAAGGTTGGAGAAAATTATTTGATGCATGGAGAACTGTTTGAAAATGAATTCAAGCATGCAAGTGTATTCGTCAAACCTCTTAATCAGTTGCCTGATGAAGATATTTTGGGAAATTTAAAGTTTCAGTTATTAAAAATGTGTGCAAAGGAACTGTCCAATCTACAATAAGGAGGAATATCAGTGTTAGGTTTACCATCAAAAGCGAAAGTATCAAAAATGCTTCCCAAAAAAGCAATATACGAAAAATTCAATATGACCACAGCTCAAAAGGCAAAATTTGACGCTGATATATCCCGTATCTCTATTGTTGGAGAGATTACACCGACAACTACGCAAATTGCGGCGGGAAAGGACATACAAGGCTTTTACATACTTCAAATCGTACTGAAGAACAAAAAGTACGACGAAAAGGCTATTGCGAGCCTCTCCAAACTGATACCTCAGCGTATGATTTTCCTTTTGCAGTATGAAAATCAGTATTGCCTTGCGTACTATCATAATCGCCTATACCACACGGAATGGGTGGAGCTTGATAGGCTTTTAGTGCCACTGTCGGGACTTGATCTTGACATTGTATGGGAAAACACTATAAAACAGATTGTTTGCGGTGAAAATAGTGCTGCATGGGATGTCAATGCAACGATTGAGGAAAACATTGCTACGGAAACGCATCGGCGCAAATTGATAACGGATATCGCATCGTTGGAAAAGAAGATACGTAGCGAGAAGCAACTAAATAGACAAATTCAGCTGAATGAAGAATTAAAACGCTTGAAAAAGGAGCTGGAGCAAATATCATGATTCAAGAATATCTTTTCATAAATAAGACAGAGAAAGAAAAAATCGAACAATATACTCCCGATGACATAAAAATTGAAATATATGATATTGATAATTCCGATTGCTGGATTGCAACATTTTCCTTGTCAAGCGAAAGTGAACCAAGCGCAAATACCTTATCGAAGGTTCACGAGTATATCATTGGAGAATTTCACCCCATTGTTTTGAGCAACGGTTGCTCTGCGTATTATAATAAAGCTCTTTTTCCCCATTTTAACGAATTCGAAAGAAAGCTGAGAAAATTGCTTTACCTAAAAAGTGCGCTGAGCAAGAATTCCAAAGATGCAGAGATCATAAAGGATTTGGAAAGCAAGGATTTCGGAGAAATATTTACTCTTTTGTTCTCGGATGCTCAGTTCGTACAAAATGCTAAGAAAACAATTGGCGATAAAACGTGGCAGTTTACCAAAGCTGAAATAGTTGCCGCGATAGAACAATTGTCCGAACATACTGTTTGGGATAACTTGATAGGAAAAGATGCGGTTCCACTGTTGCGTTCAGATTTTATTAAAGTTAAGAATTTTCGTAACGATGTAATGCATGCGCATGCGATGAATGCCAAAAGTTATTCTTCTGCATTAAAGCTTATAAAAAAGATAAATGAGCAACTTGATACCGAAATTGGTAAAATTATTGTAGCCAAGGAGAATACGGTTCAACAAGAACCTGAACAGGATTTCAATACGGCTATGGGAGATGCTATAAAAGACATGGATTCTGTGCAGACCGCAAAAAGCTGGCAAGAACAATTAGCAGAGCTGCAAGCTATGGCTTCTGGAATAAAGCCCCAGGGTATGATTGCGGCAATTGAAGAATACCGCCGTCTGACAAAATCGCCTGAAATAGTTGCTATGAGAGAATATCTTGTATCACCCGAATTTGCAGACATAACGAAACATGTTCAAGAAATATCAAAAATTCAATTGGATATTCCCCCAGTTGTTAAAGAGTTGCAGGAGCTTGCGGCATCAATGAAAGAATATAAAATCACTATTCCGCAGGAATTATTAGAATTGCAAAAATCTCTAAAAGATTTCAAACCGGATCCCGCATTAATTGAATTAGCCAAAAGCATGAAAGAAATAACAGGAGAAACAAAATCATGGAAAAAATGAGAATGGAATCGGTAAATATGACCGAGCAGAATATAGAAAAGATCGGTGCGTTGTTCCCGAATTGTATCACGGAAACTGTAGATGAGAACGGGAAACTCAAGAAAGCAATCAATTTTGATATTCTCCGTCAGATGCTGACCGAGGAAGCTATTGTGGGCGATGAAAAATATGAGTTTACATGGGTAGGTAAGAAAGCGGCAATTGTAGAAGCTAACAAGCCGATTCGTAAAACTTTGCGCCCCTGTCCCGATGAAAGCAAAAATTGGGATTCGACCGAGAACCTATACATTGAGGGAGATAACCTTGAAGTGCTGAAGCTGTTGCAGGAAAGTTATCTTGGCAAGGTAAAGATGATCTATATTGATCCACCGTACAACACCGGAAATGATTTTGTATATAAAGACAACTATACAACGGACACCAATCAATACGCAGAACAAATCGGAGTTTTTAACGAGGATAACAATCGTTTGTTTCATAATACGGAAACCAATGGACGTTTTCATTCCGACTGGTGTAGTATGCTCTATGCCCGCCTACAACTTGCAAAGAATCTTTTAACTGATGATGGTGTTATTTTTATATCCATAGATGATAGTGAAATTCGAAATCTAAAGAATATTTGTGACGAGATATTTGGAGGAGCGAACTTTATAGCTCAATTGATTTGGCAAAATAAAAAAGGCGGAGGCAATGATTCCACTCACATCGCAATTGAGCACGAATATATTTTGACTTATGCTAAAAACAAGGTCTTGTTAGGAGAGTTTTACGAATCCTATTCTGCAGAATATATAAAACGCTATAAAGAGGTTGATGATGTAGGTAGGTTTTATTGGGATACTTTTAAGCGTAAGGCTGGAAAACAATACTATCCGATTACATGTCCCGATGGAACTATCCTTGAATACGACGATGATGGCAACGCAATTAGTTGGCTAAGATCGAAAGAGCGATTTGATTCAGATATTAAAGCTGGGGAAATTAGAATCATTAAAGTAAACGACAAATGGTCGGTACAATTCAAGCAACGAATTCCTTTAGGTAAAACCCCACGCAGTATTTTTACAACTAATACGGTTATTTCGGACAAAGGAACTACGAGTGCAGGAGCTAATGATGTATACGAATACTTTAAGAAAGATGTCTTTTCCAATCCTAAGCCAGTTGCTTTGATTGAGTTTTTACTTGGCTTTGGGTTAGGCAAAGATGATATCGTATTGGACTTTTTTAGCGGATCGGGAACAACCGCTGAAGCGGTTATGCGTTCCAATCTTGATGGTAATCATAGAAAGTTTATCTTGGTTCAATTAGATGAAAACATCGATCCGATGCTCAACAGTTCATCAGCAAATGCAAAGAGAGTGGCTGAGAATGCTGTGTCTGTTCTTGATCAGTTAAAACTACCACACACCATCCCTGAATTAGCCAAAATACGAATTAAAAGAGCTGGCGATAGCATAAAACAAAAATTGTTGGGAGAAGCTGCAATTAATCTGTTTGCAATAGACTTCAATCGTGATTTGGAACAAGAATTAAATCAAAGAACTGAATCAAAACTTGATTTGGCATCGGATTTAGACATCGGCTTCCGTGTGTTCAAGCTCGATGAATCCAACATGAATAGCGTATATTACAGTGCTGATGACTACTCCCAGGACATGCTCTCTATGTTGGAATCAAATATCAAGGACGACCGTACCGACCTCGATTTGCTGTTTGGTTGCTTACTTGAATGGGGATTGCCTCTTTCTCTGCCGTATAAATCCGAAAAAATTGAGGACTATACCGTTCACACCTATAATGACGGAGACCTGGTAGCATGCTTTGAGGAAAACATTCCCGAAACTGTCATTAAGGAGATCGCGAAGCGCAAACCTCTCCGCGCAGTCTTCCGCGACAGCAGCTTTGCCAATAGCCCTGCCAAGATCAACGTAACAGAAATATTCAAGCTTCTTGCTCCCGATACAAGAGTGAAGGTGATCTGATGAAAAATCCATCATTAGCATATTTGGCGAAATCATTTTATAATGCGTATATTGCCCTTGATCAGCTTGAACCGGATCAGGACGAATTGCTTTTGTATATCCCTAAATTGGTTAATGGAGCTTTTTCTGCTGAATTGATAATCAAGGCTATTTTAGTGGAACAAGATATACCTTATAATAACGAACATAATCTTAAAATTCTTTTTGAAAAACTTCCTATGGATTTTCAAAATAGAGTTTGGTACTTTCTTGCTCAAAAAGCGCCGGAGTATGCAGATACGGAAAAGCGAGAAAACGAATTATTACTTATGTCAGATGCTTTTGTACAATGGAGATACTGTTATGAAGGAAAGTTTGCACCTGCCTTCGATATACGATTTCTTTCGGCATTTACCAATGCACTTATTATTGTGATGTTCGAACTGGGATATAATGTGTTCTTTACAAAATCAGAAATGGCACTTTCGCCAGAAGAATGTGCTGAGATTGATAAAAAAATTGAAAATAATCGCCGTGAATGTATGAAGAATAATGAAGCTAATATAAAAAAGAAAAGCAGGAGGTGAAAGATATGAAACTCCAATTTAAACATCAAAAATTCCAAGCTGACGCTGCCAAAGCGGTTGTAGATGTTTTTGCCGGACAGCCCTATCTTACACCATCCTATATGATGGACAAAGGTAGCGTTTATCAGATGAAAACGACAGACGATGAAGATTTTACGGGCTGGCGCAATGAGCGTATTGTGCCCGGACTTTCCGATGCCGTTATATTGGAGCATCTAAATAAAATACAACGTGCCAATCAAATTGCCCCCTCACTTCAGCTTGAAGGACGGTACAATCTGACGATTGAGATGGAAACAGGCGTTGGCAAAACTTATACATACATCAAAACCATGTATGAGTTAAATAAGCATTACGGATGGAGCAAATTCATCGTGGTTGTTCCAAGCGTGGCAATCAGAGAGGGTGTTTACAAATCCTTTCAGGTAACGCAGGAGCATTTTGCGGAGGAATACGGTAAAAAAGTTCGCTTCTTTATCTACAATTCTGCTCAGCTTACCGAGATTGACCGTTTTGCGTCTGACAACGGAATTAACGTTATGATCATCAATTCCCAAGCATTCAATGCTAAGGGCAAGGATGCGCGACGCATTTATATGAAGCTTGACGAATTCCGTTCCCGCCGTCCGATTGATATTATTGCAAAAACAAATCCTATTGTAATCATTGATGAGCCTCAGTCGGTAGAGGGAAAGCAAACCAAGGAGAGACTGAAGGAATTCAATCCTTTAATCACCTTGCGTTATTCGGCAACTCACAAATCCGACAGTATTTATAATATGGTGTACCGTCTGGATGCAATGGAGGCGTACAACAAACGATTGGTAAAGAAGATTGCCGTAAAAGGAATTACCGAAACAGGAAGCACTGCAACCGAGGGATACGTATATCTTGAAAGCATCAATCTTTCAAAAGCAGATCCTACGGCAACCATTCAATTTGATGTCAAAGGTGCTTCGGGAATCAAGAAAAAGACGGCAACAGTCAATATCGGATATAATCTGTACGATCATTCAGGCAATCTTGATGAATACAAAAACAATTTTGTTGTTAAGGCAATTGACGGTCGTGACGATTCGGTGGAATTTCTTAATGGTATCAAAATTTACGCAGGCGATGTTATAGGCAAAGTAGCAGAGGATCAGTTACGCCGTATACAGATTCGAGAAACCATTCTATCCCATATCGAGAGAGAAAGAAAGCTGTTCCACAAGGGGATCAAGGTGCTGTCTTTGTTCTTCATTGATGAAGTGCAAAAGTACAAGCAATATGATGAGGCAGGACAACCCTTTAATGGTATTTACGCTGATATGTTTGTTGAGGAATACAACGATATTCTCGGTAATATGCAGCTTCAGTTCGGTGACGATGATTATATGCGTTATCTCAATGCGATTGATGCGAACGCTACACACGCCGGATACTTTTCTGTTGATAAAAAAGGACGTATGACCGATAGCAAATTCTCCGACAAAGCGGAAAAGACTTCAGATGATATTGATGCGTATGACCTAATCATGAAAAACAAGGAGTTGTTACTCGATCGTAATCCCAAGCGTTCACCGGTTCGCTTTATCTTCTCCCACTCTGCGTTAAGAGAAGGCTGGGATAATCCTAATGTATTCCAAATTTGCACGTTAAAGCAAAGTAGCAGCGAGGTGCGTAAGCGTCAGGAAGTCGGTCGCGGGTTGCGTCTTTGTGTCAATCAGGACGGAGAGCGTATGGATGCCAACGTGCTCGGAAACGATGTTCACAGCATCAATGTACTTACCGTTATTGCAAGTGAGAGCTACGACAAGTTTGCCAAAGGATTACAAGAGGAATTGGCAGATGCGGTGGCTAACCGTCCGCGCGCTGTTACCGTTGATTTGTTCAAGGGTAAGGTTATTAAGGATATCGACGGAAATGAAGTTGTTGTAGATGCAGACCTCGCTCAAGCTATTCACTATGAGATGATCATCAATGGCTATATCGACCGAAAAGGTAATCTTACGGATAAATATTACGAAGATAAGTCCAATTCGGAGATTAAGGTTGCGGAGGAGGTTGCCGATTGCACAGAATCAATCATTGATATCCTTGATTCTGTATATGACAGCAAGGCAATGCAGCCAGAAAATGCTCGAAGCAACAATGTGGAGTTACAGGTAAACAACGATAAGCTTCAAATGCAGGAATTTAAAGCGCTATGGAAGCGTATCAATGCAAAATCCGTATACGTTGTGGATTTCGATACAGAGGAGCTGATTTCAAAAGCAATAGACAAATTGAATCTCAAGCTCAGAGTATCGAAGGTTTTCTTCAAAATCGAAAGCGGAGCAATGTCTGAAATAAAATCAAAAGAATCTTTACTGGAGGGATCGTCATTTACCAAAGAAAAATCCTCTATGTACAATCTTGAAAACACAATTCGCGCAAATCAAAGCGTTAAATACGATTTGGTTGGAAAGCTGGTAGAGGAAACAGGACTGACTCGCAAAGCGATCGTTGCTATTCTTCAAGGCATCGACAAAACTGTTTTTGATCAATTTAAGGACAATCCAGAAGATTTCATTATAAAAGCAGCTCAATTGATCAATGACGAAAAGGCAACGGCAATTATTCAGCATATAACCTATAGTGTGATTGATGACTGCTATGATACGGATATCTTTACCGATGCTACAATCAAGGGTAAGCTTGGTGTAAATGCAATGAAAGCAAATAATCACCTGTACGATCATATCGTCTATGATTCTACTAATGAGCGCAATTTTGCAACAGAGCTTGATACAAATACGGATGTTGCTGTATACGTTAAGCTTCCGAATAGCTTTTACATTACTACTCCGGTAGGCAAATATAACCCAGACTGGGCAATTGCCTTTTATGAGGGTAAGGTAAAGCACATCTATTTTGTAGCTGAAACCAAGGGTACAATGGATACAATGACATTTAACCACATTACTCCTGTTGAACAAGCAAAGATTGATTGTGCAAGAGAGCATTTTAAAGCTATTAGCGGTGATGATGTGGTGTATGATGTGGTCGATAGCTATCAAAGCCTGCTTGAAAAGGTTATGAAGTGATAAAACTATAATTCTGAAATAATTGCAGTATAAACATACGGAGAAAAACAATATGAGTAACGATATAAATCAAGATCTTGCAAAGGAATTGGTTGCGCAGACCGCTGGTAAAACTTATGATGATATTGCGCATCCTACCGCTCACGCGACAGGGCAAATTATAAGTTTTATCCCAAGAACTATTAAGGTATGGCTTGGAAAGTGGGAAAAATGGATTCTCAACGGTGAATATGCGATAAAAGAAACAGAGATACTTCTGGCAGAAAAGTTAAAACACATACCTGAAGAAAAAATCGTAGAGCCCGAGCCTTATGTTGCTGTGCCTGCATTGCAACAGTTGAGCTATAGTCTTGATAGTGAAGAGTTAAGAGAATTGTATGCAAATCTACTTGCTTCTTCGATGAATGCAGACACAAAAGGAGATGTCCATCCCGCATTTGTGGATATTATTAAACAATTAGCTCCAGATGAAGCAAAATTGTTACGCTATTTTTCTGAACAAAAAGCTATACCTGCGGTAGAGGTTAGAAAACGGTCAGAAACTGGTACAGGTTTCAGAATTCTTGCAAAACTAAATTTTACAATGCCAGATGGATTGTTAGATGTTCCTCAAAATTATCTCGTGTATGTGGACAATTTAATTAGATTGCAACTTGTAGAAATTCCTGCAGATACACATTATTCCAACGAGTCTCTATATAAACCTCTTGAAAATCCAATTATCTATCTCGGTGCACCTACTGAACGATTAGTGTTTGAAAGGAAAATAGTTAAAATTTCTCCTTTTGGGAAGCTTTTTGTAAAAACATGCCAACCCAAACAAGAGGGAAAATAATGACAAAACAAGAATTTCTTGAATACTGCCTTGATACATACGGCACATCACCAGACTATCCGTTTGACGAGGATTTTGAGACGGCGGTGCTGAGGCACACGGACAATCGCAAGTGGTATGCGATTGTGATGAAGGTCTCGCGGTGCAAGTTTGGGTTTGACAGCGACGAGTTAATCGACGTTGTCAATCTCAAGCTGCCGACGGAAATGTTCGGTTCGTTCGGTGCAGCGGACGGAGTATATCCAGCGTATCATATGAATAAGCTTCATTGGATTTCGGTGCTACTGCCCGATGCGCCTGAGGACGTGGTGCAGTTTCTCGTGAACGTAAGTTTTGAAGCCACAAAATCAGTTAAGAAAAGGGCAAAATAGTCATTTATCATACCGATTTTGAGAATGTCACAAAAAAGGCGGAAAAAAGGCAGAGATAAGCCGATGACAAGTTAAAGTAAATATGTTATAATGGTAATGTCAAAAAGTGTAAGCTTTGATCGGGGCGTGGAGTTCCGGTTTTAGCTTGCACTTTTCATTTTGGCGCAGGCATAAATAAAGAGCCGCTATCAAGGCGTTTTCGTAACGCTTTCGATAACGGCTTTTTCTTATGCAATTTTTGAAACGAAAAATAATTTTCAAAAATTTTCGGAAACGTGATGAGATTTTGCGTCAAAATTCCCACTGTATTAGTAAAGACACTTAAAGCTCCTTTGAAAAATCAGAAAAGCTTGGGTGAAAAAATTCAATTTTTTTGAAAAAAGGTATAAAAATCGAGAGTTTTAAGTGTGGTTACAGTTGAAAGGCAAATAAATCTGCCTTTCTCCAAACTCAGATTTTAAGCTCGATCTGAGTGAGGTAATAGAAAGCTTGAAAGGAGGTGAACACAGCAGTTTTCTATCAATACAGACATGAGTTTAAGACAAAGACAAGCATTAAAATTCCATCAGGACAAACGGTATCTGAATATCAAAAGAGCCACGCGTCAATAATTCAATGAAAGGAGTGAGCTGTATGGAAATAAATGTTTATGACAACAAAAAATACGTATCGATATGGCTCACTCGCGGTGAGTCACGTGACAATGCGCTTCGCGAAGATCTGAAACCGATCTACCAAAAATACAAGGCAATGGACTATAAGGTTGTGGTTTTTGAATCCGGCAACGGCGATCTGACTACGCTTACCCAAAGTCTTCTTTCCTACAATCATCTGCTCAATGCACGCAAGGAGGCATCAGCGGATGGATAAACAATATTGTAAACATTTTTCTGTCATATTGACTTGAAAACGAAAATATGTTACAATGTTGTTAGCGATAACAAGAAAGGAGATATAAAATGGTAGAAAGATACAAAATTGCCGCTTATACCCGTATTTCGGTGGACGTTGAGAAAGACACCGACAACACGAGTATCGAGAACCAAAAGGCAATTATTGCTGAGTATTGTAAGACTCACTTTCCAACGAGTACGGTGGATTACTATGAAGACCGTGATAAATCCGGATATACGTTTAATCAGCGTCCGTGTTATTATTACGAGCTTCGTCCGAAGCTGATGAGCGGTGAGTATGATATTTTGATCATCAAGGATCTGAGCCGTTTTTCTCGCCGTACAGGAAAGGGACTTGCCGAGTTTGAGGATCTTGTTGAAAATAATCTTCGCATCATTTCGATTGGTGAATCCATCGATTACGAGGAGGGCAAGACCGACGACTGGTTGCAGATAAAGCTCTATTTCTTCGTTAACGAAATGCCCGTAACCGATGCCAGCAAAAAGGTATTGGCAGTCATCGCAAACCGTCAGAAGAAGGGTGAGTGGGTCTGTTCGGTTCCTTACGGCTACGTAATGAAGAACACCAAAAAGATGATCTACGAGATTGACGAGCCTGCCGCTGAGGTGGTTCGCGAGATCTTCCGCCTCTACATAAGTGGTTGGGGGTACAAGAGAATCGCCAATCATCTGACCGATAAAAAAATCCCAACGCCGAGAATGTGCGAGAAAGCTCGCAAGGAGGCGATGGGAGATGAGTATCATGCGAAGGTTCGTGAGGAGTGGAGCATCATAACGGTATCGGAGATACTCTGTAATGATTTCTATATCGGCACGCTTCGTTGCAAGAAATTTCAGCGGCAGAGGATCAATGGTCCCGACGTACCCGTTCACGAAAGCCAGCATATCGTTTTTGAGAACCATCATACGCCTATCGTTGACTCACGCACATTTATGACGGCGAAAGAGCAGCTGGAGCGCAGAAAGAAAGATCACTATCGCGGAGTAAAGAAAAACGAGAATAACTATTCCGGTTTCTTGATTTGCGGTGATTGCGGTTCTCCGATGTTTGCGAGAAATCGAGAGACTCTGAACGATGCCTACGTTTGCGGAAGGTATCACAGAAGAGGGCTGAAGGGATGCAAGGCTCACACGGTTAAGGTCGATTTTCTTGATGAAGTATTGAAGGAATATATCCGAAAGATCCGCGATAATTCCGCTTCGATGATTGATGTTTTGAAGGATGCTATCAAAAACGAAGATCAGCGTACCGCTAACGGAAAGGAAGCCGCCGAGACTCTTATTGCGGAAATTGAGGAGGAGCGCGACGTGCTTCGTTCCTTGGTAAAGCAAAGAGCCAAGGAGCTTGCAAGATCGGGCGAGGGATCCATTATGGTTGAATCCTACGATATGGAGATTGACAGTTCCAGAAACCGTATTGAGGGCTTGCAAAATCAGCTTGAAATGGTGGCAAACACAACCAACACGATGGTTCGAGTTAATCGCGTTGCCAAGACCGTCATTGACGTTTTTAACGACATTTTGGAAAAGGATCACCTTGACAAGAACGATATCAACCTGATTATCAGTCACATGGTTGTTTTTGAGGATCATATCGAGATCAAGCTGAAGGCGGAGATCGATGAGCTTCTAAGAACGGGTACGATCGAGCAGCTGAAACAGAATGAGGAAAGCGGAGCAGCCGTAAATTTTGACAAAGACACGGAAAATATCGAAAGCGCCGACGATTTCTATGAAATCGAGGCAGTACAGCGTGCAAATAAGCAGCATGACAAGGTTTTTCGTGTCAATATTATCAGTGTGGGCGACCCGCTTGAAATCTATACTGACCGCGAAGGTGAAGTCATCTTTAAAAAATATTCTCCCATCGGCGAGCTCGCCTCGTTTGCGTCGCAATACGCCGAAACCCTGCACAAGACCTGTTCCCTTTCCGTCGTGATCTGTGACCGCGACGCCGTGATCGCTTGTGCGGGAGTCCCGCGCAAGGATTACACCGACAAGGCACTCTCCGAGGAGCTGGAACAGATCATTGAGAACCGCTCTCTGTACTTCCACCGAGAGGACAGCGAGCCCATCCCCGTGCTTGCGGAAGGCGGAAGCTACTATGTCAGCTGTGCCATGCCCATCATCAGCGAGGGCGACATTGTCGGGTGCGTAGCGTCTGTTACCGATCAACCCGGAGCAGCGCGGCGCGAAGTTCCCGGAGGAGAAGTGGAAAGCAAGCTGATCCTTACCGCCGCCGGGTTTCTCGGCAGACAGCTGGAGAACTGACGTCAAAACAATAGGGACGCCTCGTTTTTGCGAAGCGCCCCTTATTTTCTGGAATAATTTTTATTCTTAATCAAAATTATCCATAGAATAAAGCTTTTGATACGGAGCATACTAACAACAGCCGGAGAATTTTATTCAATATTCACGTCCTGCCGTTTCATATTCGCGGCAGGTCACAATCCGACTCGGAAAGGAGTTATGGTTATGATCATGGATCGCATTGCGCTCATCCTTACCATTCTCGGTGCCCTCAACTGGGGCAGCATCGGTCTGTTCCAATTCGACATCGTGGCATGGATCTGCGGCGGACAGGCCTCTCTGCTCAGCCGTATTATTTATACCGTGATCGCGCTTGCGGGTATCTGGTGTATTTCGCTCGTGTTCCGCGCCCGCGACAGCTTTGACCAGATTGAGGAATAATCAATCCTGCGCTGTTTAAAATAAGAGGCTGACTCAAAAACCATGAGTCAGCCTCTTATTACATCAAGTATGTTTGGTTAGCAACTCCATTTTTGTCCGCTTTTTTATTTTCTACTTCATATACTGAAAGCAGAACGAAAAAGGAGCCGACCTATGGAAAACATTCTGCTTGATCTGTTCAAATCCTGTCTTTCGCAAAGCTACAACGAGGTGGAAAACGGCGGGAGCTTCGCGTGCGAGAGACACGGTGACACTCTTTATATTTGGTTCGAGCAAAGCCACGGCATCACCGACTGGCTCAATAACCTCCGTTTTGCCGCCGCGCCCTATCGGGAAATGGAACCTGTTTGGCAATGTCACGCAGGCTTTCTCAAGGTTTGGAAAAGTGTCAAGCCCTATCTTGAGCCCTCGATTTTGGACACCTCTGTCAAACAAATTTGTACGGTCGGGTACAGCCACGGCGCCGCGCTTGCCGTCCTCTGTCATGAGTTTATTTGGTACCGTCGCCCCGATCTGCATCAAGGCATGTGCGGCTTTGGTTACGGTTGTCCACGTGTGCTCTTTGGTTGTGTCCCTCCCGAAATTGCACCTCGCTGGGATACTTTTTACGTTGTACGCAACCTCGACGATCTTGTCACACATCTTCCGCCACGCGCCGCAGGATACTGCCATGTCGGCAATCTTGTGACAGTGGGAACGGCGGGAAAATATTCGTCGATCGATGCACACCGCCCCGAAAGCTATCTGGAGGAGCTAAAGAACATGGAAATTCATTGAAAAGTCATAAGTATTTACTTGACAATAAGAAAAGAAACTGGTATAATAAATAATGGTATATTATCATCATTGATACTGCCACATATGTGGCGGAAAGGAGTGTCACAAATTGAAGCCCGCTTTTACCGATGTCCTTGGAAATCTCGCTCTGCGAAACCGTCTTGGCGATGATATCCAAAACGGCAGGATCTCTCACGCTTATATCATCGAGGGAGCTTACGGAACGGGAAAACATATGCTGGCACTCCGCATTGCCGCCGCACTTGCGTGTGAGAATAAAGACAGTCCCGCCACGCCCTTGCCCTGCATGGGATGCCTTTCCTGCCGCAAAATTCTCGGCGGCAACTCCCCCGACGTGATCTTTATCAATCGCGGGGACAAGGCAACGTTGGGTGTCGAGGCGATCCGCAATTTAAAACAAGATGTGTGCGTCGCGCCAAATGATGTCTCGGTCAAGATCTATATCATCGAGGATGCGCATCTGATGACTGTACAGGCACAAAACGCGTTTCTTTTGACTCTGGAGGAACCGCCCCCCTATGTGCTTTTCCTCTTGCTTTGCGAGAGCGTTACGCCCCTGCTGGAAACCATCCGCAGCCGCGCGCCAACGCTCCGCACCGAGCCGATCCCCGCGGAGGAGATCGGAAAGCATTTGTGCCGCGTCAACACCGACGCCGCTGGTCTTGCAAAAGCTTCACCAAAGGATTTCTCCGAGATCCTTGCCGCCGCGGATGGGAGCATCGGCAAAGCGCTGAATCTGCTTGACGCAAAAGCACGAAAGCCCATCATCGCACGCCGCGAGACCGCTCGAGAGTTTGTCCGTCTCTGCTCCTCCCGTCGTAACAGCTCCGCCGCTCTGCGTTTTCTCAACAGCTTGGGACAAAAGCGCGAGGAATTGACCGAACAGTTGAGCATCATTTTGCTCTGTCTGCGCGATCTGTTGCTTTGCAAGCAGACCGAACAAGCCCCCCTCTGTTTTTTCTCGGACCGTGAGGAGGCATCCGCGCTGTCCTACGGTTTTACCACGCCGGCGCTCTTAGAACTGTGCGACCGTGTCTGTGATGCGATCTCCCGCTTGCGTGTGAATGCCAATGTACGTTTGACACTGACGGAGCTTGCCGTACAGACAAGTCTGCTGTAAGCTCACCGTTATTTTGATAACCATACCGACAAAACTTGTTTGTTTTGTTGATTTGCCTATAGATAGAAAGGATCCCAAAATTCATGACAGACAACAATCAACCGATACAAAATGCCGAAGCCCGCGAAAACAACGCGGCAAAAAGCGGTAACCGTAACCAACGCAACCGCCACCGCCCACATAACAAAGCAGGCAACCGTCCCCGTCCCGAAACGGCGGCGCAGGAGACAAAAGCGTCCGAAACAGTCGAGCCCGCGCAAAAGCAGCAGCACAACAACGGCGGTAAAAATAATCAGGGAAGCCGCAACCACCCCAAAAAGAACAACAACCCCAACAATAAAAACCGCGCTCAGCGTCCCGGCAGAGGGAATCGCCACGGTGCCGAGGGACGCCCCTATGACCCTTACGAAGCACCGAGCAAGGAGGAAATCGAGCTTTCCGAGCTTCGTGCAAAGATCGTTATGAAGGCAGCCGATGGCAGTGTCCCCACGGTCTACGGTACACAGTCCGAAAAAAAGCCGACACCGACCGCCACTCCCGCCGCACAGACCTCTGCGCCCGAAGCATCGTCAGCCGACACGCCCATGTCTCCCGCGCCCGATACCCCCGCTCCGGTCAATGAGAACGTCAAAAAAGTGGAGGTCATCGGCATTCGGTTCCGCTCCGCCGGTAAAATGTACTATTTTGACCCCCACGGCATCAAAGCCAAAAAGGGGGACTCTGCCATTGTGGAGACCACAAGAGGTCCCGAGTTTGGCGATGTTTGCCTTGGCAACAGCATGGTCAACGCGGACGACACGGTCGCGCCGCTTCGCCCCGTGCTCCGTATCGCAACCCCCGCGGATATCGCACGCAATGCCGAAAACCGCGAAAAAGAAAAAGAAGCACTGAAGGTCTGCCAACAGAAAGTGCGTGAGCACGGACTGGAAATGAAGCTGATCGACGTACAGTATGCCTTTGACGGCTCCAAGATCCTATTCTATTTCTCCGCAGACGGACGTATCGACTTCCGCGATCTGGTCAGAGACCTCGCCTCGGTATTCCGCACCCGCATTGAGCTCAGACAGATCGGCATCCGCGACGAGGCAAAGCTCCTCGGCGGCATTGGTGCTTGCGGCCGCTCACTCTGCTGTGCCACTTTCTTACCCGACTTTGCACAAGTCTCTATCAAAATGGCAAAGGATCAAAGTCTCTCGCTCAACTCCGCAAAGATCTCGGGAGTATGCGGGCGCTTGATGTGCTGTTTGCGTTATGAGGAGGATGTTTATCTGGAGGAGATCCGCAAAACCCCCTCCAACGATACGGCGGTGCGCACGCCCGATGGCGTAGGAACGGTGATCGGATCGAGTCCCTTGGCAGGTACCGTGCGTGTAATTCTCAAGGATCAGCCCGATACACCGCCCAAACAGTACCACCGCGATGATGTCACCGTGCTCTCCAAAGAGCGAAAGAGTGCACAAAATAACGAAAATAACACCGAAAAAGGCACAAAAAATAACTGAAATCACATCAAATCGCACAGTTTATAAATTTTTTTTGAAAAATTGAAAAAAACAGTTGCATTTCAAAAAAAATGTGATACAATATAAGTGTAGGACAACCCGACACTTTGTGCCCGATTGCCCAAAAAATCTCACAGGAGGTACCGTACCAATGGCATACAAAATTTCTGACGATTGCGTATCCTGCGGCGCTTGCGCAGAGGCTTGCCCCACTGAGGCAATTTCCGAAGGCGACGGCAAGTACGAAATTAATGCCGATGTATGCGTTAGCTGCGGCGCTTGCGCTGATGCTTGCCCTGTTGGCGCTCCCGCTGAGGAGTAATACATCACCCGCAAACGGCGGAGCAAGCGGTTTTTCTGCCTGCTCCGCTGTTGCGTTCCAAAAAGAAAACACTCACCCTGTGTGAGTTTCTCATACAGTTCCGCACCTACCGGAAAGAAAAGGAGAGACGTATGGACATCGCCAAAGACGTCACACCGCGGCTGTTGTCGGATGAACGGCTTGACGAAGTCAACGCATCGATCCGTTTGATACAGAAGAAACAGGGCTTGACCTTTGGCACCGATGCCTATCTGCTCGCCGCCTATGTCCGTCCGCAGCACCGCGCTCGCGCCGTCGATCTCGGCAGTGGCACAGGGATCCTCCCTCTGCTTTTGCTTGCAAGACAAAAGGCAGCATTCGTGACAGCAGTGGAGGTGCAAGAAAGCTTTGCTGACTTGATCGCCCGCAATGCCGCGCTTAACGGTTTTTCCGACCGTATCACACCACTCTGTGCCGACGTTCGCACACTCTGTGCCACACAGCTTGGGGGGGAAGTCGATTTGGTAATATCCAATCCGCCTTACATGAAGTGCAACACGGGAAAGCGGAATGCGCATGATGAAAAATACATAGCACGCCACGAAGTATGCGGCGGCATCGGCGATTTTTGCGATGCCGCAGGAAGGCTCTTACGCTACGGCGGAAGATTTGTATGCGTATGGCGACCCGATCGGCTGACCGAGCTTTTGGCGGCGCTCGACCGTGCTTCACTGGAACCCAAACGCATGACCTTCGTCCATGCCGATGCGGAAACAGAGCCGTGTATGGTACTGACCGAGGCGGTCAAAGGGGGTGCCCCCTCCTTGCGCATGAGCGCTCCGCTGTTGCTGTACCGTCCGCGACGCGAGGGAGAAAAAAACCGTGTTCTTACCGATGCGGCACAAAAAATTTACGAAACCTGCAATTTTTCTTTCTGAAAAGAGATTGCGGGAGCCTCAAAATGTTAAATCTATAAATATATATAATAAGGAGACACATCATGAACAAAAATGTAAAAATCGCCATCGGCGTGGGCATTGCCGCCGCAGCTGTTACCGTAATCACCATCGGTATCATTCGCCAGCTCAAAGCAATTAAAACCCTCACCATCGACGCAGACGAAATTCCCGATGAACTCGGTGAATGCGATATCGAGCTTGACGAGGCTGATGTTGCCGAGGCTGAAGAAGCTGCCGAATAAGAAAAGGAAACGGTTGGGGGTGTTGCGCTTGCGGCACCCCTGATTTGTGTATATCAACCCAAATATGGAACATATCAAACGAATTTTAAGCTTTACCCGCCGTGCGCTGGACGACTACCAAATGATCGAGGCGGGAGACAAGATCGCCGTGGGGGTATCCGCGGGAAAGGACTCGCTCACCCTGCTTTGTGCCATGGCAGAGCTGCGCCGTTTTTATCCCGTCCCCTTTGAACTGATCGCCATCACCATAGACATGGGATTTGAAGGGACGGACTTTACACCGATCGCCAAGCTGTGCGAGGAACTGGATGTCCCCTATCATATCGTCCCCACCGAGATCTCTCGCATTATTTTTGATGTGCGAAAAGAAAAGAACCCCTGCTCACTCTGCGCCAAGATGCGTCGCGGGGCACTCCACAACGCGGCAAAGGAGTTGGGTTGCAACACGGTGGCGCTTGGGCATCACTTTGACGATGCGGTAGAGACCTTTATGCTCAACCTCTTTTTTGAGGGACGCATCGGCTGTTTTTCGCCCGTCACGTATCTTTCCCGTGTCGGCATCAAGCTGATCCGCCCCATGCTCTATATGCCCGAAAAGGATGTGCGTTATTTTGCCTCCAAGGTACAGCTCCCCGTGATCAAATCCCCCTGCCCCGCCGACGGCAACACTCAGCGTGAGGAAATGAAGCAACTGCTGAACCAACTTGACCGCAAACACGACGGTCTGCGCTACCGCATCTTCGGCGCTATGCAGCGCGGCGAGATCGACGGTTTTAAAGAAATGGCAGGCATGCAGGGTAAAAAGGCATATCGGAACGAGGAAGAATAGGGATGCTTTTTTCTTGGGAAACTTCTTGAAAGAAGTTTCCCAAACCCTTCAAGAACTTTAAACGCATTTTGAGATTTAGAAAACGGTGACATTTCTGCCCCGTTTCATAATGCAGGGCAATATTGGGTATGTTTGTACGCTTTTCGTCAGGTACTCCCGCAAGCGGTTAGGCACCGCCAAGACCCTGCCCGCTCCAAGATGTTATTTCCCTAAAAAAGAGACAACTATAATACTCCAAAAATGCGTTAAAAGTTTTGAGGGGGTGCGGGGGAACTTTCTCAAAAGTTCCCCCGCAAAAAAGATAAAGAAAGGAACAACCATGAATACAACAGGCTTTTTGCCGCTCTCGCGTGCGGAGATGGAAGCACGTGGGTGGGACGCACCCGATTTCGTATACGTGACGGGCGACGCTTACGTCGATCACCCGTCCTTTGGCGTTGCCATTATTTCGCGCGTGCTGGAGGACGCGGGATATCGTGTGGCGATCCTCTCACAGCCCGATTACAAGACCTGCGACGCCTTTCGCGAGTTTGGCAGACCCCGTCTCGGCTTTCTCGTGACGTCGGGCAACATCGACAGCATGGTGGCGCATTACACCGCCGCCAAAAGAAAGCGCAGCTTCGACTACTACACAGCGGGCGGCGAGATGGGCAAGCGCCCCGACCGTGCCGTGATCGTTTACTGCAACCGCATCCGCGAGGCTTATGGCGATGTGCCGATCATTCTCGGCGGTCTGGAGGCCTCTCTGCGCCGCTTTGCGCACTACGACTACTGGGATAACAAGGTGCGCCGCTCGGTGCTGGTAGACAGCCGCGCCGACCTTTTGACCTACGGCATGGGAGAAAAAATCCTCTGCCGCATTGCCGAGCTGCTTAACAAAGGCGTACCGATCCGCAAGATCCGAGACGTGCGCGGAACGGTCTACCTTGCCAAGCCCGAGGATCCCATCCACTACGAGGTCGCCGCCATCTTTGACTATAACGAGCTCAAGGAGAACAAGCACAAATACGCCGAGGCGTTTGGCGTGCAATACAAAAATCAAGACTCGATCAACGGCAAAGCCATTTGCGAGCGCTACGACAACAAGCTCCTGGTACAAAATCCGCCCATGCCGCCTCTGGAGCGTGAGGAGCTCGACCACGTCTATTCTCTCCCTTATATGCGCGACTATCACCCATCCTACAAGCCTGCCGGCGGTGTCCCGGGAATTGAAGAGGTCAAGTTCTCGATCACACACAATCGCGGCTGTTTCGGTGGCTGTAACTTCTGTGCGCTTGCCTTCCACCAAGGAAGAACCGTGCGCTCCCGCAGTGTCAAAAGTGTTGTGGAAGAGGCACGCAAGATCACCGCGCTCCCCGATTTTAAGGGATACATCCACGACATCGGCGGTCCGACAGCAAATTTCCGTTACCCCGCCTGCGACAAACAGCTCAAGGACGGTGTATGCGCAAGCCGCAAGTGTCTCGCCCCCACGCCTTGCAAAAACCTCAAGGTCAATCATGAGGAATATCTGCATCTTTTGGAAGAGGTGGAAGCGCTCCCCAAGGTCAAAAAAGTATTTATCCGCAGCGGCATCCGCTTTGACTATCTGATGGCAGATCCCGACGATGCTTTCTTTTACAAGCTGGTCAAGGATCATGTCAGCGGTCAGCTCAAGGTCGCGCCCGAGCATTGCTCCGATGGGGTACTTTCCTGCATGGGCAAACCGAATTTTGGCGTGTACGAGAGCTTTCGCAAAAAGTTCTTTGATATCACCAAGCAGATCGGCAAGGAGCAATACCTTGTCCCCTATCTCATGTCCAGCCACCCCGGCTCAACCTTGAACGACGCCATTGAGCTGGCGCTCTGCCTCAAAAAGAACGGCTACGCACCCGAACAGGTGCAGGACTACTATCCCACCCCCGGCACGGCGTCCACGGTCATGTACTACACAGGCATGAACCCCTTGAATATGAAGCCCGTCTACGTTGCCACCGACTATCACGAAAAACAGCTCCAACGCGCCCTACTTCAGTTCAACCGTCCGCAAAACGCGGATTTGGTGCGTGAGGCGTTGACACGTGCGGGTAGGACCGATCTCATCGGCTTTGGTCCCGATTGTCTTGTGCGTCCCGCAAACGCGCACATCAAGAAAGACGCACCGCAAAAAAATGGCAAACAGAAAGGCAATGCGAAAGGTCGCCAAACCGCGCCAAGCAAGCAGAGCCGACAACCGCGCAACGGCAAGAGCGAACACTCTGCCACACAAAGGAATACGCACAAGACCGCAAAATCAAAGCCCGCGGGCACAAGACCGCAGGCGAGAAAAAACAATAATGTAAAAAATAGGAAGAGCTTTTGATTCTTCCTATTTTTGCGTTCAAGTGAAAGTCATGCGATCTCTCGGTTTCATTATTCACGCCATTTTTTACGGTAAGCACTTGGGGAGATTCCCATCTGTCTGGCAAAAAAACGCGAAAATTGCAAAACGTCATCAAATCCGACCGAAATAGCCACCTCTGTGATCGTGCAATCGCTTTTTCGGAGCAATTCCAAAGCGTTTTGAAGCTTTACTTTGTTCAAATATTGCTTGGGAGACACCCCTTGATATTTGATAAAAAGATTATAAAGATAACGATCCGCAATATTTTGTGACGCAGCAATTTCTTTTACCGTAAGAGGACGGTGAAAGTTCAGATGAATGTAATTTTGAGCTTCGGTCACATAATGATTGTCGGAACGCGGCAAAGACACCTTGTGCATGGATAACAGATAAAAAAATAATGACATCGCTTCCGCCTCTCCCAACGGAAACTTTTCGGAAAATATCTTACCAATTTGAAAAATCAAGTTTTGACAAAAGCCGTAAGTAAATATCCCGTGCGTATCGGTTTTAATATATTTTTGACATATTTGATCGGCACATTCACCCTCAAACACCACCCAAAAATATTTCCACGGATCGATCTCATCAAAATGATATTCCACACTCTGCATAGGACGGATCAAAAAGCCTTGCCCATTTTTTACGGAAAAATCATTAAAAAAACCGCTTCCTTCCAAAACGTAATGCAAGATATAAACATTTCTGCTCCCACGCCCCCACTTGGCATCATTACCGATATTCTCATAACCGAAATGACAAATTTTCAACAGTAAAGAATCACCTTGGAAAACAGATCTCATTTTCATCTTCCTCACCCCCTATGATTTTACCATAAATAACTATGTTTTGTCAATAGGAAATAAAATCTATATATGCTATAATAAATAAAAAATCAGGAGGAACCGACGATGAGAACAATCCGTATTGCAACCGCCATGCCTTTTACCGGGGCACCCAAAATCAATCTTGCTTCCGTTTTCGGAGCATCACCGAACAAACCCTTTCTATTAAGGATCCCCGTTACAGGGGAACGCCCCATTTCGTACAGTGCACTTGATCTACCCGAAGGCCTTGTACTGAACGATAACATCATCTCCGGTAGCGTCGTTTCGGCAGGAAATTATCAAATCACGCTTATCGCCCAAAACCGCCACGGCGTTGATCGCAAAAAGCTTTTGTTGGAAATTCGACCGGAAAACGTACTTGTAACGCCCTTGCTTGGCTTTACGACGTGGAACGCCTTTGGCTCCGAGGTATCACAAGCCTCCGTTTTAAATATCGTTAAGCGATTGACCGAGCTTGGTATTACGGAATACGGATACCGTTACGTCAACATCGACTCCGGTTGGCAATCTCAATACGGCGGTAAATTTGACGCCGTTATGCCAAATCAAAAGTTTCCGAATATGAAGTACCTCACCGATACATTGCACGCCTTGGGATTGAAATGCGGAATCTATTCCACTCCGATGCTCAACGCATGGGGATGTCCCAAGGAGTTCTCCTCTATTCCCGGTTGTACCACGGGTGAGCCCGACAAACGCTTTGCCTCGACCATGGGTGGGATTGGTGTTGTCCGCAAAGAAAAAAACAATGTACTGCAATGGACGGAATGGGGCTTTGACTACCTAAAATACGATTGGACACCGACTGATCCGGTCAATGCCGAGCTCATGCGAAGCGAGCTGATGCGCTCTGACCGCGACTTTGGATTTTGTGTCACCGTACATGCACTCAAGGAATATCATGAGTATTGGTCAAAATATTGCAGCTCTTACCGATCCAATACCGACTCGTTTGGAAATTGGAGCAATCTATTGGATATCTATCGATCGTATTTTACATTTATGCCCTATATCAATAAAGGACACTATTTTGATTTGGATATGTTGGATATCGGCACTTGTAATTACAGTGCCGTCGGTAAGGAGTTTACTGAGGACGAGATGATCGTTGCGTATTCAATGCGGGCTTTTTTTAATTCGCCCATTCAAATCAGCAGCACCCTCGAAAACATCAGCAAATTCGAGCTTTCGCTTTACTGTAATGACGAAATCATCGCAATCAATCAAGACACTGCTTTTTCCACGGCAACTCCAATCTATCAAATCGAAGAAAACGGAAGGCTTCTGCACGTTTTTGAAAAAAAGCTGGAAGATCAAACATACGCATACGCTTTTTTCCAGCTCGGAGATCAAGAGGAGCACTTACACATCATTTTTGACGGTATCGGCAGCTTACGAGATGTATGGGCAAAAGAGGATATTGGGTTGAGCGATAAAATCGATCTGTCCATGTCTCCTCATAGCGTTCGTATTATAAAAAGCACGAAAGCTTTAAAAACGGTAACTATACAATAATCGACCGAAAAAAAATCGTCATATCATCCTCCCGTGACAAAAATGGGAAGAAATCGTTACGGTTTCTTCCCATTCATGTTTATATTTTCACGACTTTTCCAATCTTAGCTTTCGGGTGGACCTCGGCGGCACCGCTGTATTCCAAGACCTCGATCTCACAGCCCTCACCGATGACGGCGTCGGTGCAACGGACAATCTTGGCTATCGTATAGCATAACATTGTTACATTGTCAAGAGAATTTGAAAAAAATGTGGGGAAGCCTCTAAAAAGCTTCCCCACCAAAGATCAAATATTCAAATCATTCCTCTACTGCGGTAAAGTGATGCGTCACAGTTCCAAAGTCGCCGCGCGGGAAACGGGCAAGCAACCCCACATTCATCAGCGTGGAGCCACTGAGCACCTTATCCAAGCCCGAAACACGGTACTTTTTATTCGCATCCAAGCCACACACACGCAGATATTTGGTCTCGACCTGTGCGCCGCCCATGCGTCGGTATGCGGTCAAAAGCGCGTCGTTCTGATCCTTGGAGACCAACATAAATCCAAAGTAATTGGAGTTGTAGATATCCTCGGTACGGTAAAGATCGCCGTTCAGTACCAATTCCTCCATCCCGTGGTAATCCTCGACCTGTGCCTTGGTCGTTTCGCGATCCTCGTCGGTAAAGCTCGAGGTATCCAGCTCATAGCCTGTCGCGCCAAGATGTGCAATGTCGGCACGGGTCTTCATCGGTGTGACACGCGTGGTCTGATGGTTGGGTACCACTGAAACATGACAGCTCATAGTAGACACGGGGTAAACCATCGAGGTGCCGTATTGGATCCTCGTGCGTTCCTCGGCGTCACTGTCGTCGGAGGTCCAGATCTGCGGGAAGTAGTACAGCATGGCAGGATCAAAACGTGCGCCGCCGCCCGAACAGCCCTCAAAGAACACGTCGGGATTGGCATTGACGATCCGCTCGCACAGGTCATACACGCCCAATGCATAACGGTGCGCGAACTCTGCCTGTCTCTCGGGCTCACGTCCCAAAGAAAAAGACTCGGTCACATTGCGGTTATAGTCCCATTTGACATACTCAATTTGGTTCTCACGCAGGATCTTGTTGACCGCCCCTACAACGGCATCGCGCACTTCCTTGCGCGTCAAATCGAGCATATACTGTGTGCGACTGGTGCAACGTGCGCGTCCCGGAACACCGATGGCATAATCGGGGTGCGCACGGTAAAGATCGGAATCCTCACTGATCATTTCGGGCTCAAACCAAAGACCGAAATTCATGCCGAGGCTGTGCACATAATTGATGATCTCGGTCAGCCCGCCTTGGAGCTTTTGGGAGTTGACCACCCAGTCACCCAAGCCGGATCTATCATTGTCACGCTTGCCAAACCAACCGTCGTCAAGAACGAAGGTATCGATCCCCGTCCCCGCAACCGCCTTTACAATGGCTTTGAGCTTTTCATTGTCAAAATTAAAGTAAGTCCCCTCCCAGTTGTTGATGACCACAGGGCGATGGCTACGCACATAGCGCGGATTGATGAGGTGGTTGCGATAAGCGTCGTGGAACTGTCGGCTCATCCCGCCAAGTCCCTCATGCGAGTAAGCAAGAACGACCTCGGGCGTTTCAAAGCTCTCACCCGCGCCCAGCTTCCATGCAAAATCAAAGTCGTTGATACCGCCGGTCAGGAGCACATTTCCACTCTCATTCTTTTCGGCTTTTAAAACGTAAGACGAGGAATAGACCAAGCTTACACCGTAGGCATTGCCTTGGAGCTCGTCGGTAGTCTTGCCGACGATTGCCATAAAGGGATTGAGGGTTGCCGATGAGGTGGTACGCTTGGAGTCGACCGATGTCACGCCGTAAGGCAGAGGCGTTCTCTGCACGGCACGCTCGGTCGCCCATGCGCCGTGGAGCGAGATCATGTCATAGTCGCCGCCCGGCAAAGACATGGCAAAGGAATAGGCGCGATTCAGCATAACGGGCGTTTTTGCACCGTTCTTGTAAACGGCACGGCGCGCGATCACACCGCAATCGTCGTATACCGTGTAATAAAGATCGCAGGCAAAGGCAGTAAATTGATCCTTCAAATGTACCACCAAGGTCTCGCCGCCACGCATCGAGGGCATTCCCGTGATCGCGGGCTTTTCCGAAAGGATCTCGTGACCGTCGTAAAGCAATTCCGCCAGGCGATCTCCCGCGGCGTTGGTCACAGCAACCGTCGGCTCGCGGTAATCCCCCGTTCCAAAAAAGGAAAGCTCGGTCGGAAATTGTCCGTAGTAGCAAAGTCCGTTGACATTCTCCTTGCCCGGAATTTTCACCACAAAGCTCTGCACCCCGCGTTCTCTTGTATAGGAGAGATCGTCATGCGCAATGGGCTGTCCGTAATACAAATGCTCGGCATAACCATGCTCGTTAATGAAAAAGGCATAGGTCATGCCCTTTCCGTCCAAATAAAAGGTTTTTGTGCTTGCGTCAAAAGTAATCGACATCGTAAAATCCTCACTGTAATTCAAAATGCGTGAAAGGTTTTTGAAAGAGCTTGAGGAAAAGGCGTTATTAATGCTCCCCGATGGTATGCGTTTTCAAGAACTCCTCGACCTCAGAGGCAACGGGGATCGAAACCGCGGCGCCGGGACGGCTGACGGTAATCGCCGAAACAGCGGCGGCATAGGTAACCGCGCGGTCAAGATCCCATCCCTCGCAAAGCTTGGAGCAGATGCCGCCGATAAAGCTGTCGCCAGCGGCAGTGGTATCGACACGTTGGACCTTGTAGATCCCCGCAAAGTGCACATCATCGCCCACACCGTAGGCACAGCCCTTGCCTCCCAAGGTAACAATGGCGTTTTGACAGCCCATTTCACGCAGCTTGGCAATGGCGTTGCGTGCGTCATCATCGTTGTTCTGCGCAATGCCCGTAATCAGCTGCGCCTCAAACTCGTTGGGGATCATCAGATCCACATATCGGTAAAGCTCGGCGTCAACCTCTTTCACCGGTGCGGGATTGATGACAACCATTTTGCCGCGCTCCTTTGCCATACGTGCGGCGGCAATCACCGACTCGGTGGGAATTTCGTACTGCATCACAACAATGTCCGCCCATGCAAACAGGTCGGCGCGCTCGGCAATACGTTTAGGCGTGACATAACCGTTGGCGCCCACATCGAGAATGATGTGGTTATCCCCACCGCAGACCGTAATGACCGCCGCTCCCGTAGGAGCATCCACACGCAGGACTTCGCTGCTGTCCACACCGCAATCCTCGAGGTTCTTAAGGGCAAGATCGCCGGAAAGGTCATTTCCCACGGCTCCCAGCATCTTAACACTGCACCCCGCCTTGGCGATCGCCACCGCCTGATTGGCACCCTTACCGCCAAAGTTCATGGCAAAATCACTGCCGGTAATCGTTTCGCCAAGCTTTGGAAGACGGTCGGTATGAATGACATAATCAACATTGATACTGCCGATCACCAAAATATTTTTACTCATCTTTTCAAAAAATCCTTTCTGAACCTTTATATTATAACATTGATTTCATTGAAAATCCATTGCATAAAGTAACTGAAATATGGCATATAGTAACTATTCAAAAGCAATGTCCGTTTTACTTATTCTATCATAAACACAAAGTAAAGTCAACAAAATTTTTGATTATTTTCCGATACAAGGCAAAAATTTTCGAGGCGATTGCAATACAACCGCCTCGTTTCCTATCAATCACCACTCGATCTCGATCACAAGCGGCTCCGCGGGATAATCATCCACAGGGATCCCTGTGATGCTGACGAACGGACCTGCGGCTCTGCCGCCCCAAATATACGCGGGGAGTGTCTCGTAACGCAACCCAAGCGTCTCTCCGCCGTTGAGCAACCTTGCGCACTTGGGTACCGAAGGCGCGTTGACAAAGTTGATCGCGGAAGAACTCGATCCCGCATAATAGCACAGATAGGTTTTTTCGTTCTTGCGGAAAGCAACAAAGGGATCCTTGCCCTTTGTCGTCAATCCCAAAGGATCCTTTTCGTGTCCCTCGAGTACGCCGTTCATGCGACAGTACCAGTCGCCCACGCGCTTGATGATCGAAGCACTCTTTTCGTCAATCTTTCCGTTTGCCATCGGTCCGACATTGAGCAAATAACTGCCGCCCATTGCCATGATCTTGCAGATGGAGCTTGTCAGATATCGGATCGAAAAATAGTCCTCGTTCTCGCGATATCCCCACGATTGCTCACCTACCGACTCACACGCCTCGGTCATGCGCACAAAGCGATTCCCCTCGGGAACCTCGCGCTCGGGAGTTTCAAAGTCACCGTCATCATAGCCGCGATTGTTGATGAAAATACCCGGCTGCAGCTCTCTGATCAGCTCGTTCATCGATTGATCGATATACTTGGGAGGGATATCCCAAAAAAAGGTATAGATCTCGCCGTAGTTTGTCAACAACTCACGCACTTGATTTTTGACATACGCACGGTATTTTTCTCTGTCGCCCGCACTTGGATTGACCGCCTTCCATTGATGGGTAGAGTAGGAATTGTAGCCGTTTTCGTGGTGCCAATCGGGGTTGGAGTAGTAGAGAGAAAGCTTCATGCCATGCTTGCGGCAGGCATCGGCAAGCATTTTGAGCACATCCTTGCCATAGGGGGTATTCATAACATTGTAGTCGGTATACTTGGTATCCCACATGCAAAAGCCGTCGTGATGCTTGGTCGTAAAGCAGATGTACTTCATGCCTGCATTCTTTGCAAGCAATACCCATTCCTCGGGGTCGTACTCGGTTGGGTTGAACTGTCCTACCAGCTTGTCGTATTCCTCATGCGACATATCATTCCGTGCGATCACCTGCTCCTGCACACCCGTCAGCGCGTAGATGCCCCAGTGAATAAACATTCCGAATTTGTTGTTTTCCATTGTATTCCCCTCAATTTTGTTTTCTGTTGGTTGCATTATAACACGGCGCGGAACAAAAGTCAATAAATTATCAACGCACTTTTTATAAAATATCAACTCAATTTTATAAATTTAGAATTTGTGATTATTTAGAAAAATCAATTTCATACCGTGTGCCGTGTGAAAATAAAAGTCCATCGGTTAGTTTAATACAAAGAATACAAGTATTTATATCATCAAAATTATTGTGACCGTTATCAATCCACTCGGAAAATGCCACTTTCATCTTTTTTGCGATGCGTGCATTTTCTGCTTTTCCAAAATAGCCTAAATTAATCCCTTTGCCATGTGCGGTAAACCAATCCCCCGATATCGCAACCGTAGGATTATGTTCGATTTGTCTCATTTTATTTGACAATCCATAAGTAAGCACATAAAAAGCACCGTTGTCATAAAATGCGTTCACGTTACGGACATAAGGAACGTCATCAATTGTTGTTGCCAGTGCAATGATACAATCTTTGCCAAATCGGTCTATTAGTATTGCTTCTGCCGCTTTTGATAATTTTTCCATTGGTGTTACCTCCACAAAGCCAAATTTACCGTCAGTTCATTATATCACAAAATGATAAAACTATAATTCAGCACCTAATCTCACCGACAAATTGGAATTTGTCGCTCCGAATAAATACATTTTACAGTTCAAAATAATGCATCGTAGATTTCAAAACAAATCCGCTTGAGACAGCCAATTTATTAGATGTTATGTTGTCAGCATTACATACCCAGTAGACAGATTGATTCTTTTCTTGACAGTGTAACAAAAAGGCATTTACCATTTTCTTGGCATATCCTAATCCGCGATACTGCTCATCTATCCATATGTTAATCCCATGACTGTTGTTATTACTGTATTCACTTAAACAATACCCGGATACGACACCATCCATAACCAAAGCCAACCCAAATCCGTTTTGATAAAAATCTTCCACATCCGTATAAGAATACAATTCACTTATAACCAATTCAGTATTAGGCAAATTATTCTCCATAAGGTTTCGCGTAATTTGAACTACACATTCGCTATCGTCATTAAGTTCGGTAATATTTTTATTATCGAACTGATATAAATTGAGATATCTGTCTTTCAACTTGTCTGAAAGTGTACTTTTAATAAAAGAACGCCATCTGTCATCCGGATAATAGAGATATAGTGGTTTATCATAATCATCTAATATTGAAATAACTTTTTCACCATTCGCTTTTGAAAAATCTCCGCCAATAAAAGCACTTAGTCCCCATGATATCATGGCACTGCCATTCTCAACTAAAAAATGAACCTTACCCTGTTTTCTCAACAGAAGTGATTGTATTAAATTTTGGTAAATATAATAACTGTATAACGAAGAAATATCTGTTGTGAATTTATCATTATCTCTCATTATCTTTCCCCTTTATGACCCGGTCGCTTTCTTTTCCCTTGGAGCAACAAATTCAAGTTTATCTGTTAGTTACATTCTACCATAAAATCATAGAAAAGTAAATAAGAGAGTCCAATTTTTGCAATTTTATATCACCCCGTTTCATTTTAATAATTTGGAACTGCCTGCATATGCGCCACAACATAGCCGCTGACCTCTGCCGCCTTTTGCATACAAGCCTCTATCGGCATCCCGTTCAAATAAGATACCAACCACGCCGCTGCAAAGCTGTCACCCGCACCGACAGTGGAAACCACCTTATTTCCCACCGCACCTTGACGGTACTCCTTTTTCTCTTCCGATAAATACGCATAGGATCCATCCTTTCCGAGCGTTAAGATTAAAACCCGAATTTGAGGATATTTTTTACAGATTGCCCGCGCAATCGAAGAATAGGACTCCGACTCGGGGACATATCCCGCAAGACTGCGTAACAGACCCTCTTCCTCGATACTTACTTTTAATACCGTTGCATGGCGCATACAAAAATTCACCGACTCCGCGTCGTAGCAATTCGGGCGCAGATTGACATCACAGATCACATGAGCAAATGAACAGCGGGACACCAACTCGCAAACCGTTTTTCGTGACACAATATTTCTTTGTATCAGTGTTCCGAAATACAAGGCATCGTAGCCCTCCCTTGCAATACTCGCAAGTTCCTCATCGGCAAGACAGATATGATCATATGCCACATCACGCAAAACATTGTAATGCGGGACGGCGTTTTCATCCAATGTCACCAAGCATTGCCCTGTCGATTGAGGATTGACTTTCACATATTTGTCAACGATTCCAAACGAATGCAACCATTTCATCGCTTCCTCGCCCAAAAGATCCTGTCCGACTGCCGAGATCAAGGCACTTTCCGCACCGCAAAGAACCGCATGTGCTGCAAAATTCAACGGTGCACCGCCAATGGTCTTTTTTTTCGGATAAATATCCCAAATGATTTCTCCAATTGAAATAATTTTCTTTTTCACTACCGGTTCTCCTTTTATTTTTTTCAATTATACTCTTTTATTTTTATAATGTCAATACAAAAGGAGACAAATTAGTTGAATTATTGGGCATTGTAGCATTAATCGTAACCTTTACAACGCCCATTTTATCAGCTACTGATTCAAACAATTTATAGTGTATCTGACAGGAATTTGCGGTACGTCTTAAAATAATCAAGCCATTCTCCTACTATCGAATTTATGATTTCGGCTAATCCAATCATCATGACCATCGGCTAAGCCGTGGCTTGCTCACGAATCCCAAGCTGAGGTGTGAGTGCTTTTCTGCAAAGGAGGGAAAAGATTTTGGAGAAATGAGAGAAAAACAGTGAAAATTAAGTTTGGAGAAAAGTTTTTTCCATTTTGCCAGTTTTTTAAATTCATGCACGCAAAAGCAAGCGTGACCTGCATCGTTACCTTCGCAGGTGTTTTTCAATACGACTTCCTTTTTGTCTACAATCTGAATTTACCGCAAATTGCAATAGCAATTTGCGGCAAATAAGTTTATATCTGGGGATCGCTTTGTAACAAATATTTTATCCGACTTAATTTTGAAACGCGGTATTCCACCTCAAGCTCCGGATAATATTCTGCGTCATCAATGAGTATTCCGCTTATTTTTGCGTTTTTACCCGCAAGAATGTCTATATCACGATCACCTATCATAACGCATTTATGGGGCTCTATCCCGTGCTTACTCATAAGTGCGAGCAACGCATCGGGGGCAGGCTTTCTCGGGTACCGGGTGTCACCGAGCATATAATCGACAAAATATTTTTTAAAGCCCCACCTGCTGACATTTTGCACAACTATGTTTCCGCTATGTGAATAGACGTAACTTTTTCCTCCGTTTTCAGAAATAAAACGCAAAAGATCTTCTGCCCCCTCCATAGCCGTAGCTTCGGTACTCAACAATTCCTCCGACAGCCTTTGAAACTCACTGTAAGCACCATCTCGATACTTTCCAAAGCCAAGCGTATCAAACAGATATACCGTACTGTGCTTTTTCAAAAGACGGTATATCTGTTCATCCGATGAAGGAACGCCATACTTATCTGCGATCGATTTTGCTGCCTTAACGAAAGCAGGATAACTGTCCGAGAGCGTCCCATCAAAATCAAATATAAAATGATCGTATTTCAGCATTCTTTTCCTCCTTTTATGAACTCTACAAATTCAGATCCTCTATCATACGGGTATCAGCTAAATTTTTAAGCAATCTTATTTCATTATCCAGCAAATTTATATTTTCTTTCATACATAACCATTCTTCCTTATCTCTATTCGGAAATGTTGGACATGTATGAATCCTAATCATTTTCGGCAAAAAAGCTCTTGCCAACATAAGACTGCGCTTCATATGCCAAAATGAAGTAACTAAAGCAATCCCGCTTACGTCGTTAAATCTGCATTTGCGATTGATCTGCAGCGTGCCGTATATCATATTTTCTCGAGTTGTAAGCGCTTCGTTTTCAATCACGATAGCTTCGGCAGGAACCCCATTATCTGTCAATATTTGTGACATAAAGCAAGCTTCCGTCATCGATACACCATTATTAATCCAACTGACCCCTCCACTGGGTACGATGTATTTCACTCTTCCTTCGTGATAAAGCTTTGCGGCAGTAATTGCACGTTCCTCTGCGAGTTCGGGACAACTGCCAAGAAGCAACGCAAATTCACTGAACGCGCCATCGTCCGTTATATCTTTGCAAACAATATTCCATTTTTCACTTGGTGTCATTGACATTAATTTTTCGAGAGTAATTTGTGATATTTTCATACGTGATCTCGCCTTATATACAGCATCTGTCCGTTCGTAAAATCATAGGTACTTTCAATTTTTGTTTTTCTGTTTTGCTATAACGTAAGGAACAAGCAGATCGGGGAAATTGACCGTCATACCGTCAACACCGCTATCATAAGCATGCTTCATTAACTCGACGTTGGAAACACCCCACGCTCTTACACTGTACCCCAAACGATGCCATTGCTCTACCTTTTCTTTTGTTACGTGTTCGGCTTGCGGACAAAGTTGTTCAACACCCGCCTTTTTGGTTTCAGCCAATGCCTCACTGTCAAAGTCAGCTGCCAAATATCCCACTTTATATGTTCGAGAAAGTGCTTTAACGGTTTTGAGACATTCAAACTTAAAGGACGTCACAACGGTTTTTTCTCTCATACCGTAGCGTTCAAGCAAATCAAGAACCTCTTTCTCAGTTCCCACTTCCTTCAGTTCAATGGCAAAATGAATATCGCGAAAACCAAAATAGTGCAAAAAGTCCTCAAACCTTACGATTATATCCTCGGTTGCCGTTTTGTGATTCTTCACTCGCATTTTCAAAAGCTCTGCATAGGTAAAGTCACCAACGCCTCCGAAATTTCCAATCACTCTTTCCAAGGTTTTATCGTGAAAAAGCACCAAAACACCGTCTTTTGTTTTGCGAACATCCGTTTCTATTCCGTTCGCGCCTTGCTTTAAGCCAAGATAGAACGAGCTCATCGTATTTTCGGGTGCGTATTCACTGGCTCCTCTGTGTGCGTATACTATAAACATGGTTAACCTCTCCTTTACCGTCAAAATTGATCATACTTTTTAATCGGCCGGTCATACATATGATCCAATATAAACTGAACAAAAATACGAACTCCAATCTCCAATGCATCCTCATCAATATCAAATCGGTCTTGATGCAATCCGTGTACAAAGCCCTTTTTCTCGTTGCGTACACCGAGCCGAAACATGCACGCAGGCTTTTTCAGCGCAAAATAGGAGAAGTCCTCCCCTTCCATACTGCGACGGTAAAGTTTGACACCATCCCTTCCTACGACTTTTTCGGCGGCAAGACGAATGTGATTGCTAACAGCTTCATCATTCACCAAAATGGGATAATGCTTATGACGCGTCAGTGTTGCGTGACCTCCTGCCGTTGATGCTACGGCATCAATGATCCGTTGTATTTTATCAAATGCATATGCGGCAACCGCATCATCATATGTACGCAAAGTGCAAAACAGCGAACAATGATCCGCAATGATGTTGTTTGTATCTCCACCGTGAAATGCACCAACATTGAATAAAATCGGTGATTGTACATCAAATTCTTTTGCGATCATAAGCTCAATATCGGTGTAAGCTCTCACTGCCATCATGATAGCGTCCACACCGCTATTTTGATTTGCAACATGACAACTTTTACCGTAAAAATCAATGGTAAAGCCATCGCTGGTAGCATTTTGCTCCCCCGCCGTAACACCTACGCATCCAACCGACATCGTGGGTTGACAATGTAACGCGACGATACAATCAATATCATCCATGACGCCGTCTTTTACCATCAGCATCGCTCCTGAAGGCGCGTATTCCTCGGCACTTTGAAATAAGAATTTTACCCTGCAAGCAATCTGATCCCGTTTCTCCCAAATTTCCTTGAGCGTCGCAAGTGCAATGGCTGTGTGGGCATCATGTCCGCAAGCGTGCATCTGTCCCTCAATTTGCGATTTATAAGAAACGTTATTTTGTTCTTTTATGGGCAACGCATCCATATCAGCTCGAATACCGATCGTAAAATCGGTAATATGTGAGTTGACCGTGGCAACGATACTGCTTTTTCCATATTCCTCTGTATACATAATTCCCAGTTTATCAAGCTCCGCTCTAATCAATTCCAACGTTTTGGGAAGCTCAAAACCAATTTCGGGATACATATGAAGTCGACGTCTGATTTGCCTTGCATAGGACTGTGTCATATCTGCTCCTTAGTGAAGTTAGGGATTGTTTTATGATATTTCCCCGTACGTTTCAAATAATCAATCAACATCATCGGCCAGTCGGTTTGAATTAAATCAAAGCCTTTGTCCGCAAGCCAGCCCCAGCCGGCATCCTCTGATACGGTCAGTGCCACATCGTCCGAATGCCCCGCTGCAATCTGTCTTTGGCAATCGTAGATAATGGAATTTACCCAAACAAGCTTGCTGTCACGATGCATCATTTGGATAAACGCATCTGAAGCGACCTCATCTTCATCGTCGTAAAACAGTACCTCTGCGCCCACATAGTTGATGTTTCGCTTCAAGAGCGAACGGTGTTGTTCAAAGACGCGTTTTACCACTGGCATATACGCAAGTGTGGGGGCAATATCCTCCAATACACGCAGTACGGCATCGGTTGGCGGTGCTTTTACTACAATCTGATCTATCATATCGTGCCGCTCTATGGCATGGTATATTGCTTCCGGATGATCCCAAAATTTATCCACATTAATAAAGCATCTGTCTTTAAAATGTTCCAAAAAATCATCAAAACGCATAATACCAAACTGAGTGGGTACATTATCAATATTCACATACCGAAGTGAAGCCACGCTTTCCCAAGTCATTTCACGCAGGGATCGGTCAAGGCAAAGGTGTGCGCTCTCCTTACCCGGATGAAATACGATCAGCTCACCGTCGGAGGTCATACTGATATCGGTTTCAATCATATCGGCCCCTTGCTTCAAGCTGACTTCATAAGACGCAGTCGTATTGCAAGGGATATTTCCACCAAAAACACCTCGGTGTGCCACAATCAAAAGCTTTTCTTTTGCTGATTCATAGATATTAAAACTCATATCCGTATCAAGCTCCTATTAGTCTGCCCCATTTATCGTAGCAATCGTTCTTGGCGTGTAGGTAAGAAGACCGGCGGCAGCTTTACGCAATACAGCCGCGGTTTCTTCACTGTCCAATCCGCCTTTAAAACGAATGTTTTCGGGAGATTGACCAAACAGAACCGTATAGAAATCGCACGCAATCAGCACGCTACCTGCCAAAGACGGATGTCTTTCGTCAGTATGAAAAAGATTGATTTCGGGATTGGACGAAAGAACGCTGTTGAAGGTGGCTCCCGCATACACCACCTTGCAATTCAATTTTTGGGCAACAGCTGCATCATAAGCAATTACAAGATTGCTAAGCTCTACCGAGGTTATATTTTCTTTGGTGTGATCTTGGAAGGTCAAAGAGCCTTTATTGACACCAAACGTGGAATAGATCACAGGAATCGCACCTGCATCTCGGATTTTTTCAGTCAATTCCTTTGCCGCTTCATAGACCTTCAAAGGATAATCGGGGAAATATTCCTCCATTACCACACCGTTACGGTCGGTTTGAAAAACTACCACATCCCATGCTCTGGACGTGAGCTTAGTGTCGATTTCCGACCACATCGTTTCATCATCCTTCATCATGGCAATGTTTTGTCCGGCATACGTCAACCGTTCCGCATCAACGATCTTACCATCCAAAATACAAAGATTTTCAAAAAGCTCCGGCATATCGTTATAATAAGTCAAGCTATTACCAATAAACAGAACCTTAATTCCCCTTGTCGTTGCCTTCTCTCTCAAAAGCTCCCATTCATCCTTGGGAGCCCACTCCGGCGGTGTGGTTTCAGCTTGGGTTGTTACGGAAGGAGTATTCGTATCATTGGTACTCAAGTTTTCCTTATTGTCTTGCTGTGCGCACGAGGTTACAAGAATTGTCAAACATATCAACAACATCAATACTCTTATCAAAGAATGAATCTTATTCTGCATTTTTTCTCCTTCTTTATACGGCTTTACAAAAGCACGTCTTTCTTCTTGATTTGCAATCATAAAAAAATAAGTATTTTGGGATTGACGGTATAACCGCCAATCCCAAGGTCATAAACACCGTTAAGCAATCACTTATCGTTAAAATTGATAATATTCATACGACTTTTCTTTTAAAAAGTCGTCTATCCGGCTTTGTATGCCCTTCATATCCGTGGCAGAATTGAATATTTTGTGAAAATTGGTAACAAAGTTATTATAGCAATAATGTTTTCTTTGATATAGCTCAAAATCAAATTTTACATGAACGGAAGAATCATTACAAAATGAATAGCTTTGTCCAACGGCACTCTTCCCCGTCATGGCACAATACAGCATCAGTGATGTGATATAACCCGACAATATGTTGGGATGAAATCCGTCAATCTCACTTTTACAAATGATAAAGCTGTTTTTATCGTACGGTTGAGTAGAGTTGGCTACGGCAATCGTTCCGTTAATCAATCCCATTACGAAACCGCCCCAATCCACTACCGTAACTCCCATACTCCCTAATAGCTTTAGGCTGTTCAGTATGTTGTCTTGTATTTTGTGACATGAAGAAATACCGTAGGATGCCACGTTACATAAGTAGAAAAATTTCACGTTTGGGTTTACAGATTGAAAAGTATCTATGATCTTTTGAATATCATCAAGAAAATATACATCCGATTTACTTCTGCTTCCCGCCGAAATCACAACGTAATCGTAAAAACGGTCGGTCAATCTGCTTAAATGGTCTTCACCGTCACACCCTCGGTCAGCTCGGCAACATCCGCCAAACAAATCGGTTAAGGTGTGTCCGCCAAAGGTCCACGCTGTTACGTCTACGTGTTCACCATTGGCTTTGCAAAGCTGATAAAAATATCCCCGATCTCCGTTGCGTTCTTCTTGACCCAGAACGGTTTGCGGAATGCGGAAAACGGTAAATCCATGATGAATAAAAGAATTACCAATAAATATAATTTTTTTACCTTCAAGTGAAATCTCTCGATCGTCCGTCAGTTTCATATTTGCCATAGTAAGTTTGCCTCGATTTATCTGTATCTAAAAAGAAATATCCACCAACACGGGACAATGATCCGATGCGATCATCGTATAGGTAGCGGTTAGGGTTGAAAGCCTGTTTACCGTCATATTATCGGAAGAAACCCATACTTGATCAATCGCCGCGCTGTATTTACCGGTTGGACGATACAAGTTGATATAGGTTTGGTAGTCAGCGCTGTACTCGGCGTGTTGATGATGGGTGGAAACGTCATTCTTTTGCACAGCGAGATCCCACGCGAATTGCAAACCGCCCATACTGAGGATATTGGCAGGCTCCGAGGAAACCGTACAGTTCAAATCTCCTCCCGCCACCAACGGCAGCTCTGCATACTCCGCGTTTGCGCGTATGGATGCAATCAGATCAATCAATTCCGTTGCGTTTGAAATTCGCGCCGCAGCTCCCTCCTCGGTACTTTCCCAGTAGAAGTGAGTGGACATAGCAATAAAGCGTTCTCCCGTTTGCTTTACAGAAAACACCGCCCACGTCACCGATTTGGAATTGACATCGTTCAGTCCGCTATAAAGCTGATATCCCGACTCCACCACCTCCAGCACGTCTGTTTTATAAAACAGAGGCGTAAAATTCGAGTAGGCATTTTTCGGCTTCACTTCGGCGTAGCCCAACTGTGACAGATCACTGATCAAGCCTCCGAGTCTGACACTTGAACTGAATTCCTGCAATCCGATGACGTCGGGAGAATAGGTTTTAAACAGCTCCAGTTGCATTTCCTTACGCACGCTGGTACTATAATTCTCCCAACCGTAAATGTTGTAATACATCACACGCACATCTCCCGATGCCGTGATGGAGCTTGCCGTTCTTTCCTCAAACCCCGATATTGCGTTTACGGTAGTTTCGGTTTCGGCGATCGTGTAACAAGCACCGGATTTGGAGGGGATCAGCGTTTTGGTAACATACTGATACAACTCGTCGTAAGCCGAATAGCCGTTTGCGGAAAGCTCCAGAGTTTTGCCGCTTGCTTTTACGATGTACTCATCTTCATCCGCATGCGAGGTAGAACGTGCGGTGTCACCAATCAGAATATCGCGTTCCCCCGCAGTTGCGGAATCATTTACGATATCCAACAAAACACCGTAGTGCTTCATTAGCCAATATCGAAGCTGATAGGCAAAATAATTTTCGTTGACATCTGCGTGCTCGGGAATGACCATACGGTACTCGGAAAGCTCGGCTCCCAATAAAGAAACGCTGTCAATACCGTAAACTGCTTTTTGCAAATGGTTGTCCTTGGAAGAAAACGTAATACTCTTACCGTTTTGTGTTTGTGAAAGCAACACGTTGTTCATAAAATATTGAACAGCCGTTGTAGATGTTTCCGCGTTTTGTGCGCAAATAACAAGCTTATTTCCAACAACGCCGATATAATAGTCGTTCAGCTTTGTCAGCTTTGCGGCAATCTCCTGCGATTCTGCCCATTGCGTAACGCCTATGAGAATTGCAGGCTGATTTGCCATGGTGTCCTTGTAGTATCGGTCGGTGGTCATGGAAAGCCTTGCCCCCGTGCCGTTATAAATCATTTTGGACATGGCTCCCACAACGGATATAAAATCGTCATTGGAAGCATAGGATTTATCATAGTAAATGTTGTATTCACTTTGCCCGTTGTCAACGATCGTCAAAACGGTTTCGGCTAAATCCGAAGAATCGGTGGACAATTCGGTACCCACCGTTTCTTCGTTGTTTTGTTGATCATTGCAGCC
Source organism: Clostridia bacterium (assembly GCA_017453205.1). Taxonomy (GTDB): domain Bacteria; phylum Bacillota; class Clostridia; order Oscillospirales; family CAG-272; genus UMGS1865. The sequence goes on along the minus strand of JAFTKO010000032.1, from coordinate 87,615 downwards.
GGAAAAGCATACAGCCAGCATTGCCGCGATCAGCGCAATGCAGATTATGCGATAAAGACCTCTCCGCGTCATTGCTTGTATTAGCTGTTGTAAAGGTCATTGATGCTCATACCGTCAACAAGATCATCATTATACACCAGTGCAACAGATGCCGTAACGATATCCTGCATATCGAAAAGCATAACATTCAATTGAGGATCGATGTAAGTTTTTTTCATATTCATTCTCCATTATATTTCATTATTGTAGTGAAAAATCCACGATTTTGGGATTATGATCCGAGGAAAAGCAAGCATAGCGGTCGGCAACGGTTGCAAACAGTTCAATCGAAATACCCTCGTACCAAACGTGGTCGATGGAATAGGTTGCGTCCCGGTCGATGTGGGAATAATAAGATGTAAACAGCTCTTTTTCGGAATCCCACGTAGCATATGCGCCGTGACCGTTTACCGAGTTGACCGCACATCCCGCGTCATCCGCTGTTCCCTGCGCCCACAAAAGACCGCCACCCTCCAACTCGCTCAACGGAGCGTGCCGTGTTCTTGCAAAGCCGGTGTTCATGTCACCGCCGATCACCACGCCCAAGTCCCCGTACTCCTCACGAATCTCCGACAAAAGTGCCAACAGCTCCTTGGCGTTTTGTTGACGGAGCACATCGGCCGCTTCATCAACAAGATCCGAGTACTGCTCGTCGGTCATATCCTCGGTACGTGTTACCAAGCTTCCTGTGGTGTCGTTCCACATAAAGTGGGTTGACATGGCGATAAAACGATCTCCGTTTTGGTCGGAGAACACCGCCCAGGTTACCGATTTGGAATTGACATCGTTGATACCGCTATACAGCAGGTATCCGCAATCCACAACGGTAAGCGTATCCTTTTTGTAAAACAGAGGTGTAAAGTTTGCGCCGTCGGTATTCAAAAGTGTGCCGTCACCAACCTCGGAGTAGCCAAGCTCGGCAAGATCTGCCAAAAAGGACTCGGAGCGATAGCGCACAGTACCTTTTTCCGTGCTGTTGCTAAATTCCTGAAATGCCAAAATATCGGCATCATAGGATTTTAACAAAGAGACTTGATACGGTTGGCGAAGTGCGACGGTGGTGTTGTGCGATGTGTTTGCCCAACCATATACGTTGAGCGTAAGAAAGCGAATTTGTCCCTCTTGCTTTTGACCGCAAGTCTGTAGCGCGTCACCGTTTCCAAACAACTCCAAGCCGCTTTTTAAGCATCCGTTGGTTTGCAATTCTCCACACACCGCAGCCACAGCCGCCTCAAATCCATAAGTAGAACCCGCAGAAATGTATACGCAAGTACCGGCGGTGGTAACGGAATATGCGTTCCCGACCGGTACCTTTTTGGAATACACTGTATTTCCAACGTAAATATCTTCGTTGGAGGCGGTTACATCATCATATACAATATCGACCTCTGCCCCTTGATAGTCGGCAAACGCCGCCCGCAGCTCCGATGCGGCGTAAACCTCGTCAAGCGTGGCATTGGCGGATATGACAATCCGTGGGTTCATTATGCTAAAGGGGACGCAGTAATCGTTCCGTCCGCTCCGATCGTCACGTTGTATATCGTACCGACCTTGGCAGTGTCGCCATCCATGTAGTAAGCGGCAATTTGAAGCGCATAAGTTTTGCCTACCACAAGATCATTTAGGTTGAGGCAATACAGATAGTCAGCTCCAAGATACCATGCGGGTACATTGTTACCGTCAGCCGTAATGCTGTTAAATACGGTGTTGCACTGCTTGTCAACAGTGTTGGTACCGATCAGACGGAAGCCGATCTTTGCATTCTGCAAATCGGGAGTATTCAGCGTAGCAACAAAACGCGCCGAATAGGTGGTGCCCTCCTCCCCAATTTCGGTGGTTTGAACGCCAACGATCTCGGTATCTGCAATTTCAGCAGCATCGCTTTGAGCCTTACCTTGCAGGGTTACGTTAACAAGAGCGTTGGTGCTACCGGAGTTTGCCCATGCACGATAGTCGGTAGTTTCATCAGGTGCCGCGCCACCGGTAGTGGTGTAGAGATCGGCTGTGGCTTTGTGCATATAGGTAAAACCGATCTTAACATTAACATTCTCGCCGTTACCAAGCGCCGAACGGATCGATTCGGGCATCGGAATTACGATCTCATATCCGGCACCATCCTCCTCCCAAGGAGCATCGCTCGTAGTGCCGGGATGATTCAAACCGCAAAAGATGCCGTAATCCAACGCATTCTCGGCATTTACAGCACTACTTGTGGGATAAACGCCGTCAGTCATATCCTCCGTAAATACACCGAAACGGTAATAAAATTCGTAACCATTCTCGTATCTCGAAGCAGTAGTGGAACCATTATAGTAGTTAACGTTCGTCTTTGTTGTACCATCTTTCAAATACGTGTAAGGTCCATAGTTTAGGCCTCCTACAATCTGATATTTTGTACTGTCGTCAAGCTCAATGTAAATATGCGCTTCAAAGCTCTTCCGGTTAGCATAAATATTGTTAGCCCAAGAAACCAAATAGAGGTAGTCGCCGTCGTGCGCGATCTTCAAAGTACCGGTATAATCGGAGGTTTCGGTTTGCGGATACAAAATACCTGAGTACACATTGTTCTCATCCTTACCGTCCGCTAAAGAAGCGATATCAATTCTGCCGATCTGTTCAATAACAGTATCATTGGTTTTTGTGGTTTCGGTTTCGGTTGCCGTAGCGGTTATGCCAAAGGATAACAGCATTGCGCAAACCAACAAAATGGAAAGAAATTTTTTCATGTCATTTCTCCTTAAAACTTATTTTTTGTTTTTTCTTTTTTTACCAAGGATTGCCGCAGAGGCAACTGCCGCCATCATCGCAAATCCCGAAAATCCAAGAGACGAAGCACAGCCGCCCTCTGCCTCGGCAGGTTCGGATGTGGAAACGGGATCGGTATCGGTTTCGGTGTCTCCTGTGGTAGTTTCATTGGTATCGGTTCCGGGCGTGACCGTGGGTACTTGAACCGGATTTTTTTCCAGATAATCCGCATAAGATGCCGTAATAAACGCCTCAAATTTGGGCATTACCAGCTTCATGCCGTCTACGTTCAAGTGGGAAATGTCGGTTGCCGTCAGACAATACGTGGAACGAAAGCTTTCGCTGGTCATATCCACACCCGAAACGGTGGGATCGTTTGCCTTGAAGCAATACACACCCTGCGCCTCGCAAACAGCAATCATCGCGTTGGCGTAATCGGAGGATGTCAAGCCAATGTCATTGGTTCCTCCGTAATTCCAAACGGTGGTACACATGATTACAGCTTTGGGGTATTTTGCCTGTAAGCCGTCAATCAGTACGTTTAACGCACCCATATAGGTATTGGTATCGGTGCTGTCAACCGAACCCAAAGGAACCTCGTTGTTGTAGTCGTTTCTGCCGCCGTTTACCAAAATCAAATTGGCGTTGTTGTCTGCCATGCTTTGGTAACGGGTTACCATTGGCTCGGAATCCACGCCCGGTGCGTAGGTGGAAACCATTCCGCCGTTTTTACCGTAATTATTGAACTTCCAATAATACTTTTCCGCAAGAAGCTTGGGCCAAACAAAATCCGATCCCATGGTGTGTCCCGCGAAATAACTGTCACCGATGATATTCACCGTCAGATCCTCAAGGTTGATATCATAAGTGCGGTTTCTGTCCGCCTCCACCCATGCCGTTACCTTCTCAGCCAAATTTTCTTCGGTTACGTGATTGTTGGAATTTTCGATCACATGATCGGGGGTCACCGTTCCGCTTCCCTTTTTGAGGGTGAGCGTTGTCAGCTTTCCCTCGGTAATGTCCTCGTAGAAATCATTGCCGCAGTTGGTTTCATGATCGATCGTAAAGCTGCCGCAGTTGGTGTAATAGCGTACCGCACCGGCGGTTTTGCATTGAATAAATGCATATCCAACTCCGATATTGCAAGAACCGTTTGCAAGAGCCTCCTTATTTGCCTCACTCAACGGAACGGCAACGTGATAGATACACTCCTCTGCATCTTTTGCCGAATACTCATTTCTGCCAAACAGAACGCCCGTTGCAAGACCCGAATCTTTATTCACGGTATTGTTATAAGCGGGGCCCCACTTGTCATTCTGACGCGCTCTGTCCACAACACCCTCTTGATAATAAGAAACGTTGCTTCCGTTCAGTGTATAGGGGCCGTAGTTGGGCTTCATAATAATGGTATAGTCGACCACGCCGTCACCCGCGATCAAATCTACGTAGATAAATTCCTCAGACTGGGTACGATAGTCGTAAATTGTGGGAACCTTTGTGTAAATGTAAATATAATCGCCCGCATGGGTAATTTTAAACTCGGCATTCCCCTCATAGCCGCTATCATTGGCATCGCCCGAGATCGAAACGGCGTTGCTCCAATCATACGCCGCATCACCCGAAAGCTCCGCGTTGATCTGCTCATAGGTCATACCGTTGCTTTGCGGAACCTCAATAGCGGTGTCGGGCACTGTCCAAGCCGTGGCGGAAACACTTAAGCTGAAAGCCATTACACAAACAAGCAATAAAGACGTAATTTTTTTCATATGCTCCTCCGTTCTTACTGAAGTGCGACGGAAAGCAACTTCGTACTCAACGCTTTAATGTAACCTTCCACAGTAGGAATGGTATCGTTGATATAATTTTCCCACGTTCTGCCGTCCTGGAGCACGTATCCGGGAGCATCACACACGTATTTGGTTTCTTGCGCGTAAATTCTTGCGCAATCAAACCATGCAGTATCGCGAATCAATTGCAGCATCTCGGTCATTTCGGGAGATGTGGATCTCAGATACTTCATACATTCTTCAAAAATAACGGGAGTGGTCTGACGGTAGCCCTCGCTTGCAAGGCATTCCAGCACAGCCGATACCTCACTAACCCGTTCGGTGGGCAAATTTAACATCATACCGTAAAGGGTAATGGGCTGACGAACCGTAGAATAGTAGGTTTCTTGCTCGCCGGTATATTTGGGCATCGGAACACAACCGTATTCAAAGTCAACGTCGGAAAAAGAGTTCAGACCCGCGCCGCTATCAATGATAAAGAAAAGATTGGTTCCGGCAACAAAGCCTGCGCTCGACTCGTTTACAAGCACCTGCTTTGCGCTGATTGCATCGGCGATTTTATTCATGATGCTCATGGCTTTTTCGCCCTTATACTCTGCGTTCATCACAAAGGAGCCTGCCGCATCCTTTTCCACAATCGGAAGACCGCAACCGTGTAATATTGCCGGCCATGCATAATACGAGCCCACAATTCCAACGCGGTCGGTAACCTCAACCGTTTCATTCTCATCCATGCTCAGATAAACATCTTTTGTCATGGTGAGCATATTGTCAAGCGTCCACTCGTTGTTAGCAACCATATCATAAGGAGAGGACAATCGCAAATCATCAACCAGATCGGCGTTGAAATACATGCAGTAGGTTGCTTGAATTAAATTGGTAGAAATATCTCCCGTTGCAAAATAGAACGTGTTTCCAACCGAAGTCTTTTCAATCACGTCATCCGACCACCAAGGCTGGCTGAAATCCAGATAGCTATCCTGCAAGCCACCCAAGTTTTTCAAAAGACCGGCACTGGCGCAAATGGCGGTACTGCGCGTGTAGGATGCAATAATATCCCAATAATCTCCGCCATTGTATGCGTTTAAGACCTTTTGCTTGTAGTCACCGCAGTATTTTACGCTTCCATTGGTTTCCTCAAAGGACAACGTAATGCCAATCCGTTCCTCAACGGTTGCGTTTCTTTCAAAGATTGCATTGTCGATCACGTTATCACCGTACTCCGTTTCAAACTCCGAACGCGGGGCATTCCAACAAAGCACCGTGACATCGTCGCCATGGTAATTCAACTTTGGCAAAGAGTCTTTTTTGTAACCGTTTTCATCGTACAAAATATCCTCGTTGCCACTGTCGGCGGGGGCTTGCGAGTCGGTATTGGGATCCGGTTCGTTTTTCTTACAACCGGCCAACACACTCACGGTAAGTGCAAATGTCAAAATCAATAGCAAGATTTTGACAACTCCTGTTTTGCTTTTCATACAAAACCTCCTTATTTTTTATATAAATCGGGCAAAAACGATACAACAATTTGGTATGTCGGTTCATATATCGGTCTTGGATTTGCTATTTTGTTGTTTCATTTGTGCATGTGACTTATATTTGAGTCCATTATAACACACGAAAAAAATGATGTCAACAATATAATAAATTTGGGGTATGCCCATATTTAAAGTTGGGCTACCTCCTCCAAATTTTCAAAATCTATCAAAACAGGGGTTGCAATATTTTAAAAAATGTGGTAAAATATCTCTATCAAGTAATGCTTACGGAGGTTCAGCCATTATGGAATTGCTTCAATTACGTTATTTTTACGATAGTGCAAAAACCGAAAGCTTTGCAAAAACAGCAGAAAAATATATGGTTCCCGCCACCTCAGTATCCGCCTCGGTAAAAAAATTGGAAAAAGAGCTGGGGTGCCCACTCTTTGACAGAACTACCAATCGTATCTTGCTAAACGATAATGGAAAACGGTTACAACAGTCGTTATGCTCCATTTTCGAGGAGTTGGATTCCGTAGTAAACAACCTCTCTCTGACTACTCTATCGGACAAAAGAGAAATTAATATCCTTGCCAGATCCTTACGCAGCACGCTTACAGATTATATCATCGAATACAAGGCAAAAAACCCACAAGCCCGCTTTAAAATTGCCTTTGATTTTGATAACGACAATTATAAAAATTATGACATTATTATTGACGAGCTAACCGATGCTTACCACGAGTATGAAAAATTTGAGCTTTGCAGCTTGCGTATTCGCATCGCTTGCTCTGCTAACAATCATTTGTGCGGCAAACAACTCACCCTAAAACAGCTCTGCAATCAACACTTTATTACGTTTGGTGAAAAAAGCAATCTCCAAAAAATTTTGATCAACGCTTGTAAACGCGCGGGATTTACACCTGATATTTTGATACAAGTAAACGATCACATTTGCTACGAAAAATGTATCGCGTCCGGATTGGTTTTGGGGTTGAGCCGTGATTACGCGCACAAACCTCACAATGATAAAATCAGTTTTTTGGATGTAAAAGACTTTAATGAACGTCAAACCATTTGTGCATTTTATAGGAAAGAATCTAATTACGGTTATATCAAGCATTTTTTAGATTTTATCAGAAGCCGCGAAATGTAGAATAAAATGCAAATTTGTGGTAAAATAGAAAGAGCCCCCGAAAACCCAGTGTTTTCGGGGGTAGTGGAAGTTTCCGTGTTCGTCACATACAAGCGGGCTATCCTCGCGGAAATAGTACTCTTTCCGTAATTCCTCTATCATTTAACTGCCGTATCGTTTAGCCGTATCCCAATTTTAATAGCAAGAAAATCGAGTAGGGTCTGTTGCAAATAAAGATTTGCGATAGACCCATTTCTTTATATCCTTGTGCCTTCGCGCCTAATCTCAAGCGAAGTTTTGCCGGTTACCTTGCGAAGCTGCTTGCGAAAATACGCCGCGTTGCAAAAACCTGTGCGTGAGCAAATCTCCTCAACTGAGAGGTCAGTCGTCAAAAGCAACTCTACCGCCCTTTTTACAAGTATTTGGTTTTTCAATTCGACAGGCGTCAGTCCCCCGTACTGCTTGAAAAATGCGAAAAGCCCCGACTCGCTCATATGGCAGTGCGCGGCGAGCTCACACACGCGAAAATTTGGGTGCTCGGATACGTATTTTACCGCCCTCTCCCACGCCGCCGCGCGAGAATCGGCAGTATCGCGGCGCATATTTTCCAACGACAGACCGACAAAGAGATACAAAAGTCCAACCGAGGTCGGCGACACCTTGATATCGCGCGAGAGCGTATCGAGCATCTCCCTCTCTGCCTCACTTGCCTCTATTTTTTGCATCGCGTAGTGAATTTCGCTTGAGACGGGCATCATTTTAAAGCCGTAAGACTCCCACGCGACCTCACTTGCCTCGCCGCAAGACCAATAGGAATGGTATTTCAGTCCCTTGGGCAGATAAAATATCTCACCCTCGCCCACCTCTATCGTCTCGCCCGACAGGGAAACGATCTTCGCGCTCCCCGAGATCATTCTTGCGATATAATGATACGGTATGCCGCAGGAATTGTCGGTTCGGCTTGCGCAGGAGCGATGGTGCACATTAAACCGAAATGAATTGTAGAAAGATATCTGTTCCATATCACTTTTCTCCGCTTTTTTAGAGTATCGCATTCTTTTTTTACAGTATAGCATATTGCAAGTCGCACGTCAAGATGGTAAAATAAATAAAAATAAAAAACGAAAGGAAACCAAACATATGTCTAACAAAGGTATATTTTTTGTAGCGTCGGGCGTCGCGGAGCTTCAAGACAAGGAGATGCCCGATATTTCCGACAAACCCAATTATATTATAGTAAAAACTGCGGTATCAAGCGTCAGTGCAGGAACTGAGCGTGCAAATCTCCTCGGTGACCCCTCAAACTCGGCAGGCACGAAGCGGTTTCCCTGCCAGCTTGGCTACAGCCTCAGCGGTGTCATTGTGGAGATTGGCAACGCGGTAAAAAAGGTTAAGGTCGGCGACCGCGTGGCGTGTCGCTGGACTACCCACTCGCTCTATTGCGCGATAGATCAAGACCTCGCCGAAATTATCCCCGACAACGTGTCGTTTGAGGAGGCGGCGCTCACCAATATCGCAACCTTTCCTATGGCGGCAATCAGAAAGTGCCGTCTTGAGCTTGCCGAGTCGGCAATCGTTATGGGACTCGGCGTACTGGGAATCTTCGCGATCGAGGAATTAAAGCTTGCGGGCGCGGCTCCGATCGTAGCCGTCGATCCGATCCTCGAAAAGCGTGAGCTTGCCATAAAGCTTGGCGCAGATTACGCCTTTGATCCCTTTGAGAAAGGCTTTGCCGAGAAAGTCAAGGCGGTCACAGGTGGTGGCGCAAAGGTCGCTATCGAGGTCACGGGCAATGGTCAAGGACTTGATATGGTGCTTGACTGTATGGCAAGATTCGGACGCGTGGCGCTGCTTGGTTGTACAAGAAATTCCGACTTCACGATAGATTATTACCGCAAGGTACACAATCCCGGAATCACGCTTGTCGGCGCACACACAAGTGCGCGACCGGATATTGAATCGCACGAGGGCTGGTGGACACAGAGCGACGATATGAAAGCAACTCTCCGCCTCATCTCGCTCGGTCGATTCAACGTCAAAAAGCTGATCGACGAAACCTTCTCCCCCGACCAAGCCCCCGAGGTCTACGGACGCCTTGCAAAGGAGCCATCGTTCCCGATCGTTCAGTTTGATTGGAGAGCGCTTTGATATGAGAAAAATAAGGATCGCACAGATCGGTATCAACCAGTACAGCCACGGCCCTGAGATATTCACGAGCCTCGTTGAGCTTAAAGATATTTTCGAGGTGGTCGGCTACGCGCTTGTCGAGGATGAGCGTGAGCGATGCGTCGACAAGCTCCACGTTTTCGAGGGCTACCCCGAGCTGACTCTCGAAGAAATTCTGAACGACAAGGGTATTGAGGCAGTGACGGTCGAGGTCGACGAGATACACCTCAGTAAATACGCCAAAATGGCGGTCGACGCGGGCAAGCATGTTCATATGGAAAAGCCGGGAAGCCAGGATCTTTCAAGCTTCGAGTCCCTTATCAAGAGTGTCAAGAGGAGCGGAAAGGTATTCCACATCGGATATATGTACCGCTATAACGAATTTTTAGCCAATGCCATCGACGATGCCAAGACAGGCAAATTCGGAACGATATTCAGCATTGAGGCTCATATGAGCCGCTGGGACAACAAAAAAACACGCGAGTGGCTTGGCACCTTTCAGGGGGGGATGATGTTCTATCTCGGCTGTCACCTCGTTGACCTCGTGTTGCGCATCCAAGGCATCCCCGACGAGATAGTTCCTATGACCGCGTCATCGGGCATCGACGGAGTGGAATCCGAGGATGTAAGCTTCGCCATGCTCAAATACCCGCACGGTGTGTCGGTGATCAGAACCTGCGCCGGCGAGGTCGGTGGATTTTTCCGCCGTCAGCTCGTCATCTGCGGCTCGAAGCGCACGCTTGAAATAAAACCTATCGAGGGTATCGAAAACGGACTCTACACCGAGCAGGTCGATAGGATTATGACGGGGAACAAAGGCAGCCGCGGCGAGGTCGAGCATAAGCGAAGTCAGCCATTCAGCAGATACGACAAAATGTTAAAATCCTTTGCCGCAATGGTGCGCGGCGAGATCGACAACCCCTACACCGCAGACTACGAGCTTGCGCTTTTCCGCACAATTCTCAAATGCTGCGGCGTTGAAAATGAATAAAGGAGTAAGATTATGAAAGCAATATTGGTAGATAAAAACGACAGAAGCCTGCATTGGAGCGACGTACCCGATCCCGTAATGCAGAGCAATGAGGTGCTGGTAAAGATCGAGGCGACAGCACTCAACAGAGCCGACTTGATGCAACGCGAGGGCGATTATCCGCCCCCTCCCGGCGCTCCCGATTGGATGGGTCTGGAGATTGCGGGAACCATCGTAAGCGTGGGTAAGGAAGCCCAAAAGAACTCCTCATGGAAGGTTGGCGACAAGGTGTGCGCACTGCTTGGGGGCGGTGGATATGCCGAATACGTAACCGTGCGCTACGATATGCTCATGCCAATTCCCGAAAATTGCTCGATGGTGGAAGCCGCGGCGATCCCCGAGGCGTTTGCAACGGCGTATCTCAACCTGTTTATCGAGGGGAAGATCCAAGCAGGGAACACACTCTTAATGAACGCGGGCGCCAGCGGACTTGCCAGCGTGATTATTCCCATGGCAAAGGCGTTTGGCGTACGTGTGATCACCACCGTACTATCTGATGAAATCGCGGCGTCGATCAAGCACCTAAATGCCGACGTGGTGGTGAATACACGCAAGGAAAATATTGCCGAGGTACTGAAGCGCGAGCTGGAGAACGGTCATTCCGTGGACGTGGCGATCGACTGTCTGGGCGGTGAGATCATGGGGCAGTGCCTGCATTATCTGACGCACGGCGCGCGTTGGATCGTGATCGCGGCTCTTGCAGGTCAGAAAACCGAGATCGACCTCAAAAACATCTACGTCCGCAACGTGCGTATCATGGGTAGCACGCTTCGCTCGCGTACACCCACGGTCAAAGCCGAGATTTTGGCAAGCCTTGTGCGCGATGTATGGCCCAAGGTTGCAAGCGGCGAGGTGAAGCCTACGATCTACAAGGTTCTGCCGATCACAGAGGCAGAGGCGGCGCACGATATTCTGTATCGCGGCGAGAATGTGGGCAAGGTCGTATTGACGGTCGAATGAGGATCACGCCACTCAAATACGCGTCCTCGATGTTGTCGGAGGCAGCAATCCTTCGCGGTGGCGACCCCGGGCGCGTATTGCCGATCGATTTTATCATATATCTCATCGAAGTCGGAGAACGTAAGCTGCTCGTAGATACCGGGTGTGTAACGATGCCCGGATTTGAGATGCGGGATTTTTGCGGTCCGATCAATGCTTTGCAGGCTTATGGTGTGGAACCGACCGACATCACCGATCTTTTAATTACGCACGCGCATCACGATCATATTGAGTGCGCCAACGCCTATCCCAATACAACGATTTTCATTCAATCCGATGAATATGAGAAAGCAAAAAAACAAAATTACATTTCCGAGCGGGCTAACGTACAATTGTTTTCGGAACGTATTGAAATATGCAGGGGTGTGGAAATGCGAAGGATCGGCGGACACAGCATCGGCTCGTCGGTGGTACATATCCGTGACGGAGCGTATGAATACGTGATCGTGGGGGACGAATGCTACAAGAAAGTGTGTATGGAGCGTGGCATCCCAACCGGTTGCTCACGTTGTCCCGAAAAAAGCGAGGCATTTATTCAAACCTACAGTAATCCAAAATATACACTTCTTTATTGTCATGACACGTAATTAAAAACACAGGTGTTTTGTCGGGGCATTCCGAGAGAAATATATACTATGTGGGTTTGAATACAGTAAAGTTAGTATTAAGGCGGTTTCAAAAGAACGACAGTTTTTTACCGGAAAGGTATTGAACTGTCGTTTGCTTTGTAATATGCAATCGTTTCTTTAAAATTATTGCTCGTTAACCTCGTCAACGAATACTTTCTTGACCGCCTCAAGGTAGCCGTAGCCGTATACATTGTCCGGCTGGAGGTAGCTTGTTTCCGTCCATTCGTTCCAGCTGTTTACAGTGATCAGAGGCGCCTTGAGCTTATCCATATGCGCGTCAACGAAATTTCTTGCTCTTCTGAACGCCTCCTCAACAAGCTCCGGAGTGTTGCCATAACAAACATTCTCATGATGAATATTGTATCTGGGGTTGGCATCCCAACCCACGGATACATGAGGATAGTAAGGAACGCAGTAGCTCTCTATCATATTATTCCATTCTCTTTCGGCAGCATCGATGAGCGCGGAATAGTGATTCTTCATGCGCATAAAGTGACAGAACTGATAATTGGATACGCCTGTGATACCAACTCCCTCCGCAACTTCTCTCTCGGATACCTTCTCGCTACCGTCAACTCCGCTTTCGTTTTCAACCCCCGAGCCATAGGATACCATTTGAATTTCAAGACCGGGAAATCCCGCCTCGACAGTTTTTGCCTTGAAGAATTCAAGCGCCTCGCGTGTTGCGTCAAATCCGCCAAGCCCGTGCATCAGATTACCGAGCGAATAGATCATAAACACAGGCTTGCCGTCAATCTTATAGTAGTTGGGCTGTGAAAAATATTTGGTGATCATGCGGTCAACGATAATGTCAAACTGCCCTCTGTCAACAGATCCGTCCCAAATGGTAGGATTTGAGGTTTGAACCATATCGGAATTACGCTTGTCCCATGTGTAGTTTGCATCATGATTAGCCCACATGATATAGAACTTCATTTTATCCTTATTGGATGCCTTGAGGAAGCCGTCATCAAGACACTGCTCAAGAAAAGGACGATTCTCATACCAATACCAATCATAGATAAAGACGTTCACGCCGTGCTTTACCGCTTCTTCAATCTGGAATTCCATCACCTTGGGGTCTGCCTCGTCCCGATAGCCCCAAAGAGGCTTTCTGTCCCAATAATAGTTAATTTCGGGGATATCCATGACGGTATCGCGTACCGTCTGCCATTCACCGATGTCTTCGGACCAGAATATCTTGGTTCTGGGCTCCTTACCTGTATACGCAGGCCAAATAAACGCCGCAACGTCATATTTCTTTTGCATAGTCTGCTCCTTTCGGATTGTAATAATCAAAATATTGAATCATATGGATATTATATTTTACACCAAAGTTACTTCGACGGTATGCTCGTCAAGATCGGAAAACAACGGAACAACGTTCCCCTCAATAGGCTTGCCGTCCACTTTCAGAGAAACGGAGCTCCCGCCCTTATTAACATAATGGAAGTTTAGCTTATTTCCTCGGAAACGCCGAGTCGCGCTTACCGTTTCCCATTGCTTCGGGAAGGCAGGTTGAATGTGCAGACCGTCATAATGCCGTTGCAATCCCAAGATTCCCTCGTAGCAACACATCAATCCCCACGCCGATGTTCCCGTTTTCCATGAGGAACCTACGCGCATATCGCAGTTGGGATGCTTCAAATAACAGTTTGTAAAAACGTACGGCTCGGTAGTAGTAATGTCGGACGGATTACTCTTTCCGTCGGGAAGAATTTTGAGCAGGGTCGCCACGGCTTCATCCGCCCGTCCAAGACGGCAATCTGCCATCACCTTAAAACAGCCTGCGTGGTTATAAATGCCACCGTTTTCATAAATTCCGGGGAGCATCCCGCTCATGCGGCCAACCGCTTCGTCAAAGGCAACATACGCAGGAGAACAAAGCGGAACACCCTCGTCCGTTTCCATAGCATCAATTGCCCCCAACACGGAAGAACGCCGTTCTTCGGTACAAATTCCTGACAGAATAGACCAACCTTGGGGATTGACGTAGATTTTACCTCCATTTTGAGCATCATGATCTCCTACAGTACCGAAACGGGAAAACGCGCGCACATAATATTCTCCATTATATGCCACACCGTTTACGGTATTTTTTAAGGTTTCATACTTTTCCCACACAGCCTCTGCATATCCGATCTTGCCAATGTATCGGGCAAGTTGCTCCATCTCAAGATATACGCATCCGATCAGCATTGCCATCAACACCGACTCACCGTTTTCATCCGGAATATTCAGTGCGTCATTCCAATCGGCGTAATGGATCTTCGGAAGTCCGTTTGGTCCGTAATTCTCGAGTGCGGAAAGCCATTCCACAGCCCTTTCGAGATGCTCCCAAACACTTCCATCTCCACCGTCCAGATAAGCAAAGCTTTGATCCAAAAAGTCAATGTCTCCCGTTTCCTTAATATACTCACAGATCGAATAAACAAGCCAACAGGACGGATCGGAATATACATGCTTATCCACGACAGGATACCAAAGAAGAACCGAATGTCCGTCCGAATACTGATGAACAATGCACTCCTTGATCACCTCTCCCGCTTTATCGGAATCGCAGTTTAGAATCCCCATAGCTAATTGCGAATTGTCGCGCACGGCTTTCTTTCCCAACATACAAAGGCGGATCTGATGCTCAGCCCAATGGTTTAGCACGCGATTGATCTGCGGCTCGGGGCAACTGACAGAAAGAGAACCAAAGGGTGACGGAGAGGAAAGACGGGTTTCAAAGATCGCACGACACTCTTCATAAAATTCTTGACGGGATTGAATAATCTCGTCCTTATGTTCGGCAAGTCCCAGCGCATAATATACGGTGATCGATTCGTCCTTTTGCAACACGACTTGACTTTGTAATATCCCCGCTCTGCTTCGAACATCGGAATGATCGTTTGCACAATCCAAGCCCTGCGCAATCACTCGCGGGATCGTGGGGGTTCCCATCGTTCCAATAAACTTTTCGCCGTTTCCGCTATACGCCTTGATCGGTAATGAGGTAACGATATACCCCGAGCATCGCTTATGAGGCTTGAACGGATTTTGGTTTTCACACCACAAGCCTCCTGCATCTTCGCAAAACTCCGTTGCGCATGTTGTTTTCATGTTATAGTAAAAGGGTTGACTAAAGCCACCGAGCGAAAACTGTGTATACGTAAAAAGTGACAGCGTGCGCGTTTTGTCGGAACGGTTCGTCAGAGTGACACGCCACAGCTCTCGCGTATCATGGGGATCGACCGTATAAACGATCTCGCCTGCAATATTCTCGGTGACAGAGGATATCCTCGTATAGGTCTGCGCGTGCTCACAGCAATACTCATCAATCGGTGCAACCGTCGGATAGCCGCCGATGTTCCAAAATTTTTTATTTTCCTCGTCACGCACGTAGAAAAAGGATTGACCGTCATTATATGCGATCGATATCGCGTCCTCGTTCAAATATCTTGACGAAGTTGCCCCCGTGTGTGCGACCGTGCAAATATAACCCATATCGTTAAAAAGGAAATTCGACCATTCTTTACCCGTTTCGGGATCATAAAGAAAGAATTGCCCTTTTTCGGTATTAAAATCGTATTTCATTCGTATTCCTTTCTGTTTTCGTATCTTTAGCTCTCATTCATCACCGATACAACCACACAGCGCATTTAGATTCTTCGTCCCATGTCTTTCCTGCAGAGGCATAGTCAACAAGACGTACAGATGTGCCATCGAGCTGTTGCAGCTCTACACAGATCTCATGATCGGGGATTTCGGGACAATCGCAACTACGGCTCTCGACCAAACCGTTTTGATCGTACACGATAGGGTGTGCCATATCAGGATCACTGATGCGACGGTCGGAAGCAAGCATGATCGCGCCCCTGCGATACGCCGCATACAGATTTTGATTTTCTGCTCCCACGGGCGGAAGAATACGCGCCACCGTCATGTCAAGCGTCAACACGATCGTATCGCCGTTCTTCCAAATCCGCGTCACAGTTACGTAGCCGTTTTGTGTGGAATGTACTTCCCCGTTTACGGTCAGACCTGCCTTGCGGCACCACGCGGGGATGCGCAAGGTGAGGGCAAACCGCTCCTCGCTTTCAAGCGATAGCTTCACCGCAACCTTTCCGTCATACGGATAGGCGGTATCAATAGCGAGATGTAAGGGCTTTCCGCTCGGCGTGGTTGTATCGATATTGCCCGGCAGATAGAAATTCAACACCACACCATGTTCCGAGCGCATACATGCGTTCTGTAGCATCACGCCGATGCCTGCCGCGCCGATACAGGCGCAACAACCATAAAAGCTACCGTCACCAAAGGATTGGTAGCCCCCCACCTTGCGTCCGCGTGTTCCTGCGGTCAAAGGGCTGTAGCTGTCAAACGGCAAGAATTGGGGGATATCCATTTCAGGCTGCTCCTCACTGACCACTTTTTTGTGATGCGTATTGAGACAGCCGAGATAGGCATTGTAAAAGCTCTGTTCGATTTGATCTGCGTACGTCGCATCTCCCGAAAGCTTTAGGAGTGCGGCACAAAGCTTCATCAACGTAACCGTTACGCAGGTTTCCTGCATAATGCCCGGATAATCGTTTTTGGTTTGCATCACCGACGTGTGATCGAACAATTCGTGCGTACAACCCGAACACCCGATCACGCTGACCTCGGTTTCCAAAACTTTTTTCCCGAAATTGAGCGCGGCAATCTTATAGATCTCGATTCCCGTCACCTCGTAGTAGGCGATTAAGCCCTCAAAGCAAGACATGATCTCATACGCCTTCACCGAAGGATATTCAAACGGAATACGAACATCCTCCAGCGCACGCTTGATGAGATTTCCATCCAAACAGAAGCCGCGATCTACGATATACGACGCAAAATCGAGATATTTTTGCACGCCCGTCAAACGGTAGAGTCGCACCATCGGCTCCAGAATGGAGGAAGAATTGACCGCACCCCAAGCTCGTGAGGTGCGTAAAATATCCAATTTTCCTTTCTCCGAACCGATCTTATCCAAAATATAATCGGCATGACGGCACATGGCGGCAACAATCCGCTCTTTGAGCAAACCATCTCGGCAAATCTCAAGAAAATATTGGAAGCCAAGAAGCACATACTTGCGGCACCACATATCCCAACCGTTAAATTCCAATTCTACGGTGTAGGTCGAAAACCTGCCCAACTCGTCCTGCGTTGTCAAAAGATCATGTACACTGTCCTCCAGTACGCGATATAATTCATCATCGTGAGTACAGGATTGGATCATGCACGCCCCGCGCATCATCTTCCCCCAATATTCACCTCTCCACGCCCTTTTTTTTCCGTCGGGACGAATACGGAACTGCTCCACGCATTTCCGCCACAGTGCCACGTCCATAATTTGATTTTCTTTGATAAATGTGATAGCCTTTGCCAACGCTCCCTTAAGGTCGGCATAGCAGATAGTCTCTCTCTCCAAAACCATTTTAAAACCTCCGAATGATATGCTTTCGTTTATTGCTTGATCGGGCATAACTCTATGCTTCCCGATGCAGGAACCCTCAACAACGCCACCGCAGTATTTGAAAAAGCCCCCTTGTCTAAGCAGTTGCCAAGACAATCGAATATTTTATAATCAAAGCCCAGTGCAGAGTTAGCCAAAATCGTGACATTTTCATCCGTAGTAGCATTGAACAGGCGATAGCTGTTATTCTCTTGTACCTCAAACGGTACGGACAGATAGCGCACGGCAACCGCTTTGTGATCCTTTTGTGCCATGACCATGCTATAGCACACATCGGGATCCTTTACAATCAGCTTGCCTTCAAGTAACACATCACGATGCTTACGCCAGAACGACAGGAAATATGCCAACAGCTGCCTGTGATCTTCTTTCAGCTCGGGAATACGAAGGGAAATCTGGGGGACACCAAATATCACCGCCAAAAGCTGCGCCGCAGCCGCTTCATTGGTTTCATCATGATGCCACATGATCATATCCGAGTGAACCGCAGTACTGCCCGAAATCAAACGCAGATCAATAATACCGTTGCGGTTGGATTGCGTGTCATTTGGACAGTCTGCCACGCGCAACATATTGCCGTATTTGCGGATCGTAGGACCGACGTAGGTCTGTCGGAACTCGATTAGGATCTCGGGATTGATCGCGCGAAGTTTTTCCATCACCTCACGCAACAATGTTTCCACACCGTTTTCTAAGGATACGTTTCCATCATCAAAGGTCTTCCCCACCGATATTTCGGAAAGCGAGAAAGCATCAATAAAATCTAATTTCAAGCCGTCAAGACCGTAGTTTTTGACAGCGTTCACATAAATATCGGAAAGATAATCGCGTACCTTTTTATAGCGCGGATCAAGCACCATCACCGTTCTGTTGCGCGCCGCCGAACAGAGATACATATCCTCAAACTCAGCATACGCCCTCGAATGGATCCCCACGTAAGGTACCGAAAACCATAGCATCACTTTCATGCCGATTGCATGCAGGTCATCCACCAGCTTCTTCAGATCGGGAATTTTTCCTTTTGCAAGCTCCCAATCCCCGCAGTATTCGTAGCCGCGGTGATTATCGTCGGTTTGCCAACCATCATCAATAATCACGGTATCCATACCAAGGGCTTTGGATGCCTTACATTCCGCGAGAATCGATGCGGGATCAAGCTCTTGATGAAAGGAATACCAAAGAGAATCCACGGGCAGCTTGGCTGCGTCGGGGATGTACGCTTCGGCAAAGCCGAGATCGTCACACCACCACTTTTCCACGTCGGCAAGTGCATCGTAAAAAGGAATGTCGCGTTGATCGACCCGCACTGTGATCTCATAAGAATCCAAGGGACTGACCAACTGTGTAAAAAGATCGATCCTAAATTCAAGCTCCGCCGTTTCCTCCAAAACACCGCACCCGATCGTACAAGGCATTTGCGCATCGGATAGTGCTACCGTAACGCGATTATTTCCACCCTTCGAGAGCATAGACAGAACAGGAGCGCCTGATGCCAAACGAGAAGCAGCCGTCAGCTTGCGCCAATTGGGCGCAACATTGCGCACAGTTCCCCCCACAGGCCGCCATGTACTGAACACGTCCACACACGGAGCAGTAAAGGTAAATGTTGCCTTATCGGGAGTAATACATGAATCGAATGCAAATAAAATGCGCACAAGTGTAATTCCCGTCCCCCCACTCTCGGAAGTCACGGATATGTTGCTTGCTTGATTCTTTTTTTTGCAAATTAAAACGGGACGTTCAAACATCATTTCACCTCAATCAGAAAAAGTCTTTTGTGTCAACGAAATGTCTTTTATGCCATCGTCTGCAAGGATCACCCTTTTCACTTGCATTTTTTTCAACAAAAAGTCATTTGGTGCCAACGCCCAATCCTCGCCCCGAATACGTCCGTACTTATCGTTGGATGTGGAATAAATAACCGTGTGGGGATCAATCAAGTCGTACAAATCGGGAGTTCCTCCACTATCGCCGTGATGGGGAACCTGCAAAATATCACTTTTCATATATTCCCGCATATTGTTTTGCAGCAAAGAAGAACGGGAACGCGTTTGAATGTCACCGGTCACCAACAGTGTTGTGCCATCAGGGGATGTAATTTTGGTGATTGTGGAAGCATCGTTAAAGCAGGTGACAGGTAACGGAAGGATATCCTGATGTGTAAAAAGCACCTCAATACGAACGTTTTGAAATTGAAACTTCATGCCCGTGTAAGGAATCAGCTTCGTTGCATCTGCATAGTAGAGGTCTATCAATTCGGACACCGTAGCCAAGTAATCTTTTCCTTCTCCGCAATGATTTACGGGATTGAGCAGGAAGTACTTTACCTTAACAAGATCGTGATATTTCTTTAAAAACCATACAAATGCACCATAATGATCCTCATGTCCGTGTGTAATGATCCACGCTGTAATGCAAATGCCATCGGTACGGGTATTCCTTTGCGTTAGGAAATTCAGTATGCGATCGGCATCGCTTTCCAGGAAGCCGCCGTCGTATATCACAAAACTACCGTCATCAAGTGTCAAAACCAGTCCAAGTCCATTATCGTGACTGGGTTGAAGCTCATAGGACATATTCAGTACGGAAAGCGTAGGAGCAGTGTTCGACGTAAAATTAAGTTCCTCCGCCAACGGATATGCACTACGTGGGGAAACAACGGCACGTAGGCGATGCTCGGAATCTGTATAATATACGTAAATGTCCAACTCTCCCACCGAAAACAGTCGGTACAGATTGTTCAAAATGCGATTTTCGTAACGCCGTTGTCCGTTTAAATAGGAACAAAACTCCTCGTACAAGGAAAGCCCCGCGTTTTCGGCAATCAACTCCAAAGCCTCACCATATAAGGAAAACACTCTCGCACTTACGCCATGCGCGGTTTCCAACCACGCAAACGCCTCGTCAATGATTTTACGGATTTGCTCCGATGATTTCATACTTTATCCTCATTTCCGTTTTGCTTGGCGAAAAGCCCAACCTCGGCAAAACAATAGTTTTCGTCCCAAATCGGTTCAAGATTCCAAAAGCTCTTGTCCTTCTGAAAGCTACCCGGACGGGTATAGATCGGCTCCTCACCACAGTGGTGAGGCCCCAGAAGATTGCGCAGATTGTTGGTCAGCGTAAGCGCGATGCGGTTTCTGCCCTCGGTCAAATGCGGTGTCAACTCCATCGAAAGAGGCTCCCACATCAGTTTACCAAGCTCTCCCCCATTCAGCTTGACCTCGACACAGTTCACGCCCCGCTTTTCAAAGGCAAGGTAAAGATCCTCGCCGCTCCAATCAAATTCCTTTTCCAAGGTCATACTGCCCGCAAAGAACGGAAACCCTTGACGCTCTAAATTCGTGAGCCGTACATATGTTGTCGGCGCGGTCAGTGTAAAATTCCCCGCCGTAATCGCCGCATTGCGTTCAGTCTCGTTCCATGCTCCGTTGCATCTGATTCCGAACGCTCCCACCAGATAGAAGTTTTCCAGCTCTCTCTCACAGGTAAAGCGGTTCTTTTCCACCTCAAACAGATACGCCTTTCGAATATTTTCATAGGTCTTTTGCGACTGTGCAAAATCCATTTCTGCTTCGATAACGTTTTCACCGATCTTGAAGCAATCGGCAATATCAAGTTTGCGGAAGGAACGGTCAACAAAATATCCTCGATCGGTCTTATCGATCGGCTTTCCGTTGCAGGTAAGCGTGTAGAAGTCGGGCGTTTCAGTTACCAGATACAGTGCTTTCGGTTTATAGTCTGCTTGTACGCGGAACTGCAATTTTACACGCACCGGACGCTCCAAAGCCAGTGCCTTGTGCATCACGCTCAATACATATTCATTCTCACCCTGCTTCTCGCCGTCAAACCAATAGTCGCACTTGTCCAGCGTCATGGCGTTTTCATCCATGCCTGTGATCTTCCACTCACCGCCGAGATCAAGAACGGCAGTATTCTTTTTCTCGCTTTTCTCGTTTTTCACGTGCTCTGCGCCGGTGTCAAGGATCAAAAGACTTTCGTAGGGTGCAAACGTATAATTTCCGTCAAACGGCTCCGTATCGCCGGTTTCGGGATGGATACGGATATTTCCTTTTGTGACGTACGCCCTTTGCTCCGTTGGATTGCTGTTGACAAAATAATAGATCTTTTGATCTTCAAAAATCCGCTCGGTATAGGTAATATTGGGATTATCGACAACCGTATTTGCGGGAAGCTCCTCCGCCGTAACGATCTGACCGCCGTTTTTGCGGTACTCGTTAAGCAGACGCTCGGTGTTCTCAAACAGACGAAGGTATCGCGGCAACACAATCTTGGTATAGCGTTGCTTCCCGATGACAAGCGATTTACCGTCCACGTACGCGTGACGCTCCATGATCGTTTCATCTCCGAGATGAAACAGAACGTGCTTTTGCTCCAGCATACGAATAACGGACAGCAGATCATGGTTTAATTCGTCCAAGCCTTCATTGGTAAGGCTGTCAAAGAGCAACCATGCGCTCGATTGCGGATGGAGCAGCAACGTATCGTACTTCACTTCTCCCTCGGTCAGAATCTTTCCAATGCGCGAAACAGTGTCGTTAAACAAACGGTAGTGCTTCCACCACGGCTGTTGATAGTTGAGTGCAGGCGGGTAATCACGCTTACGCAGTCCGCGCAAAGAGTAGCCGCTCAGATGCTGGCACAACAGCGTGATACCGTGTACCATTTGCCACTCGTAAAGTCCCTTTAACTCGTCATGACCTACGTTGTGACCGCATCCCGCAAAGGTTTCGGAAAGGATCTGCTTTTGCCCCAGCTGGTGCGCAACCGACGATACCTGCAAGGGGGTTAGGCACTCCTTAATGGGCTTGCCGAGCCAATCCATGCCGGGGATATCAAAATACTCGTAATGCGGCATGATTGCACCGTGACAGAGAAGCTGTGATTGCAACGTCTCCTCGCAGAGCAGATGCCCAGTTAGGCGCAGACCGTTTGCATGGCAAAAATCCTGCACCTGCTTCATGTAGCTTTCGGAAAACAGATCGGTGATCAGCTTCCAAAAATGAAAGCGTGTGGCTTGATAATCTCCCACGGGATAGAAAATCTCGTGCAGATGCTCTTCCAAACGCACGCCGTAACGCTTGAAATAAGCATCGGGCAATACAAAGCTCCATGGCATCGAATAGCGTGAAACCTGCGGCTCATCGGTAAAGAAGCCCTCGATCTCGTGTCCGTATTTGTCCACGTAGGGTTGATAGATGCTATCGATAAAAAGTTTGACGACTTTTGCATCCATGGTATCGACGTAAAAAGGGTTAACCTCGTAATAAAGATGGTAACCGCCCACATGCGTGATCGTGGTACTGCAGGTGCGGTCGCCTTCCTCGATACGGAGATATTTGAGCTGATACTCCTCACCCATACCGCTGACGATGCCGCCGCCAAAGCCGCTGGGCCAACCGTCCTCGTCATATACCCATGGGTGCATACCGCGTTCGCTTGCGGTGTTGATCGACGCGCGGATATTGTCATGCCATTCTTCACCCATATATTTGGTTTGAAGGCCGCCGCGTGCGTGCATAAAAAAGCCTCCGATGCCCGCCTCGCCCATGAGACGAATTTGACGTGCCGTCTCCTCTGTGTCCAACTTCTCGTTCCAAGACCAGAACGGAATCGGACGGTATTTGTTTTCTATTGTTTTGAAATCCATAATAGCTCCCTTATCGTGTTTATTTCAAATTGATCATTTGAAGCGTTCCGTCGGCAACAGTATAATTTGTTCCAACGATTTCCCAAAGTGTCGCGTTGGGCGCATACTGACTGTTATATCCTTCCTGCAATTGCTCAAATTTTGTATTCGAGGTACAATAAACGGCATATGACGGATCGATTACTTGATACAATGCAACGGTTCCGCCACTGTCTCCGTGGTGAGGCACCTGCAAAATATCGCTCTTAAGATAATCCCCGTAGGAATTTACCAGCATCTCCGAGGGCTTATAGGTTGCCATATCCTGAATATCTCCCGTAACCAAAACGCTCTTGCCCCCGTCCACGGTGACGCGGGAAACGATACTACAATCATTGAGTGTAGTCAGTGCGTTAGGTTGATAATCCTCATGCGTGTAGAGAATCTCAACCTGCATATTTTGGAAATAGAGCTTCATTCCCGTGTGTACGGTATAAAGTCGGCTTCCTGCAAAATTCTTTGCCAACTCGCTTCCCAACGTTACCAAGGGATCGCTCTCTTCCGCATTGATCACGGGATTGTAATAAAAGCCGGTTACCGTTATCTTGTCATTGTAAAGCGTCATAAATTGCGCAAGTCCACCGTAGTGATCGTCATGCCCGTGCGTGATGAACCACCCCTCAATCACAATCTTTCCATCCTTGCGTTGATTGTTCGCCGCAAGATAATTATAGAGATTCACCGCGTCGTTTGCGTTGTAGCCACTGTCATAGATCAGATAACTGCCGTCGTCAAGCGTAAAGATCAAGCCCATACCGTTATCCTGTGCAGGCTGATTCGCATAGTCCATATTCAAGATCGCGAGCTTGGGATCGTTCGTTCCACCGACCGCCTGCGCACCAAAATTCTCGGGCAGGTGAGCGTCCTCTATGTGGGAAGCAATCACACGGGTAGTGCCATCTGCTGTGTACATATAGATCATATATTGATCGTTCGTATACGCGTGATACTCGTTCTCACCGATGACGTTACTTATCACAAGCGTGTAGCCGCTAAGCTTTTCCGATAAGGCGTCCATCGACGCGGCGGTCACGATCTCCACGTTCCCATTCGCCAACGGCGTAACGGCAGTAGAAGAATCCAATCCAAGCACGGAAAGTATTTGCGCACCGAAATCGTTGCTATCCTCTCCCAAAAGAATCGTATTTCCGGAAAATCCGTACACGCGGACACCCTCGTTGGTGTCCACGAACGGTACTGCGGAAAAGGCGTGCGCCTCGTTGCTCGGCACGCCCTTGATGACGATCGCCATAAAATATCCGCTTGCATATCCGTAATGCTTTTTGACTGACAATGCGCTCGCGCTGTTGCCAAGCGTTTCGTTTATGGATTCGTAGACGTGCGTTGCCGCAAGCTCCACGGGTGTGCCGCCGTCCAGACTAATCAGCATCCCCGCTCCCCGATAATCGGTATCGTTGATATACGCGCAAAAACGAATGTCATACGCGGTGCCGTTATCGCGCGTTTGATAGCCCAACATGGAAACAGATGCATCCTTTTGCGCACCGCCCGTAGGAAGAATGATGCCGTCGGTCACCGTCCAGTCTCCCGTCAGATCAAGCTCGGAAATTTCCGTATCGGTGATATCTGAAAGATGATCCTTTGTGACGCTGATGATATTGGAGGTTGACGTTTTGTTATCAAAAGAAACGTTTGTGTCTTCAACCAAATAGCAATCAATCGCTTCCAGTGTTTTTCCGTCAGCCAAATTGACCGCGTTGACAGCGGTACTCGCAATTGCCGTGGTAAAGCACTCCTTCATGATCACGTTTTGCTCGGCGTAACCCACAAAAGCACCCGTATTGGCGGTTGTTGCGTCCAACGTTACTACGCAGCGTACAGCCTTGATAATAGCCTGACTTTTTCCTACCAAACCGCCGCTGTAGGCAGTGCCGCTAACGGTTGCAGTCATCACACAATCCAGCAGATTCAGCTCCTGCAGATCAGTGGTGTAATTTCTTGCACCGATCAAGCCGCCAACCTGCTCTGTGCCGATAATCTCCCCTTTTAGGTTGCAACCATCGATCGTCAACGCACCGTAGGTATTGCCAACAATACCGCCTGTTTGCGCCTTTCCGCTCACCGTTCCGTCAAAGCTGCAACGAGAAACCGTTACGTCGGCAACACCGACCGCACCGATCAAGCCCCCCGCGCCCTTGTTGGTGCAGGTAAGCTCTGCATTTTGAAGATGTACGTTTTGTACGGTCAGCGATCCCGAATTATGATAGCCGATCAAGCCGCCCAAAACACCGCTTGTACCGCTATGAGAGATCTCGATCCCCTCAAAGGTCAAGTTGCATATCGCCGCCCCTGCGGTGGTGTTGGGGATAAAGCCGTAATTGTAGTTTCCCGTAGTTGCCGCTGTGAGATTGCTGATTTTGTGTCCGTTTCCGTCAAGCGTTCCCGCAAAAGCCGTGCCCGTGGGACTCCACATTTGTCCGCTCATATCGATATCGGCGGTCAGCTTTACGGTCTTGCCGCTGTAAGAGCCGAGATTTTTACCAAAGGCGATCAGCTCGGCTGCTGTTCCGATCTCTGCCACGTCTCCCTCCGCGCTTGCGG
This sequence comes from Clostridia bacterium, assembly GCA_017453205.1. Classification (GTDB taxonomy): domain Bacteria; phylum Bacillota; class Clostridia; order Oscillospirales; family CAG-272; genus UMGS1865. Next base: position 61,850 of record JAFTKO010000032.1, on the reverse strand, counting down.
AGAAGCATAAGGGCAAGACGAGTGTAAACAGCATACTTAACGTCAGAATGACCGAAATCAATTGTTTCATCGTTTCACCTCATTATTTTGTCAAGTCGATCTCTTTCACGTAGCCGTCAGCCACATAAACGTCCTTGACGTGCAATTCGTTGAGTAGATAGTAGTTGGGAGCGGGGATATTGTGCGGCGGCCAGCTTGCCAGCTTGCGCTCCTCAAACTTGTTTTGTGCGGTGGTATAGATCACTGCGGTGGGATCGACCAGCGCATACAGCGCCTTGGTTCCGCCGCTGTCGCCGTGGTGAGGCACTTGAAAAACGTCACTCTTGAGATACGAGCCAAAATTTTTGACCAGAATATCCGATGCGAAGGTCTGTTGAATGTCCCCCGTGATCAATACGGTTTTCTCCCCCACCGTTACGCGGGATACCACGCTGGCGTCGTTTAGGCTGTTGATGGCATTCGGCATTCTGTCCTCGTGCGTGTAAAGTACCTCAACGGTTGCATTGCGGATCTGAAGCTTCATACCCGTGTGTGGTGTGGCAAGCGTACAACCGTCAAATTTGCGTTTTAAGGTGTTTCCGAGCGTCAGCATCGTGTCGGTCTCGCTCGCCCACGTTACGGGGTTGAAATAGAAGGTCTTTACGGTCACTTTCGTGCTGTAAAGCGACGAAAACTGCTCCAGCGCGCCGTAGTGATCCTCGTGACCGTGTGTTACAAACCATCCCTCGATCACAATCTTACCATCGGTACGTTTGTTGTTGTCTTTGAGATAATTGTAAAGCGTTTTCGCATCGTTGGCGTTGTAGCCGCTATCGTATATCAGATAGCTGCCGTCGTCCAGTGTAAAGACCAAGCCCATGCCGTTGTCCTTAGAGGCCTGACCGTCGTAATCCATGTTGATGACCGCCAATTTTGCGGAAACCGTTCCGTCGGCAGAAGCCTCCCCGAACACGGGCTGACGGGCATTCGTCAGCGTTGCACCAACCATGCGGATCATATTCTCCGCAGCGGTATAGTAAACGTAAACTGCATACGTATCATTTTTGTATGCGCGGTAGAGGTTAGAGCCAATGGTATTCTCCATTGTTTTGGTATACCCCTTTTGCTCCAGCTTGGCGGCATAAGCGTGGAACGCCTCTGCCGTGCCGTTGTTGGCAAGCACCAGAATATTGTTGTTGGCAAGCGTATACGCATCGGTGGAATCCGCAAGCTTTTCCACGTTTACATCAAAATTTTTCTTAGCGTTGATCACGGGAGCTTCGATTTGCAGGGAGATCGATTTTTTGCCGTCCGCTTCGGTTACGTGGTCTGCCAACAGGTCGCAAAAATCGTCCATTGCGGCGCTCAGCGTTTCGGACGTCCATCCCAAAATGCAAATCCGTTCCCCTGCCGCATAGTAGCCATACTCGCCGTAGCCAACGGCATTGGCAAAATTCTCGGCTTCCGGCGCCGTGGAATTGCCGACAAAGATCAGCTTGCTCTCGGTCTCCTTGGTCGCGTAATAACGATCGCTCATAACCGTCACATTCTTGTCCCCCACAAGCTCCTCCAGCCGGTCGGCAAGGTCATACGCCGCGTCCGAACACCAAGAACCGCTCTTGCGGGAATAAAGGATCGTATAGGGCGTATCTCCGTCAAGTGCAAGGTTGAGGACGGTTTCGTTGTTGGTAGGAAGCCGGGGCGTCTCGTCCTGCGGTAGAGTTTCGCTCTCGGTTTCGGAATTCTCCGTTTCAACCATCCCGTTTTCGGTCGCGCCGCCATCGGTCGTGCCATTTGGCTTGGAGTCGCCCGAATGACACGAGATCATAACGGAGGTAACGGTCAGACATAATGTCAATAAAAGTGCAAGCCGTGCCAAAATGTTTTTCATAATCAAACCTTTCTTTCTTTTGAGGATTGTCGAAAGCTTGACGGATTTTTACCCGTGTGCTTTTTGATAAAGGAATAAAAGTAAATTTCGTTATTTAAGCCGCAGCTCTCCGCAAGCTTAGAGATGGGATAGTCGGTATTACGCAGCATATCAAGTGCATAGCTGAGACGCACCCTTACCACCAGCTCGTGCAAATTTTGATTGCAATAGTTTTTTACATCACGGTCAAGCTTGCTGCGGCTGATATTGAATTTTTTTGCAATCGCAACAGCGCTTAGATCTCCGCTCAGATTTTCATAAATATATTTTAAAACGTCGGCGACGTAAGAGATTTCGGGAGAATACGGAAATGACAGTTTTTCCGGCTTCAGACGGTCAAGCGTAGCAAAAAATCCGCTCATCATGCTCACACATTCCGTGTGCGACAAGCGATTGGATTCCTTTCGTGCAAACACATTACGCTCGCGGTGGCAATCGATCAACGAGATCCAACACTGCAGCTCCTTTGCCTGCTCGTCGGTCAGCAAAAAAACAGTATTGCCATAGTGACGAATATCCAACTGTGCTTTTTGGAAGAACGTTTTGCGAAAATAGATCACGTAACGGTCATAATCCGTACAATCGTATACGTTCATATCGTGTACCGAAAAGGGCGCGCTGATAGCAATGCAAGGCTGATTGCTGGAAAACTCATGCCCGTTGATGTGCATCACCTGTGAAGCGTGAGAAAGGCAAAAATAGATTTCCCAAAAGGTGTGCATTTCGGAATGCTTCATTTTACCGCCATGGTCGGAGGTTTCGCGGTAAGCGTAAAAATCAAGTTCTTTGTTCAAATCAAAATTAAAATATTTCATAGAGAATCTCCTTATTTTATGGTATCTCTATTATATCAAAAAAAGCTTGTAAAGTCAAAAATTTTAATAAAATCGGAAAAATCGATGATACAACGGTAATGCGCAAAAGGGCGGTTGTACTGCCGGCGAATTGTAAGAAATGTTACAACCTGTCTGCGGTCAACCGCCCTGTAGCTCAGGAACAAGGATTATGCCTTAAAAACTTCATCGTATACAAACTCGTCACCGTCGGCACTACCGCTAAAGAGAACGGGAGTCGAGGTCACGATCACGTCGGATTCTTCAAGAGAAACGATTTCAACAAAAGCAGATACATATTTTTTCATTTTCACAAATCCTCCTTATTCGGTTACAGTGGCAACGGTTACAGCTGCCGTGCCGGATACGCCGTAAACGGTAATGTCATCATTGGTGACAACATACGGGGTAACGGTAAACTCGGTTACGCTTGCGGGAACGCCCTTAAGAACGATCGCGAGAAAATGACCGTCTCCGGTTTGGTAGCCGTAGTCGGTAATGTCGGAAGAGGCGGTTGTGTCCCCAAGCTTCTCGTTAATGGAATTGTAAACGTGCGTTGCGGCAAGCTTTGCTTCCTTATCACCGATTTTCACGATGACGCCTGCCTCTTTGTAATCCGTGCTGTTGATAAAGCCAACAAAACGAATGTCATATTCGCCCGTTACCGGTTGTTCCGGCTTGGTTTGGAATGCAAGCATTTCGAGATTTGCCACGTTGCAGCCCTTTAGTGCCGCAGTGGGCATGGGGCAACTGTCGGTGATGGTCCAGTTTGCGCAGCTGTCCTCGTCAAAGAGCGCGGACAGATTCTTTGCGCCGTTAGCGCTGTTAAGAGGAAGATCTTTGATGTCGGTTGCATTTGTCAATGCTGCTGTCTTGGTCGAATCATAGTAACAATCGGTTACAGAAAGGGTTCCGCTTACCGAATTAACGACAGGCAAAGTAGTGTACTCAGCACCAGCGGCATAAAGCGTTGCAATCGTTACACATTCAATCAATGTTGCATTTGTAGCATCGCCGATCAAAGCACCGGTTGCAGCACCCGAGCCATTTTCGTTAAGAGAACCTGTAAACACACAACGAGTGGCAGTAACACTCTTATTCGCAATCGTACCGATCAAGCCGCCGTTATTGGTATTACCGGTGATATCTGTAGTAACAACACAATCTGTCAATGTTGCATCTACCTGTGAATTACCAATTAAGCCACCCACACCGGGACGGGTACTACTGTTTGTCGCGGTAATTGCCGTGGTGGATACATACGCATTGGAAATTGCAACACCGGTACCTGCCGCTTGATAACCAATCACGCCGCCGGCTGCTCTATAAGCAGAAATGGATTCACCGCTAACAAAAACATTTGAAATGGTTGTCGCTCCGGAAGGGTTATTCCATCCAATAATAGCGCCAATGCCTTCACCTGTTGCGGAGATCGTTCCGTTGTAAGATACCTTATCGACAGTCACAGAAGCGACAGAGTGGGCTTGACCAATCAAACCGCCACTTGCTCCGGTTAAACTACCGTTGGAGGTAATATTCATGTTTACATCCGTATTTTCAATTTTCAATGCACCGTTCTGTGCAAATCCAATGATACCGGCTATATTTGCCGCACTGCTGGTAATACTACCGTTTACACTGCAATTCTGAACTGTGAGCGCACTGTAAGTGTTACCGACTAAACCGCCAACTGGTTTACCTGCACCGGTAATTGCACCGTTAAAGCTACTATTTGTAATTTGAGTTGTACATGATGAGTTTACTGCACCAACCAAACCGCCGGTGGCTTTGTTTTGACTCTGATAAAACCCCGAATTAGCAGTAACATGAACATTGTCAATGGTAAGCGTACCTGAAGCTTGGTAGCCAACCAAAGCCCCCAAAGGACTATTGTTTATCCACTTACTCAAAACCAATTTCAGATTTTTAATTGTTGCAGTACCGGTTTGAGAAAAGAAACCAAAGTTATTGCCAAATCCGCTTGTTCTTGTTAAGCCGCTAATAGTATGACCTTGACCGTCAAAAATTCCCGTGAACGCCGTTGTGGAAGGAGTCCATTGATCCTCCGAAGTGATGGTAATGTCATTTACCAGCTTAATATTTGCGCTTGCAAAGGTTGCGAAATTGTTTTGAAAAAACCAAAGCTCTTCTTCGTTATTGATCAAATAATAGCCGTCAGAGTCTTGGCTCAATGCCGTTACTTCTGCGCTTACGCAGAGGGAGAGAGGTGCCATGAGAGAAAGGATCAATACGAAAGTCAGTAAACACGAGATAAACTTTTTCATTTGAGTTTGCGCCTCCATTTTTATTTTTTGTTTTTATTTTTTATGTGGGGTGTGCCACCCTCTATGGGAATAGCAATGCTGTCAATTTAAGAAAAGGATGCTTGTTTTGGCACAGTTACTTTTAGCCTCCCTCTTGAGGGAGGTGGCGAGCAACGCAAGACGGAAGGAGTCCTTTCAAAAAAGAAACTTTGTATTACGGACTCCCTCACCCGCTTCGCGGGAGCTCCCTCAAGAGGGAGCCTAAAGTTACTTATCGTGCTGCTAAGCGCTTCTTCCCTAACTCTAAATCCTTAAGTTGACAGCTTTGTATGGGAATAGAAGGCGGCGGGAATAAAATCAGTCTTCTTTCTTTTTGAGGAACATTGCCGCACCTGCAGCCATGATGATTGCCGATACGCCGCCCAAAACGGTGGACGCGCATCCGCTTTCCTCGTCTACGGGAGCCGTAGTGGTTGTAGCATTGGTTTCGGGAGCGTTGGTTTCGGGAGCATTGGTTTCGCTTTCACCCTCGCCCTCGCTTTCGCCCTCGCCTTCGCCTTCTCCTTCACCCTCGCCTTCGCCTTCGCCTTCGCCGGGAGTGGTAGTGGAGTCATCAAGTCCCTCGGGAGCCTCGGGCATCAGATCGTCGGCAATCATGGCGATCAAATCCTTTTGGATCGGATAGTAGTCGGTCTTTACCCACTCGTTGGTAAAGTCAAGACCCGTCATGTTGGTAACAGCAGCGTCGCCAACCATGTTCTTATGCTCGATCGCGTTGGGCGTACCCGTAACGTTGAAGTCATCCGCATAAGTAAAGTACTCGGTAAACGCCTCGATCATGTAACAATCGGTAACGGTCAGCTTGGTCATCTCACCCATATGGATCACTGCCGCGTCGGTGCCTGCTTCCTCAGCCGCCGCAAAGTAGATCAGTGCAATGCTGTAGCAATCGGTCATGGTAACGGTCTCCATTTTTGCAACGCCGACCAACGTAGCGGCAGCCGCAACCGACTCATTTGCTTCAATGATGTCACCAACGAACGCGCAGCGCTCCATTGTCAGCGTTTTCCCCTGCACGCTGCCAATGATACCGCCGTCCTCCAGGACACCTACCAAATTCTTCACAACTGCCATGCAGTCGCTCAGCGTAATTACCAGATTTGCATTCGTAGCTCTGCCGAGGATACCGCCGACACCGGGATTTTTTTCATCCTTTCTTGCATTCAGTTCTGCAACATTGACGTATGCGTTTTCAACCTTAATCTCCTTATCGGAGCCGTTGTTATAACCCAGCACACCGCCCAGTGCGCGGTAGCCCTTGATCAAGTCGCCTACAACCACCACGTTACTAACGGTCATGGTGTTGTGATACCAACCAACAATACCGCCAACGCCCTCACCGGTTACGTTGATGCTGCCCGTGTAGGAGCAGTTATCGATTGTGGTAGCGCCTACCGATTGACCGAGGATACCGCCGACAGCGCCGCTGTAGGAGCCGTCTGCAGTGATAGTACCCTCAACCGTGGTGTCGGTAACGGTTACCGTGCTATTCGGGAATCCGCAAACGCCTGCGGTACGACCGCCCTTGGTCGCAATATCTGCCTTAACGATACAGCCCTCAACGGTCAGCTCGCCAAAGGTGTTACCCAACAAACCGCCAACCTGTGCTTGATTGCCCTTGTGGAAACCGGTAATTGTACCCTCAACGGTACAGTTCTTAACCGAAACCGCCACTCTGCCTGCGCCGCCGATCAAGCCACCGACATTCTGCAAGCCGCTGATGTCGCCCTTTACGGTCACGTTTTCAAGGTTCACGGCACCGTTTGCATAACCGATCAGACCCGCGGTGCCTGCGCTTACGTAGGAGGTGGTGGTTTTTCCCGCGTCATCAGTGGTTTCAACCGTTTTGATAGTAGCCGTGATCAAAAGCTGATCAAAGGTCACGTTCTTCACAGTAACAGTACCGGCGGTCGTGGGAAAAATACCGTAGTTATTGGTAAAGCCTTCGGGAGAAACCGCCTTAAGACCCGTTACGGCCTTGCCGTCACCGTCAAAGATTCCCTTAAAGGTAGAGCCGGTTGCATCCCAGATGTATGCGGTTTCCGCCGTTACATCCTCATTGATGATCATATCCGCGCCCAGCTTCACGGTCACACCCTCAAAGGTAACCGCTGCAACTGCGGGATCTGCGGTGCTGTCACCCTTGAGCAGCTTTGCAAAGCCCATAAACTGATCCGCAGTGGTCAGAGTAAAGGTGGTGTCGGTGGTGTTGTACCAAGAGGTATCGGGTGTGCCCGAATACTTGGACGCTGTCTCATCTGCGCTGACCGCAAGAGGAGCCATCAAGGACAGCACCATAACAAGAGAGAGGATACATACAAGTAATTTTTTCATTTCTTCAATCTCCTTTAATCGTTATGATAATTCTTTAGATTGTTCGTGCCATTTTTTAATGTCATTCAACTTGATCTTGATATTGCTGACATTATTGCCGTAGTAGGAAGCAAGATTGGAGTTATCCTTGGTCAGCAATTCACGGAAGATGTAAGGGATATCGTCAAGATATTCACCGTACATCTGCGAAAAATCAAAGTGAACATTTTCCATGATCAGGTCAACCATTGCCGCCATGTCGGGTTCCTTAGAGTATCTTCCCTTCAGCACGGCTTCATAGTACTCGGGATAGATCTCGCGGCGGCATTCCTGTGCCATAAACTGCACGATCAGACCAACGCGCTCCAAGCGGTCGTCTCTGAGATAATTGGGAACGCAGTAAACGGCAAATTGGTCATTGATGTTGGTGTAGTATTCCTTTTGGTCCGTCGTCCACAGTGGATGCGGCAGAATACCGTAATCAAACGAGGTTTCGCGGTACGCGGAATAGGTGGTGGCAAAGGTGGATGCAACAAACATCAGTCTGCCGTCGCGGAATTCAATCATCTCATTGGTTCCCTTGTCCGCACTGTAAATCATGATACGGTTGACACCGTTCAGCTCATAGAACGAAAGCAGCTTGGAAAGCACGCTTGTTGTGTAGTCGCTGACCAGTGAGATCGAAAGTGTTCCATCGTCTGCCTTGTTCACGATTTGATGACCGGTAGAATAGAGCCAATGATCGTAAGAGTTACCCGTGCCCGACGCAAAGGTGAACATATCCCCTGTGCTGGGCTGACCGTCATTGTTGAGATCCTCCCATGCGTTTTGCGCGATTGTGTACAAGGCATCAAATGTCCATTCGTGATCGTAGACCATCCCGTACAGCTTCTCTGCGGGATAACCGTACTTTTCTACCAAATCGTAGTTGAAGAAGGTTGCCATGGTGTACTGCATGCTGCTGAGTCCCAACGAGCCGCTAAGACCGATCAACGTACCGCCCAGGGTCATGGTTTCGTTGATGTTGTGATTCCAGCAATCGGTTTTTAGATTAATGTAGGGAACGTTGTTCCAGTTCTGGTAAAAGCCCTTGAGCTGTGCCGCCGTGTAAACGCGGTAGCACTGTCCTCCTACCAAATCGTAGACCGTTTCGCCCGAAAGCGCAAGATTGTTGATATCCGTAAACACATTCAGATAGTTTTGTTCAATTACGGTAAACTCAATGTTGTATACCTCATCGGTGTACATGATCCATTCCGCAATCTTCTCACCCGTGCGTACGTCATTTGAGCTTTCGTCAAACTGATACATCATGTTGGATGCCAGCGCCAACGTAAATTGATCGCCGCCGTAGTCCTTAACCGGCAATTCATCCTCAATCAGTTCGGAGTCCTTTTTTTCAGTGGTTTCATCCTCGGTATCGGTATTGACGGGCGTTTTTTCATTTTGACACCCAACAAATACCGACAAGAGCGAAACCAATGCCAAGAGCAGTGCGAATACACGCAAGATGGATGTGCTTTGTTTCATTGTCTTTTTGTTCATTCTCCTTTCATTGATGATTACAAATTTTCAGAGCATCGGAAAACCTATGAAATTTCATCACCCTAAAAAAGTCACCCCTTTTCCGTGACAGGCATTTTTACCAACTTTTATAAATTATCCGATCAAAACAGTTGCTCTGTTAACAATATTGTATCACGGATAGACGCAACAAACAATTATTTTTTTCTTCCATCAATAATCAAATACTTATTTTTTTCACCTTTTTTTACATTGGCCTTATCGCTAATGGTAAGATACTCGTCTACTGCAAAAGACTTATCTTGGTTGATCAGAGTTACCTCATAGGGTGAGGGTTTACCGCTGACAATCATGTAGCGCATATTTGTTTGTCTCCTTTTGGGGATTATTGGATCTCATGTGTATATTAGATTCTATATTAATTATTTTACGTTTTCGCAAATATTACTGCAACCTGTTTTTTGCAAGATTTCACGCATGACAAAAGCCGTTACCTACGGTTACCGTACCATAAAGGACACTGTTTTGAAATCTTGATTTTGAAACGCGTTATGAAACAAACAACCGTCCCAAAACCCATCTTTTCAGACGGTTTGGGACGGTTGCGAAAGGTTTCAAAAACCTTCCTTTTGGGAATAAAACAGAACCGCCATCCGAAGTAGTATCGGGTGGCGGTAGAACCAATTTATATAAATTTTCTCATAATCTTCATGTAATCTCTTTTTGCGTTGAAAACCGCCAAAATATATGCGATATTTTCACTTGTTTCATATTTGTAAAAGATCAGATAATCTCCATGCACCAAGAAACGATGACCCGTACTTTTCATCATACGATCCCTCGGTATTGCGCCACTCTCAAGGAAATCTTCAAGTATCTTACATTTTTCTTGAAGTTCTGTTACAAATCGAACCGCAACGGACTTTTCTTGGGATTGATCTGCAATATAAAATGCAATCTCACGAAGATCATACTTTGCAGTATCGGTAAACTCAACCCGACAACTCATAGTTCCAGATTCTCCAAATCACCGAGGAGTTCCGCAAAAGTATCGTCGGCGGATTGCGTTCTTCCCAACTTGACGTCATCCATTGCCTCTGCCAAATGAGCATAGACTGCAAGCTTGGATTCCAACTCAGAAATATATTTTTGTTGCTCCAAAAAATCCTCATGACTCATCAGTACAGTATCTTCTTTCCCGTTCACCGTAATCGCTACGGGATTACTCTTGGCCAGCAAGGAAATCTGAGCATAATTTGTGCGAATATCCTTGGAAGGTCTAATAGAAAATGATTGGTTCATGACAAACTCCTTTCATAGTTGGTAGTATTATTATATCACAATTATACAACTTTGTCAATGTCTATTTTTTCTTGTCTCGCGATAATTTTTATGGTATAAAAGACGGTTTCAAACGCATTGTTTGGATCGAGTTAATCTACAGATTTGTGGTAAAAACAGAAAGAGCCCCCGAAAATCCCTTGATTTTCGGGGGTATCATTATGCCTAATTTTCTCTTGTTTTGCTTTGCAAAACAAGGCTCGCGGCAAGAGATGTTTGCAGTGTATAAAACGCCGCGTATATTATCTCTTGGAGAACTGGGGAGCACGACGTGCTGCCTTGAGTCCGTACTTCTTTCTTTCCTTCATACGAGGATCGCGAGTAAGGAAGCCTGCTGCCTTGAGGGCAGGTCTGTACTCTGCATCTGCTGCAACGAGTGCACGTGCCAAGCCGTGGCGGATAGCGCCTGCTTGACCCGAGATACCGCCGCCGTTTACGGTTGCGATAATGTCAAACTTACCCTCGGTTCCGGTAACACCGAACGGCTGATTGACGATCAGCTTCAGAGTCTCCAAACCAAAGTACTCGTCGATGTCACGCTTGTTGATGGTAATCGCGCCCGTGCCGGGAACGATGCGAACGCGTGCTACGGATTTCTTTCTTCTTCCGGTGCCGTAGAAATAGGGCTTAGAACTTGTATACATCTGTTGTGTCCTTCCTTTCTCTCAATTAAATCTCATAAGCCTCGGGCTTTTGAGCCTCGTGCTTGTGAGCGTCACCGGCGTAAACCTTGAGACGGGTGAATGCCTTGTCGCCCAAGGTGTTCTTGGGGAGCATTCCCTTAATGGCAATCTCCATAGCTCTCTCGGGCTTGGTTGCCATCATGGTCTTTGCTTGAACAGCCTTGAGACCGCCGATATAACCGGAGTGACGGTAGTAGTATTTGTCTTCCATCTTATTACCGGTCAAGATCGCCTTGTCGGCATTGATCACGATAACAAAGTTACCGCAGTCTACATGAGGGGTAAATTCGGGCTCGTTCTTACCGCGGAGCAGGTTTGCGGCAACAACAGCGGTTCTGCCCATGGGCTTATCCGCAGCGTCCAGAATGTACCACTTGCGAACTACGTTTTCTTTTTTCTGCATAAATGTGGACATTGTAGTGTTTCCTCCATACAAAAATATAGCTTTCATTTTTTCATGCTTGCATATTATACCACAACCCAAATGGCTTGTCAAGTCTTTTTTGAAAAAAATTTTTCGTTATTTTAATTTAGCACCTCACAATCTCGTGTTTTCGCCCGTTTTTGGCTCTTTTTAAGCCAAAATCAAGATTTAAAAATCATTTTTTGCGATAGCGGGTCTTAGACATATTGACGAAAAATTTTGGTTTCCGTTTCTTCCTTTTTCGCCCGAAATCGTGCATTTATCCACACCTTAAACTTTTATTTTGTATATATACAAAACACGGTTTGTGAGATTGCCGAATTTTCCCGAAATAATGAACAAAGTTTGAAAAAAGGGTTGACATCCATTTTTCAATATGATATAATACGCAAAAATCAATAAGGAGAGCGCCTAATTTGGCTGCGTAACAGAAATGGATACTCCCTTTTTAACCAATCAGAAGTTGGAAGAAAAGCAGATTCAGACAATTATCGGACTTGCCGATAAGGACGAGCCGATCCTCTTTGCGGTGGTCGGCGAAATTTCAAGTCACGCACATTACAGCTCCTGTGTGTTACTGGCAACACGAGCGCACCTGTTCACCTACGATTTTGGAAGCGAGACACGCTCCGAGCCGTTGGCGTTTTCGGACATCGAAGAGATCTATAATAAAAGAATGTACGGAAACGGTGTGATGCGCGCGCGTCTTACCGACGGCTCCACACGCGAGGTGTTCCGTTTTACGTTCTCGGTCGCCGCGCTTTGCGACGCGGTCTTGACTTATGTCACCGATATTCGCGACGGAACTCCGTTTGAAGAGGCGCTCGAAGCCATCGATGCCTCCTATACCAAGCTCCTTTCGGTCTGTCCCAAGTGCGGACGCACGCTCTCTGCGCCCGGTGTTCCCTGTATCGGATGTATGAAAAAAGGGCGCTTGATCCGAAAGCTTGGAAAATATCTCAAGCCGGAGCTCCCCACGCTCCTTATCGCCCTCCTTATTTCGATCATCACCACCACGCTCGTACTGGTCCCTCCCTTGCTGACACAACAGCTGGTGGACAACATTCTGCCCTCCAAAGACCGTGCCATGTTGGGAATGGTCGCGGTCGCTTTGGTCGCGCTCCACGTCGTGCGATTTACCTTGGCGGGCATTCGCGGCTATATGCTCCGTGCCACCGGAGATAAAATCGTCTCGGGTATTCGCTGTGAGGTCTACGAAAAGGCTCAGCATCTACCCATGCGGTTTTACGATAAGACCTCCACGGGTTCGGTCATTAACCGTATCAGCGGAGACACCTCCACGCTCCAGTCCTTTATGCTTCGTATCACACAGGAGGTCGTGGTGCAATTCTTTAAGCTGATCGGTATCGTGGTGGTCATGCTTTGCATCAACTGGAAGCTGACGCTTCTCTCACTCTTCCCCGTACCGATCGTCGCCATCGGCTCGCGTATCTTTCGTGAAAAGATCGCACCTTTCTACCGCCGTATTTGGAGGCGGTCCTCGTCGGTGACATCTACGCTTACCGACACCATCCCCGGTATCCGCGTCATCAAATCCTTTACCAATGAAAAAAATGCGGTCGACCGCTTTGCCTCCTGCGTGGAGGACTGGCGCGTGACCGATACCAAGGCGGGCAAGATCCTCAACGCTTATCCCTCCATCGTCAACTGCTTGATCTGTTGCGGGAGTGTCATCATTTGGTCGTTTGGCGGTAACATGGTCATCGACGCCATTGAGGCGGGGACCGTTGGCTCCATCTCGGTCGGTCTCTTGGTCTCCTTTATCTCTTATGCTACCATGTTTTACGAGCCCGTCAACTTTTTTGCGAACCTTTCCGACTCCACACAAAGCGCCATGGCATCGGCAGAGCGCATTATGGACATTCTCGATGCCGAGCCCGAGCATGACTTTGGCAAAGGCAACACCGACGCAGACATCGGCGGCAGGATCGAGTTCAAAAACGTCAGTTTTTCGTTTGACCGCTCCAAAAAAGTCTTGAAAAACATCAATCTGACCATTGAGCCCGGCGATATCGTCGGCATAGTCGGAACCACGGGCTCGGGCAAATCCACGCTCATCAACCTCCTGTTGCGCTACTATGACCACTACGAGGGTGAGATTACAGTGGGCGGTGTGAATATCCGCGATATCGACATGCAGTATTACCGCTCGCATATCGGCTATGTTCAACAGGAGCCTATGATGTTCCATGACACCATCTACAACAACATCGCCTACGGGGATGACAGCTTCTCGGTAGACGAGGTCATCCACGCGGCAGACATTGCCAACGCGCACGAATTTATTGCACGCCAGCCCGACGGCTACGACTCGGTGTTGGGTGAGCGCGGTACAGGTCTTTCGGGCGGTGAGCGCCAACGCGTCTCTATCGCACGTGCCATGCTGCGCAATCCCAAAATGCTGGTATTTGATGAGGCGACCGCATCGGTGGACTCCGAGACCGAGCACCTAATCCAAGAGGCAATCGAGCATTTGATCAGCGGCAGAACCACCATCATGATCGCTCACCGTCTCTCTACCCTTTCCAAAGCAAACAAGATTGTGGTCGTAGACAACGGTCAGATCATCGAATGCGGAACGCCGCAGGAGCTGATGGAAATGAAAGGTAAGTATTACCGTTTGGTGCAGATCCAGTCCATGTCCGACAAGGTTGCCGAAGAGCGCCGCGCCGAAAACTTTGATTGAGGAGGGACACACCATGGCAAGAATTTACGTTGACAAATACACGGGGACCTTGGAACGCACCGACCTCTATTTGGTTCGATTGACCATGCGCGACGGCACTGTGATCGAAGATCTTGAGCCGCGCCGACTCTTCCCTTTCAGCAACACCACCATGTACATCACGCTCCTTGACAAGGAAGAACGCGAGGTAGCATTTGTCCGCGATTTGAAAGAATTGGACGAAGCCTCGGTACAAGCCTTGGAGGATTGCTTTGCGGAATACTACATGATCCCCAAAATTGAACAGCTGTTTGATATCAGTGAAAAGTTCGGCTCGATCAAATGGAAGGTCAAGACCGACCGCGGCAATGTTGCTTTTCGCATTCGCAACCGACAAAGTGACATCAAATGTCTGCACGGAAGTACGCGCGTACTCATCCGCGACTCCAACGATAACCGCTACGAGATCATCGATTACACAGCGCTCGACCAGCACAGCAGATATTTGCTGTTCCCCTATCTATAATAAAAGTTGTTCCCCTTAGTAAGAAAAACTTGCTAAGGGGATTTTTAATGGAGCTTGGCAAAATAAGCAATTTGTGTGGCAACAATCGGGAGCAGCGTTTTCGGTGCGTTACTGATCGTTCGGCGGAGCTCTTTTTCTTGTTTGCATTTGTTTCATCTCTTTTTTGCATTTATTCAAATGCTTTTAATAATGATAGCATTCATTTGAATGCCTGTTAAACATTTTTTTAGATTCCGTGATATAATATATATACACACAAAAAAAGAGCCGCTTTTTACGGTTCGGATAGGAGATATTACTATGTATTTTTACCAAAGACTAAAAGACCTTAGAGAGGACAATGACAAAAATCAAACCGAAGTTGCTGACATTCTTGGAATGAAATATCAACAGTATGCCCTCTACGAAAATGGAGAACGTGAAATACCGCTACACCATTTCATCACGCTTGCAAAATATTATAACATATCCCTCGATTACCTTGCAGGATTAATTGACACCCCCAAAAAGCTGCACTAACCCTTTTGTTTTTCTATCCCCTCGAATTTAGCGGATAAAAATAAAAAACGACATAATTAGGAATCTCCCTAATTTATGCCGTTTTTTGTTGCGCCAATCGACTTACCGATGAATTTTTACCAATCTGCCAATGGCGGTTTCCAGCGAGGCAGTCAAGCAATCAACATCCTCACGGGTATTTTGTACACCAAAGCTGACACGGATCGAGCACTCGATTTGTGCCGGTGTTAATCCAAACGCGGTCAAAGCCGAGCTGACGTTGTGTGAGTGCGAAGAGCAAGCCGAACCGTTGGAAATATAGATCCCGTCTGCCGAAAGCGCATGGAGCATCGTTTCACTTCTGATATCGGGAAGTGTAAGATTGAGAATATGCGGGGCGCATTTGCCGGCGGGGGTATTCAATTGTACGGATAGTGCCGAAAGACGCTCGCGGGCGTAATCACGCAAATCAGTCAGATATGCAACCGATTTTGCAAGGTCGGCATACCCCTCCTCCACCGCGGCACCAAAGCCGACAATACCGATGACATTTTCGGTGCCCGAGCGAAAGCCGTGTTCCTGTCCGCCGCCAAGCAGTGTGGGGACAAAATCGCGGCGCTTGAGTGCCTCGGTCGAAGCGTAGAGCGCTCCCGCACCTTTCGGTCCGTGTATCTTGTGCGCACTGATCGTGACAAGATCGGCTTTGAGCACCATGGGAGAGAGACGGCATTTGAGGTACCCCTGTACTGCGTCGGTATGGGTAACGATATTGGGATTTTTGGCTTTTGCCATGGCAAAGGCACGCCCAATGTCATACATGGCACCCGTTTCGTTGTTGACGGTCATCATGGAGATCAAAAAGGTACGGTCGTTCAGCGCGGATTCCAATTGATCAAAATCAAGAACGCCTTGCTTTGTGGCGATGCGGATGACTTCAAAACCGTCCTTTTCCAAAGCGCGCATGGCATTTTCCACTCCCGCGTGCTCGGAGTCAGTGGTGATGATCCGCCCACCTTTGCGGCGCGGTTTTGCATATGCCGTGCCAAAGATGGCAAGGTTATCCGCCTCGCTCCCACAGGAGGTAAAGGTCAACTGTCCCGCTTCCACAGCGGTACGCAATCCAAGCGAGACGGCAATTTTTTTTCGCGCCTGTTCCACCAAGGTGTGCGCCGCCTGTCCCACCGTATGCAGAGATGAAGGATTTCCGTAGACCTCCATCGCGTCACACATTGCCTTTTTTGCGGCATTTGAGAGCGGTGTGGTAGCGCTGTTGTCAAGATAAATTTGTTTTGTCATATAAAATGTTTCTAATCAGTGAAATTCAAATACATCGATCATGGCGTCCACATCGGAGAGATGTTCGTCAAAATGTTCGGGTGTTGCCGTGTAGGTCAAGCTGTAAATCATGCTTTTGTATGCGGCAACCACCTGCTTGTAGCGGTACTCGGTACCGCCCACCGTGTAGCGGTAAACATAAGCGGTTGCAACTCTGCCGCCAAGGTCGACGCCCTCGGTTTTGGAAAGCAGTTCATAACCGTCGGCAGTGGTGGTGTTTTTCATCATTTCCTCGCAAAGCGCAAAATATTCTCCCACGCTCATGCTTTCGGTATTCGGCATATAGGGAACCACGCTGACCGAGGAACGGTCGCCCTCAAAATACGCGGAGAAGATCTCCTCGTCAAGATTGACCGTCCAGCTTTCGGGAACATAAAAGTTGTATGCCACATCGTTGTTGGATGCGAGCTTCATACCGTCGGGCGCCTCGGCATTCGCGTCGAGATCCTTGACATAGTCATCGGGGTAATAGGGATCGGCAAAGATAAAGTTGTCGAGGATCAGCTCCACATTGGAAAGATGTGAGGTATACTGATCTTTTTCGGCAATAAAGGAAAAGAGGTAAAAAGCGCTGTCCTTTTCGGTAATGACCTGCAAAAAGTGCAGCTCGGCACCGTCAACGATGCCCTTCCAGTGATAACGCCATGCGTTGTACTTGTTGAGCAGATCCTGTGTCTTTGCGTCAACCTCGGCAAGGCTACCGCCCAAAGAGAGCTCCTGCAATGTCGGGAAACAGTGATTGGACCAAAACCAATCGATACGCAATTCTCCGGTTCTGTCCACTTCCTCACCGGTCCCGTCGGTTTGTGTTTCGATTTGTGCCTTTTCTTGGAGGTCGGATTGCATTTGTGCCTCCATCTCGGCGGTGATCTCGTGCTTGGTAACACTGACGGTGGATTGTGCACTCAAGGTTGCATAACCGCCCGAAACGCCATACGCCGTGTTGACGTTCCACGATGTGGGAATATAGAGCCGAAAATCGGCGCCTGCGGCGGTGGCAAGCTTCATGCCCTCGGGGAGGTTCTCATCGGCGTCTCGCACACAGGAGGTAAAGCCAAGGAGAAGTGTGAGGGCGAGCAAAAGTGCCGCCGTTCTGATTTTTGTTTTCATTGATTTTTTCGATCCTTTCCGATGCGGAATTTTTATCATTGTAACATATTTATGTTTAAACATCATCAATTTTCTGTAAATTCTCTTCGACGTCGGCAGGTTGAGACACATTTTCCTCCTGTGCAGGCGTTTCGATTTTAGGCGGGTCCGACACAGGAGCCCTGTGTTTGGCACGACGAAATTTTGCACGGGAGAGTGTTTTTTTGATCTCAAGCCGCAATTCTTCCTTGCGTTCGTCCGAGGAGTCGGCAGAGGTCAATTCGTCAAACAAAAGCGACAGCTGGAGCTCTCCATGGAAAATCACATTGGTCTCCTGGGGGACATCCCAGCGGTCAAGACGGTAACGGAACAGACGCAATGTGTCGGGAACGACCAAGGTCTTTAGCGCATCGCAACCCGTAAACACACCGTATTCGATATCTATGCGGTGCTCGGGCAGGATCACCGTGCAAAGCGCGGTACAATCGGCAAACACATGACTCTCGATGCGCCGCAATTCGGCGGGCAAACTGATCTCGGTCAAGCTTTCGCACTCAGAAAACGCATGCTCCTCCAAAAGCGCAAGCTGTTTGGGAAGCTGCAGGGAGGACAGCGACAGGCAACGGCAAAACGCGCGTTCGCCGATACGGGTGACACTGTCGGGGAGCTTGATCTCGGTCAAGGCAAAGCAACAGAGAAAGCTCTCGTCCTCAACGGCGTCGAGCGAGGAATGAATCTCGACATCCGCAAGCGCCGAGCAATAGGCAAACGCACGCTTGCCGATCTCGCGGACATTGGCGGGAATGATGGCTTTTTCCAAGGAGCGGCACCCCAAAAACGCCGAAGCGCCAATGCGTGTCAGCATGGGAGAAAGCTCGACATGGCGAAGCACGCGGCAAGAACAAAAAGCATTGACACCGATGTGCGTCAAATTTTCCGGCAGCTCCACTTCCTCCAGCGCCTCACAGCAGGAAAATGTATAGTCCCCCACAAAACGAACCATGGGGGGGATGCGGAACGAACGCAAGGAGCGGCAATCCGAAAACGCGCCGCTGCCAAGATATGTCACTTCCTCGGGTAAATGCAGCTCCTTGAGCGCCGAACAGTGCCCAAAAGCGTATCTTCCTACGGTGCGCACGCTTGACGGAACTGTCAAGAGCTGCAATGACGAGCAATTAAAAAAGGTGCCGCGGTGAATCGCCGACAGGTTCTCGGGCAGGGTCAGATCGTCCAATGCGACACAGTCGCAAAACGCATAGGCACCGAGATTGGTCACATTTGCGGAAAGGACCGCATGGTGCAGGGAGGAACAGCCGCGAAACGCACCGTTACCCACGGAAATGACCGAACGGGGTAAGATCACCGAGGTCAGCGAAGCACAGTTACGAAAGGCATCGTCACCGATGATGCGCAAGCCCGAGGGAAAGGTCACTGTACGCAACGCCGAGCAGTTGCGGAACGCGTTTGGCTGAATGACCGAAACATTCTTACCCAACACCAACCGCGTCAGCTTGTGATTCCCGCGAAAAGCTCCCTCGGATATGGTAGACACCGAGTCGGGGATCACGATCTCACTTTTCTTTCCGTAATAGCGGACAAATTCCCCGTTTCGGATCTCGCTGTTGCGCAACAGCTCGGTGTCTGCCTCGGCGTTGGCGGCGCGGACGCGTTTTTCTATCTCTTTTGCCATGTTGGTTTCCTCTCTGAATAAAATTAGGATCGTTTTGTATGCAATGACAGATACGGATGCTTGAATAAAAGCGCAAACAAGGCTTACGCTTTTATTCAAAATTCGTATCAAACGCCTACGCCACCCCCTTTGCAGGGGGTGGCTTTTGGTATGTAAAGTGTTTTGTTTACGCCTCGGGCTCTTCTTTATTTTCAGTAGGCGGCACAGAGGGTGTAGACCCGAGCTTGCCTCCGACGACTCCCGCAAGCAATGCTCCGAGATCGATGCCGGTCGACTCTTTCATTCCCTCCATGATCTGGCTGGCGCTGTTCATCACATCCTTGACCACCTTGGTGGCATTGCCGTCGCCGTACATCACAATGCGGTCGGTCTGCGACAGCGGAGAAGCGGCGTTCTTAACGACCTCGGGAAGAGCAGTCAAGTACATTTCGAGCACCGACGCCTCACCCATCTTCTTTTGCGCTTCGGCTTTCTTTTCAATCGCCTCTGCCTCAGCAAGACCCTTGGCACGGATACCTGCCGCCTCTTGCTCCATCATGTAGCGCAAAGCCTCGGCTTCGGCTCTCTTTGCCTCTGCCGCCTGTATGGCACGGTATTTTTCGGCCTCTGCCTCTTTTTGCTGTTTGATCAGCTCTGCCTCTGCCTGTTTTTCCATCTGATACTTCAACGCATCAGCTTGCTTGCGGATTTCGGCGTCCAACTGACGCTCCTTGAGCGCGATCTCCTTTTCCGCCAATTCTGCTTCCTTCTCTTTGCGGGCAATGTCGGCGTTGGAGCGCGTGATCTCAATGGTCTTACGCTGATTTTCCTGTTGGATTGAATAAGCCGCGTCTGCCTCGGCACGCTTGGTTTCGGAACGCACCTTCATATCCGCTTGCTGTACGGCAAGCTCGGCGTCCTGTTCCGCAATCTTCTTTTCTGCTTCTACGCGCACGGCGTTTGCCTCCTGCTGTGCGTTCGCGGTCGCAATGGAAATGTCTCTTTGCGCGTTGGCTTTTGCGATCTGTGCGTTCTTACGGATCTGCTCGACATTGTCGATACCCATGTTCTCAATGGTTCCGGCAGCATCCTTAAAATTCTGAATATTAAAGTTTACCACCTCAATGCCCAGCTTTTCCATATCCGGCACTACGTTTTCGGTAATCTTTTTGGCAACGCCTTGACGGTCTTGAACCATTTCCTTGAGTCCTACCGAACCCACGATCTCGCGCATATTACCCTCAAGCACTTGTGTCACCAAGGTCACAAGCTCGGGTTGACGCAGATTGAGGAGTGCCTCGGACGCACGCTCCAACAGCTCGGGATCCGAAGAGATCTTGATGTTGGCAACACCGTCCACGGTCACGTTAATAAACTCGTTGGTGGGAACCGCTTCGCTGGTCTTCACATCGACCTGCATCACACGCAAGGAGAGCCTATCCACGCGCTCAAAGAACAAAACGCGCCAACCGGCTTTACCGATCAAAATACGTTTTTTACCGAGACCGGAAATGATGTACGCTGTGTCGGGCGGTGCTTTGAGGTAGCCGCCGATCAAAAACAGCAGCAACAGCGCGCCTACAACGGCACCCACAATGATAGCAATTTGTTCCATAATAAAATCCTCCTAAAAAGTTATTTTTTGAGATATTGGTACCATATCACGTTTATATTATATCACACAGTCAAGTGATTGTCAATAGTTTTTGCAAAAATAATTTCAGAATATTTTAAGACGCAATCAAGTGACTGCATCACACATCCATTCCCATCTGCCGCATCAGCTTTTTATTAAACTCCTCCGCGGCGTTGTAGCCCATTCTTTTTTGTCGATTGTTCATTGCCGCTATCTCAAGAATGATGGCAAGGTTTCTGCCGGGACGGACGGGGACGGTGATCGAGGGGACGTCGATGCCGAGGATGTTGATGGTCTCCTCGTCCATGCCCATACGGTCGTACATCTTCCCTTCCACCCAGTTTTCCAGCTGAATGACAATGTCGATACGCTCGGTGAGCTTCACGGAGCCGATACCGAACAGGCGGCGCACATCCACAATGCCAATTCCCCGCAGCTCGACATAGTGGCGGATGATCTCGGGCGCCGAGCCGACCAGAGTTTTGTCGGAAACGCGCTTGATCTCTACGGCGTCGTCGGCGATGAGACGGTGACCTCTCTTGACCAACTCAATGGCGGTCTCACTTTTGCCGATGCCGCTGTCGCCAAGAAGCAGCATTCCTTCGCCGTATACTTCCACCAGTCCGCCGTGACGCGTGATGCGCGGCGCCAAGTGCGTGTTGAGGGATGCGATGAGGCTTGCCATGATGGGACTGGTCTTGACCTGTGTACGCATGACGGGTACCTGTTGGATACGCGCACGTTCAATAACGACCTCATCCACAGGCAGATTGGTGGTATAGAGAATGGCAACCGGCTTTGCGTCAACAAACTTTTGCAGCATTACTCGCTTGGTGCTCGGCTCCAAGGATTGCAGATAGTGAGTCTCTGCTTTTCCGATCAGTTGAATGCGGTCGGGTTCAAAGATCTCGTAAAATCCGGCAAGCGCAAGACCGGGACGGTTGACCTCGTTGGTGATGATCTGGATCTCGTCATAATTCTCGGGCTTAACGATCAGTTCAAAATGAAATTCCTCCACGATCGTTGAAAGTGGGATCTTGTAGCGTTCTTTCATACTCCTTCTCCTCAGCTTGGTGTGAATATATATATTTTATCACAAAATTCTTCCAATGAAAATACCTTTTTGAAAAATTCGTCGCCTTTTTTCTTCATATTCATAAAAAAGACACAAGTATCCTGTATAATGATGGGGTAAGAGCTTATTCAAAGGAGAAAAACATGAAAAAAATCTGTCAAGTTGTCGCTTTGACGGTGGCAACGGTTTTGCTTTTGGCGTTGTGCGCGGGCTGTTCCTCGCAAAAAAGACAGGAACAAAAGGTCATCGGCACCTGCGCGGGTTGCGATGTTTTATATGAGGAGCTGCGCTACGTTACCTTGACCTACAAGGATTTGTTTGAAGCAACCTACGGCGAGGGCATTTGGGACAATCCCGCCACTGCCGAGCAATACCGCGCGGAGTTGGAGGAAACCGTTTGGTCGATCATGCTCAACAACTATGCCGTGCTTGCCGCTTGTCAAGCTTACGGAATGCAGTTGGAGGACATGGAAAATGAGGATATCGTCGCCGCCGTGGACAGACAGATATCGGAGGCAGTCGATGCTTGGGGAGATGAAGATGCCTTTGCGGAAGAGTTAAAGAGCATGTATATGACCGAACATCTGATGCGCTTTGTTTTGACCGTGACACAGATGGAAAACGAGTTGCTTTACGTTTTGACCGATGACCTCGGTGTGATCGAAAACGATACCAACGCATTTATCAATTGGTTGGAGGACGGCAATTGCGTGTATGTCCGCCATGTGTTCGTCCGCAATGACAAGGGCGATGACATTGAAGCCAACCGTGCCGCCGCCGATGAGCTGCGCCGAAAGCTGACGGGCGCGACCGACGAGGAGATCACAGCCATCGTCAAAAGCGCCGCCAACGAGGAGCTGAACTATCTGAACCCCTATTATATCGTGCGAGATGTTTATACCCAGGAGATGGAGACCGCCGCATTTGCACTTGCCGAGGTGGGAGAAGTGAGCGAGGTGATCGAGACCGAGGACGGATTTTACGTACTTCTCCGTGTGGAAGATAATCCCACGACCCTACTCTCCAACTCCGTGTCCCTGCTGTCCTCCTATCAGTGGGCAAAGGTCGAGCAGCTTGTGGAGACCTACCGTGCCGAATTAACCATTGAGAAAAATGACTACGGCAAGAGCCTTGATCTGCTTGCCATTGAATAAAGAAGATCATCATCGAATTTTGAGAAAGGAGAGCCCCGATGCCGTTTTCCGGAAAACGCTTTCGCCATTATCACGGACACAACCGCGGCACGCTGAAGCTGCATCCCGCTGTCATTGTGGGCATCTGTCTGGCGGTTGCCGTAATCATTACCGTAATTGTCGGAAACCTGTTGAATATTTGGCTCGATGATGAAGCTTACCGCAAGCTGACCGAGGGAGAGGAGACCGAAACCACCGCGGCCCCCGTCATACAGTCGGCGGTGCGGAATGTCAACGCCTATCCGTTTACGCTTGGCGGTAATATCGACGAGGTCATCGGACAGACGTCGGTTTCGGTCGCGCTCAACCGTACCGACGGCTCACTGTATTACACCTCGGATGTCGCTATGCATCTCGGCATGACCGTGGAAACCGAGGTGAGCTTGTTTGAGTCGGTGAGCGAACTAAACGCCTTTGTTCCCTACATCAGCGGCGTGTTTTATCCGCAAGCCCTGTCGAGAGAGACCTCCGATCTGCGTTACGCCGTTACCGCCGAGGAAAGTGCCCTGCTTCGGGAATTTTTACACGCGGGCGGGAGTGAGATCTTGCTGTGCGGTCTGACGCCGAGCGCCGACAATATCGACGAGTTGACTGCGTATGTCAAAACCGTGAAGTTCACCGTGGAGAAAGCCCCTGTGGGCGTTGCGATCCCGCGTGCGGTCGCCGCCGATACCAACAACTGGCGATTGCTTGCGGAGCTTGGCGCGGTTTGCGATTTTCTTGTATTGGACCTCACCGCCGAACTCGTAGATGAGAGCGACATCAACGATGCGGGAATTTCGCCTGCGGCGGCTCAAATCTTTACCGATTGCAACTATCTCCTCATCGCCTATGATATGCGTCTGCTACTCTCCGAGACACAAACCGCCTTGATCTCCACCGCCGTGACACAAATGAGGCACGATTTTCAAATCATCAGACTTGAATAAATGTAAGATGTAAAACACCGCCTTTTGAAAAAGTGGCGGTGTTTTACCATTATTTGATCTCTTCAAAATCGGCGGCACCGTGCTTGCAGAGTGGACAAACAAAATCCGCGGGGAGCTCCTCACCCTCATAGACATACCCGCAGATCTTGCAAACATATCCTTTCTTTTTGGCGGGTTGAGGCTTGGGCTTGACATTTTTTTGATAGTAGGTATAGGTCATGGTCTCCTTGTCGGAGATGACCTTTGCCTCGGTCACGGCACATACGAACATACCGTGGGTATCAAAATCGATATAGCGCTCGACCTCCAAGGAAAGGTAGGCGTTGATGTGGCGCGGCAGATATACCAGCCCGTTCTCCGAACGGGGCGGCGTACAATCGGCAAACTTATCAGTGTCCCGTCCGCTGACGAAGCCGAAGGCGCGGAACACCTCAAACGGTGCCTCGACCGAAAGACAGTTGACATTCATCTTCCCTGTTTTTTGAATGACATCGTGTGAATAATTTTGCTTGTTGACAGTAACCGCGACACGGTTGGGGGTGTTGGTGACCTGTGTGACGGTATTGACGATGAGTCCGTTATCCTTTTTTCCGTCGTTGGAGGTGACCACATACAAGCCGTAGCCGATTTGAAACAGCGCCGAGAGATCCACTTTTTCATCTGTGTTGTTCATGGTTGTAAAGCTCCTTTCTATTATACAATGTATTATACAATATATTGTAGCACATTTTCAGTAAAAATACAATCTTTATGAAAAAATAAAAAAGCCTTTGTATAAGCCTTTCTTTTTCCGCATATCGTTCAAGGAGGACTTTTTGCACGGGAGGCTCAAATGAAGCTTTTGAAAAAAATAAAAATTGCACCGCAAGTGGCGGTATTGCTGGCTTTTATGATCCTTGGGGACCGAAGCGGGATTGGGCTTATCACGGTCGGTGCGGCATTGTTGCACGAATGCGGAC
The DNA here is from genome assembly GCA_017453205.1 of Clostridia bacterium. GTDB lineage: Bacteria > Bacillota > Clostridia > Oscillospirales > CAG-272 > UMGS1865. The sequence goes on along the minus strand of JAFTKO010000032.1, from coordinate 36,904 downwards.
ACTTGGCGGCGGCAAAGCTGTTGCATATCCCCCTTGGCGGCTTGCGCATGAGCTTTCTCGGGGCAAGACTTGAGATCAGCGGACGAATGCTTTCCTACGGAGAGGAGTGGTTGCTATGTGCCGCAGGACCGATGACAAGTCTGCTTGCGGCGGCGGTGGCGGCACCGCTGTGGCAGTACAGCACCGGTGCTCAAGTATTCTCCTGCGCGTCTCTTGTGTTGGGGGCGCTCAACCTTTTACCCATCCAAACCTTTGACGGCGGCAGAATGTTTGAGACCGCGCTGACTTTCTTGGGCGGGACGCGGCTTGCCGGACGGTTGATGACACTGTGTTCCTTTGTCTTTCTGTTCCTTTTGTGGACGACCGCCGTCTACTTTTTACTGCGCGCAGGCGACGGGCTGTCACTGTTTTGCTTTTCCCTCAGCCTCTTTTTGCGCTTCTTTGACCGCGAATAATTTTTCGACAAAATCTGTGCACAAACCGATGGTTTCGGCATAATCTGATAACAGAGGGCGGGAAAGACGCTCTCAAAACTCAAATATCATTAGGAGGCACAATTATGAATAACTGTTTCTGCAATCTGTTTAACGACAACTGGGTTTGGCTGATCATCCTTGTCATCATTCTCTTCTCCTGCTGCAACAACAATAACGGCTGCGGTTGCGGCTGCAACTGATCCGATAAAATCTTTGGGGTGGCTCACGGTTGTGAGCCACCCCCTTTTATGTTTACGCATATCCGAGCCGAACGCGTCATAAAATGTATCAGAATTGGTTCTTCAGCTTTTCCAGACACTCGGCGCAAACTCGCTTTTCGCGGAACAAAACGATATTGTCCACATTGTTGCAGAAGATGCAGGAGGGACTGTACTTTTGCAGAACGATGCGCTCGTTGTCTGTAAAGATCTCAATCGAGTCCTTGACCTTAATGTCCATGCTCTGACGGATCTCGGCCGGCAACACGATTCGTCCCAATTCGTCCACTTTTCTTACCATTCCCGTTGATTTCATAATTTTCTATTCTCCTTTTCGATGAAAAAATTTTTTATTTGACAAAATTAATTATTCTGTCCTTGTTAGCATTATTATACTACATAATTTTTCATCTGTCAATACCCAATTATGGAAATTTTTGTAAAAATTTGAAAAAATTTGCGACAGAAAGTGACAAAAGGAGAAAATAAAAGGAGTTTTTTGACGATGCTTGGAAAAATATTTGGAATTATGTCGATAATCGCATTTTTCTTTGGGATCTTTACCGGGAACACCGAGGCGCTGGGAAGCGCGGTCTTGGACGGTGCGGCACGGGCACTGGAGGTTACACTGTCGCTGTGCGGAATGATGTGCCTGTGGTGCGGAATGATGCGCGTCTTACAGGAAGCGGGGGCAATCCGCCGTCTTTCCTGTCTACTCGCTCCTTTTTTACGCGTGTTCTTTCCGGAGGCAAGCCAAAGCGGCGAGGGAGTTGAGGAGATCAGCGCCAATATCAGTGCCAATCTTCTTGGCATCGGAAACGCAGCAACACCTTTCGCTCTCGCCGCCATGGAAAAGATGCAAAAGCACAACCCTCACCCAGCGCGTGCCAGTGCCGAGCAGATCACCTTGGCGGTGCTGAACACTGCGTCGGTCTCACTCATTCCCGCCAATCTTTTGGCGCTTCGTCGCGCCGCGGGCTCGGAGCGTCCCTATGCCGTCATGATCCCCGTTTGGATCAGCTCGATCCTTTGCGCGAGCATGGCGCTTCTGCTCACCTCTCTGCCGCGGCTATGGGAACGAAAAGGAAACACGGTCAAGGGAGATCTCACGGCATCTCGCTCGCACGGAAAGCGTGGTCACCGTGGCTGAGAAGCTCGCCTCACTCGCCATGCCCGCAGTCGCACTTTGTGTAGGGCTGATCTTCTTGTTTGGCAAGCGCGATTATTTTTCGGCATTTACTGCGGGTGCCTCCGAGGGCTTACATACCGCCGTCAAGCTGCTCCCCACCATGGTAGCGCTGATGGTAGCGGTTGCAATGCTGAACGCGTCGGGAGCGGTGAATTTTCTTTCCGAGCTTCTTGCACCTGCGGCGGAAAAGCTCGGACTGCCGCCGGAACTGTTACCTTTGCTTGTCACACGTCCCTTTTCGGGAAGTGCCTCCACAGCGGCATACAGCACGCTGCTTGCGGAGGTCGGCGCCGACAGCTTTGCAGGGCTGTGCGCCTCTGTCATTTTCGGCAGCTCTGATACCGTGGTCTATGTCATCAGCGTGTATTGTTCCTCGGTGGGCATCCGACACACCCGCTGGGCATTCCCGTGCGCGTTTGCCGTCATGCTTTTTTGCATCTTTTTTTCCTGTTTTTTGTGCAGACTTTGGTTTTTTTGAAGCTTTGCGGGCAAATACTAATCCGAAAGACGCGAGAACGGAGGATCTTTTGGTATGATGAGAGGCGCGCAAAAACAGATGATTGTAGTAAGAACCGGTGACAGCCGCTATTTTGACGAAGCGTATTTTGTACTTCGGCGGGAGGTCAAAACACACCGCGGGATGCGGAGCGAAATGCTGAGTGAGGCAAACCGTATTTTGCGGGAAAGCGAGCTTGACCCGCGTCCGCCGCGCAAAGCTTTGCCGCGCGGAGTCTGCTTTTTTCTGTTGGGAATCCTTTGCGGCGGGATCGTTGCGGCACTGGTATGCTTGCTGATATTGTGAATTTTTCTCATACCTATTGACTTTTTGCCAAAAGGGTAGTATAATATTGGTAGCGATATGAGACCGTTTTACACATCCGCCCGACGGCATCGGCATGCGGCGGAGTGCTTTTGCGAATATCATATGTGACCTCACTCTGTCGGAAGGGGCGTGATTTCCGTCGGTAGGAGGTCTTTCTGCCCGTTTTTTTGTCGAGAGAAACGCATTTGCGTCTGCTCCCGTTTTTTTCGCATTGCAACGGGGAATGCTTTTTATATACATCGAAATATTTACAGAAAGGATTTTACAATGCCAAGAAAACCCAAAAAAGCAAAACAGATGGGAAAGATCCGCGTCATACCGCTCGGAGGCTTGGGTGAGATCGGTAAAAACATGACGGTCATCGAATACGAAAACGACATGATCGTGGTGGATTGCGGTCTCGGCTTTCCCGACGATGACATGCCCGGCATCGATCTCGTCATTCCCGATATCACTTATCTCGAAAACAATAAGGACAAACTCCGCGGCGTTCTGCTGACGCACGGACATGAGGACCACATCGGCGCGGTGCCTTATATGCTCCGCTCCATCAATCCTCCCGTTTACGGCACGCCCCTCTCTCTTGGAATCATCAAAAACAAGCTTGAGGAACACATCCTGCCGTGGAAGCCCGATCTGCGTCCCGTTAAGCCCGGCGACACCGTAAGGCTCGGTGCCATCGAAGTCGAGTTTATCCACGTCAACCACTCGATCGCCGATGCCTGTGCGCTTGCCATTCACACGCCGCTTGGCACGCTGATCCACACGGGTGACTTCAAGCTTGATACCTCTCCCATCGACGGAGAAATGATGGACATCGTTCGTCTCGGCGAGCTCGGACGCGAGGGCGTTCTGATGCTGATGTGCGAGTCGACCAACGCCGAACGCCCGGGACACACGCCGTCCGAAAGAAAGGTGGGCGCGTCGCTGGAATATATCTTCTCCACGCACAAGCAAAAGCGCATCATCATCGCCACCTTTTCCTCCAATGTTTACCGCGTCCAGCAGATCATCGATACCAGTGCACGCCACGGGCGTAAGGTCGCCATTACGGGACGCAGTATGCTCAACATCGTCAGCACGGCAATGGAGCTCGGATATATGAAAGTTCCCGCCGGTGTCATTGTTGACATCAACGAGATCAAGCGCTATAAACCCGGAGAATTGACACTGATCACTACCGGAAGCCAAGGGGAACCGATGTCGGCGCTCTATCGCATGGCATTCTCCGACCACAGTCAAGTCACCTTGGGCGCAAACGATCTGGTAGTGCTCTCCGCCAGTGCCATTCCCGGCAACGAAAAGCTGGTTGGACGCATCATCAACGAGCTTTCCAAAAACGAGGTCGAGGTATTGCACGACGCCGTTGTCGAGGTACACGTCTCGGGACACGCCTGCCAAGAGGAGCTCAAGCTGATGCAGGCACTCACCAAGCCCAAGTATTTTATGCCGATCCACGGTGAAAGCCGCCATCTGCTCGCCAACCGCGATCTCGCAAAATATATGGGCATGAACCCGCAAAACATTTTCATTTCGGAAATCGGCAAGGTCCTCGAGATCGACGAAAACGGCGCGCGCTTTAACGGTACCGTTCCCGCCGGAAAGATCCTTGTGGACGGCTACGGCGTGGGGGACGTGGGCAATATCGTGTTGCGTGATCGCCGCCATTTGGCGCAGGACGGTCTTATCGTGGTGGTGGCAACGGTCGATACCGACGAGCGCATGATTCTGTCCGGTCCCGACATCGTCTCACGCGGCTTTGTTTATGTCCGCGAAGCGGAGGAGCTGATGGAGGAAGCAAGGCAGATCGCATACGAAGCGCTGATGGATACGCTCGAGTATTCCGATCAAGTCGACCGCATGCAGCTCAAGAAGTGCGTCAAGGACGATCTCACCAAGTTCCTTTACGCAAAAACCAAGCGCAAGCCCATGATCTTGCCCGTCATTATGAACGTTTAACATCATTTTTTTGCTGTTTTTTACAAAAAAAACGCAAAGTTTTGTGTTTGTTCATATTCGTGACACAGGCTTGTCACACTACAAAGTTATAATGTTTGGGTGTGGCACAGCCGCAAATAATTTTATAATTTTATAAAAAAAGAAAGGAACTCCCCACCATGGGAAAAGGAAGCAGAAACAGACAGATCCATCTGCAAGACAGATTGGATCACCCCGAAAAGTACAAGGAAAAGAAACACGCCCCCAAATGGCTCACTCCATTGATCTCGCTTGTGCTTGTGGTAGCAATCGTCGTGGGCGTTGCCGCCTACATCATCTCCGCCAACGGCATTATTCAGCGCGGCAGAATCTTGATCGAAAGCCAAAGCGGCAAGTTCGACGTCAACCAAAACATTGCAACCTTTATCGCTTGGCAGAGCGTTTACTCCAACTCTGCCATGTATTGGACCTATTGCTCCTACGGTTTAATGGAGGACACTTACGGCATTACCACGAACTACGAATCTGCGGATGAATACGCACTGACCTCGGCGCAGTACAGCCTTGAGAACCAGTTGCGCGACTGTGTGGATGATGTGATTGAAAGTCTCAAAATCTATGTTGCCGTTTGCGATGCGGCTTACGAAGCAGACAAGAATTGCTACAAAACCGATGCCGTAAAGGCGGGCGTCAAGGAAACATTGTCACAGTTTGAGGAGCTGAAAGACACCTACGGCTACTCCTCGGTCAACGGCTTTTTGAAGGTTGCGATGGGCAACGGCATAAAGGAGAGCGACATCGAAGATGCTCTGACCATGCTGGAAGTTTACGATGCGTACTGCACCGAAAAGCAGGTCTCCTTTGAGACGGCAACCACGCTGAAGGATCTCGAAAACTTCCGCGATGCCAATCCCGAGGATTACTACAAAAACGACTACATTACCTTTGCCGCCGACAACCAAGAGCTTGCCGATCAGCTTGCCGCTTGCAAAACGCCAGAGGAGTTCAAGGCACTGGTACTCAGCGATCATTTTGCAAACAACTATAAAACTGCTTACAACAAGTATACCACACAGGTGACGGTTGCCGACGCGGTCGCATCCCTCAAAAACAAGACCGATGCCAACGGCGGCACTTCCCTAACCGATGCACTCAATACGCTTGCATTTGAAGCAGCAAAAGACTACACGCCCGAAACCACCGAGGATGCCGATCTCAAGGCTTGGCTCTTTGATGACAGCCGCGAGCAGTACGATGTAGACACGGTGGAAACCGAAAACGGTATCTACATTGTCGCATTCTTGTCGGAGGCGGCAAGCACGACCACCGTGAACGCACGCGAAAAATTCTACAAGTTTGAAGAGGGCACCGAATACGGCGAGGACAAATCGTTTAAGGACAATATTCTCAAGTATCTGCAGGAAAGCAAAAAGGACGAGCCTTCCTATCCCAATGTTGCCTACAAGACCGACGTCGAAAAGGCTGACGCACTCGAAGAGCTCTTGAAACCCGACACTGCCGATGTGACCTCCATTTTGGGAGGATACGACAAAGTAGATGTGGAGGCGCTTGCATCCGATAACAGCACACATCCCGAAGCCGTTGTGGACGCGGTGTTTGAGGACGGTGTAGCCGCAAAAGACGTTTTGAATATCGATGACGACGGAACCTCATATATCGTATATGTGCACGAGATCGGTTCTGCCACCGCAAAAATCACCTATGTGACCTTTGAGTCTGATCTTTACTATCAGATCATCGATGAACTGACTACCTCGCTTGACAAGGTATACCCCACCGACAAAACCGCAAACTATGATGCCGATGCCGAGGCAGGCACCTTTGAAGCTTGGCTCTCCGCGGTCAATACGGGTACCTTGACCTCCGCGCGCACAGAGAACGAAACCAAAACCTTTGAGACCACCAAGGATGAGGTTACCACCTACAATGTTTACATGGTCATCAATACGCCTATGTATCTCGAAACCGACAAGGTTGTTTACGGCGGTTACTATCTGTACAGCAGTTCGACCTATGCAGCTGATGCCGAGGCGGCAAAAGCCGAGCTCTCCGGCAAGACCTACGCGGCGTTGATCAATGAGCTCTCCGCACTGGGCGGTACCACCTCGTACACCGTTACCGAGGACTCGGTCACCGATGCCAACCTCAAGGCATGGCTCTTCTCCGCAGATCGCAAAGCAAACGATGTTGCCGTAATCAACAATGTTGCGGGCACGGGTGCTTACATTGCCGCGTTCGTTGAGTCCAATGAGACTTGGTACAATACCGCGAAGAACAACTATGTTACCGAAAAGCTGGAAGCTTGGATGGACGAGCTTGCCGCCAACTATACGGTAAACGAAAAAGTGCTCAACAAGCTTGGTGAGGCTACGACCGAGACCGAAGCAACAACCACCGCCGCCGAGGAGACCACCGAGGCTGCCACCGAAGCCGGCTTGAACGGATAAGATCACACACATAAAAAACACAAAATGGCATGGAGCTTTCCGTGCCATTTTGTGACCGGTCGAATATACTGTATTACCGACATCAGAAAAGGATTGATTAGCAATGGTACTTGATGCAAAACAAACCACGGTTGCCTACCGCTGTCCCGAGTGCGGCACGGGCGTGATGAGCGCGGTCAACATTTTTTCGCTTTCCGCCGATATGGTCAAACTGAAATGCACCTGCGGCAAAAGCGAAATGACCGTCGTTTTCCAAAAGGACGGCAAGGTCCGCTTGACCGTCCCCTGTCTTGCTTGTCCGACACCGCACAGCTTTACACTGAACACCTCTCTCTTTTTCGGCAAGGATCTCTTCTCTCTGCAATGCCCGTATTCCGATCTGGGCATTGCCTGTTTCGGCGAGATCAATCAAGTGAAAGCCGAGCTGGCGCGGGGAGAATTGGAGTTGCTTGATCTGTTGGAAAAAAGCGGCATTGACGGTGCCGATTTCTTTGGCGGCGGCGAAAATACCGACAATAACGGAGACGGTGACTTTCCCGAACTGACCGATCCACAGGTCCGCGAGATCGTGATGTTTGTGATCAACGACCTGGATGCCGAGGGAAAGATCTACTGCAAGTGCGATCCCTCCGATAATGGCAGACATTATGACGCGGAAATTCTTGACGACGGCGTGAAGGTCTCCTGCCGCAAATGCGCCGCCTCACGCTTTATCCCCACCGATTCGGGACTCAGCGCCCACGCCTTCCTTAACACCGACTCTCTTCACTTGGAATAAGGAAAAATAATATCGAGAGACATTTTCTCTATCAAAATTAATTGTTATTCTTAAAACCAACAGCCTCCCCGCGGAGATTGCCGGGGGAGGCTGTTGGTTTTCGTATTTAAAAAATTATTTTTGATCGTTGACCACATGAACATCGAGCTGATTGAAAGGAATCTCGATACCTTCTGCCGCGAAGCGCTTGTTAATCGCCTCAAGAAGATCGAAATTGACCTGCCAATAGTTCTTGTTCTCTGCCCAAACACGCAAGGTGAAGTCAATAGAGCTTTCGGCGTGGTTGGAAAGACGTGCAAAGGGGGCGGGGTCCTTGAGAACAAGCTCGTGCTTAACCGCTTCTTCTAACAAAAGACTCTTGACCTTTTCAATATCGGTACCGTACGCAACATTGAATACCAAATCCACACGGCGGGTGTCCTTAACCGAGTAGTTGGTGATATGATCTCCCATAACGGTACCATTGGGAATGGTAATCACCTTGTTGTCCCCTGTGGTGAGTACGGTGTAAAAGATGCCAACATCGGTAACCGTACCCGATTTGCCTGCGATATCAACAAAATCACCAACCCGGAAGGGACGAAGCACCAAGATCATAATGCCGCCCGCAATGTTACTGAGCGCTCCCTGCAAGGCAAGACCGATGGCAACACCGGCAGAAGCCAATACAGTGATGACCGATGCCGTATCAATACCGAGAATGGCAATGATAGTGATGCAGAGTACAATATACAAACCTGCAGTAATAAAGTGCGATAGCACTGTGACAACAGTCTTGTCGTTCTTTTGTGAAAATTTGCTCTTGGTCAACAACTTGACTGCCCATTTGATGAGGATTCTACCAATGATAAGAACAATGATCGCAACAATCAGCTTTTTACCGAAATTTGCAACATCATCGATCAAACCATTAAGGATTTGTTCCAATTTTTCCATTTTTTGTTTTCTCCTTTTATTTTTTATGTAATTATTATAACACCAAAAGAACAAAAAGTAAATAGCTTTAGGATGTTTTTGAAGTCTTCTTTACAGTATGTTTACATAATTCATTATAGCATAATTATCCTCTTGCATTTTTGATAAAAGCGTTGTATAATAAAAGAGCAGTATATAGAAAGGAGGGATATAATGATGGTAAGCATCTGCCTCCAGTGCCCGCGTAGATGCAGCGTCGACCGAACGCGCACAGTGGGCTTTTGCGGTGCTCCTTGGGAGTTTACGGTAGCACGTGCGGCGCTCCACCCATGGGAAGAGCCCTCGATCAGCGGAACGCGCGGCTCGGGAACGATCTTTTTTTCGGGCTGTAATCTGCGTTGCGTCTTTTGCCAAAACCGCAACATCAGCCGTGAGCTTTTCGGAAAAACAGTTGACGAGGACGCACTCGCCGCGCTGATGCTCCGTTTGCGGGAAGAGGGGGCACATAACATCAATTTGGTCACCCCCACGCCTTATGCAAAGCAATTGATCCCCGTGTTGGAAAAGGTCAAGCCGACGCTCGGCATTCCCGTTGTCTACAATTGCGGAGGCTACGAAAGTGTTGAGACGTTGCGCGCACTGGAGGGTTTGGTGGACGTGTGGCTCCCCGACTTCAAATATTTTTCTTCCGACATCGCGGCGCGTTATTCGGCGGCATCCGACTATTTTGATGTTGCCGCCATGGCACTTGCCGAAATGCTGAGGCAAAGCGGAAAGGCACGATTTGACGTGGACGGATTGATCCTTCGCGGAACGGTCGTGCGCCACCTGGTTTTGCCCGGACAAAGAAATGACTCGATTGCCCTTTTAAAAGCATTGGCGGAGCGCTTTGGTACCAATGCATTTCTCCTTTCTTTGATGAGCCAATACACACCGCAGTTTGCCGAAAAAGCCTTTCCCGAGCTCTGCCGCCGCGTGACAACCTTTGAATACAACGCCGTGCTTGACACCGCCCATCATCTTGGCTTTGAGGGTTATTTTCAATTTCGCGCCTCGGCAACCGCGGCTTATACACCGGATTTTCATCAAAATACATTTTGAGGTCTCTTTTTGCATAAAAATTCTCAATATACAGTTCTTTTCCTCATTTTTTATAAAATAACATCATGAAATTTTCAAAAACATCTTTACTTTTTTCGGTTTTTGTGTTATGATATAGGGTGGTATAGAAATATAACTGTAAAAAACAGGAGGTTTATTTACTCATGGCTATTGAAAGAAAAAAGATTTCCATGGATGGTAACACTGCCGCGGCGCACGTATCCTATGCGTTCACCGAGGTTGCCGCCATCTATCCGATCACTCCCTCGTCTCCTATGGCGGAAGTGACCGACACATGGTCTGCTACCGACAAAAACATTTTCGGTCAGCCCGCAAGAAACATTTTGGGTGACACCGTAAAGGTGATGGAGATGCAGTCCGAGGCAGGTGCTGCAGGTGCCGTTCACGGTTCCTTGGCAGCAGGTGCCCTCACCACAACTTACACCGCATCTCAGGGTCTGCTTTTGATGATCCCGAACATGTACAAGATCGCGGGTGAGCTTCTCCCCTGCGTCATTCACGTCTCCGCACGTTGCGTTGCTTCTCACGCACTCAACATTTTCGGCGACCACTCCGACGTTTACGCATGCCGTCAGACCGGTTTTGCAATGCTGGCTGAATCCAACCAGCAGGAGATTATGGACCTGGGTGCCGTTGCACACCTCGCAACCATTAAGGGCCGCGTTCCCGTGCTGAACTTCTTCGACGGTTTCCGTACCTCCCACGAGGTTCAAAAAATCGAAACTTGGGACTATAAGGATCTGGCAGAGATGGTCGATATGGACGCCATCGCAGGTTTCCGCTCCCGTGCGCTCAATCCCGAGCATCCCGTACTCCGCGGCTCCGCAGAGAACGGTGACATCTTCTTCCAGCACAGAGAGGCTTGCAACCCCTACTATGAGGCATTCCCCGCAATCGTTGAGGAATACATGGACAAGGTCAATGCAAAGCTCGGCACCGACTACAAGCTCTTCAACTACTACGGTGCTCCCGATGCTGAGAAGATCATCATCGCTATGGGTTCTGTCTGCGATGTTGCAGAGGAAGTCATCGACTACATGATGGCAGCCGGCGAAAAGGTCGGTCTCGTCAAGGTTCGTTTGTACAGACCTTTTGTTGCCGCAAAGCTTGCTGAAGCAATTCCCGCAAGCGTGAAGAAGATCGCAGTTCTCGACAGAACCAAAGAGCCCGGTGCGCTCGGCGATCCTCTCTACCTCGATGTTGTTGCAGCTCTCGCCGAGACTGGTGTCAACGCAAAGATCGTTGGCGGCCGCTACGGTTTAGGCTCCAAGGATACCACTCCCGCCTCCATCTTTGCGATCTTCGCAAACTTGGATCAAGCTGAGCCCAAGAACGGCTTTACCGTTGGTATCGTAGACGACGTGACCGGTCACTCTCTCCCCGAGACCGAGGCTCCCGACACCGCATCCGCAGGTACGGTTGCTTGCAAGTTCTGGGGGCTGGGCGGTGACGGTACCGTTGGTGCAAACAAGAACTCCATTAAGATCATCGGTGACTACACCGACAAGTTCATTCAAGCTTACTATCAGTACGACTCCAAGAAGACCAACGGCGTTACCATTTCGCACCTGCGTTTCGGCGACAAGGTCATCAAGTCTCCTTACTATATTACCAAGGCAAACTTTGTTGCCTGCCACGTTCCTGCTTACATTACCAAGGGCTACAAGGTCGTTCAAGACGTTAAGCCCGGCGGCTCGTTCCTGCTCAACTGCCAGTGGACTCCCGCAGAGCTTGAGGAACACCTCCCCAACTCTGTTAAGAGCTACATCGCAAAGAACAACATCAACTTCTACATCATCAACGCAATCGACAAGGCTCGTGAGATCGGTATGGGTAAGAGAACCAACACCATTCTCCAGTCTGCGTTCTTCAAGCTCGCAAACATCATGCCCATCGACGAGGCTGTGGAGCACATGAAGTACATGGCTAAGAAGTCGTACCTGAAAAAGGGCGAAGCCGTTGTTGAAATGAACTACAAGGCAATCGATGCCGGCGTTGACGCGATCGTAAAGGTCGATGTTCCTGCGGCTTGGGCAAACCTTGCAGACGAGGCTGCCGAGGCTCCCGCAACCGGAACCCGTGAGTCTCTCGTCAACTTTGTAAACGATATCGTTCGTCCCGTGAACGTGATGAACGGTGACGCCCTCCCCGTATCCGCATTCACCGCTTATGCCGACGGTACTCTGCCCCAGGGCTCTGCCGCCTACGAGAAACGCGGCGTTGCAGTGGACGTTCCCGTTTGGAACGCAGAGAACTGTATCCAGTGTAACAACTGTGCGTTCGTATGTCCTCACGCAGCCATTCGTCCCTTTGCCATGACAGAGGAAGAGGCCGCAAACGCTCCCGCTTCCACCAAGTTCACCGCAAAGCCGGTCATTAAGACCAACTACAAGTTCACCATGGCAATCAGCCCTCTGGACTGCATGGGTTGTACCCTTTGCGTCAAGGCTTGCCCTGTGACCGTAAAGGCACTGAAAGACGGCAACCCCGAAAAGGCAGCTATCGCTATGACCTCTCAGGCAAGCCAGCTTGACCAGCAGGCAGCATTCGACTACGCTGTTGCTAATGTTTCCGAGAAGAAGGAGCTCATCAACGCAACCGTAAAGGGCAGCCAGTTCAAGCAGCCCCTGCTCGAGTTCTCCGGCTCCTGCGCAGGTTGTGCTGAGACCTCTTACGCTCGTTTGGTCACCCAGCTGTTTGGTGAAAGAATGTATATCTCCAACGCAACCGGATGTTCCTCCATTTGGGGTGGCTCCGCTCCCGCAACGCCTTACACCGTCAACCGTGAGTCCGGTCGCGGTCCCGCATGGGGCAACTCCCTGTTCGAGGATAACGCTGAGCACGGTCTCGGTATCGCGCTCGGTCAAAAGACCATCCGTGACAGACTGATCGGCAAAGTAAAGGAAATGGCAGCCTCGGATAAGGCTTCTGCCGAGTTCAAGGCAGCCGCTGAGGCTTACCTCGCAACCGCTGAGGACGGCGAAAAGAACACCGACGCTACTAAGGCTCTCGTTGCAGAACTCGAAAAGGCAGCAGCCGCAGGTTGTCCCACCGCTCCCGCGATCCTCGCCGAAAAGGATTACCTCTCCAAGAAGTCCGTATGGATCTTCGGTGGTGACGGTTGGGCTTACGACATCGGCTTTGGCGGTTTGGACCACGTTTTGGCTTCCGGTGAGGATGTCAACGTGTTCGTATTCGACACCGAGGTCTATTCCAACACCGGCGGTCAGGCATCCAAGTCCTCCAATGTCGGTCAGGTTGCGCAGTTCGCGGCAGCAGGTAAGGCGATCGGCAAGAAGAACCTTGCGGAGATCGCGATGTCCTACGGCTACGTTTACGTTGCACAGGTTGCTATGGGCGCCGATATGAACCAGTTGCTCAAGGCTCTCAAGGAGGCTGAATCCTACCATGGTCCTTCGCTGATCATCGGTTACGCTCCTTGCGAAATGCACGGTCTAAAGGGCGGCATGCAGAACTGCCAGCTCGAAATGAAGAAGGCTGTGGAAGCAGGCTACTGGCAGATGTTCCGCTACAACCCGACGCTCGAGTCCAACAAGCTGACCATTGACAGCAAGGCTCCCGTTGCCGACTATGTAGACTTTATCAAGACCGAGACCCGTTATGCACGTCTCGCTCAGTCCTTCCCCGAAAGAGCGGAAGCTCTCTTTGCAAAGGCAGATGCCAATGCAAAGGCGAAGTACGAGAGACTGCTCAAAATGGGCAAGCTTTACGAATAATTGATTTTCCCGGGGAAACTTCAAATGAAGTTTCCCCAAACTTTTTGTTTTACAAAATGAAAGGGTTTGAAAATACCACCATTTTTTATATATTCACAAATTATTCTTAATTATATGCTATAATAAAAACAGTAAAGTATTTTGATAAGCCGAGGATACGGGCATGGGAAAATTTGATGGAATATTATTGATGTCGGATCTTGACGGAACCTTGTGTTCCGCCGGCACGGTGTCGCAAGAAAACTGCGATGCCATTCGCTATTTTCAATCCGAGGGTGGGCTGTTTTCGGTTGCCAGCGGGCGAAATCCCGATTGGTTGCTCAATTGGAAGGAATATTTTGTCCCCAACACATGGTCTGCCATGATCAACGGCGCTGTATTTTGCGATGCCACCGGTAAAAATTTTATTTTTGATCAACCCGCAGGGATGGAAATTGTAGAAACCGCGGAACAGGTTATGCGCGCTTGCCCCAATCTCAAGTCTGTTTTCTTTTGCGGTTGTAACCAAAAGCCTTACGAAGTACCGCAAGGAGCTTTTATCGATCCCGAATTACTTCCCTCCCCCATCTACAAGTGCTTATTACGCACGTCCTCCGAGGAAAGTGACGAGCACACAGCCATTGTCAAAAAAATGCTTGCGCCGAACTATATCGTGATGCGCAGTTGGATCAACGGCATCGAATTTCAACCAACAGGCACGGGGAAAGGCGATGCGGTGCACCGCATGAAGGAGGTGCTGGGAGAACGTGCGCGCATTGTTGTTGCTGTAGGAAATTACGAAAATGACATCGACATGATTGCCGCAGCAGACATTGGTTACGCTGTGAAGGACGCGCTTGACTCGGTAAAAGCAGTTGCAGATCGCATTACCGTTCCCTGTGCCGAGCACGCCATTGCACACGTGATCTCCGATTTGGAAAAGATAGAGCGAAGCTAAACAAAATATCGGTCGGGCTTTTTTCAAATGCTCGACCGATATTTTTTATTGTTGGATTTTTGCGCGATCTGCCGTAGCGGGATTGTCGATCAGTTCTCCATCCTCCGTAAACCGTGAGCCGTGGCAAGAACAATCCCATGAATGCTCCTGCTTGTTATATTTTAATGCGCAACCCATATGCGGACAGCGCGGTACCGTGGGCGTCAAAAGCCCCATGACCGCCTCCGCCGCATTGAGCGCCAGCTGTGGACGCAAAATACTTCTGGACGGCGAAAAGACCTCGGCAAAATCATTTTTTCTACCCTGCACCAAGTCACACAAGATCATTGCCGCAACCATGGCGGAGGTCATTCCCCATTTGTTGAAGCCTGTTGCCACATACAGCTCTTCTGTCCGTTTGGAGTATTGCCCGATATAAGGAATGCCGTCCAAGGTCATGCAGTCTTGTGTTGCCCAACGACCACTCTCCCGTGCCTGGGGATAATACTGATGCGCAAAATTCAAAAGCTCTTGCCAGTTCCCGCCCTTTTTTCCCGTGCGATGGCTTCCGCCGCCAAGCAAAAGTAACCCGTTTTGATTACGAAACGATAAGCCGTCCTTTGCCTCATCCACGTATATCCCCCGCACGTCGGGCGCGTTCTCGAGCGCCAATACATACGAACGGTGTTGATAAAGCTTTAAAAAATAAGAGCCGTGCTTGTTGAGGAACGGAAAATGTGTGGCGACAATGATCTTTTCCGCCTTGATCTTCCCGTGATTTGTCACCGCTCTGCCCGGTACCAACTCCAAAACCTTGGTGTTCTCAAAAATACACAAATCCTTGGCAACTGCATACAAAAGCTTGAGCGGATGGAACTGTGCCTGTCCCCCAACACGCACCGCCCCCGCGACCGAAAACGGCAGCTCGATTTTCTCAACAAAGTCCGCTTGGCAGCCAAGTCGATTCAAAGCCGCCGTTTCGCGTTCCAACTTTTCCCGCTGACCGAGAGAATATACAAAGGAATCTCGCACCCGATAATCACACGCGATCTCTTCGCATAACCCACGATATTCCTCCAATGCCATACGCTGTGCCGTCAAATACCGCCGCGCTTTATCCTCACCAAACCGCGTGATCAGTTGATCATAGATCAATCCGTGCTGTAGCGTGATCTTTGCCGTTGTATTTTGGGTGATACCACTGCAAACCTTGTCTGCCTCCACAAGTATACAATCCACACCTGCGCGTTTCAGTCTGTGCGCACAAAGCACACCCGTAATTCCGCCGCCAATCACCAATACCTCGGTTTTCATATCTCCTTTCAGCGTCTCAAATGCAGGATGCTCCGCTGTTTTTATCCATATGGAATCCATATCATCACCTCTTTTGCCCTTAGTATGTGCAATTCCAAAAGATTTTATAGCCGAACAAACGCACAGAAAACAAAAAACGTATTGACTTTTTGAGTTCCATATGATAAAATAAGAACAATAAAAAATAAAGGAGAACTACTATGGCAAAGGAAATTAAAAACATCGTATTCGACCAAGGGAAGGTCCTTTTGGATTTCACGATTGAAAAGGTCCTCACGCCCGTTTTCCCCAACAAAGAAGACTATCAGCTCGCCGTCAAGGTGGTGTTTACATCCAAGGACTGGGAACGCGTGGACGCCGGTACCATGACCGAAATGGAAGCGCTTGACAGATGGTTGAAGAATACACCGCCCCATATGCACGCAGGAATACACAAGATGTTTGAGACCTGGTATTCCACCATGACGCCCGTGCCGGGTATGACGGAGCTTGTACGCACACTGAAAGCAAACGGCTACCGCTGTTATCTACTCTCCAATACCGCCCCGCGCTTTTACGCCTTTTATCCCACCGTGGAGGCAATGCGCCTCATGGATGGCTTTATCGTCTCCGCCGTACACCGTCTTGCAAAGCCCGATCCCGCCATCTACCACCGTCTGTTTGAGACCTATGACCTTGATCCCGAGGAATGCTTCTTCGTCGACGATGTAGCGGAGAATATCGAAGCGGGACGCAAGCTCGGTATGAGAGGCTTTCAATTTGTAGACTTTGATGTCGACGGCTTGAAAAAAGCGCTAAAAGACGAAGGCGTCAATATTTGAAATAAACAATCGGGGAAGCTATTCCCATCATGGATTGAGCCACCCTCTCGCACCACCTCGCGAAAGAGCCAAAAAAGGGCTGTCTCAAATGCAAATTCGAGGGCATTTGAGGCAGCTCTTTTAGTGCTTTCTACAGGTAGAAAGCAAAGAAAAAACTCGAAAAAGAGCAAAAATGAGTACGACGAAAAAAGGGGATTTTAGTCAGTGATCGGCACTTGACTGTTTTGGGTGTACATATTCGGTTGTCAAGTAGCGTGTGGAGTTTTAGCCGTTGTGCGTATTGCGGTTGGCATCGATCTTTTTTCACTCCGATGCGAAGTTGGTCGTGCAGCGGGCAGTCCGCGCAATTGGGAAAGTTCACTCGTCCTATGGTCACATAGCACCGTGGAACACATACCGTTTCCAACGAATGCAAGAGAAACGAACAATACCAATTTCCATGTAGTCGGTTGCGAGTTTTTGGCATCCTTTTCATAGTTGACCAACACCAGTGCAACGACAAGTAGTGCAAGCCCCAAGATCAGCGTGGTTGAGATCGGCTCTCTCAAAAACAGAACGCCGTAGAAGCTGGGAACAAGCAGAGAGCAGGAAACGATCAGTGCCGTTTTGGCAAGAGAGCCGCGGCGGATCGCCAGAACCGCAAATACGGTTCCCGTTGGGTAAGATAATGCAAATCCTGCCGCAGGAACGATCAACGCAGGATTCCATGTCCAATCGCGATTTCACTTCAAAAGCCGCAAAGCTGTGGGCTGCAATATTTGTTAGCATTACAGTTTTCCCACTCAGCTTACCATTGCAATTCAAAAAACGGATTTGTTGATACTCCCTATCAAGTTCAATCACAGGCTCAACAATCAGATCTGCAAAGAAATTCCAAAGACCAACTGCCATTACACCGTCTTCTTCTGTCATGAGATATAAGTGTGAGTGTCCGAAACAATAGGCAGGAAGTTGTTTTCCACGCGAAAGCCACGGAATGAATTGCACATATTGCTGAGAGCGTTTATAATGACGAATAGAAAGCGTATTGTCTGTTTTGGTAATATATCGAGTATCAAAGTTGATAACGAAATATCTCTCGCCCGCCTCATTTTCATAAAGATAAGGCATGGGAATAAGCGTGAAGTTATCAGATCGCATATGAGAGAGTGCCATAGAACCAATAGAAGCCTCTGCGTTACTACAAACCCGAACAGCATCCTTAAACTTATGATTGAACACTTTTGTACCACAAATAACGACTACTTCGCCATCATCGATAAAGTGCTCTACCGTAGTTGATTCGGGTGTTCCCAAAGACTCAATGCCAACATCGACGCCCAAAGTATGTAAAATTTTCGCCGCTTCTGCATCCAGAATCAATCCGTTTTTTCGCATATCGGGAGTAAGATAACGAGCGCTTTGTCCAAAGCAGGCACCGCATACGCCCTCACCCTCATATGTAGTCGGAATTGAACACGCCGCAAGACTGCGCTCCGAGGTACAGAAAAAGGTGTTTTGGAAAATCGAAGGATCAAAAACGGTAGTTCCCACATCCATGTTAGCAATTTTTTTTGGAAATTCATAAACACGAATGCCATTTGCTGATTTATTTGAAAAGAAGTCATCAACCAAAGAATAAAGAGGTGGGTTCATTTTGTGGGAAGCCACATACCCAATCGAACTTTTGGATTGACTATATCGACTTTCTCTCGCAAACGCCTTGTGGAAGCGTCTCCCCAATCATTTCTTCGATCATCCTCATATGATTGTCACAGAGACAGCCCATTTGATTCCCGGCAAGGAAAGCATAGCGAAAATCATCGTCTAACATAATAAGATCCACACCGCAACGAGCCATATCAGCAATGTAATCGGAGGAAAATTCAAGAAAAGACTCGTCTGTGGGACAACACGCCCCTTGCAGAACCTTCTCGCCCTCGGAAACAGCAACCATATATGTAAAATCGATATCCCCCTAAACAACAAATGTCAGCGTCCACGCGCCCACCTCAAACCCCTCGGATTTAAAAAATGCGGTATGTCGTTTAAGATCTGCAAATGTTTTTTCCCTTTTTTTAATAACTAAATCATAGGCATCAAGGGCAAGAAAAACGCGTTCCGCTCCCAATGAATGAAGCATTTTCAAAACCTCGTTTCTATCCCCACGATCCAAATTGTTCAGCATAATTGGTACGGATATTTTATACATAATTACAATACCTTTCTATTCATCAGTTTTCAACGTCTTATCCAAAAAGTCAAAAAGCCACAATGTGTTGTTCTATAGAGTAAATCCAAGATCATTGGGATGTATCGTATTAAGATCTCCTTTCCCCTAATGTTACTTCAATGTCGTGTTCACTATAATCTAAAAACAACGGAACAATATTCCCCTCAATAGGCTTGCCGTCCACTTTAAGAGATACAGATGCCCCACCCTTATTGATATAATGGAAGTTCAGCTTATTTCCTCTAAAATTTCGAGTTGCATCTACCGTTTTCCAATGCTTTGGAAATGCAGACTGAATATGCAAACCGTCATAATGCCATTGCAGTCCCAAAATCCCCTCGTAGCAGAACATCAATCCCCACGCCGACGTCCCCGTTTTCCACGAGGAGCCAACCAACACGCATATCGCAGTTTGGATGCTTCAAATAACAATTCGTAAAGACATACGGCTCGGTGGTAGTAACATCTGATGGATTGCTCTTTCCGTCGGGAAAAATCTTGAGCAAGGTTGCCACGGCTTCGTCGGCCCGTCTGCGTGGTTATAAATTCCACCGTTCTCATAGATTCCCGGAAGCATTCCACTCATGCGTCCAACCGCTTCATCAAAGGCAATGTACGCAGGAGAACAAAGCGGGACGCCCTCGTCCGTTTCCATAGCGTCGCTCGTTGCTGTTGACACGTTCAACAAAGGTCGTGCCGCCCACCTCTCGGTCAATGACCTTGTATTTGTAGAACAGGTTTTTATAGTCGCCCGATTCGACCTTACTGCAAAATTCAAGACTGAATTTTTCGTAGTCGTTGGGATTGCCCTCCGCGTCATAGGAAACAGCCATTTGTATCTTGTTCTGCTTGGAGTC
This sequence comes from Clostridia bacterium, assembly GCA_017453205.1. Taxonomy (GTDB): domain Bacteria; phylum Bacillota; class Clostridia; order Oscillospirales; family CAG-272; genus UMGS1865. Next base: position 17,120 of record JAFTKO010000032.1, on the reverse strand, counting down.
GGTGGAGAGGTTCAGACCTTGCGGATTGTAAACGTAGATATACAGCCCGTAATGATCGCGCAGGTTGGCTTTGTATGAGTAGCAATACTCAATAAAGCTGATGATCTGCACCTCGCCGTTCTCATTGAAGGGATAGTTTTTGATATCAAAGGCTTTTCCGCCTGCCGTGGTGGAAGAAAGATCATCTAGCACGTCTGTGTTATCGAAGCCGATGCTTCCACTGTCTGCCGCATAAGCGACGGTACCGAATACCGAAAATAAGGTAAATAGCACCATCGCCATTGCGACCACGCGGAGCAACGGTTTTTTTACTGCTCCCGTGTAGATCAAAACTCGATCACCTCCTTGTCGATGATAACGCCCTCAATGTCCTCGGTCACGGTGAAGTTGACGCGGATGCTCGCCTCGCCGTTGTAAGAGGTAACAATGAGCGTAAACATATTCTCGTAGCCCTTATCGCTGCAATCCTCCACGTTATAGCCGGGATAGACCGCCGAGAGAATTGCCGTAATATCGCCCTTCGGGGTGAGTGTAAAGCTGTTTTCCTCCTGCTCGATAATAAATCCTGCCGTCAGATCCTTTTCGGCTTGGAAGGAGTACACATCACCGTTGAGACGGAAATCAAAGTCTTTGTCCTTGACGATGTTGGGAACGATCTTGACGCTGTAGCCGCTCGCTTCATCACTTGCCGAGGCAAAGACATATTTGACCTCGACGTTCATGGGATCGTCGTGGCGCACTTGGAAGTTACTGCCCGTACTCAAAACGTCCTCACCGTCAACCGTAACGTAGAAGCTGGCGAAATCGGTGGTAAAGCCGCCCGTGAAGTATGCAATAAAGCCGCAGATGCCGACGAGCGCCAACACGATGACAACGTAAATGATGATCTTCGTCCATTTCATCATAGTCCTGTCACCTCCTTAAAAGGACAGCGTGGAGCTATCCAGAGAGATGCTTGCGACGGCGGTATTATCAAAGCGGATCTTGATGGTCTCGGAGAGTCCCGAGGTCTTTTCCGTAATCGTTACGGTAAAATAGCAGTCGCTTGCGTAGGAACGGAAAGCGTTGGAGTAGGCGCGGGTTCTGCCGCTGTCAAGACGCTACATACTGCCGTAGTAGTCCTCGATGGCTTTGAGAGCATTGACGGTCAGAACGCCATTTGAATAGCTTGCCGAGATCAGCTTATCTTGAATGGTGGAGAGTGCCACCGTTTCATCGGAGCTGTCATACCATCTGGTAGTGCCGCTGGAAACGTAATACTCATAATAGCCGAGAACCACCGAGCCGACCGCGCTGACGGTCACTTCGATGTCGTCAAACTGACTTCCGACAGAGCCGAAGGGGTTCGTCATGCTGACGTTAAAGGTGTAGGCGCCTCCGGGGGCGATGTGGTATCCGTCTGCCGCAGGTGTGACCGAGCTTGTAAAGACGATATCCGTGGGCTTTCCGACATAGGTGGCGATACACTGTGCCTTGAAGCCGCTATCCCTTGTGGTAACGGTAATGACGATATTGCCTTCAAACGCCTTGTAGCAGGTGACGGTTGCATTGGTGCTTCCGTCAGACTTGGGAGTAACGGTCACATACTCGGTGACGCTCTTGGTGTTGGAGCTGTCCGCCCATGTGACAGACCAACGATCTTGGTCTGCAAAAAGAGCAACAATTTTTTATTAAGCCGTCTGATGTGCTCGGGCTCATAACCGAGTTCAGCCGCCAGCGCCTTTTGCGTGTAATTCTTAATGTAAAGAGAAATGTACAAATCGTATAAACGGGGCAGCGCGGAATATAGAGACCCCTTCACCTATTGCCACGAAAATGGCGTTTTTTTGGGGGGGTCAAAAATATTTTTGAACTTTTTTCACAGCCGCGTGATAATGCTCTCTCATCGTATCCCAGCGGATACCCATTTCTAACGCAATTTCCTCATAAGTGAGTCCATCCACGGCGTACTCCAAAGGACGTGATACTGCTTGTCCGTGAGCTTATCCATAGCGGCATTCAGACGGGCGTTTTCCTCTGCCAGCGTTTCATCCGCACCAAGCCGCATCAGCAGATCCATAACAATGCGATGCGTTTCATAAACCTTTTCCGCCTGTGCTTGTCCGATGTCGGGTCAGCAGAACCTCGCTGTGCTTTCCAAGCGTAATATAATTTTTACTTGGAAAGTAGCTTCATTTCACGGGAAACGCTCGTCTTTGAATAGCCAAGCTCCGCCGCAATATCTACACAGCAAGCATATCCGTTTTTCTTTTGAAGAAGCAGTATTGTTTCAAGATACATTTCTTCCGATTCTTTGTGCCTCATATTGCCTCCTCATAAAACTAAACATTCTTTATTGGCAAAACGGCGGTGAACCTCGAAAGTCCACCGCCGTCAGCTTTATCGCCGGAAATGAGATGACTCGTTTTCGGTGGTATTGTTACCTTGATTCTGTTTTTTCTTTTTTCTTTTCTTTACAATGATAATTGCGGTGATACCGCCTGCAATCAGAACGATTGCGCCAACACAGATAAGCGCGTAACCCCACATAGGCATTACAAAGGCAACGCCGGGAACACAGACAATGAAATTGCCCGTGTGTGTCGTTTCAAACACCACGTATTTTCCGTATCCGTCACAAGCAATTTCGGTAAGTGAGCCGTCCTCGTTCATAGCGTAAACCACGATTTTGTTGCGGTCAAAGGTCGATTTTGCTTTGAGATAGATCTTCACGTTCTCCGTAGGCGTTACAGCAGAGCCGCTTGCATCCGTGAGAGATACGCTGAACACTTCAAAGTTATCGGCAATGGTCGCCATTTTCTCGCTTGCCGTATCAAACACCGTACCGCCCGTGATGTATCTCGCCATAATAGCGGTATCTTCGGGAAGAACGCCTTTTTCGTCCTCTACCTTTGCAAGCTGACTGCCGCCTGCTACTGAGGTGATGGTGAAATCAAGCTCAGTGTAGGTATCGTTGCCAAGCTCGGTCTTATAGCTTGCGTGTGTGGCTTTGTAGATGAGGTGGTATTCACCGACCTCGGAGAGTGTAAAACGATTGTCCGTGATCTCAACGGGCTCTTTTACTCCCTCTCGGAGATAGTAAGCGGATACGGTCACGTCACACGCTTCAGAGCCAAGAACCGCGCTTGCTTCCGGTACGGCAAACACCGAGCCGATCGATACCTGATAGTTTCCTTCGCCCTCCATCGTAAATATGGGAACAAACTCCGCAGGACGTTCACCGAGATCTCGGATGCTGTCGCTTGTCTTGGTTGCTCCTGCGAGATTAAGAGAGATGGAGAAGCTGACCTCCTTATCCATTGCTGTGATAAAAGCGGTAAAGGAGAGGTTACCCTGCAATCTTGAAGCACTCAAAGTGTAGGTATAGATCGTCCAACCATCTTCGATTCTTGAAGTATATCCATTCACCTTATTGCCGCTGACGAGCTTCATATTGCTGATGCTCGATGAATGACCGAAGGACATATAATAGAAGTCGCCGCTTTTCTCAACCGCTGCGGTGGAGGAAAAATTATCTGCTCCCATCGTAAGTCCGTCAAGGTTGACGGGAACGGAATACGTACCGTCGCTACCGCCTACGGGAGATACCGCCGATGCACGCACACCACCGAAAACGGTAAGCGTGAGCATCAAGGCACACAGAAGGGTTGAAAACAATTTCATTTTTCTTTTCATACCGTCAATCCTCCGCAGGAACAAATTTTGCAACGAGAGTTACGTTTTCGGTGACAATATAGGTTTCAAGGTCGATCAAGGTCTGCTCGGAATCTCCTTGAATATACCAGCCCGCAAATTCGTAGCCATCTACTTTACAGTTAACGTGAATCTTATTGGAAGAAAAAACCACACTATTACCTTCCAAAACAGTCTCATTACGGAAGAATGCATCGGTATAATTGGTATCTACGGAATATTTTACTGTGAGCTCCTTTTTGAACACCGGGTTCAAAACAAAGCTATCGGGATTATCCCAATCCACTTTTGCGGGTCTGATATAATAATACGTTTGCTTTCTCACTCCATCAAAAAGACCGCACTCCCAACCTGCCAATTGATAACCGTCGGGAACGGTTGCCTTGAAATCACCACCAGAAATTTGATAATTGCCTTGGCTGCCGATATAATAAGTCTTTTTATACGAGGTACCGTCACCTCTATTGATCGTAAGTGTCAGACCGGGATCCCAAACAGTATACAGCGTAACATTTCTAGAATTAAATGTAGCAATGAAATCCTCAAACAACTTGCCTCCACCAACAACAATGGAGTAACTTCCTTCGTTCATAGTCCAACCATAAAGAACATCCGAGCCGGGAATACTGTCGGCAAAGCCCGCCTTTTTCATTGCGTACATATTCTCTGTCAGGTTATAGGTCACAGTTCGTTCCAAAGTGCCGTCATCAAAAGGATGCGCGGCATCGGTCACATAGGTCACCGTAACGTCCACATTATTGTTCCAAATATGGATCTTTTGTGAAAAAGTCAAGGTCAACCCGTCAAAATTGTATCTTTGATGGAGGGTGTAATCGCTCGCCTGAGAGAAGGTCACTCGGTATTGGTAATAATCCCTTACCACCGTCGAGCCTCTTTCGCCACAATAAGCATAGCCTCCTGCGATTCGATTGCCCTCGGCATCATACAATGCGGGAGTGGAGAACGCATATTCATGCCCTACAAAATAGTCTTCGCAGTCCAGCATTTCGGTGCTGTGCTTACCCGCAAAATTGAGATTGTAATAATACGTGGCAATCACGCTGTCATCGCCGAATCTATGAACCAACTCCAGCACAGCGTACTTTGAGCCATCTATCTTTTTCCAAAGATCCTCTATTGCGGTATTTTGGTCTTCGTTGATCAAAATTTCTTCTTCCGTAATAGTATCGGTATAAAGAGTATAGCTGTAAATTGTATAATTTCTTGCAAAATCGCCGATACGTAGGACATATGTTTCATTTAACAATTTCGCATAATTTTCAGCCGTCAAACGTTCGCTTTGCAGAGTCGTAGAAATGGCACGGCGCGCACCTGCGGCATCATATCTGACTCCATCAGTCTCCAAAATGTCGCCTGCGCTGTTCTCGACAAAATAGTCAAGCCTGCTGTTGCAAACAAAGGGGACAGCGTGGTAATACTTCTCGCCGTACTTGTTTTCAAGCTCGTAAACAACGATAAATTTCTCCGCAGGAACCTCAAAGGTTGTATCATTATATTTACCGTAGCCACACCAGTAATATACTCCATTTGCATCCTCAAAGATCGCCGTTTTCACGATATTGATGCTATAATCAATCTCCTGTGCCGTCGGGTCTGCAAAGAATGTACCGATCATATCCGCGCTCTTACCCATCCAGTCATAGGAGACGTTGGGATAACCTACGGTATCCCCAACGGCATATTCCGCATTCGCATCATATGGGAAATTCTCGGAGCTCTTGATGGTGATGTCGGGTGCTTCGTACTCCGCGAGTTCCACAAGCGTTCTTCTCGTTCCGGTGTCTGCCTTTGTTTCAAAGAGTATGGCAACACTTTCCGAGAAGGTAAAGACATTCCCAATATTCAGCTTATTGCTATAATCGGCTTTACCGTTCTTCATGGCGTATGCTGTCCACGTAACGGATGAAAAATCTGTGGTGGCATCGCATTTTTCAGCGTAGATCTCGGCAAGTCGTATGGTTTCGCCGACAGTACAGCTCTTGCCCACGTTGATCTCGATGTCCCGACGCATACCACTAATGCCCATACTCTGTACCGTCATAGAATCGGCATAGAGCTTTTCTTCCGAGGTATAATCGTAACCGAACACCTGCGCGTTGACATCAAAATAAGCCATCATATAACGAGAATCCGCCACCTTATTTGCATTTGTACCGACAGTGGGCGTGACGGTGATACGACTGCTGTACTGCGTTCTCGAGGTGGTCGGAAGCATAGAATCCAACGTAGAATAGAAGAAATTGATCATATCGGTAGAAAGACCGCCGTCCGTCATAAGTTCATAACACATATTCTTATTAGACAGATCGTTGCTGTTACCGGGATAATACTGCATATCGGTCTGATACTGGAAGCTGTCGCCTGTCAGAGGCTCGTAATCCACGGTAGCGAGCTTGATAATATGGTCGTAGTCAATCTCCAATATAAGATCGTTATAGCCCATTCCGCTTGCAATTTCCATAAATCCTGTTACAGCGTTCATGACTATATAACTACTTTTCAAATTGCTGCCAAGATTGTAAATATTATAGAATTTGCCTGTGTCAGCGTGATATTCCATCGCATAAGCGCCGTAATACTGCCCACCGTAAGTAGCGGGATAATAGTCGGATTCTACTTCTTCATTGCCTTCGGGAGGATTTGTAATTTCGTAAAAAAGCTGAATGGGGATCAAGGACATCATCCTGTTATAGTAGTTGTCGGCAGTATTTTCTATTGTCAATCCCGAATTGGAGGTAAGTCCTGCATAGGGAATATTTTGCTTAATTAAGGTGTAATTTTCGTTTCCGTCGGAATACAGATAAGAATAAACGGGATTAAATGAATCCGCCATCGTTGTTCCGTTATTTTCCTTACGGTAATATGATTTTACAAGGTAATACCCCTTCTCCAGCGGGACTTCGGTGTTCACGTAGGAGCGCGAAAAGCCGATGATCTTGGTAAAATCAATGGCAACGGTATAGCGAGTCAATGTATTGATCCGCTCCGAATCACTGAGCTCATCATTCGCCCAGTTAACCGTTTGAATGTCAAGATACAGGGTATCTTCAAGATTAAAATCTGTAAGATTGATAAAAATTGTTTTTACGGGATCAGCAAGCGAATGGACCTTATCCTCTATGTAAACGGACGTTCCCATTCTTGAGGATACCGTTACGGAGTATACTTCTCCCACGGAATTAAACATCGGGAGCAAATATTTTGTGTCATATTGAAGTCTCAGTAGTAGCTTACCGTCGGATTTTTCAAGATAAATTTCTTCGGCGATCAGACTTTCGGTAAAGTCCATATATCCGCCACCCTCATCGGTGAAGCTACCTTTCACAATGGTATCTTCCAATATTTTTGCACTATATTCAAGATCATAGGTACCGTTGGTCGCAAAGCTCTCTTTTTCCCATTTTGCGTAAAGAGTCACGTCACGCATATAGAGGTAAAGGATACCGTCTACGTACGGAACGGTATATTCCTTATCGAAATACCAGCCCGAGAAAATATATCCTATCTTTTCGGGCGTAGGTAAGACCGGCATTTTGTTTGCAGTATAAGTAATGCTTTCAATGGGCGTGCTGAGGCCTTCGGACATAAAGGATATTTTATATTCGGTATCTCCGTATGCATCTGCAATTGCATCCTGTGGCGATACAGATGTTGAATTCTGACCGCATCCCGTAAAGACCGCACAAATCATGATACCGCAAAGCACTAATAATATGATTTTTTTCATTCTGTGTTCTCCTTTTTCGGAGGCAGCTTAAAATAAACTGCCAACCGAAATCTGTTTTTTCGGTTGGCAGCTTTTCAATAGGTTAAGAAATCAATAAGGAGGTGAAGTCACCCACTTTATCTTCGTTCGTTACCGTGTTCTCGCTGTTGGGAATGCCTTCCCACCAACCGTCTTCAAATATCTCGCTGTTTTGATTGATAACATCATCCTTTTGGATCCATCCGTTATCTCCGGTACGGTTATAAACAGAAACCTTTCCTTCGACCTCTTCACCACTGGAGTTTGTTGTTCCCATATCAGTGAAAGCGTTTTTGTGAACCTTGCTTACAATACCGAATGCAACGTTGGATCTGTAATAAACAGAACCCTCCATAACTTCATAGCGAAGCACGTTTGTGTCAAAGGCTTCTCCGAAGTATGCCGCAAAAGGTCTTACTTCCCAACCGATCGTAATGCTATCCGAAGCTTTTGTGCCGCTGATCGTTGCCACAAGTCGTACATCCCAAACCGTAACGTTTACCTTTTGGGTCGCATCAATACAACTGTACTGCTCCACGGTATCCCTACCAACATACTGAATGATACCGGTAACATCACCCGATGCATCGATAAGATAGTAGAATTCGTTTTCAACGGGATTCGGGTACATAGGATCTTGACCGTAAGCAAACTTCATCAAAATTCTGTCCGTTTCTCCCTCTACGGGCATAAAGGAAGCAATTGCCATAGACTTGAAAGCATAGGGCTCAACGGTTTTGAGGTTTGCAAGAGGAATATAGATATATGCTGTCTTTTTCGTATAGTTCACAAACTTAAAATCGGGCATTTCGGGGTTCATCACCCATTTGCCGTTTTCATTGATACAGCCCATATTTTCAAATGCGCTTCTGCCGATCACCTCAAGACCGCCGGGAGTTACCGAGAGATATTCGAGGTTGGAGGTGTTCATAAAAGCCTCCGCACCAATGGTCTTAACGCTATTGCCGATATACACTTTAGAGATAGCATTGTTGCCCTTAAATGCGCCCTCAGCAATGGCAGTGATAACCTTACCGTCAAGCTCGTTGGGGATAACGATCAAATACGTTCCGTTATCAAGAAGCTGAGCGGTGTTTTGGTCAAATCCGGTAACAGTCAGAGTACCGTCGGCATTTTCGGTAGTGGTAAAGCCCTTAACGTCATACTCGTAAATGATCTCAATATACTGATTGCAATTCTTTGCACCAAAGGCATACTCTACGCCAAACTGCTCGATAGAGGTTACCTTAACGTTGACACCGAGCGCCTCGGATGTAATGCCAAGCTGGGAAAGGAATGCTTCTCTTTCAAGCACAGTACCCGTGGGGAACGTGAGGGTCGTCTTTTTTGCATCCGTACCGTCCATTACATTTTTATAGGAAACATTCACGGAAATATCGCCCTCTTTCACCTCGCCTGTGAACACCAGCTTTGTTTCCTCAAGCTGATCATAGGTAAAGATACCTTTGTTCAGAATAGAAGCAAGGAAGAGGTAATTGTTATCGCCGAAGGGGTATGCGGTAGTGTTGAATACAACATATGTCAATTTATCAAGCTTATCGGTGAGTGCAAAAGCATCATTATACATTCCAACGCCCATAGGTGCTGTAAGATACTGCTGCTTTGTAAGATAGCTACCGTCGTAGACCGTATCGTATTCGGATGCGTCAACGGTGTACTCAACGCCTGTCAGCGTAGAGGGGAGATAAATATAAGAGCAATCGACCTTGTTCAGTACGCCGACGTGAATTTTCGTTACACCCTCGGGAACGGTCAGATTGCCGTCCTTCACGTTCGATTGATATACAGAAATCAGAATCTTATCATCGCCATCCTTTTTGTACATCATACCATCCTCAACGACGTAGGGTGCTCCATCTGCAAACTTCACAGTGGCGGGTACCATAGCCAACGTTTTGATGCCTGCGGGAATAGCAATCTCAAAATCGTAAGTATTAGAACCTCTGTACGTATCTACAATGCCTTCGAGGTAATGCTTCCAGAAGCAGTCGATGATGACCTCAAGGCTCTCGGGAACATTGCAGTATGTCAGCATATCGTAGTTCCAAATGGACTTTTCAAGCACCTTGAGCGTTTCGGGAAGAATGATCTTCTCGCAGACGTTATTCATCGTACCCTGCAGATTGGTGATATATTCAATACCGTCCGCAAACATGATCTGTTTGGCGGCATTGATGTATCCAAAGGAATGGCTCTCCGTAGAGGAAGCCTGACCGTCAAAGGACACGACGTTTGCAACAATCTTGTTACCGCTCTCATCCTCTCCGACAGTTATGTTCTTGGAAAGAATAGAGATACAAGGATATTGCATCCAAGTGTCCATAGCGTCACGGGCAAGACCGATTACCTTGTAGTTTGCCGAACCCTCGATTTTTTCATAAATGAGGTAAGGCGTTTTCCAAAGCACCGTTACCGTGGTGTTGACAGAAATTTCTTTATTGAAATCAAATGCGTTTCCGTCAGCATCAACATAGGAAAGATCCTCTGCATCCATGTAGTTCTTTTGTATGCTTGCAATCTCGGGCTGAGCCATTACTGTACCCGTCTGCACAAGCGTTGTATAAACGATCTCATAACCGTTATCAAAGACAACCTCTGCCATGTAACGTCCGTAGAGGTCATCTACATCTTGTGTAGTATACTTTGTGGTGTAGCCTGCATCAATGTACCAACCGTCAAATGTGAGGCTCTGCGAAAGTGCATCATCCTGATAGCTCTTGGTGAAGGTAGCATAATCCTTCATCTGAACCTCTCCTTTGTCCACACCATTTATGTGAACATTTGCGGTAACGGGTACGAAATACGCATACACCGTCATGTCGCTTGTTATTTCAGCATTTGCATCAAATGCCTGAGTACAAGCTTCATCTGTGTACCAACCACGGAAAATATATCCGTCCTTAGTGGGATCTTCGGGTAGTGTTACCTTGCCATCCACAACCGAAACGACTTCACTTTTATCTTCGATCATGAAGGTAACAGTGTAGTCCTTGCTTCCGCACGCCGAAAACGCGCAGACACTGAGTAAGAGCAGCATTACCAAGGCAAGTGCGGTAATGACTCTTTTCTGACTTTTTGCCATTTTTTTTACTCCTTTGCTGTAAAAATTTTATTTTGTAAAACCGTATGGCGACGGTAATTACCGAAATTAAATATCGAACTTGGTCAGAATCTTTGCGGGAGTCTGATAAAGCACGAAGGTATAAGGGATCATCGAGATCGCAACCATAAGCGCGGCACTGATGCCGAACATAGCAAGTGCGATACCGACAAAGCCGGTAAATACAACGTTCATCACTGCGTATCTGATACAAATTACCGTGGTTACAACAGCGAAGCATACGAGATAACCGATGATGTTGCTGACAAGGGTTGCAATGCACTCCTTAAAAAGTAGATTGCTCTTGTTGACACCGATCGCTCGGTAAATACCGTATTCCTTACTGTTCTTGATACTACCGGATTTCTCAATGAAGTAGTATATTAGAAGCAGAAGCACGATCATCACATAGAAGATGTTGAGTCCTTCACGGCTTTCCTCCAAAATCTCGGTATTCTCACGCTCATAGATGGCGTTAATATCTACCGACGTAACACCTCTGTCACGCAGCTCATTTTTAAGCTGTGTCAGTTGTGCGCTGTCGGCGGTTTCAATCTCAAAGTAGTACGCCGATTGCATTCCGTTTGCCGCTGTTCTCGTTCCAAGAGCATCGAGGTTCGGGGACATATACACAAAAATGTTATCCAAAACCTCGGAATTGACATAGATTCGGATATCGGTAGTCATCACATCTCTTGTGATCTCAAATTTTTCCACGTACATCTTACTGTTCGTAATTTGAATGGCGTAAGGCGTATGCGCGAGCTGCGTGTTGGTCAGCTCTACCTCATAGTCCGCCTGTGTACTGTCAACCATCATCTTGTAAAGCGAGTTGCGGTTGATCTCAACAAGTACTTTATCGTTTGCAAGCTCCTTTTCGGCAAGACGTATCTCTACGGTATAATTCTTTGCGCCGTAGTTGTCCTTGAAAAACAACCCGTTGGTATCCGAAAAATTCATGCTTGCAAATACGCCGAGGAAGTTGACATAATCACTCTTGTTCATATAAACAAAGGATTCGCCGCCGTCCACGATACCGCTGATCTTGAAGGTGTTATCAAAGGATACGAGAAGGAGAGATTTGTCATTTGACAGCTCCTCCATGCGAAACTCGGTTTTCAGCTTTTCCGCAAGAGCGCGAGAGATCAGAATTTCTCCAACCTCGGGCATCTTACCGTAAAGCCCCTCAAAGGTATCTCCTGTATTGATGGCTTTCGGAGTATAATCGGCTTCAATATTGGCAAGTGCCGCCATATCGCTATACGAGAAGCTACCTGTCAGCATATGGGTATCAAAGAAGTCAATGGATTCGTACTTGCTCTCATCCATACGGCGTAGCTCCGAGTAAGCGTTCAAGCTTGTATAAATGCTGTTCTCATTTACGCTTTTGTTTTCAATCGTCATATTGGCGATCTCAAACACGTTGAAGGCAAAGAAACAGATTACGGCTGCAATGGCACAGATAAATATTTGCTTGAATACGTTTGAGGTGGAATAGAAGCGTTCTTCACTATCTCTGCGGAAAAGTCCAAATACACGCTTGATGTTAAAGAGCTTACCGTTTCGTTTTGATTTACTCTTTTCAAACACAGGAACGGGAGTTTTTTCTTCTGTCGCTATGTCACTCTCGGTATTTCCTTTGAATACGACCTTCTTTTCGCTTGCATCATCAATGATAGAAACACTCTTGCCAACCTTTAGGTAAACGGTGCCGCCGTCATTGAAGATCTGAAGGTCGCTTTCGGTCTGTATCGGATCTCCGTAAAGAGTAATACCGAGTCCGTCCTGTCTTACCTCTCTCGCGGTGCTTTCGTCAGCGTAAATATTGTTGCGCTCTACGTCATATCGCACGTTTTCTGTGATGGTGCTTGTGTTGCTGATCTCGCCGTCCACAAGCTCGATATAACTATCCGCATAGCGTTTAATCAGAGTGATTTCGTGTGTAACAAGGACAACGAGCTTGGTTTTGGATATTTCTTTCAGAATATCCATAACCTTAATGGTATTCTGCACGTCAAGGTTTCCCGTGGGTTCGTCGGCAAGGATCACATCCGCGCCCTTAATAAGCGCACGGGCAATCGCCACTCTTTGCTTCTGACCGCCCGAAAGCGCATCACCTTGTTTGTTCTTGTAGCGCTCCATTTCCACGAGCTGCAAGACCGCCGATGTTCTGCGAGCAATCTCGGCTTCATCCTTGAATCCGGCGATCATCATTTGATTTCGCATGATCTCGGAAATGGTATAACCTTTTTCAAGATAATAGTTTTGGAAGATAAAGCCGATCTTGGCATTGCGGATTCGGTCTACCTTTCCGCTTGTACATTCGCCGTCTATGTAGATCTTACCGCTATCCTGCCTGTCGAGACCTCCGATGATGTTCAGCATGGTGGTCTTACCGCTACCCGATTTACCGAACAGCGCCACAAGCCCCTTTTCGGGGAGCTCAAAGGATACGCCCTTCAAAACTTGGTTGCGATTTCTTGAACGGGGATTGAATACTCTGCCGATATTTTCTATCTTAATCATTTCGATCCCCTCCTTAAGCTCTTGCGGATCGACTGACCGCTAATGTTTTTGTTAAATCCGTATGCAACAATCTCAACGATCAAGAGCATCAGAATTTCAATAAAGATGTAGTTTCCAAGGCTGATAAAGGTCATTCCGCTGCCGGGAATCACCGTTGCCACAAAGGAAATCAAGGGCAATAAGAACAGTGTGGGAACAAACATCAAAGCCATTTGAATGTAAAGAGAACGGGAGGATATTCTTCTTGAAATACCCAGCGTTCTGTAAACCGTAAAGTCGGTTTGATAGATCTTAATGCTACGCATAAAGATAATACTGATGATCATTGCAAAGCAAAAGCTGATGGCAATCAATGCAAGATAATATATAATGTTGGTCGTGAATACCTCACCTGCATCCTGCACGAAGATCTCGCTTGTGGAAAGCAGACCGATATAGCCCTCGGGAAGCTTAGCGATTGCCGCCTGTGCCAGCTCGTCGGTTGCAAAGTAGAGACAGGATTCTTCGCCTTCTACGATCACTTCATTGAAGATGGCGTTATAATCCTCGGCATTCATCTGTACAATAACGCCCGAAACACTTTCGTTCAGCTCATCATCGTTTACAATGGTGTATGCCTGATTTGCTTTGACGGAAAGTACAACACCCTTATCCTTGACATCCCAAAAGTTGGAGTTGACAAGATTGACCTCCCCGGGAAGAAGCGCCTCATTGATTTCAAAGGTATAGGCGATAGCAGTATCGTCACCAATCTTCATTTCGGAGTTGATGGCTTCGATCTTCTTTCCGTTCTGTGTCAGATCGTCATAACCGATATAAAGGATCACTTGATTTGAGGTCAGCGTTTTCTCCACCTCAATGGTATGAAGTCCGGCGTTTGCGCCAAGAAACGTATTTTTAATCGTTTCAGCATCCTTCGATGCAGAGCTCGGCAATACGAGAACGGCATTTCCGGCTTCAAGGGCATACTGATACGGAGCATATACGCAATGTACTGTATAGGCATCGAGCATACCGCTCGCTTTGGCGATTTCAATGGTAAAGGAGGATATATCATTGTCTTCGAGGAAATATCCTGCTTCAGTCGCGCCTGCGATCTGTGAAACCTCCATTTCCTCTAAGAGTCCATCCTCGGTAGATACGATGACCTTTCCTTCTATCGGAACTTCGTCAAGGGTGGCGGTCATGGGCTGTATCAACGAACCGCTAAAAAGTGTCAACACCATAAATACCGTAATTGCCGCAATGATCAGAGCACAGCTCATCAAGGAAGTAAAGCGGGGACGGCTCTTGTAGTTGAGAACGCCAAGCCAAAAGGTATTTTTGAGATTTTGCTTTTTGGTAGCAGGCTTTACAACCTTCTTTTCTACCTTACGGCTCGTATCGGGCTTTTCAATCACCGTATCCTCAGATACACGACCGTCATAGATACGAACCTTCCTCGTTGCATACTGATGAAAGTATTCGGGGTTATGCGTAACCACGATCACAAGCTTATCCTTGGATACCTCTTTAAGCAGAGCCGCAACCTCCTTGGAGGATTTCACATCAAGGTTTCCCGTAGGCTCGTCAGCAAGGATGATCGGAGAGTCCTTCGCAAGAGCACGGGCAATCACGGTTCTTTGTTTTTCACCGCCCGAGAGACGGCTACCCTTTTGGTTTGCCTGCTTGGAGAGTCCAACGCGCTCGATGAGCGATTTGGCAATGCGGATACGCTCGCTCCTGTTCTCAATGCGAAGCAGCGCAAGCTCCACGTTTTCCAAAACCGTTAAGTTTTCTATAATATTGAAATCCTGAAAGACGGTAGCAATGTTCTGCTCTCTGTACTTTTCCCATTCGCTCTCCGAATAGTGTGAGGTTTCCATTCCCTCAAAGTACAGCTCGCCTTCCTCGTATGTATCGTTGGCACCGATCACGTTGAGCAAGGTACTTTTACCGGAGCCCGATTCACCCTCGATGATCACGAATTCATTATAATCAAGCTCCAGATTGACACCTCGGATGCCGATTGTCAAAATGTCGTTTGAGTCATAAATTTTTCCGATGTTTTGGAGTTTTAATAACACGCCATCTTCTCCTTTGCTATCTTTCACCATCTGCGTAGACTTGCCGCTTGTGTTGTTTTTTGTACGCCTTAAATTTGTTACCCATAGGCAACAAACAGGTTTATTAAAACGGTCTTTCGACCGCAATTCAAGATATTGAATTTTGTTACCTATGGGTAACATTGCCGTAAAATACAATATCGACCCGAAGGCCGATATGCGTTTCCTAATTATTCGGTTAGAGATTGCTAACTGCTTTTTAATTTTTTATCGGTCTTGCGACCGATCAATCGGTTTTAACTTCATCTAAAACCTAAGATATTATATCACAATTTCAATACAATGTCAATATTTTCATTAGAAAAAATCAGCAATAGATGAAAATTTATTATATTGTTGTATCCGATATCATAAGAAACGCCATTCTTTTAGGAATTGAGACAAAAAGGCGAGAAACCCTCCCGCCTTTTTGAAAAATATCTAATTGTTTTTTTGGTGATGCCGTTTCAAGTGCTTCTTGCACAAGTATTTTACTCCCGTGATGACGGCAATCAAACAAACAACGATTCCGATTATAATCAATACGTCTATGAATTCCATTTTGCTATCCTTTTCTTGCAATCAAACAGCAGAGAGGCATCATATTACTCCCCATCACCGTCTGCTCTTTGATTTCATATCCATAGCTTTTTATGTATTCCACAAAGCGCTCGGCACTCCATTTACTGTACGCCTTGAAGCCTATCAAATACATCAGCCTTGTACGAAAATGATATCCGAAGCCTGCACCGTGAATAAACGTCGGTGCGATCAACGTGCCTCCTTTTTTTAGGACATGGCATATCTCTGTCATTGCTCGGTCGGGCTCGGGCATGATGTGCAGAGCGTTTGCAATAACAACCGCATCAAAGCTGCCGTCCGCATAGGGCAGATTTGTGGCATCCTGTACCGAAAAATGAAGATTGCTTGACTTCTCTTTCTTCTTTGCCTCCGAAATCATATTTTCGGAAAAATCGGTTGCCTCCCACAGCTTCGCATAACGGGCAAGACGAAAGGATAACTGCCCTGAGCCACAGGCGAGCTCTAACACGTTAGTATCATGACTAATGTAAGGAATGGAGCGTTCCTTAATTTTTTCGTATAGATCCTTGTTGCCCTTTTCCATAAATGGGCTATACAGTTTGGCAAAGCGTTGCCAGAATTTTTTGTTATCGTTCATTTTATTCCGCGCCCTTGAGTGCTTCAACCATATCGATCTTCTTATTCTTTCTCGCCACCATAAGTCCGACAAGAAGGGATACGCCGAAGGTCAGCGCGATGCTGACAATATAGGTTATCCAGCCTATCGTAATACTCAACTCGTATTCACTGACAAGGGCGGTGACAAGCACGTAAAGAGCGCCGTAGCCGCCGACAAGACCGATCAGCACGCCGATGAAGGTCAACCATATATTCTGACTTACAAGGAGCTTTCCGATGGCTTTATCGCGAAAGCCAAGCACCTTTAAGGTTGCCAGTTCTCTGTGGCGCTCCACATAGCTCATTACGCCAAGGTTATAAAGCACCACGATGCCAAGCACGATGGCGGCAATCACAAGAATGACGATCATCACATTCATGATCTCCATAAAGGTATCATAGCTATCCATAATCATCTGCTTCTCTTGTTTACCCGAGATGATAGACGAGCTTTCGATATCCTCGGATGCGGTATCGGTATAAATCGAGCCGATGTGATAATCGATTCCCACGCTGTCGGCATAGGTGTCGGTCATCACGATATTTTCCTTGGCGAGTGAACGCAGATAGCCTGCTACCTTGACTGTATAGGTTTCCTCGCTGCCGTAAGGCGAGAACTCAATAGTGTCGCCGATATTTGCGGTATCCCCCAGTCGCAGGCAGAGGTACACGCCATCATCGGAAAGCTCCGTGATCTCGTTATCCTCGGTCAAGAAGCGAATCTTGTTAT
>JAFTKO010000038.1 GCA_017453205.1 Clostridia bacterium | reverse complement strand
TTTGTTTGTGGTATAATGTTTCATGAAGTGATTGAGTCCTTTCTGTTAGATTTGGTTGTGGTGACTTTATTTTAACAGAACTCAATCACTTTTTCTATTCTTTTTTTACTTTTAGTCTCACATCTATTGTAACACAACAACGCAAAAATATAAATATAGGCATACGCCCTTGACATTTTTTCGTTGTTATGTTATACTTTAAAGGACAGAACCTTTGGGAGGCGAGCGACATGATCAGAGCGGTAATTTTTGATTTGGACGGGACGATTGCAAACACGATTTCGGCGATCCGAGAGGGGATCAACCTGACGATGCGAAAATACGGGTACCCCGAACACACCGACGAAGAGGTGCTTTCCTATATCAATAACGGCGCGCGGGAGCTTGTCCGCCGTGCGATGCCGGAGGAATTGCAAAGCGATGAGGACACCGTAACGCGCGTGCTTGCCGATTACGATCGCTTTTACGGCGAGACCTACCACCACACCGACCGTACCTACGATGGCATCCCCGAGGTCGTCTCGGCTCTGCATGACAAGGGACTGGGGATCGCGGTGCTGTCCAATAAACAGGACCTGTTTGTTCGCAAGCTCTGCCAACAGCTCTTGCCCGTCGGCTCGTATGACACGGCGCAGGGTGTGATCGTCGGAAAGCCGACCAAGCCGCATCCGTATCTGAGTGAACTTGTCGCCGAGCGGCTTGGTGTGACCACTGCGGAGTGCGTGATGGTGGGCGACAGCGACGTGGATATCCGCACTGCGGAGGCGGCTGGGATGACGCATATCGGCGTATCGTGGGGCTACCGTGATGAAGCGTTTTTGCGAGTGCATGGCGCCAAAACCGTGGTAAACACCCCCGCACAGCTGTTGGAAATGATCGAAACTATGCTTTGAAGTAAGGAGAATAAAATGCTGAAAGTTGAACGTGATCAAGTCATGAATTTGGAAAACGCCATTCGCGGTGCGCGCAACCCCATGAACAGCTGGAGCCGTATGGACAGCGCTTACGACGAAAAGGGAAACTATGTGCTCGGTCCCAACGACCTTGACCTTGCCCGCCGCTTGGCGCATGCGGGGAGCGACCACCGCAAGTTTTTGCGTCAGATCTTTGTGTCGGTCGATATCACCGCACCGATGTATTGGTGGAAAGAGTTTGACACCTACAAGGTGGGCACCGTCGCAAATTCCACATCCACCATGCACAAAATTCACGCAAAAGCCTTTGAACGCGACGATTTTTCGCATGACCGTCTTGACGAGGGCGGGCTTGCCGCGCTGGACGCTTTGATCGCCTATCTCGAGAGCGAGCGGCAAAAGTTTGTGGCAAATAAGGAGGACCGCACCCCTTGGCACAACATGATCCAATTGTTGCCGTCGTCCTACAATCAGATGCGCACCGTGACTATGAATTACGAAAATCTCATCAATATGTATTATGCCAGAAGATCGCACAAGCTTGCCGAGTGGCACACGTTTTGCGATTGGATCCTGTCACTGCCTTACGCAAAGGAGTTGATCTGCGTAAAGGATGAAAAGTGAACGATAAAGAGAACAGGCAACCGCTGCGCGGTTGCCTGTTCGTTATTCAGCGAGGCGGACTGTCCTCAAAAATTACATTCATCATGACTTACGCTCCTTCCGGTACGATAAGACCGTATGCACCGTCACGACGGGTGTAAACCACGCAGGTCGCGCCGGTCTGGTCATCATTAAACACAAAGAATTGGTGTCCGAGGAGGTTCATTTGCAAAATCGCTTCCTCGGGGGACATGGGCTTGGTGGAAAAGGTCTTGGTGCGGATGATCTGTTCGTCGTCCATGGCAATATCATCAAACTCTTCCTCCGCGGGAGGAATAAAGGCGCCTTCCCGCAAACGGCGGGCGAGTCTCGTTTTGTTTTTGCGGATCTGGCGCTCGATATTGCCCACCGCCTCGTCCAATGCGTCTCGAAAGCTCTCGGCGCCGACCTCACTGCGGAAGAGGGCGCCCGCCGCGGAGATCGTCAGTTCGATATATTTTTGGTTATGTTTGCAGCTCAGTGTGACGGTGGCGTCACCCTCGCCGGAAAAGAATTTGTCAAATTTTTTAAGCTTTTTGTCAATGAGGAGCTTCATCTCTTCATAAACATTCATTTGTCTGCCGACTACGGTAATTTTCATAGGGTTTCCTTCCTTTCTTGGGTACTGCTTGCGGGAGGTGTATTCCTCGGGCGGAAACTTCAGAAAAAATTCTTACCGCAAGAGGACTCCCTCCGTCACGCTAAGCGTGCCACCTCCCCCGGGGGTGGAGGCTCAAGAGTTGTTTTGCAATGAAAAAAGTGCATTTCATGTGGATTGTTACTTGAAGGCTCCCTCCGAGAGGGAGCCGGCGCCGCAGGCGACTGAAAGAGTATGCGTGCATAACCGATTTTAATTCGTTTCATGCTTAAGTTTCCATTGATAGGATATCTCCCTTTCCGCACTCTTATTATAGCACATTTTTTTGCGCTTGTAAACAAGAAACAAAGCATTTCTGCGAATTGACGGAGAGTTCGTCGATTTGGATAAAAAAATTTTTGAGAAAGAAAAAAGAAAGATTGACAGAACGCAAAAAATTTGGTATAATAATAAAAGAGCGTGCGCACGAAAGCGCTTTTTTTATTCGGTTGCGGAAAGCGAGGCAGGAAAGAGTTTATGAACGAGATCGGTGAAAAAATGCAAAAGCTGCGGGCAAAGCTGTTGTACCACGCAAAACGCTATTACGTGGATGATGATCCCGAGATCTCAGACTACGAATACGACATGATGTACGCGGAGCTGTTAAAGCTGGAGGGGGAGCACCCCGAGTTCTTTGACCCCGCGTCTCCCACACAGCGCGTGGGCGGCAAAGCCTTGGATAAATTTGAAAAGGTGACACACACGGTGCAAATGAACTCGCTCTCCGACGTGTTCACGTTTGAAGAGCTGGAGGATTTTCTTGCCCGTGTTGCCGAGACCGTGGAGGCGCCCGTATACTCGGTAGAGCCCAAAATTGACGGTCTGTCGGTGTCTTTGCGCTACGAAAACGGCGTTTTTGTGCAGGGAGCGACGCGCGGAGACGGCTTTACGGGCGAGGACGTGACACAAAATCTGCGCACGGTTTTTTCGATCCCCATGCAATTGACCGAGCCTCTGACGCTGACCGTGCGCGGTGAAGTCTATATGCCGCGCCGTGTGTTCGAGCGGCTCAACCGCAAGCGTGAGGAGCTGGGACAGGCTCTGCTTGCCAATCCCCGCAACGCGGCGGCGGGGTCCTTGCGTCAGCTTGATCCCAAGATCGCGGCGGAGCGTTCGCTGGATATCTTTGTGTTCAATTTCCAAGAGGGAAGCCTCTATCTTGACGGACACGCGCCTGCCTCGCATACCGAAACACTCGACCGTTTGGCGGCGCTCGGGTTTCGCGTATTGGAGAACCGTGTGCAGGTCGGAAGCGCCGATGAGATCATCGGTCACATCCAAAAACTGGGTGAGATGCGCGACAATTTGGCGTATGACATTGACGGAGTTGTTGTCAAAATTGACGATCTTTCTTTGCGTCGCCGCCTCGGAGAGGGCACGAACACCCCAAAATGGGCGGTCGCGTACAAATTTCCACCCGAACAAAAGCAAACAAAGCTCGAGGATGTGACGGTTGCCGTCGGTCGGACGGGCGTTTTGACGCCTACGGCGGTGCTTTCCCCCGTGCGTTTGGCGGGCACGACGGTGTCTCGGGCAACGCTCCACAACCTCGAATTTATCCGTGAACGCGATATCCGCATCGGCGATATCGTTACGGTGCAAAAGGCGGGTGACATCATCCCCGAGGTGGTGCGGTCGCACAAGGAGCTTCGCGGCGCACACACCCGTGAGTTCCACATGCCCACGAACTGCCCCTCTTGCGGGGAGCCCGTGTTTTACGACGCTGACGAGGGCGCGGCGACACGATGCACCAACAGCCGCTGTCCCGCACAGCTCTCGCGCGGGATCGAGCATTTTGCCTCCAAGGACGCGATGAACATTGACGGTTTGGGACCGCAGATCGTTGAGGCGTTGCTCAAAAATCATCTGATCTCCGACGCGGCAGATCTCTATTCGCTGACCGCCGACGAGATCGCGGGTATGGAGCGCATGGGTGAAAAATCGGCACAAAATCTGATCGATGCCATCGAGCGCTCGAAATCTGCGGGGCTGGAACGGCTGACTTACGCATTGGGCATCCGCAACGTGGGCGAGGTCGCGGCGGCGGCGCTGGCGGCGCATTACGGTACCTTGGAGGCGTTGCAGCAGGCGACCGTGGAGGAGCTTTGCACCATCCAAGATTTTGGACAGATCACCGCCGAGTGCGTGGTCAATTTCTTCTCGCACCCGCAAAACATCGAGCTTTGCGAGCGGTTGAGTGCGGCGGGGTTGGTCACGGTCGCAACGGCAAAGCCCGCGGACGATCTGTTCCAAGGCTTGACCTTTGTGCTGACGGGAACGCTCCCCACCATGACGCGTGACGAGGCGAGCGAGATGATTAAGGCGGCGGGCGGCAAGGTGTCGGGCTCGGTGTCGTCCAAGACGTCGTATGTGGTCGCGGGCGAGGCGGCGGGCTCTAAGCTTACCAAAGCCCAAGCGCTGGGCGTCAAGGTCATCGACGAGGAAACTTTGCGCAAAATGATCGAGGAAAAACGGAGAGAATAATAAAATAAATCAATTTGTGGGGGAAGGAACTTTTTGCAAAAAGCTCCTTCCCCCACGCCCCTTTCCTCAAAAGCTTTTACAGCCTTTTAATCAATGTTTTTTTGAAAAACTTCTTCCATCTCGTGTTGCTACGAGCATGAGGGCTTATGTTTCATTTTCAAACCGCTTTTAAATCTTTTCTCGACAAAATTTCCAATTAGCCAATCGAATTTTGTTATATGCCGCACGGCGTACCACATCAATGGCGGTCAAGCACGAATTCGCGTCCTGTGTCATCTGTTGCAGAAATATAATTTTGTGTTGCCTTAAAGCTTCCACCGATGCTTTTCTCGGAATAACGATAAAGGTTACGGTGAAGCTGAAGAATATAGCTTGCTTTTACGGGAATATACTCATAGCTTTCGTGTATGGTGTTAAGCACATCCCGGTAACCCATAATTTCTTTCTCGTCACGGTTGCGGGGCGTGGTTTTGTCAGCGAAAAGCTGACGGAGACGGGTGCCCGTGGTGCGAATACCCTCAATAGCATTAGACCCCTCGGTGCTTTGCACTTTTGCAATCTCGACAAGTCGATCCAAGCTCCATATGTTTCGTGCGCAAAAGCACATCCTGTCTGCCCTTATATTCGTGTATCTGTGAAACAAGTCCCAGAATCTCGCTGTGCCAAACCTTTTCTTTCAAATCAAGACCTTTCGGATATTTCATAAAATGTTTCGTAATGATCGCAGGTTACAAATATAAGCCCATCATTCGAATAAAGGATTCGGTCGCAATCGCTCCTAAATCCGGATACGTAGCTTATATCAGCCTCATACCATACCTGTCCCGGTGCACTCGGAAGATGTCCGTTTTTATTTTTATAAGGTATTCTGCCAATCATTTTTTCAGAGGCTACTTCTGCCAGAGTTCCTTTTTTGTTTTTCCACCCAAGAAATTTTGCCTGTTCTTTCGTAATGTAATACTCCGGCAATTTACGTTTGTAATACAACCAATAATCGGCACCGTTTATTCCGTCTTTGGTTGCATATCCTGCCTCAATTACCGTTAGCGGTGCGAGATAGCATCGGCAGTTTGGATGGGATTCTACACGGTAATTGCTTTGTTCCCGAACGGAAATGAGCTTTCCGTGTTCTTCTTCGCAAGGTTTACACTTTCGCTCATCGTTGATTGATTTCCTTTCCAGCCATCGCGTGCTTTCCCAGGTGTGACCGCTTAAGTCTGCCGTATTCAAATATGACGGTTCTTGATAAGTTTGTTCCATTCATATACCTCCTTTTATTTTGGCAGGTATATGATACCATATATTTTTGTGCCCTCTGTGCCAATTTGTGCCACTTTTTTGAAAAAATCAGAAAGATTCTGTAGATTTACCAAAAACAAGAAAGGGCCGAGCCATGTGAAACACAAACTCAACCCAAACTTTTGGCGGAGGTTCTCGGATGGGTGTTGAACACCTTTATAAACTTTACCGAAACAAATGTAAAATTAGTCTAACCTTTATCCAAATTTATTGAATTTCGTAACGTGCTTTGCCATAGATAATTTTTACTTTTACATAATTGCAGTATTTATCTGAGTGCCAATGTTTTAATCTTTTCAAAATTTCAACCATTTTGCCTAATGTGCCGGCAAATTTCTGTTCCAACACCTCGGCTCCTATTATTTCGATGTTAAGAGGTTCATCTACATCCACCATATCCGTAAGACAATCCCAAAATGCCGACCAATTTTCACCGTAATAATCCGGGAAATCCAACTCTTTTTTGATTATTGGGTGGAATTCATCCCAATGTGTAATGTTTGAAAAATCAAGCGTGTATTTTTCTTTGTAAGTATACATAAGACACTCCTGTCAAGTGATCTCGTATCGAGCGTCACCGTAGACGATTTCTACTTTTACATAGTCGCAAAAATAATCGTCCGCCCAATGCTTTAAATCCTTTAGTATTTCAACTAATGTGTTTATTGTCCCCGGCCATTTTTGCTCGACCACTTCGGCTCCCAATATTTCGATATTAAGCGGCTCATCTATATCTACCATATCGGTTAAACAATCCCATAATGCATCCCAGTTTTTACCATAATTACGAGGCAAATCCAATTCTTTTCTTATAATTTGATGAAATTCGTCCCAATGTTCGATTTTTGAAAAGTCAAGTGTGTATTTTTCCTTATATTCGTACATAATTTCAAGTTCTCCTTTCAGATATTTCGTAAAACGTTTCGTAGTGATCACAGGTAACAAATATAAGCCCGTCATTCGAATAAAGGATTCGGTCGCAATCGCTCCTAAAGCCGGATATGTAGCTTATATCAGCCTCATACCATACCCGTCTCGGCGCGCTGGGAAGATGTCCGTTTTGGTTATTATAAAGTCCGCCGCCTATCATTTTTTCGGGGGCAACTTCTGCGAGATTTCCTTTTTTGTTTTTCCAACCAAGTATTTTGGCCTGTTCCTTAGTAATGTAATACTCCGGCAATTTGTGGCTGTAATACAACCAATAATCGGCACCGTTTACGCCGTCTTTGGTTGCATACCCCGCCTCAATTACCGTTAGTGGCGCAAGATAACATCGGCAATTTGGATGAGATTCCACACGGTAATTGCTTTGCTCTCGAACAGATATGATTTTCCCGTGTTCTTCTTCACATGGCTTGCACCTTCGTTCATCTTTGATTGATTTTCTTTCCAGCCACCGCGTGCTTTCCCACGTGTGACCGCTTAAGTCTGCCGTATTCAAATACGACGTTTCTTCATAGGCTTGTTCCATTCATATACCTCCTTTTATTTTGGTAGGTATATGATAACATATACGTTTGTGCCAAACCATGCCACTTCGTGCCAACTTGTGCCACTTTTTTGAAAATATCAGAAAAAAACTGTAGATCACCCAAAATAAGAAAGGGTTGAGCTATGTGAAACACAAACTCACCCCAAACTTTTGGCGGAGGGTGTGGGATTCGAACCCACGTGACATTGCTGTCAAACGGTTTTCAAGACCGCCTCGTTATGACCGCTTCGATAACCCTCCGTAGGTTATCTTTTGCGAAAGACCTCGTAAATCCGAGAGAATTTCGCGAGAGAACTATGAAATTTTTGATGGTAGCAAAACGCAAATCGCTATAAAACAAGGATTTTTGAGGGGACAAAGGGGACTCATACGGGCGGGTTTTCAAGACTGCCTTGTTATGACCGCATGGATATACCTCCATGTATGATATTGTCTTGCGACAGAAATCATCCGATTTTTTATTTTTTAGATATTGTGTTAGCTGTCTGCTTTCACGCTACAAATGATCTACTCGATTATTTTACCATATTCGATTGCAAATGTCAAGTCTTTTTTGGGAAAAGAATGTTTTGAAAAGAGAAAAGAATTATAAAATGCGCTATCTTCTTGTGAATGGGGAATTTGTTGACGCAGATTTGGTGCTGATGGCGCGGCGTAAGGGATCAGAACCCAAACGCGACGCTTGCATGGTGTTGTAATTCCATGTTATATTTTTTGAAAAGGGGAAGTATCGTTTGCGCGATTTGGCAGGAACTCTCAAAAACGTGTGCCACACAAACATAAGCACCAAGCTATTCGGCTTGGTGCTTCAGCCTGTAGAAAAACTAATGATTTTCGTCAGTTTGCAGAAAGTTTTGGTCGGCGCTTGCGCGTGTTTTTTCTCAAAAGCACGTTAAATATCGAAATGCCGATATATTACCGAAAATTTTTTTATACTTGTTGCAGGGAGCGCAGTGCGTAAAACTCACCTTTCTTTGCCATTAACTCGTCGTAACTGCCAATTTCCACGCATCTGCCGTCCTTGATTACAGCGATACGATCTGCGTTCTTGATTGTGGCAAGACGATGGGCAACGATAAAGGTTGTGCGCTCTTTCGTCAGATTGTTGATCGCCTCTTGAATCTGCTTTTCGGAAACGCTGTCCAATGCGCTTGTTGCTTCGTCCAGTAGGATCACATCGGGATCACGAATCAGTGCGCGGGCGATGGAAAGGCGCTGACGTTGACCGCCCGAGAGATTGGCACCGTGCTCCTCCAGCGGTGTATCCGCGCCAAGAGGTAGGCTGTCGATCAGATCTGTAAGGCGCGCGGCGTCCAACGCGGCATGTAATTGCTTGTCACTGACATCTGTCATTCCGTAAGTGATATTGTCGCGAATGGTTCCTGTGAAGAGTACGACATTTTGGGGGACAATGGAAAGATGCTGTCTGTAACTGTTCAGATTCAGTGTGGTAATGTCATGACCGTCCACGGTTAACGTACCCGATTGCGGCAGGTAAAAGCCGACCAAAAGGTTCATTAGCGTGGTCTTTCCCGAGCCCGATTCTCCCACAAACGCAATCGTTTCGCCCGCATTTACTTTCAGATCAATCCCTTGAAGCAGAGGTTGGTTATTCTGATAGGAGAAGCAGACATTTTTGAACTCATATTCACCGCGAAGCGTGGGAAGTGGTGTTTTCTCGCGATTGTCCTCTACCTCCATAGAGCAGAGGATTTCGCCTACCGAGCCAATGGAGTCGAAACCCTTGGAAATGACAGGCATCAAACTGATGATCGTGGAAACTTGACCTGTGAGCGTAGTAAAATAGGATTGATAGAGCGTGATGTCACCCACACCGATTTCCCCTCGAATGGCAAGGATGGTGGAAAAAACAAGGCATACGAACTGAAAAAGCTGAAATAATACCCATGAAACCGAGCCAAAGAGCGCATGGATCATATCACGCCGAAAGCCCGTATTGGCAAGCAGACTTAAATTGGAAGTGATTTTGCGTATCTCCATTTCCTCCAATGCGTGCGCACGGGTGATAGGCGTCATCTCGATCATATCGGTGATGTTCGCCGAAGTGTGTTCCATTTCCTTGCGGAATTTTTTGTTCGTTTTGTCAATGGGCTTGAGAAATGCCTTAACGGTGATCACGGAACAGGGAATGCAAAGCAAAAAGAACCAAAACACGGTCAAGTTGTTGTGCAGTACGATTACCAGCGCCGTGACCGCATTGATCACGATACCGGGCAATGTGGAGAACAGATTATCGGAAAGAGACTGAATTGTTTCCACATCACGGATCAACTTGGATTGAATGCGTCCGCTTTGCATTTCCTTATGAAAGGAAATGGAGAGTTGCTGAAGCTTTCTGACCAACGCACCGCGCAATCCGGCTTCGATCATACGAGAGACGATGCTGTAATATTTGATGTATAGCCGTTGCATAGGTATATTGATCAAAAACAAGACCACCATAAGAACAATATACAGCGACATGGTCTGTGCAAGATGTTCTGTTGGGGTGACTACCAGGTTGATCAGCTTGGCGGTGATGACGGGTAAGAAGATACATGGAAGCGTCTTGATCGTGTAGAAAAACAATGACAGGAGGAGTTCCTTGATGTATCGCTTGTGGATCTTGAGAAGGATTTTTACGGGGTGAAAGCTCGACTTCAGATAGGTGTCGATCAGCTCCTGCTCCAGCGCCATAATATCCTCGTTTTCAAACATCTCATACTTGCCTTTTTCATTGGAGGATTGAGGTTCGTCGGCGTTTTTCTCTGACTTTACTTTTTCGGTTGTTTTTATAGGATTCATATCTGATACTCCTTTTTGGCGAATTACTTATGGAAGGTTTTTGCCTAATCTCGTACAGGGCGTCAATACAGGTCTCGCCTGTTACTTTTTTGTGTTTTTTGTTCGAGCTTAAAACTTTTGGAGGGCGCGGAAATAAATGGTTACAAAAAGCTTTATTAGTATATCATATAAAAAACAATTTGTCAATAAGATTTTATGAAAATAAGTATGTTGAAATATTCGGCTTGTGCCGAATGTGAAATAATTTCCTTACGGGAATTGTGAAATATCTCACTTCATTCGATGTGAAATGAAATAAATCCCCTCACGCGAAGTGTATTTCACAAATCCCGCAAGGGATTTATTTCATTGAAAAAAGCACACATTTGTCTAACGACAAATGTGTGCTTTTTTTCGTGGCGCGGCGTAAGGGATCAGAAACCAAACGCGACGCCCGCGTCGCGTTGTAATCGCGCGCTTTGTTTGCCCAAAAAGGGAATGTATCGTTTGCGCGATTCGGCAGAGCTTCGAGAAACCGGTACACCACACGACAAAAGAGGCACCATTGCAAGCAATGATGCCTCTTTTGTGGCGCGGCGTAAGGGACTCGAACCCCTGACCTTTTGGTTCGTAGCCAAACACTCTATCCAGCTGAGCTAACGCCGCAAGGGTACGCTTTTTTCGTACTTGCTTATTATACTACTTTTGGTCCGATTTGTCAAGCCTTTTTTGAAAAAAATCAAAAGTTTTTTCAAAAAAATTTGCGAAAAAGGTTTTGTTCCCATTTTTTATTTCTTTGCACATTTTAAAAATTATTTTTTTATAACCTATTGACATCCATCTTCCTTTGTGATATAATATCAATTGAACAAGTGTTCAAATGATAAAATATATAAGGGGGAGAGCCGTGAAAGAGTTGGCGCCGAATTGCGGAAAGCGGGAATTGCATCCCGATTTAATCGAGCACGCGGGGGGACAAATGCCCTCGGAAGAGGAGCTGTTCGCGTTGGCGGATCTCTACAAGATCTTTAGCGACAGCACACGTATCCGCATTTTGTATGTCTTGTTTGAGACCGAGCTTTGCGTCTGTGACATCGCTCAACTGCTCAATATGAACATTTCCGCCATTTCACATCAGTTGCGTGTGCTCAAGCAGGCGCGGTTGGTCAAGTTCCGTCGATCGGGAAAGACCGTTTACTACTCGTTGGCAGACGATCATATCCATTCGATCCTCGGTCAAGGGATGGAGCATATACGGGAGTAGTAAAATTTGCCGCATTGCAGCAAGTTAAGGTGGAAAAAAAGCAGGCAATTGGAGTTGGAGAAAAAGAATAGGTTAAGGAGTGTAAATGGATAAACTATATGATCGATGTTTTGGTTATTTGTGCATGTATTCCATGATCTGTTTTATAGTGATTGCGGTATTGATCGTCCTTTTAATCATCCTTGGCGTCAAACATAAAAAATTTGATAAAAAAGATTATTGTTTGTTGGGATTATGCTTTGCGTGCTTTTTAGGAGCGTTTGTCTTTTTTGGCAGCAAGTGGATAACCATGCATAAGGATTACAAATTGATAGAAAACGATCAATATGAAGTAGTTACAGGTAGGGTTGTCGGATATCATAAATCACAATATTTTGAAAATGGAAGTACAGAATATTCTTGGCCGATTATTGAAGAAGCGGGAACAAATGTCCGCATAACATTAGATGTCGGCAATACCGAGTGGAATAAAACCTATACAATTTACTATTTACAATACTCCAAGCTGGGTATCGTTGTTAAGGAGCATTCGTGAGTTAGCCGGGTTGAGCGTTTAGGGTCTCGGTGGTCCCTGAACGCTTTCGGGAGTATCTAACGAACAGCGTGCAAACTTACTTTACTCTTATGCCCCGATAAAGAAACGGGGCAGAGACTGTATCGCTTTATCAATCTTGAAGTGCGTTTCAAGCTTTGAGGGGGGCGGGGAACTTTCCCGAAAGTTCCCCGACAAATAAAGTAATCAAAAATAATTATTAAGGAGACAACACAATGAAAAAGACCTTTCACATGAACAATTTGGACTGCGCGAACTGTGCGGCAAAGATGGAAAGAGCGATTTTGAAGATCGACGGCGTCAAGAGTGCGACAGTAAGCTTTTTTGCGCAGAAGCTGGTGCTGGAAGCCGAGGATGACAAGTGGGACGCGGCATTGAAGGCGGCGTGTGAGGCGATCCGTAAAGTGGACGCGGACTGCTCGGTCAATCTTAAGTAAAGAACGGGGTGTGAGGCTTTTATGGACTTGACCAAAAAACAAAAAAAGGAGCTTGGGCGCATCCTTGTCGCGGGGGCGTTGCTGCTCTTGATTGGTGGGCTGGCACTTGGCGGTGTCCTGCCTGGGGTATGGTATGTTCGTTTGCCGCTGTTCCTCATTCCGTATTTTCTTGTCGGGTGGGATGTGTTGCGCAGTGCAATTCTCAACGTGGCGCACGGACAGCTCTTGGACGAAAACTTTTTGATGGCGATCGCCACGGTCGGCGCGCTTGTGCTTGGCGAATATGCCGAGGCGGTGTTCGTGATGCTCTTTTATCAGGTGGGCGAGCTCTTTCAAAGCGTTGCCGTGGGGAAGAGCCGCCGTTCGATCGCGGCGCTGATGGATATTCGCCCCGACATGGCACGCGTGTTGCGTGACGGCGAGGAGATTACGGTCGATCCCGAGGAGGTTGGCGTGGGCGAAATTCTTGTGGTGCGTCCGGGAGAGAAGATCCCGCTTGATGCTGTTGTAACCGAGGGACGGAGCGAATTGAACACCGTCTCGCTCACGGGTGAGGCGTTACCCCGCGCGGTGGCGGTAGGGGATGCGGTCATCAGCGGTTGTGTGAATGTCAGTGGTCTGTTACATCTGCGCGTGACCAAGGAGTTTGGTGAGTCGACCGTTTCCAAAATCTTGGAGTTGGTTGAAAACTCGTCGCTCGTCAAATCCAAAGCCGAAAACGCGGTGACCAAATTTGCGCACTGGTACACGCCCGCTGTGGTGGTGGGCGCGGTGCTGTTGGCGCTCATTCCGTCACTCATTACGGGCGATTGGCAACGCTGGTTGGAGACGGCGCTCATCTTTTTGGTTGTTTCCTGTCCTTGCGCACTGGTCATTTCGGTTCCGCTGTCCTATTTCGGAGGCATCGGAGCGGCATCTCGGCAGGGTGTACTGGTCAAGGGCGGGAATCGTTTGGAAATGCTTGCGGATGCCGACACGGTGGTGTTTGACAAGACGGGAACGCTGACTGCGGGGAGCTTTACGGTCACTGCCGTGCACCCCGCGGACGGTGTGGCGCGTGCCGATCTGTTGCGGCTTTGCTACGCCGCGGAGGGAAATTCCAACCACCCCATTGCACAATCCTTGCGTGAGGCTTGCTTTGCCGAGGAGATCGAGGAGCTCACTGCCGACGATGTTGCGGAGCTGCCGGGATTTGGCGTTTGTGCGACGGTCGGCGGCAAAAGGCTGCTTGTAGGCAATGCGCCGCTCATGCAAAAAGAGGGAATTGCCTTTTCGGTGCCCGAGGAGATCGGGACCGTGGTCTATGTTGCCGCCGACGGCAAACCTTTGGGGAGCATTGTTATTTCCGATACGGTCAAGCCCGATGCCAAACAGGCGATCGAAGGCTTGCGCGTCTGCGGTGTGCGCCGTACCGTGATGTTGACGGGCGACCGAGAGGAAAGTGCGCGTGCCGTGGCGAATGCGTTGCAAATCGACGAATACCGCGCGGAGCTGTTACCCGCCGACAAGGTGGCGAGTGTGGAAACCCTCTTTGCCGACAAACGCGGTTCACTTGTTTTTGTGGGAGACGGCGTGAATGACGCTCCCGTGCTTGCGCGTGCCGATGTGGGGATCGCCATGGGCGCCCTCGGTTCGGATGCCGCCATCGAAGCCGCCGATGTGGTACTGATGGACGACTGTCCCTCCAAGATCACCGCGGCGATCCGCATCTCACGTTTTACGCGTCGCATCGTGCATCAAAATATTGCCTTTGCGCTCATCATCAAAGCGATGTTTTTGATCCTCGGTATCTTTGGTATGACCAATATGTGGGCGGCGACCTTTGCCGATGTCGGCGTCGCCGTGATTGCCATCCTCAACGCCATGCGGACGTTGAAGTGTAAGTGAATTTTTTGTGGGGAAACTCTTTGCGCATAAACATCGTTAGCGTAAATCAGCGTTTTACAATTTTTATATTATATATTGTCTTTTGCAGTACCGAGGTGGCTCGGTACTGCTTTTTTGCTTTGTTGTTAAGTGTTCGTTTTTATCCGGGCATTCATCAACAAATTTCAGTGCTCTTTGTTTTTCGGTTTCT
Organism: Clostridia bacterium; assembly: GCA_017453205.1. Lineage (GTDB taxonomy): Bacteria > Bacillota > Clostridia > Oscillospirales > CAG-272 > UMGS1865. The sequence goes on along the minus strand of JAFTKO010000038.1, from coordinate 10,410 downwards.
TTTGCGCGATCACAGTGTCAATAACATGCTTATGTGGGATGCCCGAGGAATTGCAATCTACAATTTCTTCATTGATGTAAAGCAATTCCCAATCGCTGTAATATTCAAACAATTCACCGCTTTTATAAAGTACAGTCTCTGCTTCATGGTCGGGTGGCAGAGGGATAAACTCTTTTTCCACACAAACCGTAAAAATGTGGATACCGCCAATGCGGGTTATTTCCTTATATCGGTTGATTTGCAGCTGTCGTTCATTGGGGTGAAGATAGTGGAGTACCCGAAAGCCGTAGATCATATCGTAGGTTGTTTTGGAGGTGAAAGAGCGGATGTCTGCACATAAAAAGTTGGCTCGGATCTGATTGAGCTCCGCAAGATGAATCGCCTTGTCTATACCGGTGCTGACTTTGTCGATTGCTGTTACATTGTAGTGGTTGGTTCCGAAAAAAACCGCATCGCGTCCCTCCCCGCAACCAAGCTCCAATACGGTGTTGTATTCTTTCGGGGGGAACATTTGCAGGATTTTATAGCTGATCGAATTGGGTGTGGTGGACCAAAAATATTCTTCGCTTTTATAAAGGTCAAAATATTTGCTTTGAATTTCCTTGTTGTCATGACCGATCAAATGGTCGCAGCTTACCTTTAAAATGCTTGCGATTGTTGGAATCAGCGTAATGCTGGGGACCCCCATGCCGTTTTCCCATTTGGATACGGATTGAAAACTCATGGAGAGCTTTTCGGCAAATTCCTTTTGCGATAATCCTCTTGCTTTACGCAATTCTTTCAACCGTGTTCCGAAAAGATTGTCCATTGCCATACTCCTTTTTTAAAGTTAACATCACTATTATAAATGTTTTTTTACTGCTTGTCAATAGTCTATTTTAAACAAAAGCTTCAATATTATATTTATTATATATTGTTTATCAATCAAATTCTACTTGTGGTGGAATTATTGGCGAAATTCTACGAATTAGTTATTTACTTTGTAAGAGGATTGTAATATAATAAACTTACAAAATAAACGGTTTGTATAAAAGCAATGGATTGTACGGATACAAAGCAAGGTGCTTTTATATTTTATGATGGAAAGGAGCTGAAGTGAGCTTATGATTTGCAACGGAACATGGAGTACACTGCGCTACCGCCCGGCGGTACATTCGAAAGCTTCCATTTATATCAAGCAGATCATACCGCATCCCGACCGCATTTTTTTGGCTTTTTCGGGAAATGAAGGAAAGACTGTTGTCCACTACCGAGAAAAGGGAAGTGATGGTGCATGGGCATCGTTGGTATGTGATGCCGAAAGTGTCGTGATGGATGGATTGAGCGAGGGGCTTGATTACGAGTTCTATTTGGAATGTAAGATGGGTGTCAGTGAGATCGGGTATGCCAAAACAGGCTTTGTTCCCGGGACGGTGGTCAACTATTTGCACCCCGAGGATCCCAAATACAGCTTTTCCGGTCATCATTTGTGCACACCGTCGTTGCTCAAGCACCCCGACGGATATCTCTTGGCAGCCATGGATGTGTTTGGCAGAAAGACGCCGCAAAATTTAACGCTGATCTTCCGTTCGGATGACAACGGTGAGAGCTGGTATCATTATTCCGAGCTCTTTCCCTGCTTTTGGGGAACGCTGTTCTTTCATCGCGGAGCGGTGTATATGCTCGCGGTTTCTACCGAGCACGGCGACCTGCTGATCGGACGCTCCGATGACGGGGGTAAGAGCTTTGGTGTTCCGACGGTGCTGGGACGCGGCTCGAGCCGTACCGAGGTTCCCGGATGGCACAAGAGCGGATTGCCGATTGTCGAGCACAAAGGACGCCTTTGGATTGCCGTGGATTACGGTGCACATAAAACCGGTGGGTATGCCAACTGTCTGCTGTCGGTACCCGTCAATGCCGAGCTTTTGGACGCCGCATCATGGAGCATTACGGAGCCGCTTTGCTATGAGCCCACATGGCAAGGTGCGGTCACGGGAGATGAAAGAGGCTTTTTGGAGGGGAATGCCGTGGTATCGCCAAGCGGTGATATCTGTAATTTCCTGCGGTATTCCACCGACAAGGGCGTGCCCAATTATGGCTTGGCAGGGGTACTTCAAGGAGATGCCGAGGCGCCGGAACGACAGTTGTGTTTTCATAAATTTGTTTCATTCCCCGGCAACCTTTCCAAGTTTGATATCCGATGGGATGAAGCCTCGGGACACTATTTTACCATTGTTTCTCGGGTTTATGACGAAAACAATGTCAAGGCGCGCAATTTGCTGTCTCTTGTCGCATCGCCCGATTTGGAGCATTGGACGGTGCTGTGCGATCTGTTGGATTATTCTCATACAGACGCACAGTATGTCGGTTTTCAGTATGTGTCGTTTTGCTTTGACGGGGAGGATATCTTGTATCTTTCGAGAACGGCTTTCAACGGCGCAAAAAATTATCATGACAACAACTACATCACGTTCCACAAAATTTGTAACTTCCGATCACTGATCGGCGGGAAATAAAAATTTTTTAAGAAAGGAAACCAAGAAAAATGAAAAGACTTGTATGCCTTGCGGTTGCGATCTTGACCGTGCTTTCCATGCTCGCAGCCTGCCAAAAGACGGAAGCACCTCCCACGGACGATGATACCACACCGTCGACCGAAGCCGAAACCTCCCCCTATCTCGACGCTCTGCCGGATGATCTGGATTTTAATGAGCGGGAAGTCAACATCTTTTACAGTGTTTACGATCCCAACTTTGACTGTAAGGGGTTGGAGCTGGAGGGAAGCAGCTTTTCCGAGGGAGATTTCATCTCTCAAGCTGTGTATGAGCGAAATGAGGAAGTGCAGGAGCGCTTGAATGTGATCCTCGGTTTTACACAGGTGGATTCCAACAGCGATGCCGCGACTTATGCAAGCGCCATCGAAAACAACATCATTCACACACAGTCTACCGAGTACGATCTGATCTATCACCGTGCGGCAAATGCCGTGGTACATGCCAACGAGGGCTATTTTAAAGCGGTCAACGATCTGCCGTATGTGGATTGGGATAAGAGCTATTGGTTTTACGATCAGATGGAGTCTGTTTCCTTAAACAGCTCTCAGATTTATGTCATGCTCGGAGATCTGTTGGTCAGCAACTACTCTAATATCAGCACTATGTTCTTTAATATGGATCTGTATGAGACGCTGTTCCCGGGAAAATCTGCCGAAGAGCTTTACACCGTAGTAAAAAACAATGAGTGGACATGGGACTATTATTTCAGTCTTGTTGCAAGCTGTTATGTGGATAATGATGGCCAGGACGGCGCAACACCGGGAGATATATACGGTGCAAACTGGGAAAACGGCGCACGCACCGCTCAGTATTACCCCTACACCAGTGGGTTGAGCTTTACCTCGCGTGATGAAAGCGGTTTTCCCGTGTTGACGCTCAACAATTCGAGAACCGTGGATATGGTAATCGATCTCTATGATTTCATTAACAACAATCAAGGCACCTACATGATGACCTTTGACCAAGCACAAGAGAAATTCTTGAACGGAACCATGATGTTCTACGGCTATTTCCTTTCCATCGGTAAGATCATCAGCCAAACCGCAGAGTTTGATTACGGTGTGTTGCCGTTCCCCAAGTATGATGAATTGACCGACTACACCTCCGCGATCTTGACCGGCGCCGGTGTTTTCGTTATCCCGTACACCATTACCGATGAGGCAAGACTTTCCTGCATCGGCGCTACTCTGGAGGCGCTTTGCTCCACCAATGCAAGAGACGTGGTTCCCGAGTACTATGAAACGGTGTTAAAGGTGAAGCAGGCGGGCACTCCGCAAAACATGGAGATGATCGAGTTTATCCGCGATCACTTGAAATTTGATATCTCTTTTTGGATGAGCAACAGCCTTGGAAAGGTTGCAAGCACTTTCCAGCAGTGCATTATTAAGGATAACTCCAACAACTACAATGCAACTTGGGATAAGCTTGGCACCTCCTACGAGACAGCACTGCAAAACTTGATTAACAAGTATAACAACCCCGAAAATAAATGAAATGAGAGGATAAAAAAATGAAAAAGCTTTTGTGTTTTACGCTTTCTCTTTTGATGCTTTTGGCACTTCACATCCCCGCAGCAGCTACCGAAACAGGAGATCCCGTAACATCTTCTGCCAATTTGAACGATTCTTTGGTCTCATGGTGGAATTTTGAGGGGGATAAAGCAACCGCTGTACTTGATAAGGCAACAAACGGAACGGTTGCGGATCCTTTAACAGCAACCAGTAAAAATACCTTTGATGAAGCAACAGGAACTGTGACGGTTCCTGCTACAAAGGGACAATATTTGAGAGTTGCAAACAAGTCTACCGCTGATTTGACGAATCCCTCGTCCATGACTGTGTATCTAAAAGCTAAATACACCGGCACCAATACCGATTTTGCCGATTTGATCGCTTTTAATAATCTCTACCGAATCTACAAGCTGAAGGATTCTACTTCTTCTGACGGTGCTGTTTTTGAAGCTTGTGCTTTTTATACCTCGGGAAGCAATCGTATGCGCCCTCAGACTCCGAAAAGTGTGGTCATTGCCGAGGATCAGTGGTTCTATCTTGCATTGACCATGGAAATCGATGAAGCGGGAACCGCTACCGCCGCTCTCTATATTTCCACCGACGGTGTAAATTATATCAAAAACGAAACATACGCTACCACTGTTACGTCGCTAACTCTTGACGAGACGGCTATTGCAACATTAAAGGGGTATACGGAAACCAATGTTTATATCGGAAAAAAGGACGGCAATCAAGACGTAGGAATTGGCTATACATTTGATGACATTCGCATTTACAACAAAGCCTTGACTGCGGATGAAATTGAGAGTATCAATATGCCTACTTGTGTTGGATATCAAGTAAAGGATGACACGGAAACCGACGGTAGTTTCAGCCTGCGTTTCCTTGCAACGGTCAACTCTTTGGATTTTGCGGAGGTCGGTTTTGAAATTACCGCCGCATATGGCTCCGACAGCAAGCCCTTTACAAAGTCCTGCAAATATGTTTATCAATCGGTCAATGCGGCAAACGGAAGCGTGACTGCCGAGTCCAAGGGAGGAGACTATCTGATCGCGCTTGCGATTACCGGTATTCCCGAGGATGTTGGGGAGGTCACATACACGGTTAAGCCGTTTGCAAAAACAAGCGCCGAGGCTACTCCGATTTACGGTGATGCCGTTACCGTTGTTCACAATATTGCTGCATCTTGAGCGGAATTGTAAAGGAGGAAAAAAGAATGAAACAGCTTTACACAACACCGGAAATGCTCTGTATCCATTTACATGAGGATGATATTTTAACAGCCAGCTCCGATTTTATTTCTCAAGGCATTGCCGCCAACGATTACACACAGGGTGACTTTGTGGCTTGGGGCTAAGACTTGATAAAAGGGTTTTACACAAAATATTTTAAAGGAGAAATGAAAATGACGAAAAAGCTTTTATGTTTGGCAATTGCCATTGTTATGATGTTGTCTCTCGGTATTTCCGCAATGGCGGAGACCGACAACGCTGCTACCGAAGCAAGCATTAACGATTCTCTTGTTTCCTGGTGGAACTTTGAGGGTGACACCGAAGCCGACGCATTAAAGGATAAGGCAACCAACGGAGAGAGTGCCGACGATCTGACCAAAAACGGTAGCGGTACTGCCATTACCGAAGGTGTGGCACATGTTCCCAGCGCCGCCGAAAATAACTTGCAATTGACTGCCGCAACGGCGGATTTGACCGATGTATCCTCGATGACGATTTATATGAAAGCAAAATACAGCGGTAACAATACCGATTTTGCCGATCTGTTCTCTTATCGCGGTCTTTACCGTATTTACAAGCTGAAAGATTCCGCTTCCTCCGACGGTGCGGTACTGGAGGCTTCCGCGTTTGCAACCAATAACAACAGCGAGCTCGGGACGGTTCGTGTCAGACCGAAATCCGACGGCGCTGTCGGCATTCAGCAAAATGAATGGTTTTATCTTGCGCTGACGACGGAAATCGGTGATGACAACAACGGAACCGCAGTCCTCTACGTTTCCAAGGACGGTCTTACCTATTCCAAGAGCGAAGCGACAATGGCATTTACAGCCGATATTCTTGCCGATCTGCAAACCAGACAGGCAGATGCCGCTACTACTGTGGCACTTGGTAAGTTGATCAGCTTGACCGATACCCCCACTCCCGACAGAGGCATTGATTATTGGTTCGATGATGTGCGTGTCTATAACAAGGTATTGACCGAGAGTGAGATTACAACCATTATCCCCAACTCTTTGGAGCTGCGTGAAGTGGTCGACACCACCATCAACGGCTCTCTTGTGAGCTGGTGGAATTTTGATGGGGAGACCGAGGCAGATACTTTAAAGGATAAGGCAACCCACGGTGAAAGCACCGATGATCTGACCAAAAACGGTAGCGGTACTACCATTGCCGAAGGTGTGGCACATGTTCCCGGCGCCGCCGAAAATAATTTGCAATTGACTGCTGCAACAGCGGATTTGACCAATGTATCCTCGATGACGATCTACATGAAAGCAAAATACAGCGGTAACAATACTGATTTTGCCGATCTGTTCTGTTATCAAGGTCTTTACCGTATTTACAAATTGAATGACAACAAGTCGACGGACGGTGCGGTCCTTGAGGCCTCCGCATTTGCAACCAAAAACAACAGCGAGCTGGGCACGGTTCGTGTCAGACCGCAATCCGACGGCGCTGTCGGCATTCAGCAAAACGAGTGGTTTTATCTTGCGCTGACCATGGAGATCGGCGAAGATAACAAGGGAACCGCGACCCTTTATGTTTCCAAGGATGGTCTTATCTATTCCAAGTCCGAAACCACCATGGATTTCACCGCGGATATCCTTGCCGATCTGCAAACCAGACAGGCAGATACCGCTACCACTGTGGCACTCGGTAAAATGATCAGCACGACCGAAACCCCGACTCCCGACAGAGGCATTGATTATTGGTTCGATGATGTGCGTATTTACAGTAAAGCATTGACACAGACCGAAATCGCTACAATTATCCCCAACTCTTTGGAGCTGCGCGATGTATCGGAGCTCCCCGCAGAGCCGAGCACTCCTTCTACTCCGTCCACGCCTTCTACTCCGTCCACTCCATCTTCACCCTCTACACCCTCTACTCCTTCCGGGCAGGATCCCGAGGCTCCGACCGATGCTGAGACCGAGGCTCCCACAAATGCTGAAACAGGCACCGGAGACAGCGGAACCGAGGATGAGACAGGCTGTGGCTCCGTCATCGGCACAGGCACGGCAATGCTTGCGATTTTGGCTTGCGGTGTTTGCACTTTGACAAAGAAAAAACGCGGCGTATAAACATTATTGGGAGAACAAATATGAACAGGTATCAAATTGCAAAACAGATCGTTTTGATCGCATTGGCGCTTTTGATGTTTTTTACCTGCTCCTGTTCTAAGCAACCCGATGAAACGGTAACGGATCCCACAACGGGATCCGTTACTATCCCCCCATCAATTGCGGAAGAGGAGGAGCCTGCGGTGGATTACAACGAGGGATTTTTGAGCTTGGTGGAGGCTCTGACGCCGGTTGCGGCATGGAATTGTGAGCCCAACGAAAATCACGGAAATCAAATCGTTGACGCGGTTTCCGGTAATGCGGCAACGCTTGTGGGTGCCTCCGTAACGGAGGGCTATTCGGGCGGCGGTATCGAGACACTTGCCCAAAAAGGCAGCTATTTGGACGTCGGTACAGGTACGCTCGGCGCGGCATTGAACGGGAAAAGTGCAGTGACCGTAAGTATGTGGATCATGCCGTATGTCATGTATAACTCCACCAACTATCGCTTGATTTCCTTGCCCATCGACGGGGGAAAAGGTGGCTTTCAGCTCCATTATCAAAGTGTGAGCGTAAAGATAGGCGGCAGAAGTGTGGCAACCGAAAACTTTGCCTCCAAAACCTATGCGTATCAAATGGAAAACAAAGTGCTCGGTACCATGGCGGATTACAGTAACGAGGGACAGTGGCAGCATATTGTTGCAACGCTGGATTTTGAAAACGACAATGTCATTTTGTATGTAAATGGGTCCAAGCTGGTTACCGAGGGCGTAACCGCGTTTGTTTCCAACACCTATCAAATGGGCACACCTACCGAGGCAGACTGCTTTGGCGGTTCCCCCCGAAGCGATGTGTACAGCTTTAACGGCATCATGGACAATATCTTTGTCTTTGACCGTGTGCTCAACGCAAAAGAGGTGCGTCAGCTTTATACACAGCCCGGTGTCAACAACTCGCCTATCATTGATGAGCTGTTGTTACAGTCGATCATCAAGCGCATGGGGCAGGAGCCCGCGTTTTCCGCCGGTTGCAGTAACCTTTTGTGCGGCGGTATGGTTTGCCCCGTGGATGAGAACGATCTGACGGCAACGCCCATCCTGCAAAACGGAGAGTTTTTGATCCCCGTCGGTACGGCATCGAAATATTTTGCAGTTACCAATACCGTTTCGGCTGTTACGGTACAAGGCAAATCCTATCAATCTTTGCAGCAGCTTTGTCAGGCCAACGGCAAATCACTGTTGGAATATCAAAATATGGCGGTCATTATGTCCGCGTCCGATACATTCCAAGCAAATGCCGATAAAACCTTACTGGATCGCTTGGTCACATTCTTTACCGAGCCTGCGGCGACAACCGTATTTACCGCAACCGAGCTTTCGCGTACAGTGATCGCAAAGACCGGTGATCTTGGAACCATTGGTCACTGTGCATCGCCAAGTATCCTTTCCGTTGGCGGAACACTCTATGCCTCCATGGATTCCAACGCAAAGGAGGTCTATGTTTTTGCCAGCACGGATGGCGGTGAAAGCTTTAGTTTCTTAAGTAAAATTAATAACTTTAAATTTGCCACCCTGTTTTCACTCAACGGAGATCTGTATCTGCTTGGCGTAGAGGTGGACGGCAGTAAGCGTTATGCCGCCATTACCAAGAGCACCGACGGCGGAAAGACGTGGAGTGAGATTACAGCACAGCAAGGGCGTCTGCCCCAAAGCAGTGACGGCCATGCCGCGCACAGTACCTCTACCGCTGTGCTGATCGCAAACGGCAGAGTGTATAAGGCGTACAGCGGTCAAGCCTATAACGGAACCTCGTTTTCGTGGCGTAAGGGATGCACTGCGTATGTCGAAAGCGCACCTGTCAATGCCAATCTTTTGGATCCTTCGGTTTGGACAGTGTCCTCGCCGGTCAGCTTTGATACCGCCACCTATCTTGCGCATCCCAATGCCTCCGATATTCCCACCTATGTTTACTGTCAGGAGGGCAATGTCGTTTTGGCACCCGACGGAAGCGTATGGGCAATCTATCGCGTGGATTGTGTACCCGCACAGGGATATGCCATTATCATGAAGCTGTCTGCGGATAATCAGACCTTGACTTACAGTCGCACGGCGTCCGATTCCATGATTCATTTTGAGGGTGGAATTACCAAGTGTACGGTGCGTTATGATGCTGCAACGGGCAAATATCTTGCTTTGGTCAACAATGTAACCGACGATCGTTTTTATGCGCAACGCAATGTACTGTCAATTGCCGTTTCCGATGATATGGTCAATTGGACGATTGCGGAAACAATATTAATTGATCGCTCTGTTATGAATGATTATATTTCGATGACACGTCACGGCTTCCAGTATGTGGATTGGGTGATCGACGGTGAGGATATTCTGTTTGCCGTGCGCGAGGCAATGGGAGAGTCCGAAAATTATCATAATGCAAATAATTTGACTTTTTATCGTTTGAGTGACTACAAGGAGTTGCTAAAGTAAAGGAGCAATGAATGAATTACAAACCTTTTGAAGCTGTTGGCGGCGTATATCCAACAATGATCACGCCGTACAAAAAGAGCGGAGAGATCGATTTTGACGCGGTCGAAAAACTGGTGGAATGGTATTGGAAAGAGGGCTGTGACGGTATTTTTGCGGCTTGCCAATCCAGTGAGATTATGTTTTTGACATTGGACGAGCGCGTCAAGCTGACGAGAACCGTCATTGCCAAAGCAAAAGATTTGGCGGCAAAGGATACCTCCCGTAAGCCGATGCAGATCGTTGCCTCGGGGCACATTTCGGACGCGTTTGAGGATCAAGTAAAGGAACTCAACGCCATCGCGGCAGAAAAGCCCGATGCGCTGATCCTCATCTCCAACCGCATGGATATCGAGAATACCACCGACGAAAAGTGGATCGAGGACACCGCAAAGCTGATTGCAGAATTACCCGCAGATATGCCCTTGGGCGTTTACGAGTGTCCCAAGCCCTATAAGCGTTTGTTGTCGGAGAAGATGATCAAATGGTGCGCCGAGAGCGGCCGCTTCTACTTCATCAAGGACACCTGCTGTGATGCGGCGGTCATCCGT
>JAFTKO010000031.1 GCA_017453205.1 Clostridia bacterium | reverse complement strand
TGAACCTATACTGACATTTGTTGCTCCGCTATATACATAATGATTGCTGTTACCGTTTGTCGACGTATATCCGAAGATATATCCAAACACCGCTTCATATCCTTTGGCATCCTCGTTTGCTCCTACAAACGGAAGGGTGATGTCGGTAAGTGCATTGCATCCCTTGAATGCTCCAAGACCAATACTTGTGACGGTATCAGGTACAATTATAGAAGTAACGCTTGATTGATCGACAAAAGCTGCCTCCGAAATTGCAACAATATCTACACCGCCTATTTGTGCAGGGATTTTAATAATTGTGCCATTTCCGACATATCCGGTAATGGTAATCCCATTTGCAGATGTTGTGTAAATAAAATCAGAAACAGCATTATCTCCTATCCAATATGCATATACAGTTTTATTTTCTGCAGGCATAGTGGTGTCGGTATAGAGATTAGATAGAGCCAAATCAGTATACAAGCCACCAAGAGTACAGCCTTCTCTTGTTGTCCAATTTGTAGTATCAATTACAGATTGGTATTTTAAATTGATAACACTTGATGTTCCCCCGTTTCCAACAACGGTTACAGTATAATAATTTCTCGTATAATAGTAATTAACGACAAGCGTGCCGTCGGGTTTAACCGTTACAGTCTGAGCCGTCGGTGAGGTAAAGCCTGTAAAGGTTTTAACCTCGGGCGTGATAGTTGCATCCGACGTTCCTTCAAGATTTTGCGAAGACTCCAAGGTATATTCGTCATCAGTAATGTTTTGCTGATAATGATTGACGACGTACTTGGTATCGGTATTTGCAACCCATTTTGCTGTCAGCATAATATCTTTCGCGGTCTTCCACGCGCCATCCGCATATTTGGTTCCATTATAATACCAACCGTCAAAGGAATAGCCAATTCGGCTGGCTGTAGCAAGTGTAAAATTGGAATCATAGGTTGCCTGCGCAGAGGTAACAGAAGACGTTCCTATACCCGCATCATAGGTTACGGTGTATGTAAGCGCTTTCCATTTTGCTACAAGCGAAAGATTTTCGGTAAATAACCAAGTTCCACTTTGTACCACAGGCGTATTTCCGTTATACCAACCAAGGAACTCATAACCCGTTCTTTCAGGGGTCAACAACGTGTAGCTTGCATCGTAAACATAATTTTTGGAAGAAGCAGAAACCGTACCTTGATTGGCATCATAAGAAACCTTATAGGTATTTGCCGTCCACTTTGCAGTAAGTGTGACATTAGATGCCTCTTTCCATGCTCCGGATGTGTATTTTTGATTTCCGTTATACCATCCGTCAAAGGAATAACCTGTTCTTGAGGGTGTGGGCAGAGTAACGTTGGAATCATATATTGCGTCAAGCTCTGGAATCGAAACCGTGCCATTGTTGGCATCAAACGTTACTTTGTACTCATTTGCTTGCCAATTTGCAGTATAAACCTTATTCCCGGTCGTGCCTATTGCAATGGATACGGTTTTTGTGGGAGTTGACTGTCCATCATATGTCCAGCCGAGGAATGTGTATCCCGTTTTTGTAGGTTCTTTCAATGCAATGGCATCATATATCGTATAAGTTTTGGGATTAGATGCTGCATTGGTACCATTATCGAGATGATAAGTAATCGTGTAATCGGTGGCGTCCCATTTGGCGGTCAACGTTATATTTTGTATTTCATTCCACGTACCATCAGTGACCTTTTTGCCATCAATATACCAACCCGAAAAATCATGACCCAACCATGTCGGGGTAGGCAATGTAAAAGGTTTGTCATAAACAACCGTCAACTGTGCGTTAGACACCTCACCGCCGTTTGGTAGCAATGTAACCGTATACTCGTTTGCTTTCCAAGTAGCCGTATAGGTTCGGTTGCCATAGCTTCCCGTGGGTACGGTAACCTCAATAGTCGGCTCAGAAAGACCGGTTCCCATCCAACCGGCAAAGGTATAGCCCGTGCGAGTAGGATTGATCAAGGTAAAGGCTTCGTCCTCGGGGTCATATTCTACGACATTGTTGCCTTGAACAGATCCGCTCGCAAGATCATACTCGACCGTATAATCTTTGGTGCTCCATTTTGCCTTCAGAGAAAGCGTAAAGGTTGCGTCCTTTGATTCTACATCATAGGCATAGGTATCCAACTCCCATTCTACAAACCGATAACCGTTTCTTCCCGGTGTTTTCAAGCCTGTAAAATCGGAGCTTTGCGTGAATGTAAACACAGTTTGCTCGGATGTGGTTGATTTTTCCGCGCTTAAGGGCACGATAGAATCATCCAAAGAAAGCGTATAGCCCAGCGAGATCGTTTGCGTATCTGTCAAACTGCCGCCTGCCGTCTGATAAGTCAGTTCAACAGGAACGCCTGCTGCCAGAAGTGTTTTGATGCCTTCCTCGAACTTCTTATCTTCAACCTGATCGATCGCTTTTACCGCAGAAATACGCTGGTCGCTCTTTCCAAAGCCATCGAGCTCTTTGTATATTGAATCGGCTTCGGCATACTTGCCTTCCGCAAACAGCTTATCGGCTTTATGAAAGCGGATCATCGGAATCAGCAAGGTGGTCGTTAAAACAACAACTAAAACCAACGCGATCAAACTCGGAATGCCGATTTTGGCAGCTTTTACAGCCTTTTTCTTATTCTGTTCAGCCTTGAGCTTGCGCAACTCGGCTTGCCGAATTGCCTCCAGCTTATCCTGCTCGGCCTTGATTCTCTCTTTTTCTTCGGCTGCCTTTTGATCTGCATACCACTTTTCAAGGCGCGCTTCAAGTTTTTCTACCCATGCATCAGCATCCTTGTAGCCTTTAATCGACTGTAAAGCGGCGATGCTATTCAAAATATTCTTGTCATTTGCCGCAGCAGAAGCAACGTTGCGTAAAGCATCTGCATAGATCCGCTCCTTACGATCCGTTTCTATGTTTTGCTTGCAAATTTCAATTTTGGCTGCAGAATCCTTAAAAGATCCAATTTTGGAGAATGCCGAAATTGCATCGCTATATCTTCTGCAATTCATCAAGGAACAAGCGTTTGCATACTGTTGATTCTTATTGTCTAAATCAATCCGATCAACGATTGCTTGATTGTAGCCCTCGATCGTATTACGATAGTCTCCCTTGGCAAACCGCAAAGCCTTAATATAATTAGGATTTCGGTCAATCGGTGAGGCATACGATCCGATTTGGGAAGGAGAGCGTAGCTTCAACCCAATCAGCAATTTTACAACATAGGCTTCCGCGCATTCGGGATCAATATCCAAAACCTTTTCCGCATATTCGTCGGCACTGTCAAAATCTCCATCCTCCAAGAACAGAAACGCACGCTTCAAAAGAGGGGCCGTGTCATGATCCTGGTTGACTTGATTGACGATCACCGTTTCTTTGACAGTCTCCTTTTTTTCTTTTTCGGCGATTTTCTTAATTCCCCGGATCAGATCCTGCATAAAGCCCAGTTTGGACATATCCTGCGCCTGCAAATGAGAGAATTCTTCAGGAAGGTCGTAAGGATCCATATTTTTGTAGGCGGGAATCAGCACCTTTTTCTGCCCTTGCTTAATAAGAGCCAAAAATCTCGACCACTCGTTTTTCACCCATACGGCGTTAAAGTGTTCGGCTTTTGTTCCAAGTACCACCATAACCTTTGCCGAATTCAGCGCGGCAAAAATATAGGGTTCGTAGGCAGAGCCTAATTTTTCTTCCAGAGTGATGCGCGAGAAAAAGACCTTGAAGCCTTCGTTCTTCAAGCCATAATAAAGATCCTGTGCAAGCACACTATCTTGTGTACGCTTTCCGCTATTATCGGTTTCCTTATAGCAGATAAAGACATCAAACGGCTCTTCCTTATTGGAAATTGCCAAAATGCCTTTTTGTATCTCATCAATAGCTTTCGCTTCCAACTCATAAATGCTTTTTTGATATGTATCTGCATTGGCAAGAGCCGATTTATAGTCTTCATCTGCCAAAATCGAGGTGAATTGTGCGCGATTGACCGTAGGGATCCGTCTTTTGGTAGACGGATCCTCTACGTACTCGATTCCGTAGCGACAAAGAACGATCGACCAATATGCTTCCGCATCGGTATTGTCTTCGTTCAATATCTGTTCGTATATAGCCATTGCCTTGTCAAACTCATTGTTCCGCCGAAAATGGTTCGCGCGGTCATAAAGATTCGCGCGTTTTTCGTCATCAAGCTTGGGCAAGGTCTGTTGTGTGCCGCAGTAATCACATTCAACGACCGTAGCGTTGTCAGCAATCTCCAGCGATCCGCCGCACATTTTACATTTGAAAAGTGCCACTTTAAATCTCCTTGATGTTATATTCCTAAAGCTATCTTTTTACTTCAACAATTTGCACTTCTTGCTTCTGTCCGCAACCAACACAAGCAAATTTTTTGCCACGGCTTTTACTAGGTCAACATCATCAGACTCGACTGCCTCGGACAGCGTGTGGAACTGAATTGTGATCTGTGCTTCAACAGAGGCAAGCGCATCATGGCTCATCGGATCGGAATAACGAACGGCTTCACAAACCTTTTTGCATTCCGTCTTTACATCCTCTGATTTTGCCTGCGCCATCAACGTTTCCGCATCAATTATTAAGGACTTGATAAAGAAAGTCTGTACCGTGACCTTGTGGTCAATTCGTTCTACTTCACTGATCGCGGCGGTTGCCTTGATCACAGCAAGCATGTTAACGACCAGTACAATAGCACATGCAATTACACCGATCCAATACGGCAGAGGAGAAATCAGCATACACAAGCCGCCAACGATAAACGAGGCGATCAAGCCGACGTAGCTGCTTCTGATAAGTGAAATGTTATAAAAAAATTTTTGTACGGTATCCGCTTTGAACGCCATAGCGGAGCAGATCAGCTGACCGATAAACATTGCGGTGATCAGCGTATATCCAATCCAAAATGACGATGTATATTTTTCTTGATTGATCCATCCAACCGATACAAACGCGATTACGTTAAATAACGCAAGCAATACCGCCCACGCGGCAACGTATAAGCCAAACCGTTTTTTCATATTCTTATCCTCCATCAAAGCTTTTCGCCGCATTCAAGGCAGAATTTTGCACCCACGACTACATCTTTACCGCACTTGGGGCAAACGGTTACAAATTTATGTCCGCACTCGGGGCAGAATTTACCCTTTGAAACGGTATTTCCGCATTCGGGGCACACAACCATATCAGCAGGGATAGCGGGCGCAACCTTCTCGCCGCATTCCAAGCAGAATTTCGCATTTGCGGGAAGCGTCGCACCACACTTTGCACATTTAGCTTCGGGGACAGGAGCTTCCGTAGAAGGATTCGGTGCAAATCCCTTGAACATATCGCCAAGCTGGGGAGCGACAGCCCCTGCCGCAGCCATTCCAACACCAAGTCCGATCATGTCTCCTGCAACTCCGCCGCCACTGCCATTGATAGTCATATTGCCAATGCCCTCGGCATACGCCTTTTGTACCTCGGTCTGCAAAACATCCTTTTGATCGTATCCCTTTGCACGCATAACCTCTGCTTCTGCAAAGCCCGCCATCTTCGTTGCCTGCGCATCAGCCTGGGCGCGGATCAGATCTCTTTCTGCCTCGCGTTTTGCAACTTCGGTCTCGGTCAACTGCTTTTCGAGTTCAATCTTACGGCGCGCCGCGGTAATTTCCGCCTCGGCATCTGCCTGCGCGGATTTTACAAGTGCTTCGGCTTGGATCATTCGGGTTTGGAAGGAAACGGTGTGTAATTCGCGCATACGTCTGAAATTGGGATTGTTCTCGGGGAGTGCGACGTTTGTGATGTAGAACTGTGGAATCGTCAAGCCGTATTCTTCAAATCCCGGAACGATACTTTGGCGCAAAACATCGGAAAGCCGCTCCAGATTTTCGTCAATCTCCAGAATGTTGATGTTGTTAGACTTGATCGCATTGGACAGATGTGCCTTTACGGCAGTTGAGATCAAAGGGCGGAAGGAATTTTGAATCGACTTTGTAAAGCCCATTCCTTTTTCTTCCCAAGCAATACCTCTCATCGTTCCAACAAGCTTTACAAGGAGCTTGCGTGAATCCGAAACGGTCAGATTCAGCTCACCGCACGCACCAATCTCAAGCGGAATACCGAGAGACGGCTCCAAGAATCTGATCTTGGAGTCCGTTCCCCATTTGATTGCCATCTGCACAGTCTTGTTGATGAAATAGACCTCGCAATGGAAGGGAGACTCTCCACCTGTAGCACGGTTGAGAACCTTGCCGATCATGGGAATATTCTGTGTTTCAAGCGTGTAGCGGCCTGCCCCGAACAGGTCAAGCGCCTGACCATTCATAAAGAATAGCGCCTCTTGACTTTCATGAACAATCAGTTGTGTCAAAGAGTTAAAATCCTCAACGGGATGCTTCCAAATAAAGGTGCTGTTGTCACCCTCATATTTAATGATTTCTGCTATTTGTGCCATAATAAATTCTCCAGTCTAAATTTTTATGAATTTGCTTTGAATATTATTTCATAAGTGCAAACAATAATATTTTTTGTTCATTGGAACATCTCACCTTCAAGATCTATCCAAAGAGCAGGTCTGATAGCAAGAGAATCATCTGCATATTTACCAAACTTATTTACAGAGCCACTATTGTAGACAGTCGAAGCCACATATTGAATTTCTCCAGGGGATCGCAACCACCACATTCCATCGCTACTGTATGTTTCCCGTGCTTCAGCATAAGTTGTTACATCACATTTACGATCACTATCAGAACTAAAATACTTGTTTGCTTCTGTGATACTCAACAAAAAAACTTTGTCTTGTGTTGCGTTCCCAGGATCAGATGTGCCGACAGTATTTTTATCTGCAGAGACAGTAACAGTTAGAATAGCTGTTTTTTCACTATCGGAAAAAGCAGTATTAATAAACTCATTATTCAGCCATTTGCGAAGTGTACAAGTTTCCCATGTAATCTTTGCGTTATGTTCGTTGTATGGTTGGCGGTCGAGTGCATATTTACTAACAACAAGCACTTTATTATCCTTTGTTTCAAGCACAAGCCACTCGATGTTTTCTCGTCCGTTTTGTGTGTTATTGTCCTGCTCGTATGATCCAAATAAAATGCAGTCGCCAACTTTTGCTGTCTTTAGTTTTTCTGTTTTATATGTTTCGTAAATAGAATTTGCTTTTTCTGCACTATCTTTATATCCGTTTAATTCAATTAAAGCTTCATACGAATCAACATAATTACCTGATTCAAGTAAACCAATGGCCTTATTATATTTTTTATTAGGAATAATAACACTCTCCACCACAAAAATTATAACCAAAACTAAAGCTATCGCCAATATAACAGCGGCAGTGATACCGGCTATTATAAATTTTTCTTTTCTACGCTGTTTCTTTTTGTAATTACTATATGCTATATAAGAAGTATCTCCTGCTGCGATTAACGATTTTCTTTTCCATGTGCTAACGTCCATAAACTTATTGTGCGGATTACCTTCCATCTGTTCAAATATGTCCGCGGCATTAAAATATTTTTTGTCATAATAGTACTTCTTTGCTTTAACATACCTGTACTTTTGAAATGGAACAGCTATACATAACAGATCTGTAAAAAATAAAAATATAAATATTAGCGCCAATGTTGGAGTAGGAGAAAAACATGCTAAAATCAAAAGGAGAGGAGAAACAATAAGAAACACTATTGCACAGGTAAATAAAATTTTATGCTTTTTATACTTTATATCTGTTTGAAGAATATCCTTTTCTTCTCTTGCTTTTACTTGTTCTTTGAGCCTTTCCTCACGTTCCGCTTCTTGTTGTTTAATATATTGTATTTTACTTTGGCAAATTTCCTTTTGCTCTCTGGAATCCTTATAATTAATGATCTTATCATATAATTCTACAGCTTCTTCCAAAGAGATTTTATCAAGAGCATTAGATTGCTTTTTTCGTGCTTTTTGATATATTTCTTCTCTGAATTTATCTTCGTTACGCTTGTAAATGGTCTTGATGTAACCTTGCAGCTCCGTTCGAATTACTTCATCACCGTATCTGAGAACTTTCAGATAATTTTTTTCTTTATCAAATGCAAATTCAAGGTTGCCAAGATTTTTTCTTTGGCTCACCTTTAATTCAACCATCAGTTTGCCAAGATAAGCCTCCGCATTTTCGGGATCCTGATTCAGAACCTGCTCACAGAAATCATCAGCACGGTCAAAATCTCCATCCTCGAGGAACATAAACGCACGTTTCAAAAGGGGTGCAATATTGGGTGTTGTAGCCGTTGCAATGACAGTTTCTTTGGCTATTGTCTTAGGCGCATCTGCCGCAACGATCTTCTTGATGCCGCGTGTAAGGTCCTGCATAAACCCGAGCTTGGACATATCCTGCGCCTGCAAATGCGAAAACTCTTCGGGCAAGTCATAGGGATCCATATCTCTGTATGCGGGAATCAGCGTTTTCTTTGCGCCGTTTTTGATCAGCGCAAGGTAACGGCTCCACTCATTCTTGACCCAAACAGCATTAAAGTGTTCGGGGCGAGTACCGAGAACCACCATCACCTTTGCCGAGTTCAGCGCGGCGAATATGTAAGGCTCATATGCAATTCCAAGCTTATCTTCCAATGTGATACGGGAGAAGAATACCTTAAATCCCTCGCGCGTCAGTTCGTGATAAAGCTCGGTGGCAAGCACGCTGTCCTGCGTTCTGCGCCCGTTCGCATCGGTCTCCTTATAGCATACGAATACGTCAAAAGGCTCCTCCTTCTGCGAGATGGCAAGGATGCCTTTTTGAATTTCGTTGATGGCAGTCGCCTCTGCCTCATATATTTCGCGCTGATATCCGTCGGCATACTGCAAAGCAGACTTGTAGTCCTCATCATCAAAGACCGACGTAAACTGCGCACGGTTGACGGTAGGAACACGCTTATGCGTCGCGGGATCTTCTACGTATTCAATACCGTAGCGACAAAGAACAAGCGACCAATATGCCTCGGCATCGGTGTTGTCCTCGTTCAAAATATTCTCATAAATGCCCATCGCTTTGTCAAAATCATTGTTTCGACGGAAGTGATTGGCTCTGTCATAAAGGTTTGCCTTGCGGTCATCATCAAGCTTGGGCAGCGTCTGCTTCGTTCCGCAATATTCGCAGGTAGCAACCGATTGCGCGCCGCCTATTTCAAGCGTTCCACCGCAGATCTTACATTTAAAAATTGCCATGTCGTCATCCTTAATCGTTTATTTCCAGATTTTCCACCGAAAATTCAATGCAGGTCTGCATGATCTCGTTTCTCGTCCGCCCCGTGCGCTCGGCAATCTCATCAAGCTTGAGGATCAGCTCGTTCGGAAGTCGCACCGACACCACGGCAGAGTCCCCACGGAACTTCTTTGACGATATGACAAGTTTTTTCTCCGGCATATGTTATACACCTCACTTTACTATTTTACAAAATACATTATACCACATTTGTAATACAGTTGTCAATATAAAAGTCAAAATTTATACCAAATAATAGAATAAAAGATAAAAAAGGTTTGACGGAATGAGAAATCCATCAAACCCTTTTATTATTTATCAGCTATTAATCTCAAATCTTTCCCTCTCCGCCCGCAGCTCTGCCACTAGGTCGAAAATACGGACACCAAAATTGTGTATCGGCGTTTTGGGAAGCGGAGCGCGGATATATTTGACCGCGTTTGCCAATTCAGTCTCATAACTCTTATCAAAATGGGAGTGATTGGCAAATAACAATCTAACGCGCATCAGCTCGAAGCTATTGCGTTGCATATTTTTGATTTCGTTCAACAATTCTATAAATGACGCTTCAAACTCATACTCAAACGAATCGTTTATCATATCATGATTTCTCACGATAAAATCATTAACAGGCTCAAAAAATCTCTGTTGCTCACAATCAAGTGAATCTATCCACATTTTCCATTTTGCATCCCAAGTCTGTGCATTTTGGTATCGGATGATAGGGCGCATTCTTTGATACGCACTTTCACTGATAGCAACATTTTGTTGCCGCATCTCATGGTAATAACGGCTTAATGCATCCAACATACAACGCCTGGGGATCAGAATATCGACGTTTGAAAAGGCTTTTTTCATAAAAACAAAAACCTCCTCGTTTGCATTGCAATGCACTTCTTTCACAATTGCTTTATTAGTAATTCGGTCAGTAAATTCCTCTATAAGTTTTAATTCATCGGATTCCAAAATATCTAAAAGAAAGCACTCATTCTCGATAAAATCACAAGAGCACACCAAACATCGCCATTGTTTCCTATATTTGAATGGAATGTACAGGAGATTACTTTTGAGACAAAAGCTCTTGATAAGCTTACGAAGCGCATTCACTCGCTGTTCGTATTCTTGATATCTCCTTGTAACCAAGTCCGCCTCTCCATCAAGTTGTAAAATCAATGCTGATGTAGCAGCTGATCCCGTTGCTTTTGAAAAACCACCTTGCTTTGCTAACTCCTGCATTGTTGCGGTTTTATCAGTGACCAACTTGATCGCCGCATCCCTTGCCCGCTCTCCTTTGTTGATTTCAATAGGATTCGAAACCGTATAAACCTTGTTGCAATTCGGGTTTTGGCAAATAAAACGCTTTTTGTAAATAATAATCCGCATAAGGGTTCCATTGATATAATCGTAGATTGGTTGAATCGGGATGGTGTCTTTAGATTCAAGCGCAGCACCGCATCCATCACTTGGATCGTCACAATATCGTCGTTTCCGATTCGCACGATACAGGACACGTCGTGTAGGAATCGAATCACCTCGCCCATCCGCCGGCGCAGAAATTTCCTCAAGGATTCTATACCTTTTTTGATTATCTGTAAAATGCATTCTTTTTTTCGTCCTTTTTTCTTTGTCCTTACTATATTTATTTTACCATATTCCTTCCCTAAAGTCAATAAAAAATTATCCCCCTGTTTTCTGAACTAAACACAAGGGGTACCGAATCAAACTATTTATTTTTGCTTTTTATATCCTATAATAGTGATGTCAGGCAGAAAGGATGCTGAATGCCCAAACTTCCTTTTGTGTCGGTTCCTCTGCCGGACGAATTGCTCTATTCTTATTTGCTGCGACTTTCGATCGCAAACGGATTTGATGACATCAGAGACTTCACGGATCACTATGTTTTTCCAATTGGTGAAAATGAAAAAAGAACTTCCACTAAAATTTCGTACGAAGCTCAAGACGATCTTTACCGTTTTGCCGCTTCCGTGTGGGATACGGATCCAAATCAAACACTGTCATTTTATCTGAAGACTTCGCTGTTTCACGGAATCGCGCCCTTATGTTCCTCATACCGTACGTCCTGTTATGTCGGATCGCTTTCCAAGTACCGAAACCCATCCAAGCTACTCTCACCAACTCATGTAATGATCTCGGAACTGCGCTTTTGCCCTCTGTGTCAAAAGGATGACCTTGATCGGCACGGTTACTTTTACTATCACCGCGCACACCAGATGCCGGGAGTAACGGTTTGCCACAAGCACGGATGTGCCCTCCACGTGTACGAGGGAAGGCACGGCGAGGAAATGAAGCTACCGCTTATCTCAAATTCATTACCTTTCCATACCAAGAGCCACGAATATGCCATCTTTTGCAAAGCGTTTCTCGAGGCAGAGTTGGAATGCGATCTCACGGCAATCACGGACGCGATCTTAAAAAAGTTCTGTGAGCTTGGATATTCACCGGAAGGTCACTCGCTCACAGAACAGATGAAAGATTACGGTGAATTGATGAAAGATACGCCGGAAAAGATTCTCCGATCCATTCGAAACAGTGCGTGCCCTCATATGGCTTCACTTTTGACGCTTCTTCTTTATCTGTTTCATGATGTATCGGGCTTAAAACCCTATCTGAAGCCAAAGCTCGAGATCAGACAACCTTTCGAGGAAGCCATTGCAAACAAGTACACGCTCGTCGCTCCCTTTCGGGAAGACATTGTGGAATTGCAGTGCAAGGAATGCGGTGAATGCTTCTTGTCTACACCGGATCGGATCCTTTCGGGTTGGGGATGCCCAAGCTGTGACGGTAAAATGGATGACGCAACGCTTTTTCGACGCTTGTTTGAGGCGCGCGTAGGAGAAACCTTTGAATTGCTCTCTGACTTTCAGTCTAAGAGTCATCCCATTCGTGTACGGCATCTATCATGCGGAAAAGAATTTGATACTTCTGTGCAAAGCTGTCTGAAGCGCCGCTTGAAATGCCGTTGCGAATACACCCTTATCGAGAAAACGGTAAGGGAGAAGGTCGAAAATCTGGGGGGTTTTGAACTGCTTGCATTCAAAACCTCCATGCAGCCGATTCTATTACGTCATAAAGCTTGCGGAAACACCTTTCGCGTGATGTATCACCCTTTCGTAAAAGATCCGCGATGCAGTATTTGCCAACGATTGAGAAACAACCGCCATTTGCCAAATGAAGAAACGAAACAAAAGTTCTCCGATCTGGTTGGTGATGAGTACAAACTGTTGAACATCCCCGAATCGGCTAAAAAAAGAATTCTGATCCGTCACAATCTCTGCAATACCGTCCAATCATATATATGGGAAAAATTTCTCCATGGACAGCGATGTAAACGTTGCAACCCAAGAATGTCAGGAAAAGAGTTTGTTGGAACCGTATGGCATGACTCCTCCGGAGAATACACCGTTGTAGGATTACACGGTGATTATGCAACGCTCTTGAACACCACAACCAATGAGAAGGTAACATTGCGAAGACAGCTTGCACTCCAAGAACTACGCCGTCCAACGCAATCCGATATACTCCCACTGGAAAAGCGTAATCCGAAGCCAAACACGAATGGGCAATCCGTGTAAGAACTGACACAATCAATGAAAAGGAAGTAAAAAATGATATTACCGATTGTTTTAAAAATAAAGGAAAATGAAATATTATACTCTTATCTGTTGAGGCTATCCCAAGCCAACGGATTTGATGATCCACGTGATTTTCTTGGAACGTCAAAGATATTGCCACTCTATGAAAATCCCAAAAGCACATATCGCACTGTGCGGTATGACATCCACTCCGATCTGTATCCCTTACTACAAGCGGCAGCACTCCCCACAACAGGTGTAGCAGAGTTATATCGACAAACATCGTTGTTTCCAATTTGGTCACTCACATGTGGTCGGGCACTCGCATCGCATCGGATCGGAATGCTCTCCCGAGACCGAGGTCGAACAAGCCTGATCACACCGCTTGCTGATGTTTTTCAAGAGTTGAAGTTTTGCCCGCAATGTCGAGAGCAGGATTTGAACGAAATGGGAGAATGGTACTATCGCCGTTCCCATCAGATCCCGGGTGTTGCCGTCTGCCACCGTCATGGGTGTGCGTTACATCTGTATCAAGGTAAGAGAGGATCGGAATTGGATCCTGATCAGCCATCAATCGAGATGAATATTCAGGAGAAAAGCTTGGAGTATGCCGTACTTGCGCATGAGCTATTGATCGCCGATCTTTCATGTGACGTCGAATCGATTGCCAAGGCGATCCTCTCCCGAATGAAGGAACGGGGATATTCCAAACAGACGGCAGACCGCCTGCAACAAGAGATGGGGGCTTATGCCGATCTGTTGAAGACATCGCTAAAGTCCTTCTTTCGCTACTTTCCACCAAAAAGTCAATGCGATATGCAAACCTGTATTACCGTGTTGCTTTATCTGTTCGAGGACGTCAAAACGCTTCTCGTCTATCTGTCCCCAAATTCACTGCCTGACAATCAAAAACAGATGGATGAAAAATAGGAGTTGATGTCCCCGTGGAGAGAGGATCTGATCGAGCTTCGATGCCGTTCCTGCCATCATTGCTTTTTGACAACGCCCCATCGGGTACAAAGCGGTTGGGGGTGCCCAGACTGTGACACTAAGCTGTCGGATCAAGAATTATTTCAGCACATCTTTGATACTGCCGCTTGCGGAGACTATGAGCTATTATCCTTCTCGGATATGAATCATAAGGTCACGATCCGTCACCATGCGTGCGGAAGAGAGTATTCCGTCCGCCCTCGCAGTTTTCTGGAAGAATCTGCGCGATGCGCGTGTGGAAAAGTGTCTTCCCGCGAGGAATTATACCGCCGTATCGATCTGCTTGGCAATTTTGAACTAATCGATTTTCAAAACACGAAAAAGCCGCTTCGCATACTTCACCCGGAGTGTGGATCAGAGTTTA
Source organism: Clostridia bacterium (assembly GCA_017453205.1). Lineage (GTDB taxonomy): Bacteria > Bacillota > Clostridia > Oscillospirales > CAG-272 > UMGS1865. The sequence goes on along the minus strand of JAFTKO010000031.1, from coordinate 18,697 downwards.
CTGTAAATTATAGTCGTTTTATTCGTCATCCGAATTGCACGCGCTGCGCAAGCCTTGCACGGTCGGAGCAAGAGTTTCGGGATGAGATTTACGGGTTGGTAGGAGATGAATATGAGTTGATCGGCGTATACAAGGGTCGAAAGACCGACGTTCAGATTCTTCATAAAACCTGCAATACCGTACAAACCTATAAGCCGCAGAGATTCCTTATGGGAACCCGTTGCGCAAAATGTCATCACCGACTGATCTATTCAGATTTCTGCCGTATCGTCAATGAGGTTTCCTATGGGGTATATACCATTGACCGACAGATCGGCGAATACGACGCATTGATCCGAAACACGCAAACCGGGGAGCCGCGAAAGTTCCCGATCGTGCGTATCATGCAAGAGCTGTTTCGCTTCAAACCGTCCATGATCCTACCGTTGGAAAAACGCAATTTAAACGTTTCTTTGACACCAATGGTAAGCAGGCGAGTGATGGAGTGGCTGTCGGAATGCTATGCTCCCGGGGAAGCCTTTTCAATCAGACGGATCGACCTCCCCGGGATGGAGCACCAGCAGCTATCAAAAACGGTTCAAAATCTTTACCGTGCAAACAAATTAGAAAGAATCAGTTATGGCGTGTACATGATACCGCCGGAAAGAGAGAAATAAATATGCCGAGAAAAACAGAAAATGGCAAATTACGAGAAGGTCGCGGGACCGGAATCGGTGCTGACTACAAACCGTGGATCAAGATCCGCGAGGTGAACAGCATCGGCACCGCCTCGACCGTCATAGATTATAAAACAGGGCGACCGGTAGAACTATTGTCACAGGGAGAGGTATATTATTACTACATCCTTCGTTGGGACGATACCGTCGAGGACATCCGCGAGCAGTTCCCGCTGGAGTTGGATCGGACGTTGGAGATTGCCGACAAGCTGAGGATCAAGCACCCACACGATCGAAGCACCCGTATGACGACAGATCTTCTTATTACGCGCACCAACGGGACACTTGAAGCGTATAGCATCAAAACAGACCGAAGTGTGCTGGAGAATGAAAGAACAATACAAAAACTGCGGCTTGAACAAGCATATTGGGAAACGCAGGGTGTTGCCTTTTATATCCGTTTCAAAGACGAGGTCAACAAAACGTATGTACAAAACATCATGGACGTTGTTTCATGCTATGACATCCAGCGCGTTCAAACACGCCAAGATCTGATTCGCTACCAGATCGCTCACAAAACAATTCAACCGGACATGAAAAGCAAGCTGTTGGATTATATTCAGCTACAGTCTTTATTAGAAAGAGGACATTCTCATGAATGACAAAATAAGTCTGGTCGGAAAAATTGTTTCCAACGGAACAGGAAAATACAGAGTGCTTCATTTTACAAATGATGCTTTTGTTTTGTGTGAAACAGAAATTTCCTCCATCAATATTTTTCTGTATTCTGCCAAGCTCCTTTTTTGTCAAATAGAAACAGAGGAGATGTTGATCGTTCCAGAAAAAAACTCGAAAATCGTTCAGGTGGAGTCCTTTACAGAAACCCAAAAAGCAAAGTTCTTTTTCAAAAAGGAAATTGTTGACAGAATCGTAACCGAATACGGACCTTTGTTTTTGGATTTGACAAACAAGAAGCCGAAACCTGTAGTCAAGGAGTTAATCGATCAATATCACATTACACAACCAACAATTTGGCGTTATATTCGCCACTATCTGCAAAGCGGATTTGCTCCGTCATCACTTTTAGATAATCGAACGCTTTGCCAAAAGAACACACGTAGAGAGAAACTTGTCTATAAAAAGAAAACCGGAAGACCCACCGGAGAAAACATGCAAACCGGAATCATATTAACCCCTGAAATATACGATCAATTTGACAAAGCGATCAATCAATTTAAAAAAGGAAACGCAAAATCGTTGGCAGCAGCATACCGTTGGTTGATCGTCAGCTATTACACAAAATTCTCGCCCGGTGGAGAATGCATTCTTCCGGCCATATCGGAAATCCCTACCCTGCGTCAATTTTATTACTATTGTTCCAAGCACTTGCCAAAAACAGAACGCGATATTGCAAAATTGGGGAAAGCAGAGCAGCGAAACGCCAAAAGGCTTTTGATTGGAAACTCCCGCGCGGATGCTATTCGTCCCGGGTGGATCGTGGAGGTGGATGCCGTAGAGGCTGATGTTTCGTTGGTTTCATCGATTCATCCCGATCAATGTATTGGACGGACCACCGTTTATATGATGGTTGATCTGTTTTCCGGTGCAATCGTTTCCTTTTCTGTAGGACTTGAGCAAAATTCCGCCCTTGGAATTATGAATCTACTTCTTAACCTTTCGCTCGATAAAATCCAATACTGTAGCAAGTATGACATCACAATAAACGAAGCCCATTGGCCTTCTAATTTCATTCCTCACGAAATCCGGTGTGACAGAGGATCCGAATTTACAGGGAAACATTTTGCCAACTTCTGTCATATAAACGGGATCAAACTAACTCTTGAACCAGGTGCAACCGGTTCAATGAAGGGCATGGTTGAACAAAAGTTTCATCAATTCCAAACGCAACTACACCCTCATGTTACGCATGCGGGATTGATCACCAAGGATTACAACTCCAATCACCACCGGGAATCAACGCTTACACTAACAGATTTTACAAAGCTCGTACTTACTTTTGTTCTCACTCATAATGCCGGCGTGATTTTGGATTACCCAATGACAAAGGAAATGCTTCAAATCCCCGATTTTCAAGCAATCCCTACGGAACTTTGGAAATATGGCTGTGAAAAGCACGGATACCCAACCTTGATCACTTCTGCAAACCTACCTCAATTTATGACAAGTCTGATGGAAAAGAAAAATGCAAAGATTTCAAGACGTGGGGTCAAATTTCAAGGTCTTTACTATTATGCACCCAACGATCTTGATTTGAATCGGCAAATGTATGATTGCGGAAACAAAAGAAAATCATTTGAGATTTTATTGGATCCGAGGAGTATGGAAAAAATATATTATATACACGAAAACAAACTGCTTTCTATTCCTTTGAACCCTAATCATCCGAATCAACTTGAATTTGGAAACATGACCTACGATCAATATCTTGAATATAAAAAAGAACAAAACGACAGAAAAAGAGAAGGCAAAAGACACAACGAGATGATTGCCATTGCGCGCTATGCGGCAAACCAAAGCACGGTGGACAGCGCAAAAAAGGCTTCGCTTTCCGACACAGATCACATACAGGATGCGCGAAGGGCAGAAAAACAGGTGTCAAGGCAGCAAAACAAATTGGATCAAGCTCTGCTTCCTCAGGAAAGGGCTTTATTTGAAGAAACTCCCAAAAGCATCACGGAAAATAGCACAAGTACGCAACACGATCCTTTGGAAGTACCGGATGATTTGAAAGATGCTTATAAAAATTTTATGAACAACGAGGCAAAAAAACATGACCTATGAATACGAAAAACTCTCCCCGGGAGAACGGCAGTATGACGATTACGACCTGACCGAAACAACATGTGTACCTGCGCGCTATGTCAAGGCTGTCTGTTCCACCGATAGTGGGAATCCTTTTATTGAAGCACTGCCTTCCCCAAGGGACTTCGAAGAGGTATGCGCGGCTTACACAAAACCACTCACTGATTTTGATTATGAGAGGATCAAAGCAATGAGTCCAATCGAGCAACAGATATCGGTAACTTCATTACGATCTCTGCGTTATATGCTCCCGTTTCATCCAACGCTGGAAGTTGAATTCCATACGGCTTTGCTTAATTCCTATCGCAATCGACACTTTCGATATTTCAATGACGAACAGCAGATCGTCCAAAATGACGAAAAGCAAGGTACCCATCTGTCATTGCAGGGAAAAGTGGCAGCCGCTGCAAACGCAGGGTGTACTCTTTTGGGCTATTCGGGCTGCGGCAAGTCTTCGGCATTGGAAATACTGTTGTCCAATTATCCACAGGTGATCGAGCACCGGAACGAAAAATATCATCGATTTACGCAAATCGTCTATCTTGTGGTGGTATGTCCTGCAAATTCCAATTTTTCCGCCTTGTATAACAGCATTGGAGCTGAGATTGACAAGGCGCTTGGAAATATCACGCCGATCTACGAGGAAATGATTCAAAAGAAACGTACCTTAGCCGAAAAAGCAACAATCGTTTGTAAACTGATTGATATCTTTGGAATTGGATGCCTGATTTTTGATGAGATCCAATTGATCGACTTTCAATCCCAAAAAGAAAACACGTTTGAAAGCCTCCTGACCATCGTCAATCAAACCAAAGTGGCGTTGTTTGCCGTTGGCACAGAGGATGCTTACCAAAAAATGTTTCCAAACCTTCGAACCAGCAGAAGAACCGGACCTTACATCAACGCCAATCTGTATTGCCAAGACCGCCCTTATTTTTCGGCAATTGTAAAAAACCTCATGCGCTATCAATGGTTTGATCAATATATTCCATATTCCCAAGAAATCGCCGATGCCTTCTATGACGTTACAAGCGGAATTGTAGATCAATTGATTGCCGTGTATATGTATGTGCAAATCGATTATTTGCGAGAACTAAACAAGCCAATGATAACCCCCAATTATATCCGCAGTGTATCACAAAAGTATTTTCCGGAAATGAAAAACCTGTTGGACCGTCTGGGAGATCCGGAGGTCGAGGCGCAAAGGCAAGCCTTAATGAGAATTGCGAAACAGGAGCTTGAACAAGACTTACAAATGCAACAACAGAAAGAAGCCGCGGCTTTTTACACTAAGAAAGCAACCGGTAACGATTTGATAGATCGTGCCAACCTCCGAGGCAACGTGATCAAAAATGTTCAAAATGCACTTGCGACGCTTGATAAGGTTTATAATATGAGCAAGATCGAAAAAGCAGTGGATCATGTGATGCAATCCAAAGCAAATGCGCCTGCTTCGGAATTGGAGCTTTCTCAAAAAGCCTTTAAACGTCTTGAAAGCATGGCTTCGGACAAAAGGTATGTTCCCAAAACCGCGGTCAAAAATGAGGCGAATATCATTGATATGAGAAATATCCTGAATCGCGCCTTGCCTGACGAACAGAAAGAGGAATAGCAACAGACAACACAAAAGGAGCCAACCTTGTCGGACGGCTCCTTTTGTGTTTCCTCTTTTTGAAAAATCTGTTTCAAATAGAGTTGTAACTTTTGATCTCTTATTTCAAAAGAGTTGTAACTTGCGATTTTTAAAATTTTCTCTTATTTCAGAAAGAGTTGTTATATTTCAATTAGAGTTGTAACATAACAATCACTTTTTCTGCGCTTCCATGGCTCTGCGGCGGCGCATCATTTCTTTCATACGTGTTTCGGTATTGAGGATCTTTTTACGCAAACGGATCGACTTGGGCGTGACCTCGATCAAGTCATCGTCGGTGATATACTCGATTGCCTCCTCCAAGGTAAAGATCTTGGCGGGCGTGAGCAACAGTTTTTCGTCGGCACCCGCGGAACGGATGGCGGTCAGCTGCTTCTTTTGGCAGGGGTTGACGGCAATGTCATCGTTTTTGGGGTTCTCACCCACGATCATGCCCTCGTACACCTGTGTCTGCGGTCCGACAAAGAGCTGTCCGCGCTCCTGTGTTTTGTACAGACCGTAGCGCGTGGTCTCGCCGTCGTTGGACGCGATGAGTGAGCCCGTAAACTTCATGGCAATCTCACCGCGATAGGGTGCATATCCGTCAAAAATGGTATTGATGACGCCCTCGCCGTGCGTTGCGGTAAGGAACTCGGAGCGGTAGCCGAACAGGCATCTCGCGGGGATCGAATACTCGATGCGGGTGCGTGATCCCACGGGGCTCATGGAGAGCAGATCGCCCTTGCGCTGTCCCAGCTTTTCGACCACCACGCCGACGTAATCCATGGGAACATCCAATGTCACGCGCTCCATCGGCTCGCATTTTTGACCGTCGATCTCCTTGTAGAGCACGCGCGGGTTGGAGCAAGCCAGCTCAAAGCCCTCACGGCGCATGGTCTCGAGAAGGATTGAGAGGTGCATCTCGCCTCTGCCCGCCACGCGGAACTCGTCGGTGGTGTCACCGTCGGTCACACGCAGGGAAACATCCTTGAGCAGCTCATGATAAAGGCGGTCACGGATCTGACGGGAGGTGACAAACTTGCCCTCCTTGCCCGCCAAGGGGCTGTTGTTGACCATAAAAGTCATTTCCATGGTCGGCTCCGAGACCTTGACAAACTCGAGCGGTTGGGGATTAGAGACCACCGTCAGCGTGTCTCCGATGGTGATGTCACCCGCGCCCGAGAAGCAAACAATGTCACCCATGGTGGCAGTTTCCACAGGCTTACGGACCAGACCGTCGATCTGATAGAGAGAGACGACCTTGGTCTTTTTGAATACATCGGGGTTGTGGTAATTGCAAACGGCGACCTCTTGACCGACACGGATGTTTCCACGCTCGATGCGTCCGATACCGATGCGTCCCACGTAGTCGTTATAGTCGATGGAAGAGACCAACAATTGCAGGTCTCCCGCCTCGTCACCCTCGGGAGCGGGGATATAATCGAGAATCTTGTCAAACAGAGGTGTCAGATCCTTGCCCTCCTCGGTGGGATCCTCGGTCGCGGTGCCCGAACGTCCCGAGCAGTAGAGCATGGGGCTGTCAAGCTGTTCGTCATTGGCGCCCAAATCCATCAAGAGCTCAAGGATCTCGTCCTCGACCTCACCGATGCGCGCATCGGGCTTGTCGATCTTATTGATACAAACGATGACACGGTGGTTGAGCTCCAACGCCTTTTGCAAAACGAAGCGCGTTTGGGGCATAGGTCCCTCGGCCGCGTCCACAAGCAGAATGACGCCGTTCACCATCTTCAAAATACGCTCGACCTCGCCGCCGAAATCGGCGTGTCCGGGGGTGTCGATGATGTTGATTTTAACATCCTTATAGTGTACGGCGGTGTTTTTTGCAAGGATGGTGATGCCGCGTTCCCGCTCGAGATCGCCCGAGTCCATGACGCAGGTCACAGTCTCCTGGTTGTCGCGGTAAATACCGCCCTGCTTTAAAAGTCCGTCCACCAATGTGGTTTTTCCGTGGTCAACGTGCGCGATGATGGCAACGTTTCTCAAATCATTTCTGATCACAGCTTTTTCTCCCGTTTTTCAAAATTCTTTGCTTTTCTATTTCCAATTTATTTTAACAATATATTATATCACATTTTCCCCCTTTTGGAAAAGAACAAGAACTCACGATTTTTCACAAATTTTAAGGTTAATTTTTATATATTTTGACTATCATTCGAAAGAATCAGATCATTTTTCCACTTCCAATGCTTCGATCAAAAAAGCAGCGGCGAAACGAACGCCCTTGACAAACGCCACTTTTTCGGCAATGTCGTGGAGACCGTCCACACAATCCTCGTATTTTTTGAGCTGCTCGAGCTGTTCCGCGTTTAAGCTTGCGTGTAATTTCTCTTCATGTAAAACGATCAATTCCATCAACGCCTCCTCTTCCTCGCTCTGCTTTACGGTGCTTTGCATTTCGTATGAATACCATAAATCTTCCAATAATTTTTTCATGTGTGCCTCCCCTTGTAATTCAAAAATACATTCTATTTCTGCGTACTGTGCTTATTGTACCTTAAATAAACCGATTTTGTTTCATTTTAGTCCGCATATGAACTATTATTTTTAAGGTACTTTTGTACAACAAGTAGATTATATCACATTTATGAATGTATGTGCTTAATTTACATACAATAATATGTAAAAAAATTGCAAACCGCCGCATATTACCCCTGTGCGTCATCGCTGAGCAGGAACGCCGGGGAATTTGCAGAGTACGAACAACAAAATGGGCAACTCCCTCACCCGCTTCGCAACAGCGCCCTCATCAGAGGAAGCCAAATCTACATACGCTCAAAAAAGGTATGCCTGTTATGACAAAACAACTTTTTAGCCTCCCTCTCGAGGGAGGTGGCAATGGGAAAATAGAGCTTAAAATTTTTACATCCTATATACCCATTGACGGAAGGAGTCTTTCAAAAAAGCAACTTTGCATTGAGGACTCCCTCAGTCGCCAAGGCGACTTTACGGTGGCGATCAACGCGAGACGGAAGGAGTGTTTCAAAAAATTTTGATATCTTATTAACCGGGAAGTTACTTTTGGGAATCTTACGTTAACAAAGCTTATCTTCAAAAAGTCCCCACAAAACGTCCCAAAACAAATTTATTGACTTTTGGGATAAAGGATGGTATACTATAAAAAACGAAACCCATTTTCATTTTGTATTGTCAAACGAAAGGAACCGCCCATGCTAACCTATCAAGAATTGAAACAAAACGAGGAAATCAGAACCTATATCATCCGCGCGGACGAGTCCTTGGAGGCACTGGGCTACACCGAACACAGCTTTGCCCACGTCTGCAAGGTCGCCGACACGGTAAAATATCTGCTGGAGACCCTGCAATTTTCGGCGCACGACATCGAGGTGGCGCAAATGGCGGCGTATCTGCACGACATCGGCAACCTCATCAACCGTGTCGACCACTCGCAAAGCGGTGCCATCATGGCGTTCCGTCTGTTGGACCGTTTGGGAGTAGATCCCGCTGACATCGCCACCATCGTCACCGCCATCGGCAACCACGATGAGGGCACAGGCGTTCCCGTGAATGCCGTCGCGGCGGCGCTGATCTTAGCCGACAAATCCGATGTGCGCCGCAGCCGTGTGCGTAACCGCGACATTTCGACCTTTGACATTCACGACCGTGTCAACTTTTCGGTCAGCAAGGCAAACTTGACCGTCAACCGCGAACAAACGGAGGTCTTACTCTCGTTACAGATCGACACGCAATACGGCTCGGTGATGGATTATTTTGAAATTTTTCTCGGCCGCATGATCCTCTGCCGCAAAGCCGCCGAAAAGCTGGGGCTGAAATTCAAATTGCAAATGAACGGACAAAGCGTACTCTAACCGCCTGCGCCACCTGCGGTGGGGCTTCCGATCGGGGAAAGTTTGTACAAACATATACCGGCAAACAACTGTTAGCCTCCCTCTTGGAGGAAAGGTTACATTCGCTCAAAAAAGGTATGCTTGTTATGGTAAAACAACTTTTAGCCTCCCTCTTAGAGGAAAGGCGCAAGCGCCACAGTCGCCAAGGCGACTTTACGATGGCGAGCAACGCGAGACGGAAGGAGTTTTTTGACGCCCGCTTTTCCGGCAAAAACATGAATAAAACATAAACTTTTCACTTCCTATTGATTTTACGGCAAAAATGTTATATAATTAAAGGTACAATGGTGAGGTATGCCCTCATGAAGTTGAAAGGAAGAAAGAATATGACACGTGTATCCAAGCACAATTATTATTTGGACATCGCGCAAACGGTGGCAGAACGCTCGACCTGCCTGCGTAAGATGTTCGGTGCGATCATCGTCAAAAACGATTCTATCATTTCCACGGGCTATAACGGCGCACCGCGCGGACGCAAAAACTGCTCCGATCTCGGCACCTGTATGCGCGATAAACTCAATATTCCCCGCGGGGAGCGCTACGAGCTTTGCCGTTCGGTCCACGCCGAGGCAAACGCCATCATCGCCGCCTCACGCGAGCAGATGCTGGGCGCCACGCTCTACATGGCTTGCATCGACACAAAAACAGGTGAACTGGTGGCGGGAACCTCCTCCTGTATGATGTGCAAGCGCCAGATACTCAACGCGGGCATCTCCACGCTGATCGTGCGCGACACCAAGGACGACTTCCGCGTCATCGACGTTGCCGATTGGATCGAGGACGACGACTCGCTTTCGGGCGTATTCGGATATTGAAAGGATTTTGAGAATAGATGAAAAAACAATTATTGCGCGGGGTCCTGCTCCTTGTCTCGTTGGTGCTCCTCCTCGCCGCTTGCTCCAAAACGCCCGCGCTCGATTATGCCAACGGCGTGTTCACCAACAAAAAGACAGGCGTCTCCTACCTCCCCGCGCCCGCCTGCTACAAGGCGCAGACCTTGGTACAAGCCAATGCGGTGGCAAAAATCTCCTACTCGGAAATGGACGACATGATCCTTTATGAGATCGAGAACGCCGACACCGCAAAATACCTCACCAACGACAGCTATCAGCTCTTCTACGCCTCCACGGTCACGCTCCCCGAGCTGTGGGAAATGTCGACGGACAAGGTGAATGTCGTCCGCACGGGAACCATCAGCTATGCCAACGTGTCGATCACCGAGGCAGAGGACATTGCGGCACTGATCGACGCCTACCAAAACGGCGTGCATTTTTCGGAGGATGAGATCGACGTCAACCTCACGCCCGCGCGCTATGACCTCGAGTTTGCCTCGTCTGTCTACCCCGCATTTTACTATACGCTGACCTATTGGCAATATGATACCGAGGTCTTGGTGTACGAGCTGATCGAGGACGCCGACAGCGCCACTCCCACCTACGCGGGTGTGGAAGTCACTTACGAGGACTACGAGGGCGAGACCTACGCCGTGTATCACTTTGGCAAAAATCTGCTCTACAACCGCACCACGGGCGAGTGCTACCCCATCGGCAACACGGTGTCCAAATATTTAGGCTGACCACCGCCTGCGCCGCCTGCGGCGGGGCTACTTGTCGGGGGATGTTTGTACGAACATCTACCACGACAGGGATGTAAGGCAGTACACCGAAATTTTAAACAAACATATACCGCCGCACACCCCTTTGTGCGATCACCGAACAGAAAATATAATCACCCAAACTCTTTGTAAAGGTTCTTGAAAGGATAGGGGCTTGGGGGAAGGAGAACTTCTTCCTCAAAGAAGTTCTCCTTCCCCCAAAAAAGAAAAAAACAACTATGATCACCGCATTCAAAGAAAAAGAAAAAACAAATGAACGAACTCCCGCCGAGGCGCGCCGTGTCTGCTTTGTTTGCACGGGCAACACCTGCCGCTCCCCGATGGCGGAGGCAGTGGCAAATGCGCTGGCACGGGAGGCACTGAACGCACTCCCCGCTTCGGTGCGTGACGCGGTATCCCCCAATTTGACCGCCATCAGCGCGGGACTGTACGCCAACGACGGCGAACCGATCTCCCAAAACGCGGTGCGGGCACTGGAGGATGCCGATGTCGCCCCCGTGTCGGGCAGAAATTATCATGAACATACCGCGCATACGATCACGGAAAGCGAGGTCGACGAATGCGACCTGTTGGTTGCCATGACGCCCTCGCACGCCATGGAGCTGCTCATGCGCTTTCCCGCGGCGGCGCAAAAGATCACCTGTATGCCCGAGGCGGTCTCGGACCCCTTTGGCGGTGACCTTGCAAGATACAGGCAGTGCCTTGCCGAGATCACGGCGGGCGTCCGCAAGCTGTTGTTTGCGGCGGATGCAAAATGACCGACCGCGCATTTACCGTTGTCCGCATGACGCGGGAGCACCTCTCGGCGGCGGCAGAGCTCGAACGTCTCTGCTTTCATGAGCCGTGGAGCGAGAAATCGTTGGAGCTGTTGCTCGGCGACGCGGCGGTCGGGTTCGTCTGCTTACGGGACGGGCTTGTGATCGCTTACGGCGGAATGCTGTGGGCGCCCGACGAGGGACAGGTCACCAATGTCGCCGTCCATCCCGACGCGCGGCGATGCGGTTGCGGACGAAAGCTCCTCGCGGCCCTCACCGAGGCGGCACAAGCAAGGGGCGCGAAACAAATCTCCTTGGAGGTGCGTGCCTCCAATGGAGCGGCAATCGCGCTATACGAAAGCGACGGCTACGAGACCGTCGGACGGCGCAAAAACTTTTACCGTACCCCCCGCGAGGACGCATTGGTGATGGTGAAAAAATTACAGATCGCTTTTATTTAAGGTTCTTGAAAGGATAGGGGTGCGGCGGCAAGAAAGCTTCTTTCTCAAACTTTTCTTTCCCCGCAACCTTAAAAAATTATGTACATTTTAGGCATGGAAAGCTCCTGCGACGAGACGTCCGCCGCGGTAGTGGAAATGGGCGAGGGCGTGCGCGCCATTCGATCCAACATCGTGGCGTCACAAATCGAGACACATCGGCTTTACGGCGGCGTGGTTCCCGAGATCGCAAGCCGCGCACACATCGAGGCGATCTCGCGCATCACCTATCAAGCGCTCGAGGAAGCCGGCATTACGGTCGCAGACCTCGGGGCGGTGGCGGTGACAGCCTTCCCCGGGCTGATCGGCGCTTTGCTCGTCGGCGTCAATTTTGCAAAATCACTGGCGTTTTCGCGCAAGCTCCCGCTGGTGGCGGTCAACCACATCCACGGTCACGTGGCGGCGGCGTATCTCTCGCACCCCGACTTGGAGCCGCCTTTCCTTGCGTTGGTGGTCTCGGGCGGTCACACCTCGTTTTACCGCGTGACCGACTACACCGAATTTTGCGAGATCGGCGGAACACGCGACGATGCGGCGGGCGAGGCATTTGACAAGATCGGGCGCGTGATCGGTCTGCCCTATCCCGGCGGCGCGGCACTCGATAAGCTGGCTTATGAGGGCGATCCAAAGGCGATTGCGCTCCCCTCCCCCGCGCTTGGCAAGGACACGCTCGACCTTTCGTTCAGCGGCATCAAGACCGCAACTCTCAACTACCTCAACGGTATGACACAAAAGGGACAAGAGGTCAACCGCGCCGACGTTGCCGCGTCTTATACCTACCGTATTGTGCAAGCGATCACCCAAAAAGCCGAGCTTGCCCTCAAGGAAACCGGAATGAAAACACTGGTGCTGGCGGGCGGTGTGGCGGCAAACTCGCATCTGCGCGCCTCTCTCGAGGGGCTTTGCCGACGCCTCGGCGTAAAGCTCTGCATGCCCGACCGCTCCCTATGCGGGGACAACGGTGCGATGATCGCCGCCGCCGGTTATTTCCGTTATCTGCGCCGTGAATTTGCCGACACCTCCCTCAACGCCTCGGCAAACGACGATTACAATGTTTAACCACCACCTGCGCCACCTGCGGTGGGGCTACTTGTCGGGGAATGTTTGCACGAACATCTACCACGATGGTCATCTGCGGCAGAGTTTCCTATCAAGGAGTGCTTTGCACGAATATCTACCACGATGGCAGCCTGCGGCGAGTCTACCTATCGGGGAGTGTAAGGCAGTACACCGAAGATTCAAACGAACCTATACCGCCGCACAATGCCCCGTAAAGTCGCCTTGGCGACTATGGCGCTTGCGTCTTTCCTCCTCAGAGGGAGGCTAAAAGTAACTGTGCCAAAACAAGCATACCTTTTTTGAGCGAATGTAACTTTAGGCTCCTCCTTGGGGGAGCTCCCGCGTTAGCGGGTGAGGGAGTCCTCAATATAAAGTTACTTTTGGAAAAAACTCCTTCCGTCAAAGGCTACGCCTTTGCCACCGTAAAGTCGCCTTGGCGACTATGGCGCTTGCGTCTTTCCTCCTCAGAGGGAGGCTAAAGTAACTTCCATTGGCAGGATAGTGAGATTTGAAACGAAATCTCACTGCGGCTTCGCCTTGTGCTTTTGCGCCGTTCATTCTTCACTCTGCAAAAATTCGACTGCGCGCCGCACGTAACCCGAATGCCCCCTCAAAAAATGTCTCCCGTTCATTTCGTCGTTTTTGACGAAAATTTGTAAACAAATTATGTTTTTCGGCCTTTCCACTTTTCCACAAAGGTTTTCCACAGGTTGTGAAAAAGTATAAAACGCACTTAAAAAATCGATCAAAAAAAGCCGAAAAAACTCCCTAAAACCCGATTTTTGTCATTTGAATGTGGATAAGTCTGTGGATTTTGTTAAAAAATACCCCCTTTGGCGGGGTGTGGAAAACTATTTTAGCCGGATAAAGTGTGAAAAAACAGCACCGAAAAAAGTTTGTCAAACTACACAAAAATCGGTAAGAGCAAGAAAGGAATTGACCATAATGGATCAGAAAAAAAACAATCGGACAACCGCCGACGAGATGCTCCCATTGGAGGATAATCCCAACGTATCTCCCGCGGTGATCCGCCGTCTGCCGCGCTATTTTCGTTACCTACGTCAACTGATCAGACAGGGCAAAGCGCGCATCAGCTCGGGCGAGCTCTCCTCGCTCATGGGCGTGACCGCGTCGCAGATCCGACAGGACCTCAATTGCTTTGGCGGCTTCGGTCAGCAGGGATACGGCTATAACGTCAATTACCTGTATTCGCGCATCTGCGAGTTGCTTGGTGTCGAGGCGGGGCTCCGTGCCATCATCATCGGTGCGGGAGACCTCGGACGCGCACTGGTTCGCGCACCCATGTTTGAAAAACGCGGGGTGGAGATCGTCTCGATGTTCGATGTCGATCCCACACTCATCGGCAGAGAGGTCGGCGGCGTGCGGATCCGTGACATGAAAGAACTGGAAAGCTTTTGCAACGATCTCCCCGTGGACATGGCGGTGCTGACGTTGCCGAAGGATCGCGCCGCGGAGGTCTCGGAGCGCTTACTGTCATGCGGCATCCGCGGGCTTTGGAACTTTACGGGCAAGGATCTCTCACTCGGCGACGAGGGCGCGATCGTGGAAAATGTCCACCTCGGCGACTCACTCATGATCCTCAACTACCGCCTCTGCCACCCGACCGAAAATGAACAGAAATAACGCGGAGCGCAGAGGAAACTATGAAACTGAATTTTCAACAAGACGTATTAAATTTACCGGGGGCGGTGCTTTCACACACCGATGCCGACGCGACACAGCTGCGCATTCTTTTGTGGGTGGCTTCCGATCCGAGCCTTTCGCAAAAGCTCAAGCAATTGGCAAAGCTGGCGGACTGCACGCCCAAATCTGCCGAGGCGGCACTGACCTACTGGTGTGAGCGCGGCGTGCTGATGCAAGAGGACGGCGCCGCAGTCCCCGCCATGGCGACCGTGACCGAAGTGCCCGCAAAAAAAGAGAGCGCCTCCAAACGCGCGCTCCTGCACCGCGCCGACGAGCTCCCCACATACACCTCGGTCGAGCTTGCCGACATGATGGAAAAGCGCGAAACCCTGCGCATCCTCATCGACGAGGCACAGCACATCCTCGGCAAGGTCTTTAACCTCTCCGACATCAATATTTTGGTGGGACTTACCGACTACCTCGGCATGAACGAGGAATGCATCCTCATGCTGTTGGCACACTGCAAGAGGATCGGCAAGACCAATTTACGCGCGATCGAAAAATATGCCTACACACTGGTCGATCGGGACATCACCGATCCCGCCTCGCTCGAGGAAGAGATCCGCACCGCCGAGGCGCTACATAGCTTTGAGGGACAGGTGCGCACACTGTTTGGCATGAAGAGCCGCGCGCTGACCTCCAAAGAGAGCAAAATGCTCCGCGCATGGGTAAGCTTCGGCTACGATATCGAGATCGTCCGCCGCGCCTATGAGATGACGGTCAACGCCACCGGCGAGGCTTCCCTCCCCTACGCCAACTCGATCTTAGAGCGTTGGAACGCCGAGGGACTGCGCACCGCCGAGGAGATCGACCGCGATACCGCCGCACAGCAAGCCAAAAAAGAGGGCAAATCCAATCTCAAAAAGAGCGGCAAGCCCACGCTTGGCAACAGCTTTGACACCGATGATTTCTTCAGTGCGGCACTGCGCCGCAGCTTTGCGGAGCCAACCGACAAGCAGTGATCGCATGTTTGAGAAAGGAGACCACCGATGGGTTACAACAAAGAGAATTATAAGCGCATCCGTGCCGAATACGAGACCAAGACCTTTCGCGCGCAAGCCGAGGCGGACGCGAGGCGCGAGGAGCTTTACGGCGCCATCCCCGCGTTGCGGGAGCTGGACAGGCGGCTTTCGACCTTTGGATTGCGCATCATGAACGAGGCGATCAAGGGCGGGAACACCGCGCGGGACATTGCCGCGTTGCGCGAGGAAAATGAAAGGATCCGCGCCGAGAGAGCCGAGCTGTTGCGCCGACACGGCTATCCCGCCGATTACAGCGAGCCGCAATACGAGTGCGAGGCTTGCCGCGACACGGGCTACGTGGGCATTAAAATGTGCCGTTGCATGCGTCAAAGGCTGACCGAGGCGGGCATGGAGAGCTCGGGGCTTTCGGGGCTGATGAAAAAGCAGTCGTTTGAGAATTTTTCGCTCGACTATTACAAATCCAATCCCGAGGATTACCGCCGTATGTGCCACAATTTTGCAACCGTGGAGCAATACGCCAAGAATTTTACCATCGAGAACGGCAAGCCGATGCCCGAGAGCATGCTCTTTTTGGGCGGGACGGGCTTGGGAAAAACGCATCTTTCCACCTCGGTGGCACGCGTGGTGATCGAGCGCGGATATGATGTATTTTACAACAGCGCGGTGGGGATGATCTCGGATTTCGAGTGCCGTCGGTTCGGCAACGGCTTGGCGCAAAGCGACGGTGACAACACCGAGCGCTACACCGAGTGCGATCTGCTCATCATCGATGACCTCGGCACAGAGGTCAGCAACCAGTTTACGCTGTCCTGCCTTTATCACGTGCTCAACACGCGCTTGAATTTGCAAAAGCCGACCATCATCAGCACCAATCTCACATCGACGGAGCTGCGCAAGATCTACAACGACCGCATCACCAGCCGCCTCATCGGCGAGTACCGCGTAATCGCGTTTTACGGCGTGGATATCCGCAAACAGAAAATACAATAGGAATAGTAATACTAATCTCAAAACAAATTTTTTGTCAGAAACTTCTTGAAAGAAGTTTCCGACACCTTCAAGAACTTTCAAAAAGGGATGATGTGAATATTGTGGGGTGCTTGTGCGCTGTTCCGCAGTTTTTTGACGGGAAAGGAATGTTTGATCGCGTTATCCCAACAATAGCTCCCGCACCCGTTTTGGTACCACCACCCAAAACGGGCTCCCGAAAGAATGAATGAAAATATATGTTCTACATTTTCATTAGAGATTAGTATAAATAGGGACACACGCATCCTTTTCCTGTCTCACATCGCGTTATTTCCCCCATAAACCTTAAATACAACAAAGCACTCCCAAAACATTTCGCCCGCCTTTTTCAAGGCGGGCGATACTTTTCACATCATGAAAATTTTTCCTCATACAAATCCTCTTTAAAAGTATTGAATAAACTTTTGGTAGAGTGCATTGTGTGCGCCTGCGGCGTTCGCAAAATGCCCCTACTACGATGTAACATTTAAAACTTTATATTTTCGCCCTCTCCGTAGTGAAATTTGCCGCAATGCGGCAAGTTACTTTCTCGGTAGTCCATTTTGGGTGGTGGTAACCGCTTTCTCCCATGGAGAAAGTGTAATGGATTGCGGGAGCTTTGAAAAAGTAAGGCGCACAAATTTTAAAAATCTATTCCTTAAAAATGCGTTGAAAGTTTTGAAAGGGTGTGGGGAAACTTTTTTAAAAGTTTCCCCACGAAAAATATTTTACGTTTAAAGTTTTTATTCGACATTTTAATCGAGAAATCGTTTCAATCCACCACATAATCATCGGGGTTGAGGCTGGGGAACTCGGTCTCACGCGCGGCGGCACGGTTTGCAATGTCGTCATAAAAAGCCGCTTGCGCCACGTACATGTAGGGCGAAAGGAACACGATTCCGATACCGCAAGTACAGCATGCGGCAAGCAGGATCCATCCGATAAAGCTGATCTGCAAGCAGAACAGTCTCCATTTGTTCCCTCTCATCAAAGACGCGGAGTTGCGGAGCGCGTCGGTCGCACGCATCTCGGGATACTCGGCAAGGATCATAAAGCAAAACGCGTAGCGGTATTCGATGAGAATCTGCACGACCACGGTTGCAACCGTCACCGCCAAAAATACAAACACCGACAAAAGCAGCGAAGCGATCATCCCGCCTGTCATATCGCCCCCCGCCACTGCGGCATCAAAAACAGCGGGCATGAACCAAAGCAGCATCACCGCTAGCATCGGGAGCGACGTGACGAGCATGATCGCACCGTAAAGCAGGTTCAGCGCAATCGACTTGCCGTAGCCGCGCTTGAAATAGCCGAACAACACACCGAGATCCTTACCGTTACCGTCTACCATGTTCAGATTGTAGCGCTGATAACCGAGCTTCATCGGCGAGCCGACAAAAATCGAGAACAGGATGGAAAACACCATTCCAATCACCACCGCGCCAAGCATGATCGCCACAAAGGGAGAGATCTCACCAAGCAGTGCGGAAACATCGCCGCCTCGCACGGCTTCCAATAGTTCCTCGGCAGAAATGTTGACCTTTACGCCGTTGGAATCGACTGTGGTATCGGAAAAATTGAACGAAACACCACCCGAGGAAATACCCCCAAGGAGGGCCGCCAGTAAAAACGCCAAGACGGCGTACCAATAACACGGGCGCAGTATCTGTCTTGCCCGCGCACGGTAATACGCCGCATTCTTCACCGCAGGCGCCTGCTGATAGGGTTGCTGTTCATTTTGATAGGGTTGATAATTTTGATCCATTTTTTGTCTCCTTATGTTTTGTTATGTTTTGTTGTAACTTTAGGCTTCCTCTTAGAGGAAAGGCGCAAGCGCCACAGTCGCTAAAGCGACTTCACGCTGTCGCGAAGCGGGTGAGGGAGTTCCCAATGCAAAGTAACTTTTATGAACGGACTCCTTCCGTCTCGCGTTGCTCGCCACGGCAGAATGTCAAGCAAGTGCAACACCAAAAAACACTTCAAAGGGAGAAAGCCAGCCCAAGCATTTTTTAGGTCTCAAATTAATAGATAAAACAATATTTTGCAAAGATTCATTATCCAAAGAGTGAAAATCATAGCC
>JAFTKO010000030.1 GCA_017453205.1 Clostridia bacterium | reverse complement strand
CAAACGCCCTTTTAAGGGCGGCAAAAGAGGCAAAGGCAATAGGCTTGAGTATACGAAAGCCAGCGGCTTGAGCCGCTGGCCGGTAGTATTGGGCTTTTAGCCCTTGTGCATACCACCCGTTTGACGGGTGGTTGTGATTGGTGCGCTCGGCATGCATTACAACTTGGCGGTGAAAGTCCGCTACAGAATTGGCAGTAAGAACTGTTAGCGAAGGACAAGGGTATCCTCATGAGGTGGAATCTGAAGGAAGCCCACGGCAAAGCCTCTGTCTGACGAACAGAAACTGCATAAAAGGCGTTTTGAAACGGACGAGTTTCCGAACAAAACGAAGTCCAATACTGCCCGAATTTCAAGGTCTAAGATGCAAAAATTAATGGTCAGCCTCCTACTTGTTTTTTTGAATGTCATTTTTTACCTGCAATCAATAGTTAGCGATTCAACACTGTAGTTTGTTTTTTCGATCCATTTATTCGTATCACAACAATGGTACAAAAAGTCAATTATCTAATGCTCTCATACCCATTGCTTGATTATCAGTAAACACCCGCCCTACGCTTGGATATTTGACTGGGGCAAGTGTATTATAAGGAAGGTGTTCCCAAGCACTATTTCCGACCAAGCACTCTATCGCATCAAAATTATCTTTGGCATCGGTAATGCCGGGTATCAACGGCGTGCGGAAGGTGTGCTTGATGCCGCTTTGTTTCAGCCATGCGGCGTTTTCAAGAATGATTTTGTTATCTACGCCCGTATATTTCTTGTGCTGCTCCGCATCTGCCAATTTGATGTCCATATACACGAAATCGCAGAGCGTGACCACCTTTTGAAAGATCTCGGCACTTGCAAATCCTGACGTTTCAATGGAAGTATGCACCTGCCCTTTGAGCAAGGTCAGAAGCTCAACGCAGAAATCGGCTTGCAGAAGCGGCTCGCCGCCCGAAAGCGTGACACCGCCACCCATAGAGTTAAAAAAGTCCTTGTGTTTGAGTAGTTTTTCGGCAAGTGCTTTTGCTTCCCACTCCGCACCCGCCGCGCTGACAAGATTTTTCGGGCAGATGTGCAAGCACCGACCAAGTCCTTGACATTCGGGGTGGTTGCAGGGATTTTTGCAAAGACCGCAATTCAGACAACCATTTTGCTTTAAGTATAATTCCCGCCGTGGCGAAAGCCCCTCGGGGTTGTGACACCAGACGCAACGGAGAGGGCAACCTTTTAAGAAAACAGTTGTTCTGATTCCCTCTCCGTCGTGTACGGCAAATTCCTTAATATCAAAGATCAAGCCTTTCATACCGAATACTCTTGTCTTGCCATGACGTGGTCTTGGAAGTCCTTATCCAATTCCACGAAGTATGCCGACCAACCCCAGATGCGAACCACCAATTGACGGTACAGGTCGGGATTTGCCTGCGCTTCCTTCATGGCTTCAAGATTGACGGCGTTGAGCTGAAGCTGATGTCCGCCGCGCTCCACAAAATACTTGATGAGTGCTGCCACCTTTTTGATGTTCTCGGGGCTTTGGAAAATACTTGCCGAGAACTCCAAGGTGAGAGGTCCGCCGTTCATGTTGCGCGTGAGATCATTTGCGGTAAAGGACTCAATATCGGTCACGGGACCGGGGATCTGCGCAAAGAGGCTTGGCGAGAAATTGGTTCCAAAGGGTTCTCCCGCAAGTCTGCCGTCGGCAGTTGCATCAAGCTCACGCGCGTGCCACAGATAGTACATTGCCGTT
Source organism: Clostridia bacterium (assembly GCA_017453205.1). Lineage (GTDB taxonomy): Bacteria > Bacillota > Clostridia > Oscillospirales > CAG-272 > UMGS1865. Next base: position 23,173 of record JAFTKO010000030.1, on the reverse strand, counting down.
CCCGTTCCTGCTCTCCATTTGCCGCCCATGCAATTGGTCTTGCCTTCGAGGGCATCGGCAAAGGACGAAAGGAGCAAGCCGCCCATCGCATCGGCTTCGTCGCTACCCGTTCCCATTTTGGGAGCCTCAAAGCGAAGCAGGTGCAACAGCTCGGGATCATTTGCGAAGTTGGAATCGAGTGCTTTGATCAATCTTTCGAGGGTGATTTTCTTTTCGTCATAAACGTACTTCTTCACCGCCGCCAAAGCATCCGCCGCCGAGGCAATGCCACTTCCGTGGATGCCGAAGTTATTGTATTTTCTGTCTTTGCGAAGCAGATCCATAAAGGGCGACGGCACGAACCAAACATCGTGGATACTCTCGCGAATCGCGTCACACTCTTTTGTAATTTCTTTTTTGAGATTAGCGATCAGAATATCGAAATCTTTATCAATGTTTTCTCTAATCACTTTATCCGTCACTGCGGGAAAATTGACCGCGCTAATGTTTGCAATATCGTTTCCGACACCGGGGATGATAAACTCCCAACAAGCGGCAACCACGTAGTTGACCGCGTCCTCATAGTCGTAGCCGAGGCGTGTCAGTCCCTCGATCACCACGTCGTCGTTGGAATACTGCGGGAAACCAAGACCGACCTTTGTCAGCTCGGTTCCCTTTTCATAGATCGCCAGCGGCGTTTTCTTCGACACGCGCAGGTTGATCTTGGGGTCGATCAGTTTCAGATTGCGGCTTGCCTCAAGGCACAATTCGGACAGAAGATTGAAGCAATCGTTTCCGGCTCGGTCGATGCCGCCAAGCACCATGCTCTGCCCGTTGTCGCCCTGCTGAACGCCAACGTAGAGGTCGCTGTCCTTGTTGAAGGAGAGGAAGAAGTCCTCGACAAGCTCCAAAGCGGTCTCGCGAGTATAGACTCCCGCTTCCATATCCTTTTGGAAATAGGGGTACATATATTGGTCAAAGCGACCGACGGTATTGTGGTAATCCCCTTCCAACCACAGAGAAAAATGCAGGATGCGGAAGAACTGCAATGCCTCACGGAAATTGCGGGCGGGGTAACGTGGTACTTGCTTCAGCACCTCTGCCACGTCACGTCTGCCCATTTTTTCTGCTTCTGTTTTGTAGCGGTCGCAGAGGTTGATAATCGCGTCGATCATGCGAATTTGGTATTCGTTTGCCGTTTCTCTGACTTTCAAAAGTCCGAGAGAGATCGTGGTTGCATAGTCGGGCGAAAGATTGGACACGTAACCCAATTCGTGGATGTAGCGATCCTTTTTGATCTCTGCCCACTCGTCCTCGGTGAGTACGTCGGGCAGATTTTTTACGCTTCTCGTCAGCACGATCTGCTCCAAGGGGTGAATACGCGGCGTTTCCATGCCGCAAAGTGTTTCAAAGCGGCGCATCATGCGCTCCTCGCAGGAAAGCCCTAAAGCCTTGTACTGCTCTCCCAAGTTTTCTTCACACGCCACCCGCAGGTCGCGGTGTATGCGATCGATGACATAATAGTTATATACAGTTTGTTTCATAAAACGCCTTTATTTCATAATCTGATTGGATCAAGTCATTACTTGTAATTGTTTCTGTTGTGTTTCGACACAAACAATACTCAGCATTCCATGCTTGCACGCAGGAGCTTCCGTACCATTGGCATAAATTTTGATCTCTTGTTCCGAATAAAAACCGATCTTACCCCCCTCAACGAAACTTGCTGTCTCACCGTCCCATGATTTGACCGCACCGACACCCATAAACAGATCCAATCTGCCTATCACGGTCACACCGTTCTGATTGTAAGGAACAAAGGTGTACAGGCGGAAATCGTCGTTGTGTTGGAGGGTAACAGAAAGACTTTCACCCTCCTTTAAAACTCCGCATTCGCCACTGAAATACTCATAATAGACATAATCACCCTTGGCAACACCGGTCTGTGTTGGAGAAAGCTCTCCACTGACGGGACGGTTTTGTGCGTCAATATTGAACACCGCAGCCAAACCGTTTTTGCCGATGCGGTTACGAATTTTAAAGATCTTTCCACTTTGCGTGGGGTCACCAATGATGCAATCCGCCGTGGGCGTTGCACTCTCGTCACATCTGATAATCCGACCGTCACTGAGGATCAACGGCTCAAATATCTCCGGCTTGGTTCGTCCCAGCATGTCGCTGACATACACGGGACCGCCACTGATTGCTCGGCACAAGCTGTTTTTTACGGCTTGGTCGTCATCCGTCCACCACATATCCCAGTCGTTGACGTAATACTGCCCCTGCAACAATCCGTTGTAGGAGCATTGCAAAATGTTCTTTGCAAACCACTCGCGGCTCTCGGGAACGAAATCATCCGAGCAACGGCTGACGGTACTCGTGCGGTTGAACATACACTCGGACGGCATTCCCATGCAGTTGATGAGCGCACCGTCAAAATGCTTGTTGGTTGCATAATCAATCGCCCGTTGGATCGCACGCGCGCTTTGACCGATTGGCGTAATATTTCGATAAATATGGTGATAGCCCTGATTATCGATCTTGACAAAGTCACCGCCCCATTCTTTCACTCTACTGCAAAGGTCGTCAAAGAAATGAGATGCTTTTTCTTCATTGGGTGCAACCGCCACACTGCTTTGATCCTTCAAGAAGGTAGCTTGCTCGGTAATGACGACATTTTCTGCATGCCGTTTCGCTTCCTCGCCCTCGGGATCCAAACCAGCCCAGTAGCCCGTGGTCGGGAACCACACGCCCACCTGCGGAATACCCGCTTGCTTCAGTTCGGTAATCGCGCCACGCATGCCGTTGGGAAACCGTCCGGGAGCACCCTCAAAATGATACAATTTGCTTTGGTGCATCGTTTCAATCATTTGTCCGAAATCGCCCCCCTTGGGAATTTGATCAAGCGGTGGAACATTTGCCCACATATCGTCAATGATCGCCCAGCGAATCGGCACGCCCTTTTCCCGAAACTCCTTTGCCTTTTCCAACAGTCCCTTATGATCAACGTGTATCATAAAAGCGTTCCATGAACACCATCCAAGGTAGTTGAAAATGTCTGCCGTTTTTTTTGTTTCACGCAGTGCAAGCCCGTTTCCGAGAAGCTCTGCCACTGCCTGTGCGCAATCGTGCACAAGCACCAAAGGATCCTCACCCTCCATGCAAACGAAAGCAAGCTGGTCGTCGCATCTCACCAAGCCGTCATAATTGGAATACAGGAAAAATTCAAATCCCCCCTCACAGCCGCGGATCAAGGTTTTAAAGGTTGCGTCGCATACAGGTAAATAACAGATATATTTGTCTCCATTGTAAATGATAAGCTCCTGCACCCTTTTCGGAAGCTCGGAAAGCCGTTTTCCAAAGAAAGGACTGCACCAAAAGGGAGAGTGATTTACGATCGCAACATATTCGGAGGTTTCGGCAATCTTCGGTTGCAATGTGATGCTATCCTCCCCAACAAAGCCTTCGGCACAAGTCGCACTGACATAGCAGGCATAGCCGTTTGATAAAGGAAGATAACGGAACGCTACTGTATCGGCATCAGTACATGAATTTTGAAATTCTTTCTGACCGTTTTCCGTGCCGTTCAAACAAATCTTCTTCCACAACAATTGATTCATAACCATACTCCTTTTGTTATTGCGATCCGGCATTAATAAATAATGCCATTATCATTTTTCCTTGTAAGTAGATTTTTTGCGAATTTGGGGATCGATAGAATTGATTTTTTCTTTCCAATATTCCTTCAGTGCAACCACATCGGAGGTAATATTGATAAATTGATATCCCATATCAACCAACTCCGCAAAGTTTGCAGGACCTCCAACGGTTCCCGCAAACTTTCCGTGCCGACGAGCTGTCTCCGCAATACGGATGCGCGCATTTTGTATTTCCGGCTCGTCAAACCGAAAAGGCTTTCCGATTCCCTGGCTGTAATCCGCAGGTCCGAAGAAGATCATATCAATTCCCGGCAATGCACAAATCTCCTCCAATTCTGCCATAGGCTCGGGGTCCTCGATCTGAACGATCACAAATCGCTCCTCATTTGCCTCTTTGATGTAATCGAATTCATTTTCCAAGGTATATGCACCGTCTGCGTTTCCACCGTCTACGGGGCGACGTCCAATGGGGTGAAATTTGGTATAGTAAACGATCCTTTTCGCATCCTCAAGCCCCATTAAATGAGGAACCATGATCCCCGTGCTGTCCGCCTCCAAGGGACAGATCAGATCACTGTAAGAACCTCGTTTAACCCGCGTTACAACGTCCATGTCGTAAATTTTTGCGGCACGAACCGCTTCACCTACCGAGGTAATGCTGTTGGGAACATGTTCAAGATCGATCCATACGTTGTCATATCCCAGCATTCCGGCAATCTCCGCCTCTCTTGCGTCATCCAGATTAAACTTTGCGCTAACGGCAACTCCGCCGTCCCTCATAATCTTCAATACTCTGCTTTTTCTCATATTATTTTTCTCCATACCAATGTTTTTGTGAATCCCTCTCGGGAAGTTCCCACTCGGTATATAGAATCGATGCAAAGGAATCTCCCGGAAGAAATTGATAATAAACGGTTAACAGCCTGCCGTTTGAAAGCTCCACCGTGGAGGGATACCCCAGATCAGAACATGGTGCCTCCTCCGAGATCACAAGCTCTTCTCCAAAGCTTTTGCCGCCATCATAGCTGATCCTTGCGCGTTCTCCATACGGCACCTCGCGTCTACCATAGGTCAGAACAACAGCGCCCGATGAATGCACTATCATGTGAGGTGGAGAACCATTTATCCCCGTGGGGCGCGGCATCGACCAGCTTTTTCCTCCGTCCTCAGATTCACACAAGTAAATGGTAAAATCGGGGGTCAGCTTACTGCTTTGCATTCGCAAGGCACCAAGAATCCGCCCGTCCGGCAATTCAACGGCATATGGCTCGTATATATAATTCAACTGACAGTTTTCGGGAGTTTCCACCTTCGAGAGGTACTCCCACGATTTTCCGTCATCTCTGCTTTCAAAAACCAAGATCGCATCTTTTTCATATTCGTCCGAATAAAACTCTTTGCCGAGAAATAAGAGTCTTCCGTCCGATAATTTAATAGGTCCGTGAGGCGAAGACACGGGTACCTTAACAGGCGGCTCCCAGCTCTTTCCGGCATCACAGGAAAGACGCACGAAGGATCCCGCGTGATTTTTTTCAGGGGGAAGACTTTCATACCCCTTCATCATTCCGTTGAACAACTCCCAAGCCAACGGCGATATTTCACTTTGCGTTCTTTTGCGAACATACCCTTCGTTGTAAAACTCCCACGGACGGTTAAAATATGTCAACAACAGCTTACCTTCTCCCAAGGAAGTCAAGCCTGCATCTCGGTCATCCAACACCGTGTCGTTGATGATTATGGGAGCACTCCAGCTTTTTCCGTCATCGTAGCTGACATACATTAAATTTTTTCCAAATGGACAAACATGAGTTAAACGGTGTCCCGAAGCTCCCACGTAAAGAACTCCGTTTTCGTCCTTACACAGGGTCGGCCAGCCCTGATAGCGAAAAAAACCGTCCTCCGTTCGTCCTACAATTCCAAATTTCATAAGATCAGATCCCCTTTGCTTTTTGTCCGCCCTTACAGATGCACCGTAAAGGCGGACATTTCAAATATGACTTATTTGTGCTTTTTATTGTAGTCCCGCATTCACAAACAAGGACTCCAAATTCATGGGGACATCCCCAAACGCCAGCACGATTCCGCCGTCTTCGGTTTTCCTTGCGGTCAATCCCAGCAGATTGTCCAGATCCTCGATACTCACCTTTACAGTTCCATCCTCAGCACATGCCGCAAAGGTCATCTGCATTTCTTTGCCGTTGATCAGCGCAATAGTCGAGCCGGAAGTAAAGATATACTCGGTTTTTCCCACAGTGATCACTGCCGTACCGTTCTCACGGTAGGTCAGCGTACCGCTCATAAAGGACGCAATGATCTCGGCAGAAAGCATCGTTCTCTTTCCGTTTACACCGTTGATGTCATAGTAGCTACCAGAGGCATAAACCTGTTTGCCGTTAGAAGAGATCAAAAGCGTGCCCGCTAAAGGCATTGCCTCAGCAGTGGGATCCTCCTCCGCGATCACGCGATGCATGCTGTGAAGCTCGTTGAAGCGTGCCAAGGGTACAATACTCTCCTTATCCACTCGCACCATGTAGTTATACCACCTATCTTCAGCCTCGGTAGATCGCTTTGATGCGGTTACGTAAACAGCATCGGTAGTTACAGCAATACCGATGTTCATATGTAACGAGGAATTGTAATTGGTGTGGTTAGAATCGTCCATATCTCCGATATAATACCAGCTCTTTGCATTGTCATAGCTGACAGCCAAGGCAATACGGGAGCGCGGAAGCTGAACGGTGGTATTATCATTGCAGTTATTGTATTCCCATGCCATATAGATCGCGCCGCTGACAGGATCCTTCACAACATTGAAAGCACTGACGACCGAGGCAAAATTGGAGGGTTGGAAATCCATGCTCCATGTAACTCCGTTATCATAGGAATCGGTATAATACAGGAACCCACAATCGCTTCTTGCATACATTCTCAAATGTCCCGCTTCCAATTCCACAACACAGCCCTCTTGCAGGTTAAGTCCCGTTGTTTGTTGATTGAATACCGATTTAGAAGCCCTCCACATATATCCCTCTCTGTCGGTGTAATAGATCATCAAACCGCCAATATTCTCATTTTCGGTTTCCCCCGACACAAAAACGATTCTGCCGTCAGAGGTCTGCATCACCTTACAGTTCATCGTAAAGCGATAGGTATTGGGTTGCTCCTGAACCTGATAGGAACCGATCAAGGTCTTTCCGTCGGGCTTGTAAACGTAAGCATAGTACAAATATCCGTTTGTTTCCAGCTTGCGCTTGAGCGTAAGGACATTGCCTGATTTTAAAACAATGACGTTATAGGAGGAATCCCTCAAAACATCGTAGCTCTCGGAATCCTCAAACGTGATCCCATTGTCATCGGATTCCCAAGTAACACCACTACCACCGCAAACATAGATTTTTCCATTCAGCTCTACAACTGCCACCGTAAAATCATCCGGCAGATAGTGCGTTGCGGTGTTCTCCACCACGTTGCTATCCCCCTCATAGGCAAAGGACAACAAATTTGCACCCGACAGAGTGTTGGTATAACCTACGTTTGCCCAACCGTTTACGATCGTATTATTTCCATACCAATGAATGGGGGGAACGTCCAGCTTGGGATTCACCAAGCTTCCAACCTGATTGCCATTGCAATACAGAACGGCGGTATTCCCTTCCACAAGCAGTTTTAAACTCACGTTTGTCACGTTGGAATTGATGCTGCCAAATCCGGTGGATTTCAGCGAATCCATGGTGGTACCCATTTTAAAGCATCGTGCGGTAAAATCGTAGCCCGCAATAATGCCTCTGCCTAATCCGTCGTATCTTGCCACCAAATAGAAGGCACCCGAAGCTGTGGCACTCATCTCCAGCTCGGCAGAAACCACCGTTTCCTGCGAATAAGTCTTTAAGCAATACGCCAGATCTGCATTATCCTTTTTGAAGTAACTGTACCAAGACGCCTCATCTGCATCGGCACTGAAAAAGAATCGGTCGTTCGTTTCTCGAATCTGCACCGTACCAACACCTCCACCGTTCACCGTGAGCTTACGTTCAACAATGGTGGTAGGAAGGCGCAAGGATTTTACCCAGACGTTGTTGATATAGATCTGCGCAATACCGTACGAAACGTATACACGATAAAGTGCAGTTCCCTCTGCGGCTTGAAACAGCACCTCAGAATGCGCCTCCATTTGAGGTGCAACCATACCGCGTGCGATCCCATCCGCTCCAATGTTGACCGACAGCATATAAAGACCGTCACAAAGCAGAACGCTTGCCTCTTGCCCCTTAGTATATTCAAATTCCAAAGCATATTCATCGGGAATCACGCCAATCGCGCCGTTAAAATTGCCTTCGGCGGTGCAGTTCTTTTTGAACAGGGTGGCATTGTGGCTCTCTACAGTCAAATCAGCAATCGCACCGCTGACCTTTGCAACGGTATCGCACTTACCATAAGGAAGAATATAGGAAAGAATCAGCTTTCCGTCCTTGTAAAGCCATGCAACGCCGCCGTCAACTACTGCAATATATTCTCCGTTACCGCCACTGATCTGCCGATTCCCCTCGGGAGCGGTATAAGTCAGCGTATTCCCTGTATATTGCAGTGCCAGCCGACTCATTCCGTCGCCCGACTCTACGTTTCCGTTACCATTTACTCGATAACGCAAAATATAACTGCTCTCCAGCTTTTCAGCTGTAGAAAGCAAACTGTTGACCTGCACCTCGGCGCGTGCGTTCTTGATCGTAAAGATCCGATTTTCGGAGATCTCGTCGCCACATTTGACATACAGCTGATATACACCTGCAACAAGATTGTCAAAGGTCATTTTTGCATCGTCGGCAGTAACAGTTCCCGCATACACGTTGTTCAGATAAAACTCCACGGGAGAACCAGATGCTTTTAAAGCATCGGATAACGAGCATGCAACCTCAACCTTCGTGGTATCTGACGAAAATACTTGACGCGACACGGGAGAAGTAATCGTCAGTTCCTTGTTGTCCAACACGCGGTAGCTGACGTACTCCACAGTCATTACGCTATCGCTGAATTCGTTGATCGCTGCCGCAAAAAAGCTGATCTCATTGGTCGAGGAAGTGTTTGCATTTGCCTCAAAGGACAGCAAAAATGCGCCGTCCATATACAAGCTGACAATTCCTTCACTACCCACCAGCTTGTAGGTGTGCCAATCGTTTCCGATATCAACGTAGATCAGATGGCTGTTGCCTGTTGTTGTGCTATGATTAACACGAATTTTGGACTCGTAAATATAAAGAGTTGTACGAGTGTGATTATTTTGAATATACACACCGTTGCTCAAACCCGAATAATCTAACCGCATTTTGAACTCAACTTCGTAGTTTTTCGATGCAGTGATCGTGCGACTGACATTTTTTGTAGAAGTATCCGTGGTTGCCACGGCGGTGATTTTCATAGTGCCGCTTGCCGCTTGTGTTGTAATCCCCATGGCTTGTGTTCTCCAAAACGTTACGTGTCTCTTAAAGGAGTCAAACCATGAACCGTCAGCCTCAACGCCGTTGGTATCTAAGGACGCATCATCCGTCAGCTCAACAAAATTCGAGCCCGTATCCCAATTATCCACCCAAGTGTCACCTCCGTTTTCGGGTATTTCGTTTATATCGGTATCGGAGGGCTGTGTCTCCTCCGTTTCCTTGTTCCTTTTACAGGAAGCTAACAAAGTTAAGAGCATTGAAGTCAGTAAGACAAAAATAATAACTTTTTTCCATTTCATATTTATATTATCCTCCGTGGATCACATACGATCGACAGCTATGAAAAAACCGGGCGCCGGATTCCGACGCCCAGAAAAAGCAACGCGAATAACCGCCAGAATCAAATGTTTTTTATATTCTGCATCTTAAAAAAACGTTATTCCATACTTTCTTTGTTTGAGTTAAACTATCGGTTCAATTTTCCTTTTTTTCTTGATCAACGTTAATGCGCCTCCAACAGCTATCATCGCAACAGCAAAGCCGTTCACCACGGAGCCGCAACCACTCTCACCCTCGTTATTTGCAGGAGCATCGGTAGTGGTTGCATCAGTGTTCTGCTCGGTATCCGAAGTATCGGGAGTGTCCGGATTATTGGGAGTGTCGGGGGTAACCGGTGTGTCGGGTTCATCGGGCATCTGCGCATCGATCCAAGCCTCATGCTGAGCATCGATCTGCTCATAATTCGGGAAGGTGCCGGTAATATTGACCATCGTTACAGTCTTGTCGGTCTTACCAACCACGTCCGAATTGTCTTTCATGTGCAAATAAGTGGGTACACCCAGATAGCCGAAAATCGAACCCGTGGTCGCTCCGTCCGCATCGGCAGTAGAAGAAACCTGACCGTAGTTACTGCAATTTTTGATCTGACAGTGTGTGGTGTTCATAACTCCAACGATACCGCCCACGTTTTTCGTACCGGTAACCGTACCGTTATTGATAGAATTGTAAACGTAGGAGAGGAAACCGGGAGTTACGTTGGGCTTTGCCCAGATACCGCCTGCTGCCGCAGTGTTATCGTTGGCATCCGCCGTAACAGTGATCGCACCCGTGTTACGGCAGCTTTCAATTTGCAGCCTGCGCGATTCAATAGAGGAACCTGCAATGCCGCCTGCCATGTGTCCACCGGTAATATTACCTGCGTTGGTGCAGTTGATGATGATAGCAGGGAAATTGTTGTTATTGCTTTCCACGTTACCGACAAAGCCCGCCGCAACCTTAGTAGAAGAAACGGTGGCTGCCGAATAGCAGTTTTCAATGGTGGTGTGCGTGTCGATCTGCGCACCGTCTACCGCCTTTGCAAGTCGGAAGGAGATCGCGGCAAATGCGGCAACATAGGCTTTCGATGCAGTTCCCGTGTAAGAGAAGGAGCAGCCCGCACCCAAAACGGTATTCTTGATCGTAGCAGATTTTGCGTTGCCGAACAGACCAACCACTACTTTGGCTTCAGTATCCGCAGGTGTCACATCGGAGGTCATCACCAAGTTATCGATGATATGACCTTGACCGTCGAAGGTTCCCGAGAAACCGGGGATCGCATTTTTGTCCGTATAATAACCCTCGGCTGTGCATCCGATCGGAGTCATGGAAACGCCCGTCATATCAAGGTCGTTTTCCAAATAGATCGTAAAGCCGTCAAAGGTTGCACCCAAATTCACAAGCTGAGCGAAGAATACCAGATCCTCGGGAGTGGAGATCTTGAACTCGGTGGCACTCATATCCGCATAATAGAAGCCGCAAATGGGAGGAATGTTGGTAAGATCCTTCGTTACAACAGCAGCCGCGTTGTATCCAATCACCTTATTGCCGTAATCGTTTTCCTCGGTGATCACGCCAAAAGCCTCTTCTTCCTCTTCCATCTGCGCCACGTCGATTTCCTTCATAAAGGGCGCGGCAAGATCCTGATTGGTCTTCAGATCCACATTACTCTGTGTTTTGGAATATGCAAAAACATCTTCATTTACAGAGCCTGCAACACCGCCAAGGTTTACGCAATTTTCAACGGTCGTCACGTTGCCGCTCAGAAGATTTTGATTGGTTACAATACCCGAAGCATACTTACCGATCACGATTGCCGCATTGACACACTCCTCAACGGTCAGCTTGCCGGATTCGATCTTACCGACAATCCCCGCCGCAGAGCTTTCGGCAACCACGCTTCCAACCACGGTACAGTTGCGAATGACAGACACTTGATCGTTCTCTCCCATTGCAACGCCTACAATACCGCCTGCCTGGTCGTTTTCATTACTGAAATCGCCCTTTACAAGAATATTTTCAATCAAGTAGGTAGCAGGTGCTGCCCCACCTCTGGTATATCCCTTGGCTGCCAAAGCGGCAACGCGGGCTGTAGCGGAGGAGCCGTCATAGCTCAAGCTATAATCCAGTACCAGGTTTCGAATGGTTGCTCCTTCGATCACACCGAACAAACCAATGTTTGCATTACCCGTTTCGCTTGCCTTGACTTTCAGATTGCTGATCGTGTGTCCCTGTCCATCAAAGGTTCCCGCAAACCAGCAGATGAAATCAGAATCCATACCCGTATCGTTACCGATCGGAACGAAATCCTCGACATCCTTCATATCGAGATCATTGGCAAGATAAATAGTTTTTCCGGTAAATGGATAGCAGGCACCCAAGTTCTTGTCGATGCTTGCGATCTCGGAAAGAACGCTTAAGCCCTCGGGCGTGGTGATCTGGAACTTCTCGGTGTTGGTGTAAGCCGCAACGTCAATGGTTCCGTCCGTTGTTTTCAAAGACGTAATATCGGCAATGCCCGTTAGGTCAACGAGATCCTCGGCGGCAACGCCTTGATATCCTGCATTCACAGCAAGAGTTCCGTTATCGGTGCAATTAACAACCGAGGTAGGCAGAGTGCTTGCCTGCGCGCCGTACAAACCGCCGCCCAAGCCGGATGCGCTGTAGGTCGCACCACTGTTTGTGTTGTTCTCAATGATAGGTGCGTTGTGATTTGCGTAGCCTACCAAGCCGCCCGCGTATTCGCCCGAAATCACCGTACCCGTGTTGGTACAGCCGCGAACAACCATATTGGTCTTTTCCATAGCGCCCAAGATACCGCCTGCAGCATAGCCTGCGGTGATCGCGCCGCTGTTGGTGGAGTTGATCACACACATGCTTTCTTTGTCGTTCACTGAAGGCTCCGCTTTGGGATCAATACCCGCCCAAAGACCTGCTGCAATACCGGGTGCCGAAACGTCACCTGTGTTCACACAGTTTTCAACGGTCAAATATCTGCGTATCATATATCCAACCACGCCGCCGGCACAAGCGTCTCCGATAGCGGTGGCAAGCTGAACTTCTCCGCTTGCGGTGATATCACCGTTGTTGGTACAGTTTTTAACCATGGGCTCTACCGTGCGCCAAGAAAATCCGTTGGTAACCAAACCGGCAACAGAGCCGCCGTTGGCACTGACATCGGCATTGTTTTCTACATTATAGATATACCAAAGACCCGTTCCGTCGGAAACGCCGTATACGTTCGCCATAAAGGAAGTGATTACCGTGTAGGTGGAGTTATTGGTGCAAAACGCGTGACCAACCAAAGCCGCGGTTCTGGCTGTCGCATTTCCACCCGTATAGGTAAAGGAACAAGTGGAATCAATAACCAAGTTTATGATCGCGCCACAGTAAAGCTTTCCGAAAAGCGCAACTACAACATTATCGGCTTCGGATTCGCTGGTCATAACCAAATTTTTAATGGTGTGACCCTGTCCGTCAAAAATTCCGCAAAAGGCTGCGCCCGCATCGGCATCGAGAACACCTGTTTTCGGATTACCGATCGGCTCAAAGTTGGTAATACCGCTCATATCAATGTCGGCAGCCAGATAAACATACTTATCAAAAAATCCGTATTTTCTGTTCGCATCCGAGTTTACGATCTTGGAAAACAGCACCAAGCCCTCTGCATCGGTAATCTTTACAGATGCGGCCGAGTTGTAAGCCATGGGACTGAAGCCAAGCGTTTCGTCATAGTCTGAAGCATCGGTTTTGACAAGCTCCTTAATGTCAATCACTGAGGAAAGGTCAACTGCAGTCACCAGCGTGTCGGAATACCCGACAACCACGTCATCTGCCGCAATCGGTACCAGAGCCATCGACAAAACCAAGAGCACGGATAACAATGCACAAGTGATTTTTTTCATTTCAATACTCTCCTTTTTTATTGTTATTCAATATTTGCCATTGCATTGGCACGGGTTACGATATCGTTGAGCTGATTCTGATTTGTACGGAACCATACTGCCGATCCCGCCGCGGTCTTCGTAGGCATGATCGTGTCGCGAAGCATGTAGTAAACGACGTTGCCGCTATCCAGCGTAAAGCCAAGATCATAGGTCTTGCAGGCGTGCATCAGCTCCAACATTTCGGCATCCTGCGGATACTCGGAAAGACGACCGTTGATGATCGTTTCAAAGAAAGCAGGCTTAAGAGTGTTGTAGCCGTGAATTGCCGCGTACTCCATCAGAATAGCGCTCTCCTCCAAGCTCTTGCAATTTACGGGAATCGCGTAAAAGCCGGCTGCGCAGATTACCGAGTAGTCCTTTTGCAATTCATCTGCCATGGGCAACGGGAGGTATCCCTTTTCAAACTCCAAATCACGGAGCGGGGTGTACAATGCGCCAAAGTCCCACGTCATAAACAGGCTGTTGCCCGATTTGAAAGTGAGATAAAGCTCGGAGGTGGGAAATCCCGCGTTATCGACCTCGTCCGTCAAAAGGTAATTGCCGCTGTAAAGAACCTTACAATACATTTCGCACGCCTTTACCAAGGCACTTTGGGTCATAGCAAGCGTAAAGTTGCCTTCAGAGTCTTTCTTTAGGATCGAGGTGCCAAGCGCATACAGCCAACGGTTGGAAGCACCCTCGTTTAAGATCAAGCCGTAGCCGGCAGTGCCGCCATCATTTTCGGATGCCGTATCCACGAGAATAGTCGAAAGCAGCTCGGCGGTCCACTTACGCTCTCTCACACTTTTTTCCAAATCGATATCCAAATTATATTGGTTGTAAAGATCGCGGTTGTATGCCAAGCCATAAAAGCCTTGACCGCCAATGGTGGCATCGGGAACGCACAAAAAGAGCTTGTTCTTTACGGTATAGTTGACGATCTGTGATTGGTTATACCATGGAGATGACAAGGTTATTGTGGAGAGCTGATAAAGATCAGCCAATGCGCCCGTCGTGATCAAACCGTTGATTCCCACTGTGGGGTGAGGCTCCAACAGGTCAAAATCACTATTTCCCGCAAGGTGTGTGTTTTGGACGATTGTCGCCAAATTTGAATCCTTAAAGGCGATAATCTCGCAGTTGTAGGTTTCCTCGAACGCCACGTTGCGCTCAAACTCAGCATCGTCGAGCACATTTCCCGTGTAATCCTCATGGCGCCAGCCATTATCCCAGGGGCATCCCACAATCACATCTCTGCCCCCAAAATCGACTTTGGGAAGCGCCGCATAAATATCGGTGTCCCCGGTTTCAACACCGCTTGGCTGTGTATCTGCCGGCGTTTTATCCCGATCGTTTTTGCAAGCAACACAGGAAACAATCATCAGCAACGCCAAAAATCCACAGGCAACCAAGCGGATCCACTTGTTTCTTCTCATTTTTTCATTCCATCCTTTCTTTATTATTTTAAAATGTGAAGAACCTATTTTCATATCGCAGTAAAGCGATATTTTACAGTTTGAAAATCCCCTTTGGGGAAGCGTGCCCCATGTTTATTCGGGTTGGGATCAAAAACAATGGTCGTTTGGAATTTCTCACAGATCTTCCGTTTAAGTTGCCGCCCTGCATAAATGTAGGGCGGCAGGGAATTTTTATTATTTCAATTCATATATCACCAATCCGAGCAGTCAATGGTCATACCCAAATTCATTTCAACAACAGAAACCGTCAGAATATCCTCTTCCAAAACGTAGCTTACCGTCAGCTCGGGCGCAATATAAGTATTTTTCATATTATTTTCATCCTTTCTAAAGCTTCTCGTATAAGATCGGTCAGTCGTTCACGCTAATCGTAGCTTCCAGTACCTCACCTGCACAGGTAACACCGTCTGTGTCTATGTAATAAGGAACCACGGTAAGTGCAACCTCATCAAGCGTGGTGGGCATATTCTCCAATACAATGGCAAAATAGTATTCGTTCTCTCCCAACGCAGGCAAAGGATCGGGTGTATCGGTTGTGTCAGTAGTCATCACAGACAAGGATTTGTAAACGGATTTAGTCGTTCCCGTTGCCTCTTTGGTTGTAGTACCGTAGGTTGCAGTGATCTTCAATCCGACAAGCTCATATCCTTTCAAAATCTCCTCGGAAGCAGTTACCGTACCAACCAAACGCACCGAACGGTAAGTACCTTCCTTGCCTTCTATCGTGGTCGTGGTATTGGCTCTTTGGTAGCCAAGCACTTTCACGTCGTCAACCAGGGCGGTGTTGTCGGAGACATTCACAGTGCCTGCACTTGCATTCACAACGCCAATGATGTGTCCGGCGGAGCCTGCACTCGAATCGGTAGTGGTGATCTTACCGGCATTCGTACAGCCACTAACGGCGTTACCGCCATTATGGTACTCACCTACCATACCGCCTGCAACCAAACCTGTTACCGAGCCACTGTTCGTACACCCTCGAATCGTAATTACTTCGTTACCGGTCACACCTGCAATCATGCCGCCTGCGTAGCCGGCAGCGGAAATCGCTCCCGTATTGTTGCAGTTTACTATTGCAACTGTACCGCGCCCCAAGTTGCCAACCAAACCGCCTGCAGTAGCACCCATTTCTGTTGAGGCAGTGCCGCTATCGTACGTCGCAGCTCCGTGAGCCCAAGCCTTACCCGTAGCTGTAACCTTACCGGTGTTTGTACAATTGGTAATAGCATTAGCTTCACCACCATACCAAGTCGCTCCGGTGCCAATCAAGCCGCCCACATGACCGGCGTTCGCTGTAACGGCTGCATTATTCTGCACATTATAAATCTTATTAACAACCGAGTTTGAGTTAAACATAAAAGCTACCAATGCAGCGGTTCTCGCTGTGTTCCAACCACCGGTATACTCGAAAGAGCAAGTGTCATGGATCACCAAATTTTTGATTGTTCCATTATACAGCTTGCCAAAAATTGCAACACACACGAAATTGGATGCTGCACTGGAACTCACCTTCAAATTTTTAATGGCATGCCCTTGTCCGTCAAAGGTACCTTGGAAAGCGGGAGTAGAATTGTTTCCCCAAACTCCTCCGTCATTATTTCCGATGGGGGTCCAGTTCGTTACATCGGTCATATCGATGTCATTTGCCAAATAAACGGTTTTACCCGTAAAATTGGTGTTAGCATTCACCAACTCGGCAAGCTTTTGCATACCTGCCGCATTGGTGATCTTTACCTCTGTAACGGCGGAAATATCCGTTACTTCGGTAATATCCGTTAAATCCGCCAATCCTTCCTTGGCAACCACCAGATCGGCAGAATAACCGACCGTGGCATCGGTGGTGTCATCAGCGTACACAGGAAGCAGCGCCAATGACAAAATTAAGAGTAGGGACAGGAACGCGCAAGTGAACTTTTTCATTTTTTTGTTCTCCTTTTTTATTTTTTTCGGAAGCTCTGACCGTATAGAGATTGGAAGGAGCATCCGTTGAGGTTATTATAACTCAAATTGCGGCCGTTTGAATAGCCATATTCGGAACAGTTTTTTGATACCCGTTCCAAATTGATGCATTTGCGATAAATTCAGCATTTTGAACAATGTATATTGTGTATTTTGACCATTCCCGCAAATGTGACATTATTAGCCAAAAAACAGTTGTTTTTATAATCGTTACATTACATATTAGGAATGTTGTTTTACACCAAGTCTGCCTCGGATAATACGCAAACAGCGGCGCAAATATCACTTTCGGTCAGAGCCTGATCGTCGGTAATTAGGGTAAGACGAATTACGGCATTATCGGTAATATTAAAATACTGATCTCCAACCAATTTGATTGTGGGATTGGAAAATGACACTTTGATTTTACGCACCAATACGTTTGCGCTGATCTCCAGCAAAAATTGCCCGTCTCCGTTTTTGTGCACGTCAAGCTGTAAGCTCGGCTTTCGATAAGAAAAATGCTTGGGTGTTACGAACAGCGAGCAGTCCTTTGAAATCGATTCTCCCGATTCAGAATACAGCTCATATTCCAAAAAGACCTCATGCTCCCGTCCGCTTGGAATCAAGCTCCGCGCAATCGTTGTAACGTCCCTTGCAGAGAGCGGATCAAGCGTTACGCTGACACGATCCTCGCAAAGCAGGTTCAGGTCGGTATCCTTCAAGCGCCAAGCCACCGTACCGACGAAGGGATCTCTTCTCTCACTCGAAAGATTGAATACCACCCGATCCTCCTTAACGTCAGCCGACAGCAGCAATGGAGCAAAAAATTTTTTGGAGCTGTAATAAAGCGCTTTGGAGCGTCCCTCGTAATCGACCGAAGCCCAAGAGATGACAGGCCAGCAATCGTTCAACTGCCAATAAAGCGCGCCCATACAGCGACCGCGATTGCGGCGGAAATGCTCGACGGCAACACGAACGGCATCCGCCTGCAGCAGCTGCGTTGCGTAGATCACCTTTTCAAACTCGACGGGATAACGGTAATATTGCGCCATGTAAAGCATCAGCTTGCCGTTGCCGCGTTGATTTTTTTGGTGGCGATCCATAACCACGGAATAAAAATTGCGATCCTCGGGAAGCGTAAAGCCCTTTACCGTTTCGATATCAGGAATTGCCGCAAAGCCAAATTCCGAACAGAATCTGGGATAGTAGGTTTGATAAAGCTCGATCTCCTTCATGCCGCCCCACACCGACCAGATATGGCGATCCCCCGCCCTGTCGTCATCATAGTCGATCCCCGGTCTGCCCGGATGCGGCGACGACGGCCAATAAAAGATTTCGGGCGCGTACTGCTCGCAAATATCGGGCATGATGCGGCAATACAGACGCAAATAATCGGCTTTTTCCAGATCCATGGGGGAATCCTTCATATAAGTCTTTAAGAACGTCTCGTTCTCATTGTTTCCGCAAAGTAACCCCAAGGAGGCGTGGTGACGGATGCGCTTAATATTGTCAATCAATTCTGCCTTAACCGTTTGCTCTATTTGCTCCGTTAACCAAACCACGTTGCACGCAAACATAAAGTCCTGCCAAACGATCAAGCCATAGCGGTCACACAGATCAAAGAACCAATCGTCGGGATAGATTCCGCCGCCCCAAACGCGGATCATGTTATAATTTGCTTCCGCGCATCGGCGAATGAGATACTCGGTTTTTTCGCTGCTTCTTCGGGAAAGCAGATTTTCCTCGGGAATATAATTCGCTCCCATTGCAAAGATCTTGATGCCGTTGACCAAAAAGCAAAACTCGTTGCCCCACTCGTCCGCCTCTTGGCTGACGGTGATCGTGCGCAGACCGATCCGCTTGCTTACCGAATCGATCACCGTATCTCTTTGCAACAGCGTTACCGTTACCGTGTACAGCTCCTGCGCGCCGTAGCCGTTCGGCCACCAAAGCTTGGGATCCTCGATCAAGATTTGATTAACGCCGTTTTGCCACTTGCCAAGATACAATTTTCCCTCTCCGTCCGTTATCTGCGCTTGCACGCGCAGCTCCGTATCGCCGTCAACCTCCGTCTTACAGGTAATAACGACCGATCCGTTCGGTAAATGCTCCTGGCATATCTCAACGTCCTCAATTTTCGTATCATACGCAAGCAAATATACGGGACGCCAAATCCCCATATCGGGCAGCTGAGGCCCCCAATCCCAACCAGACATATATAACGCCTTGCGGAGATGTCCGCAGCCCGTTAGGGAATCTCGATTTCCCTGCATCGGATGCCGTTGATGCCGTTGATTGAAATACGTGACCGCCGACGAAATTTCCACGGCAATGTGATTTTTCCCCTTCACCAAAAAGTCGCTCACGTCAAATTGCCACGTGCGGTGCATATTATCGGTTTTGCCCAGCAGATTGTCGTTGAGATAGATATTGCACAGTGTATCCAAGCCCTCAAACACAAGCAGCTGCTTCCTTTTGGCAAGCGTTTCCCTGTCAACCGTGATCTCGGTTTCAAAGCGGCAATTGTCACCGTACGTTAAAGCAACGTATTTTTCCTGATCGCGGTAATACGGCTCCTGCATCAAGCCGTTTTGCAGCAGTACGCTGTAATAGGAGCAAGGCACCTCGCACGCATACGCCACGCCGTCCTTGAACATTTTCCAATTTTTTATTTCTTGTTTCATCTTGGTTACCTTTCTTATTTTTTCGGGACTGTACACTGCTTAAAAGCTTCGTTACAGCTATTCTTTTGCATCCTGCACGGTGATGATACGGGCAAGAATGGTCTTCTTGGCTTCTCCGCCGTCATCCGGATAGTAGAAATCAGTGTAAAGCATCAGCACCGTCGTGGAATCCAAGGCAAACAGGCACGTGTAATAATCGGAAATCCGCTTATCATCAGCCAACAACTCACTTGAAAGCGTCTCCCCCGTAAGCGCAATGCGGATCGGATCCTCCCACTCTAAGCCCGACGCGTCGGTAGTTGCGCGGACGTACAAGCCCTCGCGTCCGTAAGAGGCAACCGTCACACCGCACTCCAGCGTTAAAAGCTGCGGCTTGACGCCAACCGAGTCAAACACAACGGGATCACTCCAAGTCTTACAGCCGTCGGTGGAACGCACGATATAACTGGGTTGGTTCTCTGAACCACTGCGCATCAGCATCACTACGGAGCCGTCCGGCATGACCTCCATCATCGGCTCGTTAAAGCCCTCAAACACGCCTTTATTCGCAGCTTCACACTCCATACCTCTCGCGTAAACATCGTCGTTGACCGACACCTGCGATACGTAATCCCAAGTGCGCGCGTCATCGGTGGATTTAAACACATAAATACTAAAGCAGTCGCTGTATTTGAACACCGCATCCTCACGGCTGGCAGCCGAGGAATCAAAGCCGCGAGAGTAAATGCAAAGATAAAGCGTACCGTTTTTGGAAATCAGATTGGCGGGACTGCCCATTCCAAACGCCTGCCCAAAATCCGTAACGTAGGTTGTACCGTCCACCGTAAAGGCTGCCATCGGAGCGTGCGGCCAATTTATCGTAACGTCAAAGGTCGTCATTTCCCCCGTTTTGGGGTCAACCGAGGTAGCTTTTAGGCTTCGGTCAAAATCTTGAATATCATCTGCAAAATAAATATGATGATTGGTAATGTCAATATCCGGGTGTTGGATCAAGGTCTCGCTATAGTTCGCCATCCAATCCTTCTCAGAGGTGCTGCCGCCCCCAAGCCCTATTAGATAGCTTCCGTCACTCAAGCGAACGTCGGAGATCGGAATATCGGTGTATGTTTTTGGATGCCACGTGGTACCGCCGTCATCACTTACCTTTTCCCAAGCTCCCTCTTTCGTTACCTCTTCCTCCTTGGTATTCGCATCGTTTGCCATGCTCCAATAGATATACTGACCTCCACTGACCGTGGGCAGTATTTTGACAAATTGGTAATACCCCCAGCCGTACTCCTCGTAAGTACCCGGCTGAATGACCACCGTGGGATCACTGATGTTCAACTCAATATCCGTATACTCGCGCACCGTGACCGCAGCGCTTTTGCTACAACCGTATGTGACCTTTTCGGAAGCCGTCAGCTTGCTATAAGGCGTGAGCTTCAGCTCCACCGTGTCGATCTCTGCGGGAATATCCTTCAGTACGACGGCAAAGTAATACCAGCCGTCCACTTTCGCCAAGCCGCTTGCACCGTCTATCGCCCCAAGCGTTTCATAAACTACGGTCGATCGACTGTCGATCGGCTTGGTGACCAACGTTTCGGCATCACCGTAGCTTGCGGTGATCGACAAGCCTACGTATTCATATTGCGCCAGCTCCTCTTCCGTTGCGGGAAGTCCGCCCACCACACGCACGGAGCGGTATTCTTTTCCGTCAACTCCTGTTTCGGTGTGCAGCGTTTTTTGGTAGCCAAGTACCCGCACCACGTCTATGGCATCCTCCGTACCGCTTCCCACATTGTCAGTGATGTTATTCGCCACAAATTGCGGAGTTGCATATCCATATATCTGCCGCGTCATCCCGTTTTCGGAATTTACGGTAATAAGCGAGCCTGTGTTGGTGCAGCGTTGGATTACGGTACTGCTGACCTCCAACGCGCCTAAAATACCGCCCGCATAAAGTGCCTTTACAGTGCCGCTGTTTTGGCAATCATAGATTTTATAATAGTAGTTGGGCGTTATACCCGCGGCGATACCGCCCGCATAACCCGTTGCGGATACGGCACCCGTATTGACACAGGCTGTAATTGTTGCGTGACTGCGCGCTACGTAACCGATCATACCACCCGCGTGCGTAACGTCCCCGGTTGCGGTCACGTTCCCGTTGTTGGTACAGTTGATAAATCCGTCAAACCAATCGGAGTTCTGTGCGCCGCTGTCAGCCATCAAGCCGCCCACGGCACCCACGGTTGCGGTGACGTTCGCATCGTTTCGTACGTTGATGATGTTCCAAGCCGTGTAAGTGTTGTTTGTGTTACCAAACGCTACCAAGGAAGCGGTCCTGGCACCCGTGTTAGTTCCCATGTAAGTAAAGGAGCAAGAGGCGTCGATCACCAAATTTTTGATAGTCGCACCCTTAATGCAACCAAACAGTGAAACGTTTACAAGACCGTTTTCGTCGGTTACCTCTACCTTTAGATTTTTGATAGCATGCCCTTGTCCGTCAAAAGTACCTGAAAAATATGGAGCATTCCCATTGCCTGAAGCAGCTCCTGTGTTATTACCGATGGGCGTCCAGTTGGCCACATCGGTCATACAAATATCATTTGCCAAATAAAATATATATGTTGAAAAAAAATCAGAACCCCCATCATTTATTTTTTGGGCAAGAAGTTGCAATCCCGCTGCGTCGGTAATTTTCACTTTCTTTTCGATCAAGGCACCAAAACTTGTCACATCGTTAATGTCGGGGACGTTGGTCAAATCAACCTTGTCAACCAAATCGGCAGAATAGCCGATGGTTGTGCTTGTGTCGGTCATATCAGTTGCAAATGACGGAATAGTTGCCATTGACAAGACCATGAGCAGAGATAGAAACATACAGATTATTTTTTTCATTGTATTTCTCCTTTCTTGACTGTTTTTTGTAAAAAAGTAGTCAACTGTAGTATATCATATAATCAAAGTTTTTGAATAGCCATATTCGGAACAGTTTTTTGATACCTGTTCCAAATTGATGCATTTGTGAGCAATTCAGCAGTTTGAATAATTCATCTTGTCAAATTTGACCAATCCCGTAAATGTACCGTCATTCCCCCACAAATACAATCGCAATTCGGTGTAATTTTCGAAAATAACCTCCGAATTGCGACATTTTAATAAAAACAAAAAAATTTGCTTCATTTTATTTTAATTACAATGTAAAAAAAATACACTTGCAAAAATGAAAAAAAGATGATATAATAATCTTGAAACAAGGTAATGTAGACAATTTACTAAAAATTCAGAAAGAAAAAAGGTGTTTCATTATGCCAATGATTGAACCAATGCCGGTACATATTGAAACCGGATATTTAAAAGTAAATTTTCTTGTTTTTAGAGACGCATATGCCGAGGACTTTCAGTCTGTTTGCTTTCCGCACAATCACATCAATTACGAGTTGCATTACATTGCGTCCGGAGCTTGCAGCTTTACCATTAACGATCAACTTTATCCCGCAAAAAAGGGGGATGTTCTCATCATCCCCCCGCAAAAATACCATGGCTTACTCAAAGAGCACATACAGCCCGGGTTTTCACAATATACTTTCTATTTCTTCCTCGACGCCCCCAATAATACCGCCGAGGAAGCCGCTTACAAGACCTTTTCCGATTTTGTCGGTAAAAATTACCGCATCCCCACTGCCTCCTCAAAGATCGACGCCTACTGTTTCCAACTGAATGAAGAGGCAAAGCACAATACCATAGGTTCTTTTAATGTTTTTCAAGCTTTTTGCT
>JAFTKO010000029.1 GCA_017453205.1 Clostridia bacterium | reverse complement strand
AGACAGACAGACAGGGCTGACGCTGTCCTTTTTGGTGCGTCTGAATTTATAAAGCAAAAGCCATTTGACAATGGAATTTTTTCCGTTGCTTGAGTGGCTTTTGCTTTTTTTAGTGATTTTTGAGAGAAAGGAGAACCGCAAATGAAAGAAAAATACATCCCCGCCGAGGTCACCGTCATCCTGCTTGACCGCGAGGACATGATTACCACCAGCGGCGGCATTAAAAACGAGCTGCCCGACAACAATCTGTAATTCCCAAAATTTGATACAAGAAAAGGAGAAAACATTATGAAAAAGAAACTGTTATTTGTATTGCTTGCCGTTGCCGTGCTGATTGCCGCTTTTGCCATCGGCGTATTTGCAACGGCAGAGACCGCAAGCCCCACACTTAGCATAAAAAAGGCGTCGCTTTCCTTGGAGGAGGACGTGCGCGTAAACTTTAAAGTCGCCTTTGAGGGGCTGAACGAGACAGAGGCCGCCAACGTCAAGCTCCTTGTATGGAAAGGCGCCGACGAGGGCGTGGATTACACCCAAGCCACCGTGGATACCGCAGGTGCCGCCGTCCTTTCGGTGGCGGAGGCGCAGACCATTGACGGCGTTGTTTACCAATGCTTTCAATACAAGGACATCGCGGCAAAGGAAATGGGCAAAACGCTTTACGCGCGCGCTTATTATGTTGCGGACGCGGAAAACGTCATTTACAGTGATACCGTGCGATACAGCGTGGCGCAATATCTTTACAGCATGCAAATTGCCGATGCACAGACCGATGAGGACGTTGCATTTAACGCACTGTTAAACTCCTTAATTGCTTACGGCAATGCGGCACAGGCGTATTTTGCCACACAAAACGATCCCGACGTAGGCCCGCAAATGGCGGGGATGTACAGCGTGAGCGTGGAGGGAGGCACCTTTTCGGACGGCATGACCGCAGGGGATTTTCTTGTGGGCGAAACCGTTACTCTGACCGTAACACCTGCCCAAGGTTATCTATTTGATGGCTGGAATGTTACCGATGCAAGCGGCGCTCCTGTGACCGTTACCGACAATCGGTTTATTATGCCTGCATCCGATGTTATCGCAAGCGCAACCCTTGTCGTTTGCGACCACAGCGGCAGCGCTCACACCGAGTACACCCTAAACGATGACGGCACGCACAGCTTTACCTGTACCGTCTGCGGTGCTATCCACAGCGCAAACTGCTCCGGTGGCGAAGCAACCTGTCTTGTCGGCAAAATCTGCGAGTCTTGCGGCTTTGAGTATGATACTACGAAAGCCCCCGATAACCACGTAAGCACCGAATACACCTACACAGATAATGAAAATGGAATTCATACCGAAGCGCATAAATGCTGCGGCACGGTTACCTATGAATACGACGAATCCACCAATACCTACACTGTCTACACCGCAAAAGGTCTGTATGCGTGGAACGAAGCAGCGCGAGCCGTCATCTCCACAGGTACTGAAGACACGAATAACGACTGGTATGCCGAATATACCACAGACATGCCTAACCTTACTCTGGCAGCCGACATCACATTAACGGGAGAAAACAACTGGACTCCTTTGGGATATTGTGTTGAGGGTGACAGTAAAGACACTTACTATCCATACATAGGTACCATTGATGGCAACGGGCATACCATCACCGGGCTGAATATAAACAGCACAGAAGATTACATTGCTTTTATGGGCAGTCTTGGCCCAAATAGCGAAGTCAAGAACCTTACCTTCAAGGATGCCACTATTATCGGCGGAAATTGTGTGGCAACTGTTGCAGCTGATTGCGGAGGTAATGTAACGAATTGCCATGTAACGGGCAGCTCCTCTATTTCAGGGAATAATCGTGTAGCAGGTGTGATAGCTTCCAATAGTGGTATCATATCGGGTTGTACCAATGCAGCGGCTGTTACTGTTACTGTTACTGTTACTGCTGGTGATGTAAATTATGGATCAGGTGGTGTCGTAGGAATCAATGGACCTAATGGGATTGTGATAGGATGTTTCAATAGTGGCGACATTACCGCTTCGGCTTCAAATGGATCACATTTTTATGGTGGTGTCGTGGGGTTCAATTATGCTGAGTCCACTATAATAGCCTGCGGCAACACGGGCAAAGTGGTGGCATCAGCAAATGGAGTTGGCGGCATTGTAGGTGCCAACTATAGCGTTCCGGTATATGCGTGCTGGACGAAAGAAACCACCGAGCTTAAAAGTGGAACAGAGGTATCCAGTAAGGATGGAGTGGGAATAGATTTAGATAACAACAATGCAGGTGTGCTAAAAGCGTGCTACTCCTTTGCTGACGCCTCGGCAGTAGCAGATGCCATCACAGCTATGAATACCGTCATTGAAGAGTATAACGCCTCGGCAGCCGAGGGCAGGAAATGTACTTATAAATGGCAAGTCGGCACCGATGGCTATCCTACGCTGGTAGAAATCGACCAAACCCCTACGGAATAACCGAATTATCAACTAAATAAAAGAGCCTGCAGATAATCAAACGAAGCGTATCTGAAAGCTCGCTTTCAAGTACGCGAGTGCCGATTGCTCCGTGAGCGTTGCGATTTATCGCAACGTAGCGCGTAGCGCAAAAGCTTTTAGCTTTTGGCTCACAAGGAGTACGGTCACAAAGTACGCACAGGTCTCCCTGCGGGTCGGCCACAGAACGGCTCTGACATCACACCGTGATGTCATTCACTCCTGTTTTGCCGCTTCGCTACCCTTTGGACTACCAAATTAGGCAGGCGTGAGTAAAATTACGCCTGCCTTTCCTTTTTAATTTTGAAATATTCGGCATTGCCGAATATGAAATGAAATTCGCCGCGTTTTTTGATCTTCATTTTAAAACTTTGTTATCGGATGCACCCATTGGGCGGCACTTTTTATTTGTGTTTATACCAAAAACGATGAAAGTACCGTTAACAAAATAAGAAAAGTAAAATTGAATAGAGAAAACAGAAAAATATATTTTCCCGCTTTTCCGGGATTGTGCGAGGTGTATTCACGAAAAGTGATAAGGCTTGCCAGTGAGGAGATCAGCGTTCCCGTACCGCCGATATTGACACCAAGTAGGAGCGCGGGATAATCTGCGGTAAACTGTGAGAGCAGGATCGCGGACGGGACATTGCTGATCACTTGGCAAGAGAGTACGCTGACAAGCAAGGTGTTCTTACGGAGCAACTCCGAGAACAAATGGCTGACCGCGGGGATGCGCGCCATGTTACCCGAAAAAATAAAGAAACAAACAAAGGTAAGGAGCAGAGGGTAATCCACCTTGCGCAAAGCGTCGCGATCGGCAAACAGCAATACAAGGGGAATTACGATCAGACCGATCCAATAGGGAATGACGCGGAACACAATTACGATGGAGAGCACAAACAGCACAAGATAAAGCGCCGTGCGTTTTCCCTTTAGCTTGTAGGGGCATTCCTCGGTAATGGCAAGCGGCTCACGCGGCAGGAAGAGACAAGAGACCGTGATCAGCGCAATCGCCGCCAAAAACGGCAAGAGCATGATCTGCATAAATTCCCCTGTGGGAATATTGAATTTGGTGTAAAGATACAGGTTTTGCGGGTTGCCGAACGGTGTCAGCATACCGCCGAGATTTGCGGCAATGTTTTGCATGATAAACACAAACGCCATGTATTTATCCTTGCCCGTGGAGGAAAGCACAAAATAACCGAGCGGTAAAAACGTGAGGAGCGCCATGTCGTTTGCAATCAGCATCGAGCCGATAAAGGTGATGTAAACCAAGGCAAGAGATGCCATGCGCAAATTTCCCGTACAGTCCACGATCTTGCGTGCAAGGATCGTAAAAAACTTGATGTTCTTCAATGCGCACACCACGGCAAGCACGCAAAACAGACAGGTCAAGGTTTTAAGGTCAAAATAACCGATGTACTGCGCATCGGGAGGGACAATACAAGAGGTTACCGCTGCCGCCGCAAAAGCAATACACAGTACCGTATTTTTGCGCATCCAATGTCCGATGTCCGTCCAAATATGCAAATGATGATGAGAGGGGTGAAATGATTTTTGATAAGTCATAAATAAAAACTCTCTTTTCCGATCCCGTTGTCCGGAGGCTGTTACGGTGCAACAGCCTCATCGGAGCGGAACAAACCAAAGTATTATACATCTTTCTTTGGCGTTTGTCAATAGAATTTGCTAAAATTTTCATGGAAACAACACTTACTTTTTTAAGTAATGAGATTGGGATTCAATGTAACCGTGTGAACCATTTTGGGTGGTGGTAACCGCTTTCTCCCACGGAGAAAGTGTAATGGTTTGCGGGAGCTATTGTTTAGAAGCGCGAACAAACATTCCCATGCCGTCAGAAAACTACCGAAAAAGGAACAGCCATTCCCGTGATAAATAAAAATGCGTTGAAAGGTTTGAGGGGGGTGGGGGAAACTCTAAATGCTGTTGCCGTTCTAAAATTTTTTAAATCTGAATATCAACCGCTTTACCGAGCGGCAGGGAATAGATAAAGGTGGCATCGGGACGTTTTCCAAACAGCATTTGCACCGCGTCGGAATATACCGCAAGCTGATTACCGTGTGCCTCTTTCATACGCGCGGTAAAAAGTGACGTTTTTTCGTATTCTTCCTTGAACACGCGATCGGTCTTGTAATCAAACAAAAGCAACCGTCCGTCGGACATCGTCAAAAGCAGATCGATAGAACCCTGTACAAAAATCGGTTGTTCCCCCAAGCGTTTTGCAAAGTCGCTGTCTGCAGTCAAGGAAGCAAGTGGGAGAAACATACTGAATTTTTGCTCTCTCCGCACCTTGTCGGCCTGCAGGATCCATTGCATCAAATTGCTTTTGCGAAAATCCTCGAGCTGTTCGCAATGGATCATATTCGCCGTGGCTTCACTGATAAAGCCCAAAGAGACCAGCCTTGCCGCCTCTTCCTTGATCCCGTTTTCATACAGCTTTTGAAAATCACAAAATTCCAAAAAGGCGTGCGTTGCGGTTCCAATATCGGTGGCACTCGGCTTTTCGTGATCGTCCAAAAGCGTCTCAAAGCTCGGTGTTGCGGCTTGCATCAAAGCAATTTGTGCCTCCAGTGTGTCCTCGTCGTCTTCCTCTCCGTTCAAACTGTCCAAAAGATCGGGACGCAGTTTGGAGGCCGCAACCTTGGTGGGTAGCCCGCGCAGAGCATCCAGCGGATAAGAAAAAGACGCATGTGCTTTTTTGATATCGGCATATCGCTGTGCCGAGGTATCCGTGACAGCTTGGGAGGGAGCTGCTTCCAATGCCGATGCTTCCTCGCTGTAAGGGAGCCCTTTTACTACCTCATTTGATAAAATATGTTGGAAAATGCAAGGAAAATCGGCTTTTTTTGCATGATCCTCCTGCATGGCGGCAAGGATCCAAGCAAGAAAGCTGTTACACCCCAAAACCGAGGAACGGTTGCCGCGCCGCACCCCTTTTGCATTGGAAAGAGCCTTTTCCCAAGCGCCACGCAAGGTTCCCGTAACATACAGCCGCTCTCTTGCACGCGTCAGCGCGACGTAAAGGGTGCGGATGCCTTCCTCGGTCTGTTCGGCGTCGATCTCTTGACGAACTGCGTCACGCAAAACCGTATTTTCACTCTCACCCGTTTCGGCATTGTACAGCTTGGAGGAACAGCCGACGTTTTTGTGGAACAGGATCGTTTCATAGGTATCTGTTCGGTTAAAGCCCGCACCGCAAGCACACAAAAAGACCACGGGGTATTCCAGTCCCTTGGAGTGATGAATGGTCATAACGGTAACAGCACGTTCGGCTTTCGCAAAACCGTTTGCCGAAATGTTTCCGCCCTCCAAAAGCTTGTCAATGTGGCGCAAAAACCCGTAAAGCCCGCACCAAGAGGTGCGTTGATAAATTCTTGCTTGATCGTAAAGCACCAAAAAACAGGGATCATCGGCATAGGCGACCATTCTTTCCTCTTGATAAAGCTCGCGTAAGAAACGATCTGCCGGACGTACCGACGCTTTTTTTCTTAATTTTTCAAGCCACGCGACCATGTCTTGCGTTTTTTGGAACAGCTTTGGAGAAAGCTTGTCGGATGCCGCCGTCATCGCATCAAACAACGCCTTGTGATTGGATGACGCCTCGCGCACCTCGGTCAATTCCTCCAAATCAAAGCCGCCGAAAGGAGAGAGTAGAAACTCGGACAGCGGCAGATCGCGGTAAGGGTTGTCGATGGCGCGCAACAAATTGAGCAGATCGGTTGCGATAGGCTCGTGCAAAAAATCCTTGGCGGTCTCGGAAGTGACGGGAATATGCAGTTCCTCCAACGCCTTTGCAAAAGCATCCCCCTGTGCGCGGGTGCGTACCAAAATCGCAATATCGGAGGGCGTAATGCGAACACCGTTGTCCAAGGTTTCTTCTCTTAACAAGCGCGATATCTCCGCGGCTACCCAAACAGCCTCGCTGTTCTCTTTGTTACCGTTTTCTTCCTCACCTTCTTCAGCAAGCGTTTCAAACACGGCAACTTGAACCGGTGCAGGCGTTTTTTCTCCCGCATTTTTCGAGCATACCAAATCGTCCTGCGGTCGGTAGCCCACGCTTTCTTCACAGGCGGAGAAGAGGAACGAACAAACTTGATTGGTAAATTCAATAACAGGGCGGTCGCAACGGAAGTTGTCCGACATGAATACACAGATTCCATCGGCATTCGCGGCTTGCCGGTCGGTATAAAGCGGCATCGCGCGACGGTACGCCGCAAAGATCGAGGGATCGCTCCCGCGAAAGCCGTAAATGCTTTGCTTGATATCTCCCACCATAAAACGGCGATTCCCGCCGATAAGGGCGAAAATACGGTCTTGCACCAAATCAACGTCTTGATATTCATCGATATAAACGGCGTCATATTGCAGAGAGAGCTTTTGGGCAAACTCCGAGGGAGCACCGTGCTCATCGGTCAAAAGACGGTAGAGCATCGAACGTACATCATTGTGCTCCAATATCCCGCGTGCGTTTTTTTCCGCCAGCATGCGGGCTTCGTATTCCTTGTAAAACGCATACAGCATATCGCAAAGCTCAGCGGTGCGGTACATTTGCGCAGTGATCACCTCCGCCGAGCAGGTCAGCTTTGCCTGTATCTTTTCGGTGATCTCCTTGCGAAATTTGGTTCTCCAATTTTGATAGGCGGTGACTTCCTCCGGCTTGTTTTTGATTGTGGGGAACCTACCCGCAATAAACGAGAACACCACGGCTTGCGCACGGAGATAGTCTTTTTCTTCCAATGCTTCTGTCATCGTACGGCAAAACGAAAGGTCGGAGGAGAGAATGGCATTGCATTTGTAGGCAATGTCCGGATCGTATTCCAAGGCTTTTTGAAAGGCTATGAGATCTTCGGTATATCCACCAAAAAGCGACCGAAGATGGTCGACCAGCCCTTTTCCGTAATCGGTCTCGAAAAACGGCTTTTCCGCGTCTCTGCGCAATGTTTCGGCACATTGGTGTAAAAGACCGATCCCCTCCGGATAAGAGGAAAAGTTTTTAAGGAACTCCAAAAGACAGGTGTTCAGCTTTCCGTCACTGCGGTTGGACATCAGATGGTCAAGCACTTCGGCAAATCGGTTGCCCTTAAGACGCCCGAGTGCGGAAGGAGCGCTTTCGGACAGCGTGTAGCGGTCGTAAAATTCCTCGATCAACCCGTCCATGACATCCATACCAAGCGGTAAAATTTCGGCTTCATCCGCAATACGAAAGGTTGCAGGCAGTCCCAATTGTTCAAAGTTGGCACGCACGATTTTTTGAAAATAGGAGTCAATGGTGGAAATTTGCGCACTTCCAAGTAACAATAATTGACGTGAAAGCCGTTTGTCGCCGGGGTTTTGCGCCAGTGCGTCGGTCAGAGCCGAGGCGATGCGCCCTTTGAGCTCTGCGGCCGCGGCACGTGTAAAGGTAACCACCAAAAGACGGGAAAGATCGGCGGGATTTTCGCGGTCGGTAAGCGTTCTGATGATGCGTTCGGTCAAAACACTGGTTTTTCCCGACCCCGCCGCCGCAGATACCAAAATCGATTTGCCTTTCAAGGTGATTGCCGCCTCTTGTGAGGCGGTCCAGGTTCTTCCCATAAATCTTCTCCTTTATTTGTGATATGCCTTGTCGCAGTGCGTGCGGACAGGGCAGAAGAGGCAAGCCTCCTCGGAGGGCGTTTTTTGCGCTTCGCCCGCAAGAATGCGCTCTGCCGCCGAGATCACCGCACAACGCATTTCCTGCCCCAGCGTACTGATCTCCTCTGCGGTTTGCAACAACAGCTTTTTGGTGTATGATGCGTTCGGGGAACCGTCTGCGGCAGCGCGGACCTTTTCATCATCGACAAGAAAACCGCTCCGTGAAACTCCGATCCTTCCTTTTTCGGTCGCGGCGTACAGATATTGCGCACCTCCCGCGGCAAGGTGTTCGGGCTCGGATGCAAGGACCGCAAACAGATAGAGTACGAGTTGGATATCCATCCCCGAACGTACATCCTCAAGGCTGAATTTATGGACGCCCGATTTGTAGTCTACGACGCGGACATAAATCTTTTCGCCGCTGTCATACAGATCCACACGGTCAACCTTTCCCGAAAGTGTCACGCGTGAACCGTTTTTGAGCTCCAATATCACGGGCGGCAAACCGCGCTCGCCGGGCATGCCGATCACCTGTTCAAATTTATACGGAACAAAACCGCTGACAGAAAGCTCTGCAAGAATATCGCGCAACATGATGACCGAAAGCTTGCGCAACCGTGCAAACAGATGCAACAGCCGTCGGTCCATATGCTCCGGCGGGAGCGGGCAGACCTCTAAAAGATAATCATTGATAATTCTGTCCGCCAACGGTTCGATCTTTTCCGGGGACGGAATGTGTAATTTCCCGTCATCCCCCAACGAGTTGCGCAAAAATTTTTCAAACACATAGTGCAAAAATACACCGTCATCGGCATAGCTTGGGCGCGAGTCTTTCTTTTCACGCAGTTTGAGCTGATAGGTGCTGTAATAACGGTAGGGACAAAGCATAAAAGCTTGTATTTTGGATTGCGAGAGGCGGAGCGTGATGCCATGCTCCTTTTCTTTCACACGCAACAGTGCCGACTCAGTCGATAAAACCCGATTGTTCAGCACACTTGCGACCGCATCGCTGTCAAAGAGCTCGGCTTTTTTATCCAACAAAAAGCCAACCCGAGAAAACGCAAGGGACGGGGTACGTGCGGAGCCGTCGGTTTGCGCCGAGACCGTGGAAAGAAAAAGCTTTTGTGTCGGTTTGGTCATGGCTCGATACACATAAAGCAATTCCTCGGAGGAACGCAATTGTTCCCGCGAATCCAAGAGAATGCCGTATTCCTCGAGCTGTGCCTTATCTCCCTCGGAAAGGATCCCGTCATCTCCGACCGCGCGGGGAAATTCTCCCTCGCAAAGTCCGAGCAAAAAGGAGGCTTTTACATTTTCGACACGCAGTGTCGCCGCCGAACCGATGATGACGCAGTCGTGGAGATTGGGCACCGAGCCGAGATCGGTTTCGGAAAAGAGAAGTGTCAGTGCCATGATAAACTCATCCACCGTCAACACAGCATCCGGCATGACCGAACAAAGCGTGGAGAGCGTGTCTGTCATAAAGCGATACAAGCGTACTGTTTCGCCCGCCTCACGGGACTGTCCCGCGGCAAGCTCGTTTTTGGCACGCTCCGATAGCTTTTCGGAAATATGAATCTCACAAAGATATTGATAAAGCGCGCGGCAACGGTCGGTCATACGGTCTGATGTGCGCAGTGCCGCGGCAAGACGTTGCAAAGGCTCAATGACGGTCTTTCGCACACGATTTGCCGCCGCCAATATTTCCTCGGCACGGGCGCTTCTTTCGGTGGTCAATCCATCGGGGTTCATGCTCCATACCTCATCGGTAAAGCGACTTCCGCCGATGTGCCAAGTTTCGCAGTATTCCTCAAACATCGCACCGTCGGCAAGGCTGACATCGACAAGCCCCGTTTTTACCAAGGTCATCACGTCCTGCGCTTGATAATGGCGGCTGACTGCGCGCAACGCCGAAAGTATCAAACGCGAAAGCGGTTTGGAGGAAAGCTCAGTTCGCTCGGACAAAAAATAGGGAATGCCGTATTTTTCCATGGCGGCATCAAGCACCCCTCGGTAGGTCTCGGTATCCCGCACGATCACGGCAATGTCACCAAAGTTCATACCGTTTTGTACCAGCTCCAAAATGTTGAGCGCCGCCGCCTCGGCTTCTTCGTAAAGATTGGCACATGAAACCATACGGACAACATCGGCTTCCTCTTGCGGGGGCAACTTTCGTGCCTCTTTGGTAAGATCAAAACGCCAAAGATCATGCTCGATAATCGAAAGCGTGTGCGGCTTTTTCTCGGCATTTTGCGGCATTTTCAGCTTGTCTACCGGAGAATTGACCGCGGATGCCAGCTTGCAAAGCTGTTTGGCGGTTTTTACCGTGCTTTCAAAATGCGGGAGTGCCGAATGAAAATCATCGGTACAAAGTGAAACGGTGACAGCGTCGGCTTGGTCCAAGATTTGGCGCAGTACCTCATATTCCTGTGCGGTAAAGCTGGTAAAGGAATCAATGTAAATATGGCAGTTCGCAAAATATCGGTGCTTGCACAAAAGACTTGCCATGCGGATCAGCTTGTCGGAGGGATCGTTCCCAAAGCAAGCCTCGGTTTTGTCATGGAATACTGCATCAACCAACGCAAGGTCGCTTAACTTTTTTTGTAAGGGAGAGCCTTCCGGCAATTGCTTTGCAATCTCCTCCAAACGGTCACCTGCAATGCGGTTGGTGCGCAGTTCGGATACGGTTTGCAGCATCAACGCGGTCAACGTAGCATCTCCCGATGCGCTTTTTCCGTATTGCTTCAAAAGAGGAGAGAGCGTGCGCAAGGTATCCCACATCAAAAGCGTGCGGATACCGTTGTTGACCGATCCCTGTGTAACGCCGCCGTACTCACGGAATACATCCTCGGCAAGTCCCGAAAAATTGACAACCTCAAAAAACAATCCCGCGTTTTTCGGCAAAGAAGCGGGCAGGTCGCGTTCGCTGATGTATGCTTGCTGTTCGGGCACCAATAAAAAGCAGCGTCTGCCGGCTTGAATATCCTCTCTGATCCGATCGGTCAGATATGAGGTCTTTCCACTGCCGGAGGGACCGCAGATCAACCTTAACACCACTCGTCTCCTTTCTCTTTGAAATGATTTTCCAATAACAGCAAATTACGGCGCACGGTGTTGCGTCCGCGCCATGAAAAAGCACGAGTTACAAAAGCTTCATCACTCATGGCGTCAAGAGCTAGCGTGGTCAAATGAGAAATATTATCCTCATAAAAGTAGGGAATGGGTGTAAAAATGCTCCCACTCTTGAGAGCGCGCTTTGTATGCGGGCAAACCTCTTGACAAATGTCACACCCCCACGCGGAGCCGTATTTGACGATACAGGCGGCCTCCCGTTCGGACAATTCGCCTTTCTTTTGCGTCAGTGCCGAAAGGCAGGTACCGCAATCCTCCATCGGACAGCTTTTTTGACAGGCACCGCAATTTTCACAACCCTGTATTTTTTGTGTATCGCATGGCAGTATCGCATCGGTGATGATCTCACCCAAAAAGATGTAAGAGGAATATTTGGGAGTAAGAAGCAGATGATTTTGACCGATTACGCCAAGTCCCGCAAGTGCCGCCGCCTCGATCTCAGCGATGGGGGAGTGATCGGCAAAGCTTGCAAAGGTTTGATTTGGAAAGTTTGCTTGTAAAAGCAGAATCAATTCATCAAACAAATTAATAAAAAAATCATGATAATTTTTAGAAACAGCATATGCCGAAATGTTCCTTTGTTTGTCGGCGCAGGCCTTTGTAAAATAAGGAACCGCGATGATGATAACCGTTCCGTCGGAGATATTTGCGCGCTCCAAAAGATAGGGCTTTGTCACCCGACAGGCGGAAAGCGGTACGGGCGCCCAGCAATCAATCAACTTTTTTTCAAAAAAATCAGATAAAAATGCAAACATATCTTTTCCTTTTCCTGTTTTTGTGATATAATAAAGAAGTCGATGCCTTTATTATACCAAATCATTCGCAAAAAAACAAGAAGATTACCGATTTTTCAAGGTTTTTTTCTGCCATCTTCAATCAGCCGTCACATTTGCTAACTATAATTTACTCATCAAGCAAGAAATTCTGCAAGACGAATTTCAAAAAACTCGGAGGTTTTGATCTTATGGACAATCAAAATTCACAATTCGATCATAACATCTTTGGCGGCAATAATCAAGGCTCGCAGGACCATAGCGTGGGCAGCTCTTACGAGTATGTTTTTTCTTCCGGAGGTTCCACGGGGAACGGCGGAAATCCCAAGCCACAGAAACCCAATGGTGGAAAAAAAATATTGATTTCGGTCATTACAATCCTCTTATGCGCGGCGTTTTCTTTTGCCGCGGGCTTTGGCGGTGCTTTTTACGCATTTCAACTTTTAGACAAGAACGAAACCGACAATATCAACGCTGCACCCGACCAGGAGGATCTCTATAACAGTGATCCGCAGTCTGTTCTCGATAAATCCGAATCGCAAACCTCGCCCTACGGCTCCGCGGGGGAAGATGTGTTTGAGGTCTCTCAAGTCGTACAAAAGGTACAGAATGCCGTTGTGGTGATTGACGCAACTGTCAATACCTCATCTTCATACTTTGGTTCCCAAACAAGTGTAAGCTCCGGTAGCGGCGTTATTATTTCCGCGGACGGATATATCCTCACCTGTCACCATGTGGTCGAAAATGCGGTTTCGGTAACGGTTACCCTTAATTCCGGCTCCAAATATGACGCGGCATTGGTCGGCAGTGATGAAAACAGTGACCTTGCCGTATTGCGTATCGAACCCCAAAGCAACGAACCCTTGACCTATGTGGAGCAGGGATGCAGTGCGGATCTGGTCGTGGGAGAAAAGGTCGTGGCAATCGGTAACCCGCTCGGCACACTGGGCGGAACGGTCACAGACGGTATTATCAGCGCAACCGAACGCGTAATCACCACCTCGGACGGCACGACTATGACCTTACTGCAAACCAATGCGGCAATCAACTCGGGCAACTCCGGAGGAGGACTTTTCAACCTTGACGGCAAGTTGATCGGCATTGTCAATGCAAAATATGCTGCGGAAGGCGTTGAGGGCTTGGCGTTTGCCATTCCGATCGACTCCGCATATGTGGTAGAGCTTGATCTGATCGAGTATGGATATGTGCGCGGGATCGCGGATCATGGCTTGGAGCTGCTCGATATCACCTCTTCCAACTTAAATTACTATTATTACAAGTTCCGTGTGGACACGATCGGTGTATACGTGGTCTCCTCTGAATATAACAGTGATTTAAAAAATAAGGACCGCATCGTTTCGGTAAACGGTATCGCTGTGACCACAAAAGACGATATTGAAGCCGTGATGGAGAATTGCAAGGTCGGAGATCAGCTTACAATCGTATATTCCCGTGACGGCAAGGAGTATTCCACCACGCTCACTTTGCAGGAATACGTTCCCGATTACTACAAAAACAACGATTTACAGTAAATAAGACTATAAAAGGGGAAAACGGATGTATCACATCTTAGTTGTTGACGATGAATCCCGTATTCGCGCGATCATTCGCAAATACGCGGAGTTTGAAGGGCACCGGGTCACCGAGGCGGGCGATGGTATGGAAGCCGTTTTGCTTTGCCGAAACAACACTTACGACCTCATTATCATGGATATTATGATGCCCGAGCTGGACGGCTTTTCCGCTTGTCGCGAAATAAGGAAAATTGCGCAAACGCCAATCATCATGCTTTCGGCACGCGGAGAGGAATATGACCGTATCAACGGCTTTGAGGTGGGGATCGACGATTATGTCACCAAACCTTTCTCACCAAAAGAGTTGATGTTGCGCGTGGATGCCATTATGAAGCGCGTAAACCGTCCTGTGGCAACGCCCGGGCAAAATACGCGCCCCAATGTGGTCGTGGATCTGGACGGAGGCGGTCTGAAAGCCGATGTGACGGCGCGGCTGGTCTTTATTGACGGTGAGCGCGTGGAAATGTCACCCAAGGAATACGACCTGTTCTTTTACCTCCTCAACAACCGCAACATTGCGCTCTCGCGTGAAAAATTGCTTTGTGAGGTTTGGGGCTATGACTTTTTCGGAGATGCACGCACACTTGACACGCATATCAAGCTGTTGCGAAAAAGCCTTGGCAGATACAGCCGCTTTATCGTGACCTTGCGCGGCGTCGGCTACCGATTTGAAGGTGTATGAGAGCCGAGAACCTCAGACGGCATCCAAGAGCGAGCGGTATCAGCATCCGTTGGAAGCTGGTAGTGTACATGACACTGTTTGTTGCCATTATCTTATTGGTAACCTGGCTGTTTCAAATCGTTTTGCTGGACGCCTTTTTCCGCGCCGTCAAAAAGAACGAAATGCGGGAAGCGGCAGATGCTTTGGCGGTAAAGGTGGCAAGCGATGATCTGCAAACTGCGGCTTACGGTGAGGCAATCGACCATTCTTTGTGCGTTACCATTTTCCGAATTGCCGAAAACGGGAGCGAACGAATGGTCAACATTGATGCTACGGGTAGTAATTTTACCGTAACCCTGTCCCCGGAGCACCTTGGAAAGCTTTACAACAAGGCACTTGAAAATGAGGGAACCTATTTTTCAAGGATCGCTTTCGGTGGCTTTGAGGTTTCCGATGGCTCGATCTCTTTCGATAATTTGCCTTTTTCCGATGAGCGCGGTACCGAAAAAAAGATCCCTACCAAAAATATGCGTATGGTCTACGTAAAGCTGGTACAGGGAACCGATGACAGCACGTATATGATCCTTTTAGATGCAAGCTTGCAACCGTTAGATTCTACCGTGCGAACACTCGGCACACAATTTCTTTGGATCGCCGGTATCATTCTGATCGCGGCTTTGATCATGGTTTTTTTGCTTTACCGCAAGATCTCAAGTCCCATCATACGAATGAACGAGTCCGCCAAGCAATTGGCAAGAGGAAATTATGATGCCGTGTTCTCGGGAAAAGGTTACCGCGAAACCCGCGAGCTTGCCGACACGCTGAACTACGCTTCGCACGAGCTTTCCCGTCTCGACCGTTTACAAAAGGAATTGATCGCAAACATCTCTCACGATCTTCGCACACCGCTGACGATGATCAAGGGTTATGGCGAGGTTATGCGCGATCTGCCCGGAGAAAACACACCCGAAAATATGCAGGTCATTATTGACGAGACGACGCGTCTTTCCGAGCTGGTCAACGACTTACTGGATCTTTCCAAGCTTCAATCGGGCGCCCGTGCCCCCGAATTTTCTTTGTTTGATCTGACAGATGCAGTCCATGAGGTCATGAAGCGATACGATACCTTGATCAAGCATCGCGGATATCATGTGAGCTTTGATTTTGACCGCGAGGCATATGTTGCCGCAGACCGCGGAATGCTGTTGCAGGTTCTCTACAATTTGATCAACAACGCCGTCAACTATACAGGCGAGGATAAGACCGTGACGATCAAGCAAACGGTTTTCAACAGCAGAGTAAGGATCAGCGTTTCCGATACGGGCAAAGGCATTGAGCCCGAGGAAATGCCTCTGATTTGGGATCGCTACTATAAGGTGGACAAGGTCCACAAGCGAGCCACAGTGGGCACCGGCTTGGGACTTTCCATTGTCAAAGGTATTCTTGAATTGCACCATGCGGCATACGGTGTCAACAGTACGATCGGAAAAGGCTCGATATTTTGGTTTGAGTTGCCGCTGACGGAAGCCCCCGTTTGCTTGCCCGACCAATCAACCGCAGAGGAGTGACACAAATGAACCATACCATCATAAAGCTTTTGCGTTGCCCGGTATGTCAATCGAGTATGAATGTGACCGATGACGGGCGTGTTTGTCGATGCCGCGGACCGCGAACACATTGCTTTGATTTTGCCCGTAGCGGACATCTCCACCTCGGAGGACCGCACGCGGGTGAGGGAGATACCAAAGAGGCGGTATTGGCACGCCGCGCTTTTCTTGACGCGGGATACTATCGGCAGCTCTCGGATACGGTCAATGAAATTTTGGATACGTTACCGTCCGCAACAGTGCTCGATGCGGGTTGCGGGGAGGGATACTATACCAACCGTATGGCAGTCGGCAGAGACGTTTTGGGCATCGATCTTTCCCGTGCGGGTATCGAGTACGCCGCAAGACGCGCAAAACAATTGCAAACCCGTGCGGGCTTTGCGGTGGCAAGTCTTTTTTCCATGCCTGTGCAAAACGCGGCGTTGGATGCGGTGATCAATCTGTTTGCCCCCTGTGCCGAGGAAGAGTTTTCACGTGTGCTCAAACCCGGAGGTCATCTGATATTGGTGGGGGCAGGCGAACGACATTTGATGGGGCTGAAAAAGGTACTTTATGAAAATCCTTATTTTAATTCCACCCGTGCCGATCTTCCTACAAAAATGAAAACCGTGATGCAAAAAAGATTGCAAACGGAAATCACGGTAGAGGGAGTCCAAATGATCCGCGCACTCTTTTCCATGACGCCGTATTATTGGCGTACCTGTGAGACCGACCGCGCCAAGCTCGACCGGCTTGATACTTTGACAACCGAACTGGATTTTGACATATTTGTTTTCAGAAAGGGTATTTGACGATGAGAATTTCGGTTTGCATTCCGATGTACAATGAAAAAAAGGTGATTGCAAAAACCGCGCGTATGCTCTCCGCATACATGGAGGCTCATTTTAAAGATTATGAGATCCTGTTTTGCAATGACGGCAGTACAGACGGTTGTGATGCGGTCGTGCGTGCACTGGAATTGCCGAATGTACGTGTAATCGGAGATTCACAAAACCGCGGCAAGGGCTACGCGGTGCGTACCGCGATGTTAGCGGCAACAGGGGAAGTGCGCCTGTTTACCGACGCCGATCTTGCCTACGGTACCGATGTGATCGGACAGTTTGCTGAGGTGTTTGAAAAAGATCCCGATATTCAAGCCGTCATCGGTTCCCGC
Source organism: Clostridia bacterium (assembly GCA_017453205.1). Lineage (GTDB taxonomy): Bacteria > Bacillota > Clostridia > Oscillospirales > CAG-272 > UMGS1865. Next base: position 49,871 of record JAFTKO010000029.1, on the reverse strand, counting down.
AACCTCCAAAAGGACGGATACGAGGGTTACACCCGGTTCCGCCGAGTTGCATCTAAGGCTTATATCCGCGTGCTTTGCTTGGTGGGCGGGTTCCGTCTTTCGGATTCGCAATGTGGTTGCAAGGCGTTTCGTGCGCAAGCCGCAGAAACGATTTTTTCACGCTGTGAGGTCAACGGCTTCGCTTTTGATTTTGAAGCCATCCTTTGGGCGGTCAAGTATGGCTATCACATTGAGGAAACGCCCGTGCGCATTCTCAATCACGGTGAATCAAAGGTTCATGTTGTTCGCGATACCTTCCGAATGCTGAAGGATCTCAGAAAAATGAGGAAACGGATTAGAAAATCGGAAATATAGAGGTTGAAGAAAAACGCTCCGAATTGTTTTTGGGAGCGTTTTTCTTAAGCATAAAGAAATAAATTCAAAAAACTTGAAAAAAACTTGAAAAAAATTGCAAAAAGGGGTTGCAATTTCGCTTTAAATGTGATATAATATATAGCGTTGCGGAGGCATAGCTCAGTTGGTTAGAGTGCATGCTTGACATGCATGAGGTCGCTGGTTCGAACCCAGCTGTCTCCACCAGAAAAAGCACACATTTGTCTGATAGACAAATGTGTGCTTTTTTCAACGGAATTTGCCTTTGGCGAGTGAAATATGGCTACACTATGTGAAATAGCTTTGCTGTGAAATATTTGCTTCGCAAATGATGACGGCTTTGACTGATGATATGGCAAACATCTCATCATTTTCGACGTAGCCGAATTGAAATGCGTTTCCCTTTATTACAAAAACATTGACAAAATACATAAAAAACAGACAATTTTCCAAATATCTATTGACAACAGGACCGTATTTATGGTAAAATAAATACAACAATAAAAAAGGAGTTTTAACAATGAAAAAAAGACTTTTTTGCATTCTCCTGTTGCTTTGCTTTGCCGTGACGATGCTTGCGGCTTGCGAGGATGACCCAATGGATAAGATTCCCGATGAATTGCAGTCCTATGTTGTGACCGATGAGGACGGAAGTATCGTTACCGACGAGGAGGGAAAACCCGTAATCGACGACAGTGCCGCCACCGGTGGATTTAATGTATATGAAACAGATGATCCCAACGGTGGGTGGAGTCCATTGATTCCTTTTAATAAATAATTACCGATCTCATATCACAAAAGAGTTGCTTTTGGGCAACTCTTTTGTGATTATAAAGGAAGATTTGATCGTTGTTTACTCCGAAAATGTTTTTGGTCTTTTGGTGTCAAAATATGGCGAGGTGCATAGAATGATATCGAAGAGAGTTTTCTCTGAATATCTGAAAAGGAGATCAACGATAATGGCGGAAAACAAATTTTCCTGTGCACCGAACGGTTCTTCCCGTGAGACGGTGTGCATTGAGACCAATCGGATCTTAGATTCCTGTCGGGACCGTGATTGCTTTGAGAACGTGCGCGTTTACCTCTCGTGCTACGGCAATGAAATTCTCGAGCGTACCGGGGCGATCCGCGCGAAATGCGCAAAGATCGTATGGACTTATATCGGAATCGATCCGATCCAATTCAACCGCGGTTTTTATGCGGTAACCATTCGTTTTTATGTAAAGCTTGTATTTGAAGCTTGCATCGGCGGCGGACGTGCGCAGGAAGTAGAGGGGATTGCCGTTCTCGAAAAGCGCGTCATTCTTTTTGGTGGCGAAAGTAATGTAAACGTCTTTAAGAGCAGTGCTTGTGACAATGACTTTTGCTCTATGCCCAAGCCCGATTGCGGCGAACGCAATGTTCCCACCGCAATTGTTGAGGTGGTCGACCCCGTAATTCTCGGAACGAAGATCGTGGAGAAAATCAGTGAGTGCAACTGCTGTTGCTGCCAAGAAAACGATTTGCCCGAGGCTGTGATGACCTCTTTGGAAGCACCCTTGATGTTTGATGACAACGGCAATGGCAGACGTTTTTTGACCGTGTCGCTCGGTATCTTTTCTGTGGTTCGTATCGTTCGTCCCTCGCAGCTGTTGGTACAGGCAAGCGAGTATTGCATTCCCGAAAAAGAGTGTTGTCCCGTGGAGGAGGATGATCCCTGTCACGTATTCCGCTGTATGCCGTTCCCAACGAGCGAATTTTGCCCGCAGAGCATGGCAAATCTCTCACAGCAAAACAACTCCGACCGTCCCTCCCGTTGCGGGTGCGGATGCTGAAAAACAAAAGGGTGTCGCATTTTTGCGGCACCCAATTTTTATGATCAATTTGCTTCGGGTAGAGAAGGCGCGGTACCTTCCGGAAGCTCACGAAGCAGATGATAACGGCATTTTCCCGTACCTCGAATACACTCGGGAGTGATCTCGACCTCGGCTACATCATGGCGCGAGGGAATCTCATACATGATCTCGGTCATCGCAGACTCAAGAATGGAACGCAGACCGCGCGCCCCCGTATTTCTCTCGAGCGCAAGCGTTGCCACGGTGTCCAGTGCCTCGGCGCTGAACGTCAATTTTACACCGTCCATTTTGAAGAGCTTCTCGTATTGCTTGACAAGCGAGTTTTTGGGCTCGGTCAAAATACGAACCAACGCGGGCTTATCCAAGTCATTGAGCGGAACGATGACGGGAATGCGCCCCACAAGCTCGGGAATCAAGCCGAATTTGACAATATCGTGCGGAACGACATCACGGAAGATCCCGGAGTCTTTGCGCTCGGCTTTGGTCTTGATCTCCCCGCCAAAGCCGATGGTCTGATTGCCTTTGCGGTTCTCGATGGTTTTATCGAGTCCCTCAAACGCACCGCCGCAAATAAAGAGAATGTTCTTGGTGTTGATCTGAATAAACTCTTGATTGGGGTGTTTCCGTCCGCCCTGCGGAGGAACATTGGAGACAGTACCCTCCAAAATCTTCAACAGTGCCTGCTGTACGCCCTCGCCAGATACATCACGCGTGATCGAACGATTTTCGCTCTTACGGGCAATCTTGTCGATTTCGTCAATATAAATGATGCCGCGTTCGGCAAGCTCGATATTGTAGTCTGCCGCTTGAATGAGGCGGAGAAGGATATTTTCCACGTCCTCGCCCACGTATCCCGCCTCGGTGAGTGTGGTTGCATCGGCAATTGCAAAAGGCACCTTGAGCGTTTTTGCAAGCGTTTGCGCAAGGTAGGTTTTACCCACACCGGTAGGACCGATGAGGAGCACGTTGCTTTTTTGCAGCTCCACATCCTCTTCCTCGGTATGCGTGTCTGCCTCTTTTTTCTTTTTCCCTTTCGGCTTTTTTTGCTCTGTCGAAAGGATTCGTTTGTAATGATTGTAAACGGCGACCGAAAGCGCGACCTTTGCCTCGTCCTGTCCGATGACATATTTGTCAAGCGTTTCCTTGATCTGCATGGGGCGTGGAAGCTCCGCCAAGGAAAGGCTATCAATGGAGGGTTCGATATTTTCGGTTTCCATGATCAGATCATTGCAAGCCTCTACGCAGAAATCACAGATATAAACACCTGTGGGCGAGGGAATCAGAAAATCGACCTGATGCTCGTTTCTGCCGCAAAAAGAGCAATGACGCAGATTTTTGGAGCCGTTGTTTGTATTCGTGTTAGCCATGAATTACTCCTGAAAAGGATTTTTAGGGACGCTTTGTAAGAACCTTGTCGACCAAACCGTACTCCATCGCTTCTTGCGCGGTCATGTAGTTGTCACGGTCGGTGTCGCGTTCAATGATCTCAAGCGGCTTTCCGGTGTTCTCCGCAAGGATGCGGTTAAGCATTGCTTTGGTTTTAAGGATCTGCTCGGCTTGGATCTGAATATCGCTCGCTTGACCGCGCGCACCGCCGAGAGGCTGATGGATCATGACCTCACTGTGGGGAAGTGCAAACCGTTTACCCTTGGTACCCGAGGAAAGCAGGAACGCGCCCATGCTTGCCGCCATACCGATGCAGATAGTGGAAACATCGCATTTGATAAACTGCATGGTGTCATAGATCGCCATGCCTGCAGTCACGGAGCCGCCGGGGGAGTTGATATAGAACGAAATGTCCTTATCGGGATCCTGCGCCTCCAAAAAGAGCATTTGTGCCACAATGAGGGATGCGGTAGTGTCGTTGACTTCATCGGAAAGAAATACAATGCGGTCATTGAGCAGACGCGAGAAGATATCGTAGGAGCGTTCGCCGCGGTTGGTTTGCTCCACGACCATAGGGACCAGTGCGTCTTTGGTGTACTCTCTGTAATCAAACATTTGTGATACCTCTTTTCGTAAGATTTGAACCGGAAGTCGCACAAGCAAATTCCGGTTCTGTCGGTGGATTTATTTTGCGATGGCTTTCTCTTTGACGAGATCCATGGCTTTTTTCACTTTCATATCCTGTGCAATGGAATCGGTGGGAACCATGCCGCGCACTTGATCGGCCTCCATCTTGTAAGCCTCTGCAATGCGGTTGATTTCGGCGGTGATATCTTCCTCGGTAGCTTCAAGCTTTTCGAGCTCTGCAATCTTTTCAAGCGCCAAACGAAGCTTAACCTGCTTTTCCGCTTGAGGACGGAACTGCTCACGCAAGGTGTCCAAATTCATACCGGTGTATTGGAAGTAGGTCTTGAGGTCGAGTCCCTGCATACGCAGACGGTTGTCGTAGTCACGGACAAAGTTTTCGGTCTCGGCAACATACATCTGCTCGGGAATTTCGGCATCCAGCTTTTCGATCAGAGTATCGAGAATGGCGTCCTCGAATTTGCGGTCTGCCTCGTCCTCATGTCTCTTTGCGATTTTTGCCTTGATATCGGCACGATATTCATCCATCGTATCAAATTCGGATACATCTTTTGCAAAATCATCGTCCAGAGCGGGGAGCTCGATGTGCTTGATCTTGTGGATGACGGTCTTGAACACAGCGGCTTTGCCGGCAAGCTCTTTTGCGTGATACTCTTCGGGGAAGGTCACATTGACGTCAAACGCCTCGTCGATCTTGTGTCCCGCAACCTGTTCCTCAAAACCGGGAATAAAGTTGCCGGAGCCGAGCTTAAGGGGATAATCCTCGCCCTTGCCGCCTTCAAAAGCAACGCCGTCCACAAAGCCCTCGTAGTCGATGGTGCAAACGTCACCCATCTCGGACTTGGTGTCATCGGTGATCTCAATCTCTCTGGAGTTGCGCTCACGAATGGTGTTAATCTCATTTTCAACCTCTTCGTCGGTAACTTCCGCAACCTGCTTTTCCGCCTCGATGCCGAAATAGCCCTCGATCTTAGCGTCGGGCTTTACAGCAACCTTTGCGGACATCACAACACCGTTATCATCGATGGAAACCACATCGAACTCGGGCTGTCCTACCATATCAAGAGCGGATTCTTTCAGCGCTGCGTCAAACGCATCCGGAAGAACCTCGTTAATTGCATCTTCATAGAAAAATCCCTTACCGTACATCTTCTCGATCACAGAACGAGGCGCCTTTCCTTTGCGGAACCCGGGCACGGTGATTTTACCGACCTGCTTGCGGTACGCATTGGAAACCGCCTTTTCAAACGTGTCCTTGTCAACCGAGAACTCCAGCGTATATACGCTCTTGTCGGTCTTTTCGGATTTGATCAAACTCATTTTTTAATGTCCTCCAAAACGAAATGATAATGTTTTTTACATACAAAGTATATTTTATAATTTTTTTTTGCTTTTGTCAATAGGTTTTACAAAATTTAAGACAAAATTGAAACAAAATTTTCAAAAATCGGTCGGATAAATCGGCATCGGCGTAAAATTGAGAGCATCCGCGGAGGTCAACACAAATTCGATCTCTTCAAAAACAGTTGTCCTCGGGGCATAATAAGCACCGTGGATATGTCCGAAATAACAGGTGGAAATATGGTATTCGTGTAATACATCCACCATCTCACGGCAAACAAAGCCGTTCCACACGGGCGGAAAATGCAAAAATACCAAAATGGGAAGCGCTCTTCCATCAGCATTGCGCAACTTGACAGCCTCCTCTAAACTCAAACGCAAACGAATGACCTCGCGGTTGACGATGCGTGCGTAATCGGCATTTCCCACGGTGTGCTGTTGGTTTTCTTCCACAAACCATCCCCGCGTACCGCAAACAATACAATCCTCCAAAAGATATGCGTTGTTGTAGATCATGCGAATAGTTTGAATATGGTTTTGCTCCATCATCGCCGTCATTTTTGCATTGGTTGACCACCAAAAGTCGTGGTTGCCTTTTCCGATCAGCTTTTGTCCCGGTAAAGAATTTAAAAACAAGAGATCCTCACGTGCTTCCTCCAGCTTGAGTGCCCAGGAAATATCACCGGGAACAATGACAGTATCCTCCGAGGCGACAACCGCTGTCCAATTGCGCCGAAGCTTATTCATATAATCGGTCCAACGGGCACCGAATTTTTCCATCGACTTACTTCCGTCGCTGGACAGATGCAGATCCGCTATGACAAACAGGGACACGGCTGTTTCTCCTTTCCGAAGTATGAAACAAAATAAAACGGGTAAAATAGTATCGTGAAAGATTTATCTTTCCGACTCTCCAATCCAAAAATGAAAGGATGACCTTCAAAATGGAAGAAAACAAAATGTATGAGACCGACTGCGGTTGCAAGCACATCAAGGGAATCAAATGCAATGTTCATAATTGCTACTACCACGATCAAGAGACCTGTTGTACCGCAAATGAAATTTCGGTCGGCCCCCGTGAGGCAATTTCCTCCGGTGATACGCTTTGCGCAACCTTTAAGCCCAAGGAAAACTGATTTTTACCGACTTTTATATTATGGGGAGGACCGTTTTCGGTTCTCCCCGTGTTCTCTGTAATGTCGTTTTTCAGTTCAAATATTCCAAAACAGCTTCTGCCATTTGCTCACGGTCAACCACCTTTTCAAAGTTGACCTTACGGGTAGCAAGCCCTGCAAGCGGATAGGGAATGGCCGTACCGGTAGCTGCAGAAAGCTCATCCAAAGCTCCGAGCTCGGAGGTGGCTTCTTTGCCTGTAACCGAACGGTAAACATTGTTGGCAAACTTGTAGGGGCTCGCGGTGGAGTCAATGATCATCGGGCGGGTGTCTCCGCTTTCGCCGACATATGCCTCGGCGGCGTGAATGGCAACCGCAGTGTGCGTATCGGCAAGATAGCCGTACTTTGCGTAGGTCTCCTTGATGGTCTCGGCGGTTTCTTCCTCATTGGTAAAGTAGCCGCTGAAGTTTTTGCGAATTTCGGCAAGAATTTCGGCATCCACCGTATAACAACCGTCCTTTTTAAGTGCTTCCATATAAGCGGCGGTCTTTTCACTGCCTGCGGTAAAGTAGAGCAGACGCTCCAAATTGCTCGAGATCAAAATATCCATCGACGGTGACATCGTCAGATAAAAGTCGCGGTTGCGGTCATAAGTACCCGTGCGCAAAAAGTCGGTGAGGATATTGTTGGTGTTGGAAGCGCATACCATATGATGGATGGGAAGCCCCATAAGCTTTGCCAAATATGCGGCAAAAATGTTACCGAAGTTGCCTGTGGGAACGCAAACGTTAAAGCTTTCTCCAAGCTTGCATTTGCCCGCGTTGAGCAGGTCGCAGTAAGCCGATACATAGTAAACGATCTGCGGTGCCAAACGTCCCCAGTTGATGGAGTTTGCGCTCGAGAAGAAATAACCCTTTTGATTGAGCGTCTCTGCCATTGCTTTGTCGCCGAAAATGACCTTGACACCGTTTTGCGCGTCATCAAAATTGCCGCGGATCGCACAAACATTGACATTGGAACCGGTTTGTGTTGCCATCTGCAGCTTTTGGACACGGCTGACACCATCCACGGGGTAAAATACCATGATCTTCACGCGCGGAACGTCTTTATAGCCCTCCAAAGCGGCTTTTCCCGTGTCTCCCGAGGTTGCCACAAGGATCAGCGCCGTGCGCTCCTCACCGGTTTTTACCAATGCGCGGGAGAGCAGGCGGGGCATGATTTGAAGCGCCATATCCTTAAACGCCGCAGTCGGACCGTGCCAAAGCTCCAGTGACTCAAACCGATCATGAATATTGACCAGCGGAGCGGCACCGCCTACAAAGGATTTTTCATCGTATGCCGCACGGCAATCCTCAAGTAACTCATCGTAGGTGTAGTCACTGAGGAATTTGGAAAGAATGGTGGCGGCACGCACGGGGTAGTCCTCTTTGCAAAGCGCCTCGATCTCTTTTAGGGAGAGCGTGGGGACACTTTCGGGAACAAAGAGTCCGCCGTCATCTGCAAGTCCCTGTTTGATGACCTCAGCGGCTGTTTTTGCGGCTTTTTCGTTACTTCTTGTGCTTTTGTAAAACATGGTTTTCGGATCCTTCCTGTTGGATTTGATAACAAAGTAAATTAAGTAAGGTATTTTTTTGCAAATCCGACGGCGTTTTCAAAGAAAATTCGTCGGATCAGTTTTTCGGGATAATTGTGTTGCAGCATCAGCTCGGCAAGATGGGGGAGTGATGCAAGGTTGGAGATATCCGGGGGCAACTCGCAACCGTCCATGTCGCAACCGAGACACAGCGCGTCTTGCGCGTCGGCTTCCAAAAAATATTCCACATGCGGTAAAATATCTTTGGCGGCGGCGTTTCCGTCTTTTTTGAGAAAGGAAACGTGAAGATTCAGTCCGATCACGCCGTTTGAGGCAAGGATCTTTTTGATCTGTTCCTTTTTGAGGTTGCGGGAAACGGGACAGATATCGTAGGCGTTGGAATGTGAAGCAATTACCGGGCGGGCATATTCCTCACCAATGGCAAAAATCTCTTTTGCCGATTGCTCCGAGGCATGCGAGATGTCGAGGATCATCCCCAAAGACGCAGCTCTGCGGATGGCTTGCGCCCCAAATACAGTCAGTCCTGTTAAAGTATCGTGAGAACCGCCGATACAGGTATTTCCTTTCCAAAGCGGTGTCAGAATACGAACGCCGAGCCGATAGAGCACGTTGACACGTTCAAGCTTTCCCGCAAGGATACGCGCATCCTCAACGCTTAGCAGCAGCGTGGGGCGGGAGGTATCCGTAACAGTTGTGGATATGGCGGCAAGACCTTGTTGAACAGCAAAATCCTTTTGCAAATTTTGAGACATTAAAATTGCCTGTTTCCAACCGACCTCGTCGTCAAGCTTATCATCTGTCCAAAGAGCCATCACCTGCGTATATTGCTCGAATTTCCTTGCATTTTCCAATGAAATTGCAAAATTATTCCGTGAAAGCGGTTGATTTTCGGTCAGCATTTTATATGCGGTATCGCAATGCAAATCGAACAAGGAGAGCCTCATGTGTACCTCCTTAATATGCGGCCTTGATGTGGTAAATTTTGAACACCTTTGGTCGCTTGCCGTCGGCAGACTGTAACAGCCAAACCTCGATCACATCCATGCGCGGTCGTTTTTTGGTCGGGTACTTACACAGATACGCACGTGCTGCTTGGCGTGTCAAACGTTGCTTTTCGGCATGAACCGCCATGCGAGGGGGAGGCGCGGTGTCGATCTCTTCTTTGGAATAAGTTCTCGTTTTGACTTCCGCAAACACGATATCCCGTAAGGTGCTTGCAATGATATCGATCTCGCATTTTCCGGCGTGCCAATTGCGTTCTTTTACAGTATATCCGTGTAGGCGCAGATAGTGAACCGCTTTTGTTTCGCCAAAATCTCCGATCTCTTTCGTATTATGGAATTGCATCATTCTTTATCCAAAAAACGTATGAATTGCTTGCGGTGGATCGGCGCGGGTCCATAGGTACGCAACGCATCCATATGTACCTTGGTGCCGTAGCCCTTATGCTTTGCGATGCCGTATTGGGGGTATTGCTTGTCAAGCTCAATACATTGACGGTCACGCGTGACCTTTGCAAGAATCGACGCTGCGGCGATGCTGGGGCTGATGGCGTCACCGTGAACCACGGCGCGTGCCGGAATTTGAAAATCCCTTGCAATATTGCCATCGATCAAAGCAAAGTCGGCGGGAACCGAAAGCCCGTCGATCGCCCTGCGCATGGCAAGCAGATCGGCTTCCAGTATATTGAGTGCATCGATCTCCTCCACACTTGCCTCGGCAATGCAATAAGAAACCGCGTTTTCACAAATAAAGTCAAAGAGGGCTTCGCGTTTCTTGGGGGTGAGCTTTTTGGAGTCGTTTAAGCCCTCGATCACCAGCCCCGCAGGCAAAATACACGCGGCGGCAACCACAGGACCGCACAAAGGTCCCCGTCCCGCCTCGTCCACACCGCATACATTGGTGTAGCCCTGTTCGGCAAGTACCTGTTCAAGTTGGTATTCAAGCACGGGGAAGCTCCTCCTTAGAATAGCGGTCAATGGTGATGCGCCCAATCTTGGCGGCACGGAACTCGTCAAGCAAGGTGATTGCGGTTCGCTCGGTGTTGATCTCACCGCCGCTGATCAAAAAGCCTCGTTTTTTTCCGATGGCTTCAAAAAGCTCATAGTCGGAATAAGTCTGATACGCCGAGAGATCGGTTCCCAGCTTATAACGTGCCGCGAGCAACTCGGGGTAGAGCAAACGCAAGCGCTTGCAAAGGATCACGGCAAGCGACTCAATGTCAAGAACACCGTCTCGGATAGCGCCCGTCAATGCAAGGTTTTCCCCTACACGACGCTCCTCGAACTTGGGCCAAAGAATACCCGGCATGTCCAAAAGGTCGACGCCGATATTGGTGGAGACCCATTGCTTATCCAACGTGACACCGGGGCGATCCTCAACCTTGGTCTTTTTGTTACCGCAAATGCGGTTGATCAAAGAGGATTTTCCCACATTCGGAATGCCCAACACCATCGCGCGCACACGGCGTCCCGCCATTCCTTTTTCTTCATAACGGCGTAATTTGTCTGCCAAAATTTCGCGAATTGCAGGCGCGAGACTCTTCATTCCTTCGCCTGTCACACAATCGGTCAACAGACAAACGGTATTATCTTGCGTATATTGTTTTTTCCATTTTTGATTTTGCTCCACATCGGCAAGGGACGCCTTGTTTAAAAGGAGCAGGGTCGGCTTCCCGGCGGTAAGACGTGTGATCTCGGGATTGCGGGAGCTGTAAGGGATTCGTGCATCCAGAATTTCGATGACGATGTCCACGTTCTTCAGATTTTCCGAGATCATACGGCGGGTCTTTGCCATATGTCCCGGGAACCATTGGATCATTTCAGATGGCATATTGTCGAAATCCTTTCCTATAAAAGTTTATTGAAAAAAGGTGAAAGGGGAGAGGCGACAAAAGGCTTTGCCGAGAATACATCTCTCATCCACGAACCCGACATCGGTGTCGCGTCCGTCCTTGGAGTTGTTGCGGTTGTCACCCATGACAAACACATATCCCTCGGGAACGGTTGCCGAAAAGGTGCGGGTGCTTGCGTGATAGTGATGCTCGGCGGTCAAGGTATAGATCCCCGTGATCACATCAGTCGAACGGTCCTTGAGTACTGCGTGCGAGTCGGCATATTCCTTGCCGTCCACGGTAACCAAACCCGTGTTAAAGTTGATCTCCACGGTTTGTCCCCCTGTGGCAATGACGCGCTTGACCATGGTCTTTTCCATACTGTTTTCGGAGTCGGTCAAATGGAACACCACAATGTCGTCCTGCTCGGGCGTATAGGCAAAGCTTGTCAACAACAGATTTTCACCGTCGTAAAGTGTGTTTTCCATCGATCTGCCGTCCACACGGCAAAGTCTGACGGCAAACGTAAATAGGATGAGTACCGCAAACACCGACCATGCGAACATTTCGGCAATGTCAAAAATATTTGAGGCGATCTTTTTGGATAGCTTTTCGGACGGTTGTTTCGGTTGTAGGGGCGTTTCGAGTTCTTCTTCGGGGCGCATAGGCTCTTGGTTCATGGGGAAGCCTCCTTTCTGCATTCTTATTTGATCAGTTTCTCCATAAGACTGTAGCCATTTTCAATGTAATTTTGCTTTGCTTCCGCACTTTCCTCACAGAAGTTTTCCACACCGTCCCATTCCTTTGCGGAATCGTAGATCATAAACGGCACGGGAAGAATGGTATGTGTGCGCAAACGGACGGGCGTGGGGTGATCGGGAAGCACCATGATACGAAAATCCTCTCCGCAAGAAACAAGATAGTCGTACACGGGCTTGAGAATTTTTTGGTCGATCAGCTCCACGGAAAGCACCTTGTTTTCCAACTCGGCGCGGTGTCCGCATTCGTCGGGACCTTCCACATGTACATAAACATAATCACAACCGTCGCGGAAGGCGTTGATGGCGGCATTGGCTTTTCCGTCGTAGTTGGTGTGTACGTTTCCGGTAGCACCCTCAACATCAATCGATTTCATTCCCGCACAAAGACCGATGCCTTTGATGAGGTCAACTGCAGAAATGACTGCGGCGTCCAGTCCCCATTTCTCACGGAAGTTGGGAAGCTGAGGTTTCTTTCCGGGGCTCCAAAGCCATGCGGAGTTTGCGGGCTTGAGACCGCGCGCGCGTCTCGCTTCATTGACGGGGTGATGGTTGAGGATATCAAAGCTCTCACGCATCAAACGGTAGAACTCCTCACCACCGTTTTCTTTTTTTGGCAAATATTCACCAATGCGTTTGCCGAGGATATCGTGCGGACGCATAAAATCATATTTGTCATTTCCGTTTTTCCAAATCAAGCAGTGGCGGTAACTGACACCCGTGTAAAAACGGCGGTATTCGTTGCCCAGCTTTTCCTCCAAAGCCTTGATCAGCTCGTCGGCTTCTGCTGTGGTGATCTCGTCGGCGCTGTGATCGAGAATGATCTTGTCGTCATAATCTCCGTCATCGGTCAAGGTCACCACATTACAGCGGTAAGCTGTTTCGTCGGATTTCATTTCAATTCCCATGCTGACCGCCTCAAGGGGGGAACGTCCTTTGGAGTAAACCTTGGGATCAAACGAGAGGATCGCCATATTGGCGGTATCACTTTCGGGAACCATGCCCTCGGGAACATTGGAAACCGTTCCGACAAGAGATTTTTTGGCAAGTGCATTCATCATGGGCTTGTTGGCAGCCTCCATGGGAGTGCGGTTGCCGAGTGCTTCGATTTTTTCATCAGCCATTCCATCCGGGATCAAAACAAGATATTTCATGTAAGTGGGGTCCTTTCCGTAACCAAAATCACGGGCTATTGGAGTCCGTTTTTGAAAATTGAATAAATTCAACCTACATTATATCACATTTTTTCAAAAAGTACAAGAGAAAATCTTTGATATTTTTCTTTAAAATGCAACTTTTTTTGATTTTTTTAAAAATTGACGTGGGAAAGTAAAAAAATCGGCTTTGAAATGAAATTTTCATTGCAAAATGCAAAATAGTATGATAAAATATACATAGAGAGATATTGAGGGAGGAAAACGATGTTACCCGAGGAAAACAACGAACCCAAAAACGAATACGAACAGCTGCGTTCACAGTCGCGAAAAATGAAAAGAAGATTGATTTTAATTCTTACCTGTGTGGTCGGTTGCTTGATCCTAATATCGGTGTTGATTAAAATTTTGGATACCGTGATCGGCAAAGATGAGATCGGTGTGCCTGACGGTACCTATGAATTTTACCCGACTTATGAAGGGAATATCCTTGAGAACCCGGACTATTTGGAGTTAAATCGCCAAGTCAGTTATTGTAACGATCCGTCGGGATACGGTCTGACACAGTCGATCACAGATGAAAATCGCGCCGATTTTGACGCCAATACACTTTTTCTCTACGATTTTTTGCAAACGATCATTGCAGGGGATGCTTCTGCTTATAACGCTTGCTTTCATGAGACCTATTATAAAGACAATGAAAGAAAAACAAGCTTTTCCCCGCAAATGCTTTATAATATGGAAATTACATACCAATCCTCCGAGAGTGGGGAGAGCGGAGATAAGCTGGTGACTTATCTTTTGGAGTATATGATCTATCGGAATGACGGGACCTTCCGCCGAGATATTGACAGCGGCGCCAGCCGCCCACAATATATTACTTTGCGGGTAAGTGCGGACGGCAGTATCTTGATTGAAAAGATTATTACCGTGTATACCAAATAATCTTCAAAAGAAAATTTTTAGATTTTTAAATATTTTTCCAAGAATGTTATTGACAATCATATGATTTCGTGATATAATTTTATTACAATGATTTAGGAAGGAGGAAATGATGATGGATTGGGGAAATTTTTTTGCGGAGAACGGGGCCGCGTTCTTTTGGCTGTTCGTGGCTGTTGCAGCGGCGATCACCGAGGGGATGACATGTGATTTGGTAGCACTGTGGTTTGTTCCCGGGGCGCTGAGTGCAATGCTTCTTTCTCTGTTTGTGGATTCGGTTTGGTTGCAAATCACCCTGTTTTTAGCATTGTCGATTTTGACATTGGTGTTGGCAAAAACAGTTTTCAAAAGATTTATGCCGCAAAACAAATCGAAGAACCGTACCAACGTTGATGCGCTGATCGGTACGCACGGAATTGTCGAGGAGGACATTGACAATCTGCACGAAACGGGAAGTGTCAAAGTCAAGGCGCTTATGTGGACGGCACGTTCTACCGACGATACCGTAAAAATTCCTGCCGGAAGCATCGTTAGAATCTGCGAAATTTCCGGTGTCAAGCTGATTTGCGAGCCGCAAGTCGAAGAACCAAACCAAAAGTCCGAAAACTGATGTTCTAAAATTTTTACAAAGGAGATTTTTATTATGGGACCGTTTATTGTTTTGGGTATTTTTATCGTGATCGTATTGATCATCGTTGTTTCCAACGTTCATGTTGTGCCGCAATCCAAGGCGTTTGTTGTGGAGCGTCTCGGTGCTTATCATCAAACATGGAAAACCGGACTTCACGTCAAGGTTCCGTTCATTGACAAAATTGCCAAGCGCATTAACCTCATGGAGCAAGTGGTAGATTTTCCGCCTCAGCCTGTGATTACCAAGGATAATGTCCGTATGCAGATCGATACCGTCGTGTTCTTCCAAATCACCGACTGCAAGCTTTATGCCTACGGTCACTCCGCACCGATGACCGCGATCGAAAATCTGACCGCGACCACCATCCGTAATATCATCGGCGAGCTTGAGCTCGATAATACATTAACTTCCCGTGACATTATCAACACAAAAATGCGCTCCATTTTGGATGAGGCGACCGATCCTTGGGGAATTAAGGTTACCCGTGTGGAGCTGAAGAACATCATTCCACCCAAGGAAATTCAAGATGCCATGGAAAAGCAGATGAAAGCAGAACGCGAACGCCGCGAAGCCATCCTGCGTGCAGAGGGTGAAAAGAACTCGACCATTCTTGTGGCACAGGGTAAGAAAGAGTCCATGATCCTCGAAGCGGAAGCTGAAAAGCAATCGCAAATTCTGCGTGCCGAAGCAATCAAAGAGTCTAAGATCCGTGAGGCAGAAGGTGAAGCGGCAGCCATCCTTTCGATCCAAAAGGCGACTGCGGACGGTATCAGAATGATCAACGAAGCACAGCCCGGCGACGGCGTCATCGCCATTAAGGGACTGGAGGCCTTTGCAAAGGCAGCAGACGGAAAAGCGACCAAGATCATCATACCTTCCGAAATTCAAAGTCTTGCGGGGCTTGTGACCAGTGTCAAAGAGATCGGAAATGACGATAAGCAATAACAAAAAGCGTCGGATTTTTGATGATCCGAGTTGACGGAAAGGGGGAAAACTTCATTGGAAGCTTTCTCCCTTTTTCAAACGAATGAAAGGAAGTGAAATAAAAAATGACCATCCATGAAATGATCCACTCCGAAAAGGAGATCAAAGTCACACTTGAGAAAAAACTGATTTTGGATAAAGAGCTTTCCTACGGTCCGATGTGTTTGCAAGGAGGCGAAACAGACGGAAAATACGGCTATTTTATCATGAACGAAAACGGTGCTACCGCCGAGGTGCGCAGTGTGATCCACAAAGTCGATCTCGATACTTGGCAAGTCGTGGATATCAAAAGGGACTGTTATTTTTGCCACGCAAACGATGTTGCATATGACAGTGTAAACCATAGATTGCTGGTCTCTCATTGTAATGTTGATCCTCATGTGATCTCGGTTGTGGATCCCGATACGCTAATGATCACGAACACATTGCGCATTCCCGTGGCACATTACGCTTTGGCTTACAACGCAACCCGCAACCAATATGTTGGAGGAAAAAGCCGTTGCTTTGATATCTCGATCATGGATAAGGATTTCAACGAGCTCTGCGTGATCGAGGGCGAGGACGGTTTTGTAAAACAGGGCTTTGCATGTGATGACAAGAGTATTTACTGCTTTCACAGCAGTATCCGCAACAATCATATTTGGATCTATGATTGGAACGGGAATTTTATCAGGCGTGTAAAGGTCCCCATGGTGGGCGAGGCCGAGCACCTCTTCCGCCGCGGAGATCATTTTATTGCGGGCTTTAACGGCACCGAGGATAAGACCGGTGTGATTTATGAAATGTTTTTTTCGATCGATGAAAAATAAAAATACAGTCAAAATGAAAAAATAAAACTAAAAATGGCTGATATTTTCACGTTTTGTTTTTTATGATTTGTTCCAAACTGTTGTTGAATTTTTTTGAAAGGAGTTCAACAATATGAAAAAAATACTGTTGTGTTTTTTATGCTTGATACAAATCGTCGGGCTGTTTTTACTGCCATGCCATGCGGCAAACAAGTCATACAACTGGTACTGTGTTCACGTCAAGGATCATGTCCAGCCGCGGGTGGGAAGTGACATCGGCTTTGTGGAAGAACTGAACGGTTACTATATTGACCGTGCCCACACGAGCCAAGATGATGCCGATAAAGTGATTTATCTTACCTTTGACGCCGGTTACGAGAACGGCAATGTGGCAAAAATTCTCGATGTATTAAAAGAGGAAAATGTTCCCGCCGCATTTTTTATTCTCGGGAATCTGATCAAACATGACACCGCCTTGGTCAAACGTATGGCTGAGGAAGGACATCTTGTTTGTAACCATACCGTCCGCCACAAGGACATGTCAACGTTTGATGATGCTGCCTTTTTGGCAGAGCTGAAAGAATTAGAAAAGCTTTACGAGGAAAACACAGGATATCCAATGGCGGCTTACTACCGTCCCCCGGAGGGAAAATTCAGCAAGGAAAACATTGCCTGTGCAAAAGCAAACGGTTACAAAACCATTTTTTGGAGCTTTGCTTACCCGGATTGGGATAATGAACGTCAAATGAGCTTTGAAAAAGCAAAGTCCATCATTTTAGAGAATGCACACAATGGGGAGGTTATGCTGTTACACCCCACATCAGCGACCAACGCGGCAATTTTGGGCGATGTGATCCGTGAGTTAAAAGCCGAAGGATACCGTTTCGGTACGCTGGACGAGTTGACCGACGGAGGAAATTGAGATGCCAACTCGAAAAGCAAGCTTAAAGATGATTGCGTTCTTTCTTGGTTTGCTTTTGATGCCGCGTTGGACAGTATTAGTTTCAAGTGCGCAAACCGAGGTTTACCGATCGGTAAAAAACGATTCGATGAAGATTGCGCTGACCTTTGATGACGGTCCGCATCCCACACTGACTCCAAGGATTTTGGAAATCCTTGACCGATACCACGTCAAAGCCACCTTTTTTATGGTAGGCATCAATGTAGAAAATTATCCCGATGCCGCGCGGGCTGTGATCGAAGCAGGGCATGAGGTTGGTAATCACACTTATTCTCATAATCATATAGGAACACTTTCAAAAGCCGATGTAGAAAAAGAACTGTGGCATTGTGAAGATATTTTGGAGGAGCTTTGTGAGTACCGACCGCATTTGTTTCGTCCGCCCGAGGGGGCTGTCAACACCTATGTTGAGCATTGCAGTGAGGATAATGATTATACGCTGATTCTTTGGAGTCTCGATACCCGCGACTGGGAAAATAAAAACACCGAACAAATTGTAGACCACGTGCTTTCGGGGATCAGCCCCGGAGATATCATTTTGATGCATGACTATATCGGCACCCAAAGCAAAACGCCGGAGGCTCTCGAAATTTTGCTTCCCAAACTGATTGAACTTGGGTTTGAGCCTGTAACGGTCAGTCAATTGCTTGGGGAACGCTAAAAAATAGGGAGAAAACTCATTTTGAATTTTCTCCCTAAAACGAGGCTTTATTCAATTTGGGCAACCGTCTCACCGTCATTCTCCTCCGAGGCGTCCTCACCATCCTCCGCATCGGTTCGGTAAGGCTCGATCATGTAACGGTCAATGATTGGATATGCCGCGTAAGCGGCGGTAAAGGCGTTTACCGAAAGATAGTAGAGGAAGGGAAGGATCAGCGGGATGGCAATCCCGAGCGGGGTGATGGCAAACACCGCGAACAAAAAGATATTGATTGCAGTGATCAGAACAATTCCCAAAACAGCCATGATGTTGCGCTTAAATCCGAGCACGGTAAAAATCAAAGCATTTTTAAACAGCTTGCGAATGGGCAGATCGAAGGTCACCATCATCAAATAGAGATAGAACCGCATAAAGAAGTAGAGGATTGCCAGCGCCATGATGGCAAAATAGCATACATCGATCCAAAACGAGCTTGCCATGGAGCTGAAATACATGTAGTCAAACACCAACAAAAACATCACAAGCACATCGATCACGCCCATAATAAATCCCTGCTTGAGATTGCGTTTGACTGCGTAAAAATAGTCAGAAAACAGGAACACGGGCTCGCCGCGCACCATACTGCGCAAAATGTAGGTGGCGCCAACATTTTGCCAACCAAAGGTAACGACCAAAAACAGGATCGCGATACCGATGGGGATGTAGGTCGCGGTTCCCGTATAAACAGGGATATCGGTTTGCGCACCGAAAATATCCAACATGATCGACGTAGATGGATTGGCTTGGATCAAATTCGCACCGTAAAGCTGTGAAAAGAGCGGATTGCTTGCCGTTGGTGTTTTGTCCATACCGAGATAAAGATATGCGGCAAGCAACAGTGGGACGACCATTGGTAACATCATAATATTGAGAGAAATCAGTTTCCAAAAGCGTCTGCCAAGCAATTTAAAATAACGCTTGAGTGTGGGGGTGGTGTCTTCTTCCACCGCGTCAAAACGGTTGTCCCTGTTAAAATCAAAAAAACGGAACAATCGGCTTTGTTTTTTGTTCTTGTTTGTCAAAATCGTTCTTCCTTTTGTTTTTAATACCCTAATATTGTAACATAGATTTGACCGAATGTCAAGAAAATAAGAAAATTTACATAATTCAAATAAATAAAACAAAAATACAAACCTGTTTTTTCGATATTTTTCGCGATCACACAAACGATTTCACTTGTAATTTTTAAATATTTGTGATATACTTTTTTATGCAAGGATTTTTATATTCGGAAAGGACTTTACATCATGTTAAAAATCGATCATTATACCAAGGTTTACGGGAGCAAGAAGGCGGTGGATGATCTTTCCATTCACATTCTCCCCGGCGAAATTTACGGCTTTATCGGTCACAACGGTGCGGGAAAAACCACTACGCTCAAGGCATGTGCCGGTATTTTGCAATTTGAACAGGGTGAGATCCTGGTGGACGGAAATTCGATCCGCCGTGATCCTCTGACGTGCAAAAAGCTCATGGCGTATGTTCCGGATAATCCCGATTTGTATGAATTTATGACGGGATGGAAATATTTGAATTTTGTTGCCGATGTTTACGGTGTATCAGCGGCAGACCGCAAAGAACGCTTGGGGCAATTTGTGGAGATATTTGGGCTTTCGACGGCACTCGGACAATCGATCTCCACCTATTCTCACGGAATGAAACAAAAGCTTGCTTTGATCGCGGCACTTGTCCATCAACCCAAGCTGATCCTCTTGGATGAACCCTTTGTGGGACTCGATCCGTTGGCATCACACGAGCTGAAGCAGATCATGCGCCGACACTGCGAAGATGGCGGCTCCATTTTCTTCTCCACGCACGTGCTTGAAGTCGCCGAAAAGCTTTGCGACAAGGTAGCCATTATCCGCGGTGGACGGCTTGTTGTCAGCGGAACGATGGAGGAAGTAAAGGGAACCGGTTCTCTTGAGGAGGTCTTTTTGGAATTGGAGGACCGCAATGATTAAGATTTTGGTACGCGCGCGCTTTGCCGCCATGCTTGCGGCGCTGACACCGAAAAAGAAAAATCAAGATCCGAACAAGAAGCCCGGAAAGGGAATGCTTGTACTGATGCTTGTTCTTTATCTTTATCTCGGATTTATATTTATGATGCTGTTTTTCTCGGCATTTTTCGGCATTTCCCAAATTTATTTGCCCTCAAATATGGGGTGGATGTATTTTTCTATGTTTGTAATTTTGAGCTTTGCCATGATGTTCATCGGCTCGGTATTCACTGCAAAGTCTCAGATTTTTGAAGCCAAGGACAATGATCTGCTGTTGGCAATGCCGATCCTCCCACGGGATATTTTAGCAAGCAGGATGTTGGTGCTCCTGCTGCTCAATTATCTCATGGAGGCGGTTGTGGCTGTTCCCGCGGCAATTGTTTGGATGCTCTTCGGAAACGGTCAGTTCCTTACATGGCTCGGTTTTCTGTTGACCGTGCTTGCACTCCCGTTCTTTGGTTTGGCAATCTCCTGCTTGTTTGCATGGGTTATCAGTATGATTACCGCAAAGCTACCAAAAAGCTCTTTTGTTACGGTAGCCGCGTTTTTGCTTTTCTTTTTTGCATACTTTTATTTGATTTCCAATGCGGAGCAATATCTGACTTTATTTGCGGAAAACGGAGATGCCATCGCGTCCTCTCTCGGCGGAATTTTGCCGCTCTATTGGTTTGGTGCGGGCATTGCCGATGGAAATCTATGGCAGCTTGCCGTATCTCTGTTAATCTATATTTTACCGTTTGCGCTCACCTATTATCTGCTTTCACGTTCCTTTATCCGTCTTTTGACCACCAAAAAGGGAAGCCGTCACAAAGTTGCCGAAAAAGCAAGTGTCGTTCGTGCGGGAAACGCTCAAAAGGCATTGCTCAAACGAGAGCTCGCCCGCCTGTGTTCTTCCTCCGCTTATATGCTCAACTGTGGGCTTTCTATCCCGTTGTTGCTGATCGTCGCGGTAGCGGCGGTAGTTAAGCGTGATACGATCCTGTCGGTTTTCTCCGAGATCGGATGGAACGGCATAAACAATATCCTTTGCTGCTGTTTTGTTTTGGCGCTTTGCTTTTTAAACTCTATGGCACTCTTTACCGCACCATCGGTTTCCTTGGAAGGAAAAACGCTTTGGCTGATTCGCTCTTTGCCCGTTTCCTCTGCCGATATTTTGCGCGCAAAGTTGAAAATGCACATTGTGATCACGGCACCCGTCAATCTTATTTGCGGGATCGTACTTGCAATCGCGTACACACCGTCAATTCCCGTCATTTTACTTTTGCTAATCGCACCGCCGTTATATTGTGTTTGGATCGCAAATATCGGTTTGATCTGTAACCTCTGTCACCCGGTGACCGATTGGATCAACGAGGCACAGGTTGTCAAGCAAGGGGCGGCCATTTTGCTTACGATGCTGTTTTCTACCTTACCCGTATTTGTATTGGCGGCGATCGGCGTGGTGCTTGCGATCTTTAGCTATTGGCTAACCTTACTCTTTGTCTGCGCTTTGATCATGCTTGGGGTGGTGCTGACCTATCGTTATTTGATGCGTGGCGGTGTTGCAAGATGGGAAGGAATTTCCGCTTGATTAGACATTCTTTTCACCGTTTCGCCCACAGTCATCGGAAATGTATCTTTTCTTTGGAATCATTTACAAAAAAATAAAAAAATTATCTTGCAAACCATCGATAACTGTGGTATAATAAATATACTGTGTGTTTGATTTGATATTTTATGATAGAAAAGGATTTTTGAAAGGAAGGTACATAAAAATATGAATTGGAAAAAGAAGATCCCTTTATTTATGATGATTGCCGGCATAGTGAGCTTTATCGGCGCGGTGTTGTTGCTTTGTCTTGCAGTACCGCGTGCCGATGCGACATATAAAAGAGTGCTTGAGGTGATCATTGCTTCATTAATGATCATTCTGTCATTGCTGATTGCTTATTATTTGTGGGTGATCCGTGATGCGGAGCCGAATTTCTTCCTGTTTGACCGTGCAAAAAAACGAAATATTCCCGTGGAGAATCTTACCTTTGCGATTGTAAACGAAAAAATGAATTTCTATCTTACTATGGTATGCGACTCTCCCGAACAGTTGTGGCAAGAGGATATTTTGGAGCGTGAGCGTGTACTCGGATACCGCAGAGTTTACCGCCCCCTGTTGGCATACAAAATGCTTTACGATTTGGCGGACAAAAAGATCGCCGCTTACTGGGAATTGCTTTTGAATGCAAAAGAGGAAACGATTGCATCTCTGTGCAGTGCATTGGAACAGGCAGGAGAGCAGGAAATGGTAAAGGCATTTCGCTTTTTGATGGACAATTACCGCGACAAGCCCGAAAAGATTAAGGATTTTGTGGAAGGCAACAGCCGCTACATCCGCGGTAAAATGATCGGATATGTAAAAAAGAATATTGAATTGTTCTATTAAAACAAATGGCGCTTTCATGAGAAAACTCATGAAAGCGCCATTTGTTGTTAAAAGATCGGATATCCCGCGTTGGTGTGGGCTTCGATCAAATCATTACAAAGGGAAACGATCTCATCGGTGGAGAGTTGCGCTCCGGTGTGGGGATCCATCATTGCCGCTTGATAAAGTGTCTCGCGGCAACGGGTGTGTGCCGCCTCAATGGTGAGCATTTGCGGATAGATATTGGATGCGTTCATTGCCGCAAGCTGTAGGGGAAGGTCACCGACATAGGTAGGGGTGATGCCGTTGGCGTCAACAAGACAGGGAACCTCCACACAGGCAAGGTCGGGAAGATTGGAGATCAAGCCGTGATTGATCACGTTGCCGCCGATCTTATAGGGCTTGTTCGTCATGATCGCCTCCATGATATGTGACGCATATTCTCTGGAGCGCGTGTGTTGCACATTGCCGCCCGCCATTAATTCTTCCTTTTGCTTTTGCCATTTCTCAATTTGGTTGATACAACGTCGCGGATATTCGTCCAGAGGAATATTGAATTTCTCGATCAAATCATCACGGTTTGCTTTGATATAAAACGGATTGTATTCGGCATTGTGTTCACTGCTTTCGGTACAGTAGTAACCGAGCTTGTCGATGTAATCAAAGCGTACCATGTCCTTGTGTTTTTCGGCGGCGTTCTTTTCCTTTGCACGGCGACGAATCTCGGGATATAGGTCATTTCCGTTCTTGTCAGTGATCTCAAGAAGCCACGCCATATGGTTGATGCCGGCGATTTTGAAAATTGCTCCCTCAGCTTTTTCCTCCATATCCAACTCTTTGAGAATTGTGGGAACACACACCTGCACACTGTGGCAAAGCCCCACGGTTTTGACACCTGTGTAACGTTGCATATAACCGGCAAGCATTGCCATGGGATTGGTATAATTGAGGAACCATGCGTCGGGGCAGACCTCTTCGATGTCTTGAGCAAAATCCTTAAGTACATGAATGGTACGCATCGCGCGGAAGATTCCTCCAATCCCGAGCGTGTCACCGATGGTCTGGCGCAGACCGTATTTTTTGGGTATCTCGAAATCGATGATCGTGCAGGGATCATAAAGCCCGACTTGAATGGCATTCACAACAAAATCGGCACCGCGGAGAGCATCCTTGCGCTGCTTGACACCGAGATATTTTTTTACGGTGGCGCGTCCCTCGTTGATGCTCTTATTCATTGCGGAAATGAGAAGGTAGGATTCTTCCAAACGATGTTGATCGATGTCATAAAGTGCGATTTCAACATCGTGAAAGCAATCACAGAGCATAGTGTCACCCAACACATTTTTTGAAAAGACAGTGCTCCCGGCACCCATAAATGTTACTTTCATTGTTTATCTCCTTGATTTTTTATTTCGATACAAATTTGTCTTGCATCGGTATGAAAATATTATAGCATATTTTTTTTTGAAAATCTATTGCAAAGTGTAACTGAAATATGGTATAATGTAACTATAAAGGGGGGATTTCTTTGAAAAGAGGTAATATGAATGAATTTATTTATGTCAATCGACATTTCAAAGATTTGAACCCACTGTTCTTTGGCTTTGAAGATTGTATGCCGGGACATTCCTTTGGTCCTTATATCAGAAATTATACGCTCATCCACTATGTTTCGGCAGGGAAGGGAACCGTGTATAAGTATGGCAACGCTTATCCTGTTCACGCCGGTGAAGCTTTTTTGATCCACCCGGATGAGATCGTCACCTATACCGCGGATATACAAGAGCCGTGGAGATATCAATGGATCGCGTTTGACGGAGAGCTTTCCAAAAAATTTGCCGAGTTACCGCCCGTTATCCAATTTCCGGCGGGTATCATTCGGGAGATCCTTTTGTTGGGAGATACACCGATGCGGGAATATTTGGTTGCGGGACAGCTGTTTCATTTGTATGCCGAACTGTTTGGCGGAAAAAAGGGACACAATCATTATGTGCGGCGTGTAAAAGATCACATTCGCGCACTGTATATGCAACCCTTGCGCGTAGAGGAAATTGCCGATAAAATGAATCTTGACCGCCGTTATCTTTCCCGATTGTTTAAAGAAAAAACGGGGCAGACCATACAGGATTATTTGATTTCGGTTCGTATGGAGGAGGCACAGCATCGGTTGGAGCAGGGGTTCTCCGTGGAAGAGGCCGCACACCTTTGCGGTTATGAGGACTCATCCAACTTTTCAAAAATGTTTAAAAGGCGTTTTGGCATCAGTCCGGCTTATTGGAAGGCGGAAAAGCAATAAAAACGAGTGTCGGGTTTATCGCTCGACACTCATTTTTATCAAATTTGTTTTTGCACGCTTTTGTATTCGTCGTAATAGCGGTAGTAGGGACACGATCTCGTTTGTCCCGACAGGAAGTATCCCATTTCATCCTGATCCAAATTCATTCTACAGGTATAACTGTCAAAATCCTCTTCGTAGTCGTAAAAGACGCAGGTCTCACAAGTGACACTGTTTTTCTTTTTGGCGGTTTCCATGTATCATCCCTCCTGTTTTTATTGTTTTTCGCCGCTTTTATTATACACGAAAACAAGAAGAAAGTAAAGAGATTTCGCAAAATATCCCTTTACTTTCTTTTCTTTTTTGTTAGGGATATCGGAGGCGGACTCATTTTTTGGCTGAAATATTTATCCCATTTATGGCGTTTACGAACAATGATGACATATTCGGTGGTGATCCATGCGATCAATCCCAAAATAAAGAAGATCGCACCCGCGCAAAACACCCGACTTTGTGTCAGTGCTTGAATGTTTTTTAATCCGCTGATAAAACCGCTACGCTCGGCAGCACCCGCAGTGTACAGGGGAACCGTCCCCAAGGTTTTGCCTTCCCATAGAACTGCGACATAGCCGACGAGTGTACCTTCGGTTACAGGAGCCTCCAATGAGGTGTACATGAGTCGTATACTGTAAGTGATCTCTTTTCCAATCTCAAGTCCTGCGGGCAGATAACAGGAAAGCGAGGTGTCTGTTTTGACCTCCACCTCGGTTGTCAAGTCCGATACGGTTACGGGAAGCTTGCAAATCACCGTTTCAGCGGTGATCACTTCCATATAAGTATAGGTTTTGTAAACCCAATCGATCAGACGGTTGGCAATCTCATAACCATAATTGGTCTCATCGGTATCGATTGCCCCCATTACAATACAAAGGTAGCTTTCCTTGCCGTTGGTTGCCGTTGTAATTACGCAACTGCCGCCTCGCTCAGTGTAGCCTGCGCTCATTCCGCGACATTTTGCATTGTAATACTGTGTGGTGGTTCCCGAATAGATCAGCGCATTGCGGTTGGCAATCGTATTTACAGCCAAATCAGAAGTTTCGGAAATCGCGTATCTCGCCGTACTGCTGATCTTCATATATAACTCGTTTTGATATGCCGCAAGTGCGATTTTTGCCATATCCGATACGGTGGTAAAGGAGCTGTCATCAATTCCGCTCGGATCGGTACAGGTCGTGCTTTGGGCGCCAAGTTCTCGGGCCCGAGTATTCATTTGTTCTGCAAACTCGGATTTGCTGTCCGCAAGAACAAAAGACAAAACATCATACGCATCGTTATAACTGCCGCAAATCGCCGCATATAACAATTGTTCCACTGTCAACACATCGCCCGCCTCGAGCTTTAGCCGATACCCCGATGAATTGGCAACCATATCGGAAGTTACGGAAATACTTTCCTGCAGTCGACTTTCCAACTGCTCACAAGCAATCAAACCCGCAAGCACCTTTACTGCAGAGCCCGCGCTGATTTGTGTATCGGTATTTTTGGAACAGATCAGCGAACCGCTTTCCATATGATAAAAATAAACCGCCGTTGCCTCATCAACCGAGGGAAGTGTTACCTCCTCCGCATTGGCGGGAATGCATGAAAAAAGTGTGACCGCGGAAAGCAACAAAAGGAGAAAACGCGCAAGGTTGCGCTTTGTTTGCAAATGTATCACACTCCTTTTTCAAGATAAATAGCTTTTTGCCGCCCGGATATCGGCTTGTAATTGTTTGCACAAGGCATCGAGGGAGTCAAACTTTTTCTCGGGGCGTAAAAACTTTAAAAAGCAAATTTGGATGCGTTTCCCGTAAAGATCCTGCGAAAGATCCAATAAATGGGTTTCGCAGTTAACGCGGGCGTCGTTGTCCACGGTCGGATGCACGCCGACATTGGACACCCCGCGGTATATTTTGCCGTCGATCTTACAATCAGTGATATAAACGCCGTGCCGCGGGATCAGCATTTTTTGGGGAAAGTATTGGTTGACCGTCGGAACTCCGATGGTATGTCCAAGCGATTTTCCGTGCACCACCTCTGCCGTAAAGCTGTAAGGTCTTGTCAAAAGAGTAGCGGCTTCCTCGGCCTGTCCGTCGGTCAGCAAACGACGGATCTCGGTAGAACTGACGGTTTTACCGTTCAAACAGATCTCATTCTGTACCGAAACCGGCGCGTCCAAAAGCTTTTGTAAGGTTTCGGGATTCCCGCCGCCGCTTTTCCCGAACCGATAATTAAAACCGCAAACCGCCGCGACACAGTGGCATTGATTTTGCAAAATTTCTTTGACAAACACTGCAGGAGTCAAGGCTTGAACATCGGGAAAATGGGTAAGAAAGAGATATTCCATACCGATTTGGGCAAAGATTTCGGCTTTTTGCTCCAAGGTAGACAGATGTGCGGGCTGTGCGGGGGAAAGATAATCCGACGACGGGTTTGAAAAGCAGAACACCCCGCAAACCGCATCCGGAAAGTTTTTTTTGCGGAGCAGCAAAGCCTCCTGCATCAACGCGCGGTGCGCCAAATGAACACCGTCAAAGTTGCCGAGACATACCACACTTGCGGAGGGCGGTGAAACAACACTGCCGTCAGACAGGGAAATACATTTTAAAAGCGACATTCGTCAATTCAACTCCAAATAGTTTTTCACCAGCTCACCCATCAGCTCATCACGGTCGATTTTACGGATGAGAGCACGGGCATTTTTGTAGTTGGTGATGTAAGTCGGATCTTCCGAAAGGAGATAACCGACGATCTGCCCGATGGGGTTGTAGCCTTTTTCGCTCATGGCTTCATACACCGCGCGCAGGATCTCACGCGAGGTCGTGGGCTCTTCTTGAGAGAGAATGTTAATTTTTTCGTTGTTCATAAAGGCACTCCTTTCCGAACTGTCTTATCTCTACCCATTATTATATATGAAATCCTCTTGATTTTCAAGGCTTTTTTGCAAATATTTGTTTTTTTTCGCATTCTTTTACTTGACGAAACCGTTTTTTTCGGTTATACTGATTAGGAAATTACATGAAGTTGGAGAAAAAATTATGAAAATCACTTTTTTGGATGCAGCAACCTTGGGCGAGGACCTTTCCACCGATGCGTTTTTGCAATTTGGGGAAGTGAAAATTTATCCCAAAACAGCACCCGAACAGGTAAAGGAACGCATTTCCGACACCGATGTTTTGGTTTTAAACAAGGTCAAGATCAATGCCCAAAATCTCGATGGAAATCAAACGGTCCGCTTGATCTGTATTACCGCCACGGGATATGATAATGTGGATCTGAAAGAATGTCAAAAAAGAGGAATCGCTGTGTGCAATGTTGTGGGATATTCCACACAGTGTGTGGCACAGGTGACCGTTTCGATGGCACTTTCGCTGATTACCCATTTGGAGGAATATAACAACTATGTTCGTAACGGTTCCTATACCGCAAGCGGCGTAGCCAACTGCCTCAGTCCGGTTTGTCATGAGATTGCCGGAAAGACCTGGGGCATCGTAGGGTATGGTAATATCGGAAAACAGGTGGGCAGAGTCGCCGAGGCTTTGGGTTGCCGTGTATTGGTTCACAAGCGCACACCCGTGGATGGTGTGGAGTGTGTGGATTTTGATACGGTTTGCCGTGAAGCCGATATTCTTTCGATTCACACGCCGCTCAGCGATACTACCAGAAATCTGTTGGATGCCAAACATATTGCCATGCTGAAACCCTCTGCGATCGTGATCAACGTGGCGCGCGGCGCGGTGACCGATGAAGCGGCACTTGCCGAAGCGGTGAGAACCAAGAAGCTCGGCGGACTCGGTATCGACGTTTACAGCGTGGAACCGATGCCGAAAGATCACCCGTTCCAAGCAATCAAATCACTCCCCAATGTCTGTCTTACGCCTCATATGGCGTGGGGGGCTTATGAGACCCGTATGCGGCTTTTGGATGAGATTGCAAAAAATATTCGCTCTTATCTTGACGGAGGAGAACGCAACCGCTTGATATGATGACATTTGATCTGTTCTTGAAAAAAATGAAAAAACATAGCTTGAAATGATTGATTTTAAAGCATTAATATGGTATAATATATTTATATTTTGATTTATGGGGCGGGGTAAAAGCATGGAAGAACGTAGGATATCGGTCACAAAAGAATTGATCACCTTTATCGAGGATAGTCCCACAGCGTTTCACGCGGTGGAGTCGGTTGCACAACGCTTGGACACAGAGGGATTTGTCCGCTTGAACGAAACCGATGCTTGGGTGTTACATCCCGGGCGCGGTTATTATGTTACCCGAAACCAATCCTCCATCATTGCCTTCCGTATTCCAAAAAATGAGGCATGCAATTTTTTGATCTCGGCAACACATACGGACTCGCCGATGTTCAAGCTCAAAAATAATTGCGAGACTCTTTCCTGTAACGAATATGTCCGTTTGAACACCGAGGTCTACGGAGGTACGATCTTGTCAAGCTGGTTGGACCGTCCGCTCTCGCTTGCCGGTCGCTTGATCGTGAATGAAAACGGTGTTTTTTCGGCAAAAACGGTAAAAATCGACCGTGATTTGCTTTTGATCCCCAATGTGGCAATCCATCTTAACCGCACGGTCAATTCGGGGTATACTTTTAATCCCGCGGTGGATATGCTCCCGCTGTTTGCACAAAAAGGAAAAACGGAGCTAACTCTGAAAAAACTGTTGGCAAGCGAATTACATTGTAACGAGACACAGATTGTCGGAATGGATCTATATGTAGTCTGCCGTTCCAAAGGAAGTATTTGGGGCGCGTCGGAGGAGTTCTTCTCAGCGCCGCGCATTGATAACTTGATGTGTGCTTACGGAACCCTGCAAGGATTTCTTTCCGCACCGTGGTCGCAAAGCGCAGTTACCGTTTACTACGCGGCGGACAATGAGGAAACGGGGAGTGCCACTAAACAGGGCGCGGGATCGGTGTTTCTCTCGGATGTGATCGACCGTATTTGTGAAGCCTTGCATACCGACAAGCGGCAAATGTTGGCGTCCTCTATGATGGTATCCGCCGACAACGGTCATGCCAAGCACCCCAATCATCCGGAGCTCAGCGACGCACAAAACGCGCCGATGCTCAACGGTGGCGTGGTCATCAAGTCCAACGCGGCGCAAAAATACGCCACGGACGGGATTTCTGCGGCTCTCTTTGCGGAAATTTGCCGCCGTGCGGAGGTTCCCGTGCAGTATTTTGCCAATCGAAGCGATATGGCGGGCGGCTCTACGCTTGGCAGTATCTCCAACACCTTGGTACCTCTTGTTACCGTGGATATCGGTATGGCACAGCTTGCAATGCATTCGGCATACGAAAGTGCGGGCGTTTCGGATACCGAATATTTGCTTTGCGCCATGAAAGAATTTTACAGCAGTACATTGACAAGCACTCAAGACGGCATCTATCGTCTGAACGTATAAAGACAAACAGGAAAGAGGAAATCACAATGTATAAACAAGGCTTTGACAATGAAAAATATATCGCAATGCAATCGGAGCACATTCGTGAGAGAATTGCACAGTTCGGCGGTAAGCTTTATTTGGAGTTTGGCGGCAAGCTGTTTGACGACTATCACGCCGCACGCGTTCTTCCGGGATTTTCTCCCGACAGTAAGATCAGAATGTTGATCCAGCTTAAGGATCAAGCCGAAATCGTAATCGCGATCAACGCCAATGATATTGAAAAAAACAAGGTGCGCGGCGATCTCGGTATCACCTATGATCTTGACACTTTACGTCTTATCGATGCATTTCGCAGTTTCGGTCTGTATGTCGGCAGTGTGGTTTTAACACGTTGGCAGGATCAGCCCGCGGCAGTCAAGTTCCAAAAGAGACTGGAGTCTTTGGGAGTTTGTGTATACAGACATTACAGCATTCCGGGTTATCCTTCCGACATCGATTATATCGTCAGTGACGAGGGATACGGCAAAAACGATTATATCGAGACCTCACGTTCTCTTGTGGTGGTCACCGCACCCGGTCCCGGAAGCGGAAAAATGGCAACCTGTTTGAGCCAAATTTATCATGAACATAAACGCGGTATCCAATCGGGTTATGCCAAATTTGAAACATTTCCGATTTGGAATCTTCCACTCAAGCATCCTGTAAACATCGCGTATGAGGCAGCAACCGCTGATCTCAACGATATGAATATGATCGATCCGTTCCATTTGGAGGCTTACGGAAAGACCGCAGTTAACTACAACCGCGATGTAGAGATTTTTCCTGTACTGAACGCGATGTTTCAACGGATTCACGGTGCATCTCCTTATAAATCGCCTACGGATATGGGCGTGAATATGGCGGGAAATTGTATCGATGATGACGAGGCGGTTTGCGCGGCGGCAAAAATGGAGATTGTCAGACGCTACTACACGGCGCTTTCCAACCAAAGAAAGGGTAGCGGAGATATACGCGATGTCGAAAAGCTGAAGCTGATCATGCAATCGGCGGGGATCGATGTGGAATACCGTAAGGTTGCCGAGGTGGCAAGACAAAAGGCGGAAACGACAGGTAAGCCCGCCGTGGCAATCGAATTGGCTGACGGAAGAATCGTAACGGGAAAGACCTCACGTTTGTTGGGGGCTACCTCTGCGGCTCTGTTGAATGCGTTGAAAACGCTTGCCGATATCGATGACCGCATCAATTTGATCTCGCCCGAGATTCTGGAACCGATCACCAATCTGAAAGTCGGCACCCTTGGAAGTAAAAATCCTCGTTTACATCCGAATGAGCTTTTGATTGCACTTTCCATTTGCGCTGTCGACGATCCGATTGCCGCCAAGGCACAGGAACAGCTGCACAATCTCCGCCATTGCGAAATGCACTCGTCGGTGATCCTTGCGGAGAATGATGAAAATACGATGAAAAAACTCGGTATTCATCTGACTTGTGAGCCTTGCTACGAAAGCAAGCGCCTCTACCACGGTTGTTAAATAATATTGTATAGGGAGGTTTTGAGCTTCACTTTATGGGAACGCTGTACGATTATCTCAAATGGCGCGGGGATCTTACTTTTACCGAAGCGCCTCTGAATGAAGTTGACAGTTTGATTTTTTCATTGCTTTCCTACTTGGACTTAAAAGGAATTGTTCCCGAGACGCATCAAGACTCCTCGGTTCCGATCAAAGCGGCGGCAAATTCCTTTTTCGCAAAAAATCCGGATCCTAAAAAAATATCGATGGGGGTTATTGTTCCCAAGCAGATCGTCACGCTGTTTCGGACGGTCAAAAATACGCGCCGCTTTCGTAATGTGGAAATGCGGGCATATACCAATGTAATTGATACCCAAAAGGAGATGCAGTTTTCTGCCATGACTTTCTTTCCGGGGGATGGGACAATGCTGATTGCCTACCGCGGAACCGACGACACCTTGGTTGGATGGAAAGAGGATTTTAACATGAGCTTTTTGCCCGCGGTTCCCGCACAAATTGCCGCCGCGGAGTATCTAAACCATGCGGCAGACTATTTTGACGGCGATATCCGTTTAACAGGACACAGCAAAGGGGGAAATCTCGCGGTTTACGCCGCAGTCAACTGCAAAAAAGAGGTCAAGCCGCGATTGACACAGGTTTGGAGTAACGATGGTCCCGGCTTTGGTGAGGGAACACTCAACAATCCCGATTATATTGAAATGCGCCCGATCATCAAATCAATCGTCCCGCAATCCTCTGTGGTGGGAATGCTTTTGGAACACGACGAGAACTACACGGTGGTCAAAAGCCGTCAGGCGGGACTGTTCCAACACGACGGCTTTACATGGAATATCATGGGTGGCTCATTTGTTCATCTTGCCGATGTTACGGGAGAGTGTAAACGGATGGACCGAACGCTGAACACATGGATCAAAAAAATGTCCCCCGAACAAAGGGAACAGTTTGCTGAGGCGATCTATCAGCTTTTGTCCGCCAATGATGCCTTGACCTTGACCGACCTGCTCTCACTTTCCAAAAGCAAGCGTACCAAAAAGGGAACACCTTTGGATCCGGAGGTACACAAGACCATTCAAAAAACACTTGCGGCACTTGTAGAGCTGAACACCAAAAACATTCTCAATGACATTTTTCAAAAGAAAAAATGAATAAAAAAGATCCTGCAAAGTGATTTTCGCGGGATCTTTTTTCATGACTACCGTTTTCTGTTTTGCCTGTAAATTTCAAAAGCCATCACGGTTGCGGCAGAAGCCGAGGAAAGTGAGCCGCGAAAGTCCCGTCCGTAATCAATGCGGACGATTTGGTCGGCTTGCTCCAATATTTTGCGGGAAATACCGCGTTTTTCTCCGCCAATGACCAATAAAATCGGATAGGGAAATGTCTCGTCAAACACCGATACCGAGTCTCGGATACCCGCGCAAAGCACACGGTAACTACACGATTGAAAGACGGGAAGCACGTCCTCGGTATTTGCTGTATACATCGGGATCAATTCGGATGCACCTGCGGAGGCACGCGCAACCACGCCCGCGGCACTCATCCAGTTACGCGGCGGTAAAACAATACCGTTTACGCCCGCGGCATAAAGCGAGCGCACCGTGTAACCAAAGTT
Source organism: Clostridia bacterium (assembly GCA_017453205.1). Lineage (GTDB taxonomy): Bacteria > Bacillota > Clostridia > Oscillospirales > CAG-272 > UMGS1865. Next base: position 16,582 of record JAFTKO010000029.1, on the reverse strand, counting down.
ATAAGGATCTTCAATGCCATCCAAATAAACATAAAATCCGTTGGCAATCAGCTTATCGGCGCGTAAAATCGGAAGTGTGCGATCGGTGCAAAACGCGAGAATACCACCGTGTGTATTTCCCACCGTGAGCGCATCGATCTGTTCCGCGTTTACAAATTCGATTGAAAATCCAAATTCTTTTGATTTTGCGGTCAAAAAGCCGATTTCTCCGGCTTTGGATTTTCTTTTTGCGTTGTCTATCCATATACGCTCGATTTTTCGGTCGTTTTCGCAGGTACTGTTCAAAAGCGCCGAGATCGAGGTCATCCCTTCAAGGATGTTGGAGGGGATAAATTTATCTTTTTCTTTTCTAATCATGATATTTTTCCATTCATAGTCTAATTTTCTTGTTTTGAAACATATAATGATACCGAATATTCGTGAATTTACAAGGGGGAAATTGGGGAACATGATGGTATCGGATTGGGGAGGACGAGAAAGATGCGTCATCTTGGGAGAATATTTGGTGGATCATCAAGCAACGGTTCGTTCCGCTGCACGGGTATTTGGCATCAGTAAGAGTACCGTACACAAGGATGTAACGCAAACCCTAAAAAGTGTCAATAAATCGCTTTACATAGATGTACAAAAGCTACTTTGCAAAAACAAGCAGGAGCGTCATTTGCGGGGCGGAGAAGCCACACGCTTGAAGTACAGCGAGCTGCATCGAGAGCCTTAATCACATTTTCCAAAATTCATGCGTGCTGTCAAGTACAGTTTGCAGATGTGTGAAATACATATGATTATCCGATGCTTCCAAATAATAGGTAAAATCATATTGCCATGCTTTCTCGGCACAGTCCAACGATGTTCCGAGAAGCACGGTTTTATTCCGACGCACCAAGGAGGAAATGATCCGACAAATATCGGGCTCGGTCAACGCCTTGTAGTTAAATTGGTAGATTGCGTTTTCCATATGGAATATGCGCTTTAATGCTTCCGGCGGTGTAAAAATCGGATAAAGCTCACAGGAAGTCATAAGCAGCTTGAAATGGGATTGATACAAAAGCCGATTGAGCTCGAAATCCATCCAATCGTCATATTCCGCGATCGGCAGTGAGATAGGTAAATATTTATTTTTTGAAAGACATAGCTTGTGCAAGCTTTCGGTTCGGTGCAAGTTCGGTGTCAGCAGCACTCGTGACGCATAGCGGACTTTCCATTCTTTTGGCAAAAGAGGCTTAAGCATTTCCTCGGAGCGAAACCGTCGCAACAAAAACATGGAAACAGTCTCCCGCCGCGCATCATACTCCGGCATCATACAAAAGCGCTTGAAACCGAAACGATCGTACAGCACCCGCATTCCCTCGATGCTTGCGGACGCATCTATGATCCGTTCTCTCATACAAGGGAACAGACGACAGTTCCAATCTGTGTGGCAATTCATAAAAAAGTTCCTTTTTGTTTGATATCAATGATTATAGCACAGCAGACAACCTCTCGTCAAGGAGTTTTTTGAGTTCTGTCCGAATTATTTGATTGACAAAGAAAAAAATTAATAAAAATGTTAAAAAACTGTAAATTGTAGAAATACATATTGCAAAAAAGGGAAAGATATGGTATAATTCAATATAATTGCGTTGCGAAGAGCCTTGCCGCTCCGAAACGGCGCAAAATAAAAATCACACACACCGGACGAGCGTTGCATCGGTGCCGCAAAAGCGGTTTTTGGCAATGCGTTGCGGTGGTGGAAAAACCGAAGGAGGACATTCAAATGTCTATTATTTCTATCAAGCAGTTGCTTGAAGCAGGCGTCCATTTCGGACACCACACCAGAAGATGGAACCCGAAGATGCAAGAGTACATCTTCACCGAAAGAAATGGTATTTATATCATTGACCTTGCAAAAACGGTGAAGAAGTTTGACGAGGCTTACAACTTTGTTCGTGAGCTTTCCGAAAATAATGGTACTGTTCTGTTCGTCGGAACCAAGAAGCAGGCAGCGGAAGCAATCAAAGAAGAAGCTACCCGTTGCGGCATGTACTATGTCAATGTGCGTTGGCCCGGCGGTATGATGACCAACTTCAAGACCATCAAGAGATCCATTAACCGTCTCAACGACCTGTACAAGATGCAGGAGGACGGCACTTTCGATCTGCTCCCCAAAAAGGAAGTAGCTTCCATGCAGAAAGAGATCTTCGACCTTGAAAAGAGCTACGGCGGTATTAAGACCATGGAAAGACTGCCCGACGCTGTGTTCATCGTTGATCCCAAGAAGGAAAGAAACGCAGTTCTTGAGGCAAAGAAGCTCGGCATTCCGGTGATCGCTATCGTTGACACCAACTGCGATCCCGACGATGCGGACTATATCATTCCCGGTAACGATGACGCGATCCGCGCAATCAAGCTGATCTCCTCGGCTTTGGCTGACGCGGTGATCGAGGGTAAGCAGGGCGAAGCTGATACGGCAGAGGAAGCCGCTGCAGAAGAGACCGTTGCAGAGACCGACGCAGAGTAATTTACTCGGAAAGGGAAATAAAATGGCAAATATTACAGCAAAAGACGTTGCCGCACTTCGCGCAAAAACCGGTATCGGTATGATGGAGTGCAAAAAGGCACTGGTAGAAGCAGACGGCGATATGGACGCTGCAATCAAGATCCTCCGCGAGAAGGGTGAATTAAAGGCAGAATCCAAAATGGCTACAAGAATTGCAGCCGACGGTATTGTTGAAATCCTCAAAGAGGGCAACAGCACTGCAATGATCGAAGTAAACTCCGAGACCGACTTCGTTGCCAAGAACGAGACTTTCAAGGCATTTGTCGGCGATCTGCTTAAAATCATCATCGCGCAAAAGCCCGCTGATGTTGAAGCACTGTTGGCTTGCAAGTTCGACGATGAGATGACCGTTGAAGAGAAAGTTAAGGAAATGATCTTCAAGATTGGTGAAAAGCTGACCATTCGTCGTTTCGTTGTTGTTGACGGTGTAACCAGCACCTATATCCACGGTACCGGCTCTATCGGCGTTATCGCAAAGTTCGAGACCAATGTTGCCGACAAGGATGAGTTCACTGCATTTGCGAAGAACATCGCTCTCCAAATCGGTGCATATCCCACACCTTACCTCAACCGTGAGCAGGTTCCCGCTTCGGTTCTCGAAGAGGAAAAGAGCATTCTGTTGGCGCAGATCGCAAATGATCCCGCAAATGCAAAGAAGCCCGATGCAATCAAGGAAAAGATGGTGATCGGTAGAATTTCCAAATTCTACGACAACAACTGCTTGGTTGACATGACCTATGTCAAGGACGAGGACATGAAGGTTGGTCAGTATGTAAAGGCTACCGCAAAGGAACTCGGCGGCGATATCGAGATCGTTGATTTCTACCGCTTTGAGAAAGGCGAAGGCATTCAGAAAAGAGAAGAGAACTTTGCTGAAGAAATCGCAAAGATGACCGCAGGCAAATAATCGCATAAATATTGAGGGGAAGAAATTTCGATGAGATTTTTTCTCCTTTTTTTATCGCGATTTGATGAAAGAGGCACCGTGTAGAATTGCTTATGCCACTGTATGATTGCACTTTTTCGTTGTATCAGTACTTTTTTTCTAAAAAAAGGTGTAGAAATCGATTTATTTACAAAAAAGGTGTTTACAAAAATCATTTTTTGTAGTAAAATAAATAGGAATAAACTGTAACATGATCAGGAGAACGAATTGTTATGAAAACACCAAGGTACAAACGGATTTTATTAAAGCTGTCGGGGGAGGCTTTGGCTCCCGCTGACGGTAATGGCATTTTGGATTTTGATTTTATCGCAACAGTTGCAAAACAGATCAAAAGATGTGTGGATGCCGGCGTACAGGTCGGTGTCATTGTCGGTGCCGGAAACATTTGGCGCGGCAGACAGGGAACGGGCATGGACCGTTGCAGAGCCGATCATATGGGGATGTTGGCAACTGCCATCAACTCGATCGCACTGCAGGATGTTTTCTTGCGTGAGGGAATGAAGACCACGGTTATGACTGCGGTTGAAATGGAAGCATACGCCGATCATTACAACTCCCGCGATGCAATACAGGCATTGGAGGATGGCAAGGTCGTGATTTTCGGTTGCGGGCTTGGTACCCCCTTCTTTTCCACCGATACCGCTGCAGTTCTTCGTGCCGCTGAGATCAATGCCGATTGTATTTTAATGGCAAAAAATATTGACGCCATTTACAGCGATGATCCCAAGCGTAATCCCAACGCCGTTCGTTATACCGATGTAACCTACCGTCAGATCCTTGATGAAAATCTGCGCGCGTTGGACATGAGCTCGGCAATTTTCTGTATGGATAATAACATCAACGGCTATGCGTTTGGTCTTGCCGATCCCGAAAATATTTACCGCGTTGTTATGGGCGAAGCCGTAGGCACCGCAATTCACAACTGATATTAAAAATTTACATAACTACATAGAAAGGATCGCCGTTATAAAACGGCAAGGTAATCACAATGAAATATAACACAAAAGGCACCGAGGAGAAAATGCAAAAAAGCGTAAATGCTTATGAAAGCAATCTTTCCACCATTCGAGCAAGTCAAGCAAACAGCGCCATCGTATCCAAGGTCATGTTTGAGTATTACGGCGCGCCGACCAAATTGGTGGATATGGCGTCTGTTGCGGTCACCGATCCCAAAACCCTTACCATTACACCTTACGACCGTTCCACACTCAAAGCCATGGTCAAGGCAATTCAAGCATCCGACATCGGCATTATGCCTCAAGACGATGGCACGGTCATCCGTTTGATCTTCCCGCCGCTGACCGAGGAGCACCGTAAGGGGCTTGCAAAGCAGATTCAAAAGATGGGCGAGGAAGCGCGTGTTGCGATCCGTAACATTCGCCGTGATTCCAATGATGATATTAAAAAGCAGAAAAAGGACGGAGAGATGACCGAGGATGAGCAGAAGTCCAGCGAAAAATCGGTACAGGATCTGACTGACCGTTATATTAAGATGGTGGACGAGATCACCACCAAAAAAGAAAAGGAAATCATGCAGCTGTAAAAGACACATATTGTGTTTTACGGTCGAACCTTACCCGGCGGGTTTTTGAAAAAGAACCCGCCGAAGTCTTAATGCATTGAACGGAGAGAAAGCTATGTTCTTAGGTAAGAACAAGAAAAAGAAACAACAGATACAGGTTGACGAGCGTTTACAGCACATTGCCTTTATTATGGATGGCAACGGACGTTGGGCACAAAAGCGCGGTATGCCTCGAGAATTCGGACATTCTCACGGTGCGGCGACCTTTAAAAAGATTGGCCGGTATTGTGAAAGCATCGGGATCAAATACATGACGGTCTATGCTTTTTCCACCGAAAACTGGAAGCGTCCGCAAAAAGAGGTCGATACCATCATGCAGCTTTTTGACGATTACATCGAGGAGTGCTTTGCGGAGATGGAGGATGATAACGTCCATGTACATTTTATCGGAAATCTCGATATTTTTCCGCAAACACTGCGTGAAAAAATGGCAAAGATCGAGCGCGAAACCGCGCAGAAAACTTTTTTGCTGAATGTTGCCGTCAACTATGGGGGACGTGAGGAGATCACGCACGCTTGTAATGCGTTAATCAATCTCGGAAAAACAAACATTACGGAAGATGATATCTCTGCGCATATTTATACCGCCGGCTGTCCCGATCCCGATTTGATCGTTCGCACGGGCGGAGATCTGCGCACCTCCAACTTTCTTTTGTGGCAATCGGCATATGCGGAATATTATTTTACCGATGTGCTTTGGCCAGACTATTCGGGAAAGGATGTAGATGAGGCGGTTGCCGCGTTTTATTCGAGAAAACGCCGTTACGGAGGCGTTTGAACGCGATCTATCCGCAATTTGTATTGTAGAAGAGGGGTTTCTATGAAAACAAGAATTATTACAGCCATAGTTGCTTGCTGTATTTTGCTGCCTGTTTTAATTTTTTCCGATACTCCCGCATTGCCCGGTGCAATGGCTCTTTGCGCATTGATTGCAGTATACGAAATGGTTTCCTGTATCGGATTAAAAAAAGCTTACGTATTAAACATCCCGCTTTATATCTATGCACTCGGATTTCCGTTTTTCATTCGCTATGCCGCAAATATCGAGTTGATCAGACAGGTAACTTTGGCGGTCTGTCTTGTTACAGCACTTTATTTCTTTTCGGTGCTGACTTTTTCGCACGGAAAATATAAGCTTGCCGATATTTCTATTTGTTTTATCACCGTTTTCTATATTCTTGCGGGCTTCAATTCGATCATGATCCTACGGGACTATGAATTGGGCGGGAAATATGTTTATCTGACGGTATTCCTCGGTGCGTGGATCACGGATACCTTTGCTTATTTTTGCGGAATGCTGTTCGGTCGCGGCGGAAAACACAAGCTGATTCCCGATGTCAGTCCCAAAAAGACGGTAGAAGGCAGTATCGGCGGAATTATTTTCTGCATGATCGGCATGGTGGTCTTTGGCGTCATCATCAATCATATTTCCGATACATTGCATGCCAATTATTTATTCCTTGTCCTTGGGGGCTTTTTGGCTTCGGTCGTTTCTCAAATCGGTGATCTTTGTATGTCCGTAATCAAACGTACATACGGGATCAAGGATTACGGCAAACTCTTTCCCGGACATGGCGGAATGTTGGATCGCTTTGACTCGGTCATTGCCGTGTCGATTGTTTTGGCGGCATTTTGCTCCTTCTTTAACTTCTTTGAGGTGATTTGATATGTACAACGAACAGTTTCCTTCGGTTACCATTCTCGGCTCGACAGGCTCTGTCGGAGAACAGGCAATCGATGTGGCACTCAAAAATAATATTCGCGTCAATGCACTTTGTGCGCACAAAAACGTCGCTCGTGTCGAAAAACAAGCGCGGAGGTTGGGAGTCAAAGCCTGTGCCATGGCGGATGTAGAAGCGGCAAAGCAACTGAAAATAGCGCTTTCCGATACCTCTGTCAAGGTCTATTCCGGTATGGACGGTATTTGCGAGATGATTGGTCAGCCTTACGAAAAAGACGAGGTCGTCGTGAACGCGGTCATCGGAGAGGCGGGACTGAAGCCCACGCTTGCAACCTTGAATGCCGAAAAAAGGCTGGCACTTGCAAATAAGGAGTCCTTGGTTTGTGCCGGGGATTTTGTGATGCGTTTGGCGAAAGAGAAAAACATGGATATTTTGCCTGTTGACAGCGAGCACAGTGCGATTTTCCAATGCCTGCGTTCCGGTGAAAAAAAGCGGATCAAACGGATTTTGCTGACGGCGTCGGGCGGTCCTTTTTATGGGATGACACGGGAGCAGCTTTCCGATATTACGGTGGAAAGAGCTTTGGCACATCCGACCTGGAATATGGGCGCCAAGATCACTGTTGACAGCTCCACCTTGATGAACAAGGGCTTTGAAGTGATTGAAGCGGTCCATCTCTTTGATGTACGCCCGGAACAGATCGAAGTTTTGGTTCATAAAGAGAGCATAATGCATTCCGCAGTCGAATATATTGATAACAGCGTGATCGCACAAATGTCGGTACCCGATATGCGGCTTTGCGTTCACTACGCACTGACACATCCCGACCGTACCGAGGCGGTCATCCCGCAGTTGGATCTCACACAGATCGGAAAGTTGACCTTTTCAAAGCCCGATACCAAAACCTTTGTGCTGTTACAAGCGGCATTGGATGCAATCGCAAGCGGCGGCGCGGTTCCTGCGGTTCTGAACGCGGCAAACGAAGTCGCTGTCGATGCGTTTTTGCATCGCAAGCTCTCCTTTACAGGGATTTTTGACGTTGTGACCGAAACGGTTGGCGAACTGTCCGACGCTGCCCACATTCATTCCATTGACGACGTTTTTGCTTTTGACATCGCTGCAAGAAAGCTTGCAAACGAAATTTTGAGTCGGCGGGCATAAGTGTCGCCGTTTGAACGGGGGAACGGAAGTTTTGAATTTTCTTTATATCCTTTTGGCACTTTTTATTTTCGGTATACTGATTTTTATTCACGAGCTTGGACATTTTCTTGTCGCACGCTGGTGCGGTGTAAAAATTCTTGAGTTTGCCATCGGCATGGGACCCAAGATCTTATCAAAAAAATCAAAAAAATCGGGAACGGTTTATTCGTTGCGCCTCCTGCCCATCGGCGGCTTTGTCAGTATGCTTGGTGAGAACGGAATGGAGGCAGTACAAGGTTCATCGGAAGGTGACTCCGACGCGGATGAGGATGATGAACAAACATTTTTTCTCAACAGTGACGACGGAAGCACCTCGGATGTATCGAAAAACGAGCAAGCTCGGTTTTTGAGCGAGGAAGAAGCCGAGCACGCCTATTGCAACCAAAGCGTTTGGAAACGTATTTTGATCTCTTTGGCTGGTCCCTTGATGAATGTGATTCTCGGATTTCTTTTGATGTTTGTGATCGTCATCGGTGCCGGACAAAATAATCTCGGAACCACCAAGGTCACTTCTTTCTACGTTGTTTATTCAGCGGAAGAATCGCAGTATGGATTTGAAAAAGGCGATTATGTTTACACGGTCAACGGGGAAGTAATCAACTCCTTTGCGCAAATGAAGGAGGCTATTTCGGGTGATGCGGACGGTATTTGGGATGTGGTTGTTCTGCGTTTGAATGAAGAGGGAACCGCATACTACAAGCAACCGTTGAATGCGATCTCTTTGGGCACTGCAACCTTGGAAAACAATTTTGTTTGTTCACGCAGTGAGCAATCGGGATTACAGGTAAACGATACCATTCTCAAGGTCAACAAAACCAGGGTTCACACTTATTATGATCTTTCTTACGAGATCATGAACCAAGGCTACCAAGCGGTAGATCTGACGGTTTTGAGAAACGGCGAAAAGCTGGTTCTCGAAAATGTGATTTTCCCCAATCTTGTGGAAAGCGGCACGACGATCGGTGAAATCGATTTCGGCATTGAACTGGAGGATGACTTTAGTATCGGAACCATCCTCAAGCACACATGGGTACGCTCGGTTTCCATGGTAAAAATGGTATATGACTCTTTGATCGGGCTATTCTCGGGACGTTACGGTATGGATGCTGTGTCCGGTCCTGTGGGAATTACAAAAACAATATCCGATGTTGCAAAAACGGGAATATTGAATATTTTTGCCTTGATGTCGATCATTTCCATCAACCTTGGTATCATGAATCTTCTGCCTTTTCCCGCCCTGGACGGCGGTCACCTTTTGCTGTATGCGGTGGAGATCATTCGCCGCAAGCCTGTAAAAAAAGAGGTGGAGGGGATCATCAATTTTATCGGGCTTGTCATTCTGCTCACCCTTGCGGTAATTATAGCGATTAAGGATATTATTGCATTATGAAGTATAACAATATCAGACGAAAAAGTAAAGAAGTAAAAATCGGAAACCGTGCCATTGGCGGCAACAATCCCATTGCAATTCAGTCGATGACCAACACCGATACCCTCAACGCCGAAGCGACCGTAGCGCAGATCCGTGCGATGGAGGCTGAGGGGTGCGACATTGTTCGTATTTCGGTTCCCACGCTCCAAGCCACCGAAACGATTTTAAAGATCAAAGAAGCGGGTATCTCCATCCCGATCGTGGCGGATATTCATTTTGATTATAAGATCGCATTGCGCTGTGCCGAGCTTGGGTTTGATAAAATTCGCATCAATCCCGGCAACATTGGGGATGACTCTCGTGTAAAAGCCGTTTGTGATGCTTGCAAGAGCCGTAATATTCCGATCCGCATCGGTGTCAACAGCGGTTCTTTGGAAAAACACATCCTCGCCAAGCACGGTGCGCCCACGCCCGAGGCACTTTGCGAAAGCGCACTTTATCACGCTTCTTTGCTTGAAAAATTCGATTTTGATCACACGGTGATCTCAATCAAAGCCTCGACAGTTCCCGATATGATCCGCGCTAACCGTCTGTTGGCAGAGTCTTGCCCGTATCCGATTCATCTCGGTGTGACCGAGGCGGGCGGCGGTGACCGAGGTATGGTAAAAAGTGCGATCGGTATCGGAGCCATGCTTTGCGACGGCATTGGAGACACCTTACGTGTGTCTCTCACCGACGATCCCGTTATGGAGGTCGGTGCGGCAAAACAGATCTTGCGCGCGGTTGGGATCGAAGGGCAGTGCGGTATGGATATCGTCAGTTGTCCCACCTGTGCAAGAACAAAAATCAATTTGATCCCCTTGGTCAAACGCTTTGAAACGGCAGTCAAAGAGGCGGGACTTGAGGATGTTCCCGTAAAGGTTGCACTGATGGGCTGTGTTGTCAACGGTCCCGGAGAGGCAAGAGAAGCCGATGTCGGCATTGCCGGCGGTATCGGTGAAGCTGTGCTGTTCCGCCATGGCGAAATCGTTGAAAAGATTCCCGAGGGCGCTGTGATTGAACGACTCTTGAATGAAATTCGTCTTTTGAAAGACGGTATGAACAAATGAGCAAAACTTTACTTGAGATTTTTAATCGGTATGAGCCGTCGGCGGAGTTTGCGGATATTCTGCGTTCCGCCGATCCCGAAACCATCAAATTACGCGCAGACAAGCCTCAGAGATTGATCGAAGTCTCTGCGGCTTTTCCGCATATCATTCAAAAAAGAACACTTTACAAGCTGGAGGAGGATATCCGCCAAGCCTACCGGTTAAATATGGTGCGCATTTGTCCGCACTATCCTTCCGAACAGTTCACACAGGATTTTATCCCCGACCTTCTGATTGAAACAAACCGTCGCGGTATTGTCGCAAACGGATTTTTTAACCACTGTAACTACCGTTTTTCGGGCAGTGTGCTGAATGTGGAAATCCCGTTTTCGGACAGCGGTGTTAATTTGATCTATGATGCAAAAACGCCGCAACTGATGGAAGAAATCGTCAAAGAGGAATTTGGAGTTTCAATCAAGGTCAATATTCACCGCATGGAGGATTTTGATCCCCGGGAATACCAAAGTCCGGTTGCGGCACAACTCCAACAATTGAGTAAGGATGCGGCAAAAGCCGAGGCCGAGTATCACAGAATGCAACAGGCACAGTTCCGCGAGGATGCCGCGCCGATCGAGGACGAAAAGGAAATGTTACCTCGCGCGGCGTCGATCTACGAGGGCGTTGCAGTTCCCGAAATGGAGGACGGTATATGTAAGATCGGAAATATTCTGTTTGATATCTCATCCCCGGAATATGTTTATGGGGAGCCGTTTTCGCTCACGCCTGTGACCATTGCTTCTATTGATAAACCACAGCGTAATATCGTTATTTTTGGTGAGATCTTCAACTTTTTACGTGAGGAAAGCCGTTCTGGAGATAAGTTTGATATCAGCTTTGATATTTTTGACGGAAATGCATCGATTGAGCACCGCACATTTGGCATGGAGCCCGAGGATGCCGACGAGCTTTGCGGTCTAATCAAAAACGGCAGTGTGGTTGCCATGCGCGGCTACGCCAAGCACATTACGAGAAAGGGAAAGGTCGACCCCGACTTCACCTTTATTTTTACCGACATTGCAAAAATTTCCCGCATTTCCCGCAAGGACAAAGCGGAAAAGAAACGTGTGGAGCTTCATCTGCACACCAATATGTCCTCCATGGACGCGTTGATCCCACCGGATGTTGCCGTAAAAACAGCATTGAAATGGGGACATCCCGCCATTGCCATTACCGACCACGGAAATGTACAGGCGTTTCCCGAGGCGATGCTGGCACTGGAAAAGAACACCGATAAGGACAGCGACTTTAGAGTGATTTACGGTATGGAGGCATATTTTGTCAACAATACCGCAAGTGCAATATCGGGGAAATGCGATCCCGATTTCAATGCAGAATGCGTCGTATTTGATATTGAGACCACCGGTCTTTCGGTGCAAAATTGTATGATCACCGAGATCGGTGCCGTAAGGATCCGCAACGGGGAAGTGCTTGACCGTTTCAATACTTTCGTCGATCCCGAGGGACCGATCCCCGAGGAAAATACCAAGATCACAGGAATTACCGATGAAATGGTGGCGGGTGCGCCCAAGTATGCCGATGCGCTAAAGATGTTTTTTGATTTTATCGGGAACAATGACGAGAACCGTAAGTACAAGCCGCTTTTGATCGCACACAACGCAAACTTTGACATCGGTTTTATCCGCCATTTTGCCAAGCTTGCGGGATTGCCGTTTGAAAATCCTTATCTCGACACGCTGGCGCTTTCCAGACACATCAATCCCGAGCTGAAAAAGCACACGCTTGACAGCATTGCAAACGCGTATAATTTGGGTGATTTTAATCACCACCGTGCGTGTGATGACGCCGAAATGCTGGCAAAAATCTATATTTATATGATCGATCTGATGCAGAAAATGGATCTGCAGGATTTTCCCGCGCTGGAACGTGAAATGACCGAAAAAGCCGATCCGTTAAAGCTGAACACCTACCATCAGATCTTATTGGTCAAAAATCTTACGGGACTAAAAAACCTGTACAAGCTGATCTCATACAGCTATCTTGACTATTTTAAACGCAATCCACGAATCCCCAAAACGGTATTGGAAAAACACCGTGAGGGATTGATCGTAGGCTCTGCGTGCGAGGCGGGAGAGCTGATCCGTGCAATTCTCGAAAACCGCCCCGAAGCCGAGATTGAGGAGATCGTCAATTTTTACGATTATCTCGAGATCCAACCTATCTGCAACAACCGTTTTTTGATCACCGACGGCATGATTGCGGACGAAGAAGGCTTGCGTGATCTCAACCGCCGCGTGGTGGAGCTTGGGGAGCGCTACAATAAACCGGTTTGTGCCACTTGCGACGCACATTTCCTTAACAAAGAGGACGAGCTCTACCGTAAGATTTTACAAGCGGGGATGAAATTCAAGGACTTTGACCGAGATATCGGACTTTATTTCCGTACCACCGAGGAAATGCTGGAGGAGTTTTCGTATCTCGGAGAGGAAAAGGCCTATGAGGTGGTTGTCACCAATACCAATTTGATCGCAGATCAAATCGAAAAAATCCGTCCGATTCCCGAGGGCTCATTCACCCCCGAAATGGAAGGTGCCGAGCAGGAGTTGCAGGATATGTGTTGGGCGCGTGCAAAAAGCATGTACGGTGATCCGTTACCCGAGTTGGTCTCGGCACGTCTTGACAAAGAGCTGACCTCCATTATCAAAAACGGTTTTGCCGTATTGTATTTGATCGCTCAGCGTTTGGTTCATTACAGCGAGGAGCAGGGCTATCTTGTCGGCTCGCGTGGCTCAGTCGGTTCTTCCTTTGTTGCTACCATGGCGGGGATTTCCGAAGTGAACCCGTTACCACCACACTATTACTGCCCAAATCCCACGTGCAAGCACAATGAGTTTTTTACCGACGGTTCGGTAGGATCGGGCTTTGATCTCCCCGATAAAATGTGTCCCAAATGCGGCACCAAATACAAAGCCGACGGTCATGATATTATGTTTGAGACCTTCCTCGGATTTTATGGCGACAAATCTCCCGATATTGACCTGAACTTCTCGGGCGATGTGCAGGGCAGAGTACATAAATATACCGAGGAATTGTTTGGCGAGGGACATGTGTTCCGTGCCGGTACGTTGGGCACGCTTGCCGATAAGACCGCCTACGGTTATGTTGCAAAATACGTAGAGCAAAAGGGCTTTAGTCTGCCGCGTGCCGAAATGAACCGTTTGGTCATGAATTGCGTCGGTGTCAAAAAAACCACGGGACAGCATCCCGGCGGTATTATCGTTGTTCCCCAAAATAAAGAGGTCTACGATTTTACCCCCGTTCAGCATCCCGCGGACGATCCAAACTCGGATATTGTCACCACACACTTTGCGTTCTCTTATTTGCATGATACCATTTTGAAGCTTGATGAGCTTGGTCACGATATGCCAACCAAATACAAATGGCTGGAGACCTTTACCAACACCTCGGTTCTCGACGTGGCGATGAACGACCGTTCCGTATATGAACTGTTTGAATCAACTGCGCCGCTGGGGATCAAGCCCGATGATATCGAGGGCTGTACCATCGGTACTTACGGACTTCCCGAGCTTGGCACACCCTTTATCCAACAGGTGCTTTTGGACGCAAAACCCAAAAACTTTGCCGACTTGCTTCAGATTTCCGGTCTGACGCACGGAACCAACGTGTGGCTTGGAAACGCACAAGATCTGATCAAAGAGGGAATCTGCGATATTTCCCGCGTCATCGGTACCCGAGACGGTATCATGTTGGATATGATCCGTTACGGTTTGGAAAACGCGATGGCATTTAAAATCATGGAAGCTGTGCGAAAGGGAAAGGGACTTACCCCCGAGTGGGAGGCTGCCATGCGTGAGCACGGCGTTCCCGAATGGTACATTCTTTCCTGTAAAAAGATCAAATATTTGTTCCCCAAGGCACACGCCGCAGCATATGTCATGTCAGCGATCCGCTTGGCATGGTATAAGGTACATCAGCCCGTCGCGTTTTATTGTACCATGTTTACGGTAGCGCCCAACGGATTTGACGCAACGATTGTGCGAGGAGGAAAGGGAACCGTGGTTGCTACCATGCGTGATATTCAAAAGCGCGGTAAGGAGGCTTCTCCAAAGGAACAGGCAAGCATTACCGTGCTCCAGCTTATCAATGAAGCAATGGCTCGTAAGATCCGCTTCTTGCCTGTCGATCTGCAAAAATCGCACTCCTATGTGTTCCAGCCCGAGGACGGAGCGATCCGCATGCCATTTTCTTCCTTACCGGGACTTGGCGAAAACGCGGCAAAAAACATCATTGAGGCACGCGAACAGGAACCTTTCTTCTCGGTTGAGGACCTACAAATTCGCGCCAAATTGAGCAAATCGGTAATTGATATGCTACGCGTCAACGGTGTATTGGACAATGTCAATGAGACAGACCAGTTGACAATGAGATTTTGAATTTTTTTACGATATGTTGATATTAATTCCGTCTTCCCAACGTGGATCCATTGGTTTCTCGTTGGGGACGGAGTTATTTCTGATATTTCTAATAAAAAGATGTATATATCCATAATGGTGAAATCACCCATATACCCAAATCCCAATGATAATAAAAGACCGATATCGTTTTATAATAAAAATCCTTGAACAAAGATAACGCATGTTCAAGGATTTTTATTATTCCCAAAATAGAGGGGAGTAGATGAAATTATTTTAGGTTTGCGATCACACGGTCAACCCAAGCAAAAATCTCGGTCTTTTCTTCGGGCTTGACAGAACCGCCGATAATGGGAAGCCCACCTTTCACATAAAGAACCTCATCAATGACATTGGTTCCTGCTTCTGTAAGAGTTTCTTTCAATTTGTTGGCAGCCTTTTCATCACCGTCGATCATCAAAGCAACATTTTGTGCGCGAGCTTTAGTCAACTCCCGGCAGAACAGACGCAAAGAGTCACTGATGTCACCCTTTGCGGAAACCGCTAAAATAACGATTCTTTCCTTGTCACAGGAATATGCGGGCGGAATTACATCTACCGAATTGAACGCCAGTTCATACTGCGACTTTATCGCATTTGCAATGTTGCTGATTTTCTTTTTGCTCGAAGCATAAAGAATACGCATTTTAATAGCCATTTTTAGCCTCCATTTTATGTAAAAATCTTTGGTATCTTTATTATAACACATTCTAAACAAAAAAGGAATACTTTTTTCAAAAAAAACAATTTTTAAATGTAAACATTTGTTAATAATGACATGTTTTATATATTCGTGTAAATTTAACTTATGATTTAAATAAAAATATAGACTATACAGACACTTCAAGCCCATTATTCAAGTTATGATTTAAATTCCAACTCATTCAACTTAAGATTTAAATTAAAATATTATTCAGGTTATAAATTAAATAAAAGTATCGACTTTGTGCGCGACCAAAGTTTTAATACCCCCAACTATACAAAATGGACGGGTAAATTTTGTAAGCGCCTTTACTCCGCTGTGCGAGGCTTCCGCAAATGGTTCGGTCTGTTCTATACCGTCAAAGTTCGTAATATCTCCGTCAGTGAGGAAATAAAGACCATAGGGGAACAGGACACCGAGGATAACATGACTACACTGTTTGGTCTTATCCCGTTCACCAAAAGGTATGACCCCCACTGTTACGCACCACGGTACCAATATGTCCCCGATGGTACACCCGTACCACACACAGGGCTTACAAAACTTGATATCTTGCGTTTGCCCAAGAAAGAGGTGCAAACACTTGACAGCCGTATCAAACAGGCACAGGAGCAAGCAGAATAAGCCAAAACCACCCAAAAACAGGAAGAAATAGAAAAAAGTCAAGAAATTTTGCAAAACCTCTTGACAGGCGGTAACTGTAAATTCAAGTTATGATTTAAACAAAAATATAGCCCATACAGGCATTCCAAGCCCATTATTCAAGTTATGATTTAAATTCCTACCCCGAAAAATTCAACTTATAATTTAAATAAACGTATTATTCAAGCTATAATTTAAACAAAAATATTATTCAACTTATAATTTAAATAAAAGTATCGACCTCCTGCTTCGGCGGGAGGCCGTTTCTATATAGGATATTTTACCGTACAGATTTAACCGTCTGTGCGGTTTCTTTTTTTCTTTTTGCTCTGAAAAAATTT
>JAFTKO010000028.1 GCA_017453205.1 Clostridia bacterium | reverse complement strand
GCACCTACCTCCGCGTGTTCTGTAGTGTAACTTCCCACACCAAAAATTATATCACAAATATGTTAAAAAATTTAAGCGAACAGACACCGACCGTTTTATTCCTTGTTGGTGCCTTTCGCAGAAAGGTATGGTTATAATGAACAACATAAAAACAAAGATAGAAAGTAAAATTCAGCTTACGCAGTATAAATTACAGGACTATTTCAAGAGCTTTTTTACACAACTTGCATAATTTTGGAGGAAAAACATGATAATGATGGTTTTAATACTAGGAGCAATTGCAATCATAGCCATATTTGCTTTGCTTGCATATATAGTTATAAAACTTTGGTTTGCAATAATAAAATCCAAAGAAAAAGATAATAGAAATATTATTCGTAGTATAAAAAAAGAAGGTTACAGATTTTTGGCGAATTTAGTGAGTAAAGACTACGATATCGAAAGAAACGAGGTTATTTCTCGTGTGGTCATTCTGTTTTCTGTGCTATGTATTGGGGTTTTATTTATTTGGTTCTCCATTGGGGTATCATTTTTGTAACACTTCATTATCACCTCGCTCCGCACCCTAGTAGATTTCGTATGATTTCTATTTTGGGTGCGGTTTTTTATTGACAAAAGATAGCTGATGTGATATAATAAAAATGCCGACAGTATCAAGCAGAAATATGTCTTTGAATATCAGAATGTAGCGGTACAGTTGCCTACCGGTGTAGTTTCTCATGCCAAGAGCGACCATTTGGGACGCAAAGTGTTTGATGAGTTGCAGCTTGGTAAGGGCTTAATGAACCGTACTTTCACCTATCACGAGGGCGAGATTACGCAGACGCATCTGGATAACGATAAGCAAGTATCCAAGCCCGAAACTACACTTGTGAAGCAGATCGAGTTCGCTGATGGCAGAACGATTCAGTACGAGTACGATGCCGAGGAACGCATTACCAAGGTAATCGATAGCGTAGACGGAGTATATGAATACACCTATGATGAACTGGGTCAACTGTTGACTGAAAAGGTTAACGGTAACACGGTTAATAATATGGTGTATGCCGATAGTTCTGATCTGACGAAAAAGTACGGCAATATCCTTGAAAAGAACGGTGTTGTTTATACATACGATACTACATGGAAAGATAAGCTGATTAAGGTTGGTTCGCAAACGATTACCTATGATGCCAACGGCAATCCGACCAATTATCTCGGTACTGACGCAACTTGGGAAAAGGGCAGACAGCTCAAGCAATACGGTGCGAATACCTACAAATATAACAATGATGGTATTCGTATCAAGAAAACTACGAGTAGTGAGATTCACGACTATATTCTTGACGGAACAAATATCGTTAAAGAAATCGTAACCGATATTTACAACTGCCCTAAATATGTCAACGAGTATCTTTATGACCTCGACAGCACTGTTTGCGGTCTGAAACATAACGGTACTGCATAGCATTCTTGGCGGATCCTTCGATCATGCTGACCGATTCCGTGTTTTCCTCGGCACTTGCAGGTATGGCAAGCGGACTTTCTGCAACAGGTGGGAATGAGGTATTTCAACGCATGAAGCAACGCAAGATCAAAGAACCGGAGACAATCGATAACATTCCCCCCAAGTATTACATCACAGGAGATAAGCACCGACATTTTGATCGTCTGATCGAGTTCTGTAAGACCAATCATCTTCGGAAACAGGATGTCATTGTGATCCTCGGTGACAGTGGATTCAACTATTACGGAGACAAGCGAGACGACAAGCTGAAAGCACGATTGCGCGACGTTGACGTGACCTTGTTCTGTCTGCACGGTAACAAGGAAAATCGCCCCGAGAATATTCCTACATATGGGATTCAGACCTTCTGCGGCGGCATTGTTTACTATGAACCAAAATATCCGAATATTTTCTTTGCGAAGGATGGGGAAGTATACAACTTCAATGGCAAAGAGTTTATGGTGGTAGGAGGCGCGCACAGCGTAGATAAGATCCGATGCTTGGAGGAAGGATTGCCGTTTTGGGAAGATGAGATGCCAAGCGACGAAACCAAGGCGTTGGTTGAATCCAAGCTTACGGAAAGAGGAAACAAGATTGACGGATTCTTGACACATACCTGCCCAATCTCCTGCTTGCCGACTGAGATGTTTATTTCAACCAAACGAGCTGCCGAGGATCAGAAAAGAGCACGTCAGAAGCGCAAGAAGAAAGAGCCGATCCGATATCCTATTGATATTGACCGATCCACAGAGGAATGGCTGGAAACGCTAAGGCAGAAAAACGAGCATGAGATCTGGTACTGCGGACATTACCACGTTGGCAAAACGCTTGGTAAGGTTCGAATGTTGCACAGAGAGATCATTCCGTTCTGTGAGCCGAATGAGGAACGATTATGATCCCGATCCTGTTTGCATTGATCCTTATAGGATTGCTTCTTGGAAAGGTAAATATCCTTGGTGTGCGGCTTGGAATTGCAGGCGTGTTGCTTGTGGCGTTGGCGTTTGGGTATCTTACATCAAAGGGAAGTATTTGGGATAGCATTGTTATTTCCGAAATTTGTAGCTTTTTATCAAGCATTGGAACCGTGCTGTTTATTTCGGCGATCGGCTTGCAGGCGGGATCGACCTTCCTTGGGAAATTCGGAAACAAGCAGTTAAAAGCTCTTGTAAGCGGTGTATGCATGGTGACCGTTGGATTTGCGGTGGCAGTGGTGATTGGATTGATGGATGGAGCGGTGATGCCCGATGTTTTGGTCGGCTTGTTTTCCGGAAGCATGACAAGCACTCCTGCGATGTCTGCGGGAATAGAGGTATATGGACACGAATCGCAGGTCTCCTGGGGGTACGGAATGTCGTATGCGGTAGGCGTATTATCGGTCGTTCTGTTTGTTCAGGTATTCCGATTGCCGTATATTCGATCTACCGATATACAAACGAATGCACGGAATAGCGGTGTCATGCAAGGATCAAAAGCTCGATGTGCAAATATATTTATTTGGTTATCTTTATCCATTCTTGTAGGGATGATCCTTGCTATGTTCCTGCCGATCGGCAATACCGGAAGTATACTGATCAGCGCATTGATTTTCGGTTTTATCTGCCGAAAAAACGATTTGAAATTTATCGGATTATCTGCTGTAAAAAGTCTTGGCTTGATGCTGTTCTTTGTTGGTTCGGGAATAAACGCGGGACAAAGCCTGACGGGGGAGATCTATTGGATTGGGATTTTATACGGTGCAATGATCTCAGCGGTATCGATCTTTGGCGGCTATCTGCTCACTCACGGTTTGTTCAATTTTTCAAAGGTTGAGTCTTTATCCATAATTTGCGGTGGAATGACAAGCACGCCTGCAATCGGTGCTTTACAGGAGCGAGATCAGGAAGTCGATCTCTCGCTTTATTCAATGTCATATATCGGCGCGTTGATCACTCTGATCATGGTAGTCCGCCTTTTGGCATTTGTATTTGGATAGAGAGGGGGTGAGAATATATGGAGACGTTATTCACTGTTTTACTTACGTCCGTTGCAAGTGTTTTTAGCGGTGTTGTTTTGTTCTTGATCCAAAGCCATTTGAAAAAGCAACGCAAGAAAGAAGAGGAACGGGAAGCCGAAAAAGCGAATCAGATGACGCTGATTATTCGGACGTTGAATTCTCTTGGGAAGCTGACCGTCGCGAACAGCATTGCTTTGCGTGACGGGCATACGAATGGGGAGCTCAAAGATGCTTTAAAAGAATACAAGGAAGTTGAGACTGATCTGTTTGATTACATTGCATCGGTGAAAAATTGAATTATGCAGAGTCCCGTTTGATGCTGAATTGGTATTAAGCGGGATATCTTTTTTTGTTGAATGTGATGTTTTGCCTGCATTTCATCGAACTTACGGTTTATCTCAAGCCGACAAAAAATATGCAAACAAATTGTAAACATGCTCACTTTACCCTTGACAAAATTGATTTCACAATCATTTCGTAATCAATAGCGTTTCTTTTACCGACGGGAAGAAATTCCGCAACAGCATTGGCGACCGCTTGGAGCTGAGAAAGATCTCCGATGCGATCTGTGCCGAGCGAAGCAAATCGGTCATTCAAAGCCACAAGTTTTATAGCAATAAGAAGGCATATTGGGCGCAAAAGGCGGGACAGGTTAACCACCGCGAGATGCTGAGGCGCGACGTAGAAGAAGCTCTGTCACAGTGCATTACTCACATCGAGTTCGTGGCATTTCTTAAAACGCTCGGATACACCTTCACACGAGATTTCAATTACGAGCATCCCGCCGTCATTTCGGCGGGGTGGTCGCGCTCCGTCCGCCTCAGCAGTTTGAGTGACAGATATACAAAGGAAAATCTCATCAACCGCTTCCGTTGGAATTACGATCATATCGGGCAAATAAAATTTAACCCACCAAAATCAAAGCGTAAGCCGTTGCTTGATTTTGAATGTCAAATGCGTGAAGCGGCGCAGATGGACGGACTTCAACTCTTGTTTTCCATCATCATCGAACTGTTTAAGATATGCACGGGCAATAACGTACAAGAAGTGGATAGCCGTCCACTCTCTCCGATGATACGCACCGAGGCATCGAAAGCCGACAAATATATGGAAGAATATTGGCTCTTGCGCGACAACTTTATCGAGTCGCCGCAGGAGCTTTTGTCATTTCAGCAGAATACGGCGGCTCGTATTGCCGAGTTGGAGCAGAAACGCTATGAATTGCGCTTACGGCTTCGTCGTGTGAAAACGCCCGAGGAAGAAGCATCACTCAAAGAACAATGCAAGGAGCTGACCAAAAAGATGACGCCCTTGCGCAAACAACTAAAGATTTCTCTGCGTATCGAACAGCATATTCCGTGTATCAAGGAATTGCTTGATGCCGAGCGAGAGATCGAACTGAAAAACAACGGACTCATCCAAAAGAAAGAAAAAACAAGAACGAGGTAAAACTATATGAAAAACACGAAAAATATATTGATTGAAAAATTACACGCATTTGAGAACCACCCTTACAAGGTACAGGACAACGAGGAAATGGAGCGTCTTGCCGAGAGCATTCACGAGCACGGCGTTCTATCTCCCATTATCGTTCGCCCCAAAGAAAACACCGAAGATGAATATGAGATCATATCCGGTCATAGACGGGTTATGGCGAGCAGAAAGGCAGGGATCAGAGAAGTCCCTGCCTTAATCGTTTCTCTCGACCGCGACGCAGCGGCAATCGTTTTGGTGGATAGCAACCTTCACCGCGAGCACATTCTGCCGAGCGAGAAAGCTTTTGCTTACAAGATGAAGCTTGAAGCGATGAAACACCAAGGTTGGCGTTCCGATTTAACTTCCGACCAACTTGGTGGGAAGTTGGAAACTGCTGAAATCGTTGGAGAAGAAGCGGGAGATAGCAAAAATCAAGTCCGTCGCTATATCCGTCTTACCAACCTTATCCCCGAAATCCTTGAATATGTAGACGACGGGCGTATCTCCTTCACTCCCGCCGTTGAGCTTTCCTATCTCAATGAGCAAGAGCAATACGATCTTTTGGAGCAGATGGAGATTAACGATTGCACTCCGTCGCTCTCGCAGGCTTGCCGATTCAAGAAGATCAGCTATGAGCAGGGCTTGACACCCGAAATCATTGCCGAAATTATGAGCGAGGAAAAGGCAAATCAGAAGGAGATGTTCAAGGTGCCGATGGAGCGTATCCGAAAGTATATCCCCAAAGCCAATGCCAAACAAACCGAGGACTTTGTGCTCAAAGCCTGCGAGCATTATTACAAAGTTCTTCAGCGCAAAAAAGAGCGAAGCTTATAAGGAGGACTGCCTATGACCAAACGCCCAAAGATCGACGTCGCACTCCCTGAAGAACTGCTCAATTCCTTTGCCAAAGCCTTAGTGCCCGAGATACGCGCATTTTACGACAGCGACGAAGGCAAAGCCTACTTTGAAAAGTGGCTCGCTAAGCACCCCGAATACCAGAAAAAGCCACCCGATGCTCGCTCGTCGGGTGTTCCCGTATCGGTACAATCGACTTCTCACGATAAACAATTATAATTATATTAGGACGAATAGGAGGTATTACTAATATACGCTCGATTTTCAAGCCATAGTCAAACCGAGCAATCCATTGAAGGTCAGTTGAAGGTCTGTTACGAATATGCCGAATCTCACAATTACATCATTGTGGGTGAATATATCGACCGCGCTCAAAGCGGTAAGTTTGATAACCGCGCCGATTTCCAAAGAATGATTGCGGATAGCGACAAGCATACCTTTGAGGGTGTGCTTGTCTATCAGCTTGACCGCTTTGCACGTAACCGTTACGACGGCGCAATCTACAAAGCCAAGCTGAAGAAGAACGGAGTTAGGGTTATGTCCGCCAAAGAGAACATCTCGGACGATGCTTCGGGCATTCTCATCGAGGGTGTTCTTGAAAGTATGGCGGAATACTATTCCGTAGATCTTGCGCAGAAGATCAACCGTGGTATGGCAATCAATGCCGAGAAATGCTTATCCAACGGCAGCAACCCCGGACTTGGATATAAGGTGAACAAAGACCGCACATTTTCGGTTGACGAGGAAGAAGCGGCAATCGTCCGCGAGATCTACGAGCGTTATGCAAGCGGAGAAACCAAAGCCGAGATTGTCAAGGACTTGCAACGCAGAAAGATCAAGACCTCAATCGGTAACGAGTTTACCTACAATAGCCTAAGCCATCTTCTCAAAAACAAACGCTATATTGGCATATATTTATACAAAGGAGTTGAAACGCCCGGTGGAATGCCGCGTATTATGGACGACGACTTATTCTATCGGGTACAAGCGCTTATGAACAAGAACAAATCCGCACCCGCGCGGACTCGCGGCGAAAACGAATATCTGTTGACAACAAAGCTTTTCTGCGGTCATTGCAAGGAAATGATGGTCGGCTACGGCGGCACGGGCAAGTCGGGCAGACAGTACCATTATTACAAGTGCAAGAACTCTCGCAAAAACAAATGCGATAAGAAGGTTGTCGGCAAAGAATATATCGAAAACCGCGTAATAGAAGTGTGTCTGCAAATGCTCACCGACGATAAGATACGATATTATTGCCCAGCGTGTTGCGGAGGAATGTAACAAGAGTCCCGACAACCTTTCGATAAAGGAAATTAAGAAAGCCATCAAGGAGGTCGATACCGCGATTGAAAACCTTTGGAAAGGCATTGAGCAAGGACAAGCGGTGGATATGCTGACCGAGCGCCTTAACCGCCGCCAAGCTGAGAAAGCGGAGTTAGAAGCGCAGCTCGCCATTGAGAATAACAAGAAGATCTGTCTGACTGAAGCGCAGATATACGCTTTTCTCGATTTTATCTGTGAAATGCCGATGGATGACGTCAACAAGCGCAGAGCACTTATAAACATCTTCGTACACTCGGTCTATCTGTACGATGACCATTTCACCATAATCATCAACGCGAGCAAAAAGCCTTTGAGCATCGACAATATCCCGCTTGACGAGATTGAAGAAGCTTTTGAAGGCGAAAATGAAGGAAAGGAGGGGTGTTCGTCTATGACGACACCTGCTCCACCAAAATACGAAAAGCTCTTAAATTTGGCTAATATTGCCCAAATTTAAGAGCTTTTATTGTGCTGTATTATGCAAGCAGACGATAAGCTGTGGAGGCTTTAGGGGTGTATTTTTAAGATTTTTGTACTTTGTTACATCCTATGTTATTCCTACATCACCGCAGGAATGCACGGAAATGTATGTGCAACTTGATCAAATAATATTTAATTTTTATTTTTACCAAAATATGTATTGAAAAAATGACTTTTTTATGTTATAATAATATTCGACAAGGTTCGACAGATGTAAAAGAGGTGGGAATAACATGGCGTTAGAGGATGAGAAGCTTGTTTCCGATGAAGATGTGAAAAATGAAGAGCAAGTGGTAACCGAAACACCGACAGAAGAAGCTAACGCTACGGAAGAACTTCTGACAGACAAAGAAGAGTCTGTTGCGGAAACGGCAGTTGAAGAGAACCCAACCGAACTTGAAGAACCGATGCTTGACACGGAGGATCCCATAGTAGCGGAAGAACCGCAAACGGAAACGCCCCATGAGAGCCGTGAATCGGAACCGCCTTCACAAGTGCAAGAGGTTGCCCCCACTAACTCTGCAGAGCCGTCAAATTCGAAATCCTCGGGTGGCGGTGTGTTGATCAAAAAGAGTTACTTGGCGATTGCGGCAATCGCAGTGGTGGCTTTGGTGGTTGGCGCCATCTTTTTTGGTATGTGGCTTCAAAATGATAAAACCGATCCGTGGGAGATCGATCCCAATGCCAAGGACTATGAAAGCGAAAATGGCAGTATCGGAAACGGTTCGTCGGACAGCATTGCCATTCCCGGATATGCGGATGTCGTATGGAAGGCAAACACGAAAAATGTACAAATGGTATTGTTAAATCCGCAAGGAAATCCCTGTTATTTTCGTTTTACTTTAATTCTAAAAGAGAGCGGTGAGGTATTGTACACCTCGGGTTTGGTACCTCCCGGGCAGGCGGTTACCGATTTGCGCCTTTCCCGTGCTTTGGAAAAAGGAAACTACAATTTGCTGATCTCCATTGAGACGTTTTCACTGAATGACCGTTCCGCAATGAACGGTGCGAATGTGGAAACGGGCTTGACGGTTCGATAAATTATAAAGAGAGGATGACGATCATGTTAAAATGCAAACAAAAATTGCTGTCGATTTTGCTGTGCATCACTCTTTTGGTGGGTTTGGCAAATTTTTATGCGGTACCAACCGTTGCGGCAACCTCCGTTACTCCGACACTTGAAATCGGACCGGATTTTTTTGCCGCGCTTGATCATAGCGGTACCGTTTGGACATGGACAAATGCTTCTTCGTCTGTGACCTCCGCGACAAAACCGACTGCAGTCACGGCAACAGACGATAACGGAAATACGCTGACTTTTGTTTCCGTTGCGGCGGGAACCAACCATGTGTTGGCGATTTCCTCCCAAGGTACTGTTTATGCTTGGGGCTCCAATGAAACTTCGCAATTGGGGGTAGCATATGATGATACGCATAAATCCACAACCACTCCATGGCTTGTTGCAGATCTCAGCAATGTAACCGCAGTTGCCGCAGGAAACGGTGTCTCGTTTGCACTGTGTGCGGATGGCAGTGTTTATTCTTGGGGGGATGCTTCCAAAGGAATGTTGGGATTAGGTGAGGAAACGCAAGAAATAACCACTCCGACAAAAATTGAAGAATTGAAAGGAGTTTTTATCACCGAAATCTATGCGCGCAACTCTTCTGCCGCCGCAATTGCCGCCGACGGAACGGTTTATTTGTGGGGACAAAACGGGGATACCCAGCTCGGTATTCAAAGCACTTCGGTAGTTTATGTGCCGACGACGACCACCGAGACATTTTCGGCGGCAGTCAACGGGGTTGCTTTCGGCGCCTCTTTTTCGACTTTTTTATGTGCTGACGGAACGGTTCAAAGTGTCGGTATCAACAAATACGGGCAATTTGGCAACGGCAGTACCTCAACCACGAAAACCTATCTTCTCAAAGCCGCCGATCTTGATGTGCTTTCCTCGAATATCGTCATGCTTGCCGCAGGTTCCAATCACACGTTGGCACTGACCGCATCGGGCACAGTGTACGGTTGGGGAGACGGCGAGAAATACCAATTGGGTGTCGAGATCAATGCCGAGGGCGAGAACAGCAATCTCCAAACAACACCGTTACAAATTGATGCTTTGAATGATATCATCATTACGTCGATTGCGGCAAACAATAATTATTCCGCGGCAATCGATGAAAACGGATTGGTCTATCTTTGGGGAAATGACACGGCACTTTCTTTGACACCGATAACCAAAGCCGATGGCAGTAATCTTTGTCTCGGTACCGCACCCGAGGATATCAGTAAGGATGTTTACGTAACAGCAACTGCAAATATTCCCAAGCCCACATATACGGTTTCTATTCCCGCCGAGCTGGGCGCTGAGGATCTGATGCAGACAAGTACGGCATTAAATAAACTCCTTCCTTTTACGGTAAGTGCTTCTGACATCGACTATCTTTTTGGTGAGCAGGAGGTTGTGGTATCGATCAGAACCGAGAGCGGAGAGTTTGTTTTGGAAAACGCAAAGCGCACACATAAGTTATATTATTCGGTTTATAATACATCTGACACGGGAACGGGTACTGCAATCGAAAACGGAAATATATTTGCAGTGTTTACCGAGGATGGTGAAATGACGGTTAACGGCCGTATCGAGATTGATCAAAGCCAAATTGTTTATACCGACGAATATACGGGAACCATTATTTTTGACATCGCACTGGCGGCGGTGGAGCAGGAGGAAGCGGAATGAAAAAATTAAAGAATATCATTCTTTATTGGATCACGCTATGTGTTGTATTTGTATCATTCGGTACTGTGTTTTCCGCTTCGGCTGAGGCTGTTGAGCTTGAAACCGACGCCGACGGGAACATCGTCGGGGGCAGTCTTGATATTTCCGTTATGGCAACCGCAGTGAGCAAGCCCGTGTTCACTGTGTCTATTCCCGCTGAAATCCCGATCGGTGAAATCACGCGAACAGAGGGAAGTGATGTTGTATCAAAGAATTTCAATGTTGTTTTTGAGGGGATCACTTATCTCAACGGAAAATCGATTGATTTGACGATTACCGCACCCAACAATCAATTTTTGCTTTATTGCGGCGAGGCAACCTTACCGTATGAGGTTTATCAAAGCAACGGTACAAAATTTGAAAGCGGCAACGTGTTTGCGACCGTAACCGCAGATCAAACCGTAACGGGTACAGTTAAGGTAGATCAACAGGATATTGCCGTTGCGGGGGAATATGCCGGAAAGCTGACTTTTACCGTGTCGGTCGAGGAAGCGCAGTGAAATTCACAGCGTTTCTTGAAAGCCCTCTCCCGTGATCTCACTGGTATTGGACATAATAATAAAGGTTTGTTCATCGAGCGTTTTTGCAAAGCTTTTCAGCTTACCCGCCTGACGGCGGGTAAGCGCAACCAGCAAAACGCTCTTTTTTTCGTTGCGGTAGGCACCTACAAAAGCCTCGCTTACCGTTGCACTCTTTTCCAAAACATCGGTAATATAGTTGCAAATCGCGTCTTTTTGCTCGGGCGATGTGATAACGGTGCAATACTTGGAGGTGTTGATGTTTTTAAGAAAAAGATGGACAGTGAGCACTCTTGCGAGAAAACCGAGTAGCGAGAACAGCCATGCTTCAATCCCAAATACAACGACTAACAGCATGACGATGAGAAAATCCGATACAAAAAGTGCCTTGGAAATATCCAAGGTGGAAAATTTTTTAATGATCATGGCAATGACATCGGTCCCGCCTGAGGAGGCACCAAGATAAAACATGATCGCACTTGCCAAAGAGGGAAGTACGACCATAAAAACAGCCTCCATCATCGGCTCATCCGTCAGAGGAGCAGAACGGGGAAACATACGCTCCAAAAGATAGGTGCCAACAGACACCAAAGCACTGCAATAAAAGGTTTTAAGTCCAAAATTCTTACCGATGATCAAAAATCCCATCAGCAAAAGGACGGTGTTGATTACCAGCATAAACGTACCCGCGCTTAATTGCGGAAAATATACCCCCAATATCATGGAAACACCGCTGACTCCGCCGGTGGTAAAACCGTTTAAAAATTCAAAAAAATAGATGCCCACAGCCATGAGCGCCGAGGCGACTGTCAGCCATAGATATTCCTTCAAAAACGTGTATGTCTTCATAAAAAACACTCCCAAGATCCTTGCGTTTGATTTATTATACCCCAAACAGACTTTCCAAATAAATTTCGCACCTTAATATTTTTATTTGGAAAACATGGATATAAAGTCTATCGTTGAGAAGATGCAATGTTCTATGGGAGTGGGGACGAAACGACTTTGCTACTTACAACATTGCTTGCCGCGTTTGCTTTCCTCAAAAGTCCCCCACAAAAACAAAATTATTTTTTATGATTTAAAATTCTTGCAATCAACGGGCGGTGGACTTTCATTGCTCCGACGGGACAGAACTCTTGACAGCAAAAGCATGTAATGCAGCGTGTTTTATCAATCTCCGGGATGCCGTTTTTCATGGTAATAACATGTGCGGGGCAGATCTCGGCACATTTTTTGCAGGAAACACAAAGCTTTTTGTCGGGACGCGGCTCGGCACGCAGTGCGGAGCGCACAAACATCGAGGCGAATTTTCCATGCCCTTCAAATTGTAAGCTTCGACGCACGTGAATATTTTGAAAATCTCTGACGCAAAATCGATTTAAATCTCCGCTGATCTTCAGTTGTTCGACGCTCTCGGGGATCCAACCGTTTTCCATAGCGACCTCCAGTGTAGGGATATCCTTGGGGGTCAAGCCGATCAGCTTGGCACAGACCAGATCAAGAGGGTGTGGCGAACGGGAGGCAAGCAACGCGCCCAAATGACGCGGTGTCCCTTGTGTGGGACCGTTGCCCTCCATGCCGACAATGGCGTCAACTAAGCAAAGCTTGACTTTAGGGGCAAAATAGGTATTGAGATCCATCAGCATTTTTGCAAAATCGCGGTGGTCGGGGTAACGGAAATGGTACTCCGGCTTAAAGGTTCCGGGAACCACACCAAACATATTTTTGACCGCGGCACTCATCCCCATCATACCGTGTGTTTTTAATTTGCAAAAATCAATGATGGCATCGACCTTGTCAAGGTAAGCGGTGTATGTGAATTGATGCGCGACCATTGCTTCGGGGAAGTTGGCTTCGCAATTGCCGAAATCTTGATTGAGCAATGCCCCAGCGGCTTCGGCTTGCTTCATGCCCGTAACATGGTAAATACGGTTGACTACCGCGGCGTTGTAAAGTCCGCCGGGGCTGTCTCCAATGATAGGTTCTGCGTCCCGCTCTCTCAACATCTTTACCAATGCGCAAAGCAGGGCGGGGTGAGTGGTGGCGGCAAGCTCGGGCTTCATCATCGAAACAAGATTCGCCTTGATGGCGATCTTCATTCCCGGTGTCACCCAGTCCAAGCCACCGATCGGGAGGAGTACGTTTTCCAACGCGGTGCGTACTTCCTCCTCATCGTAAGAATTACAGGAAACGATGGAAACATCTGTCATTTTATCGGGTACCGTCCTTTTATGTGCTTTCTTTCTATATCATACCACTTTTATAACAAAATCGCAATACTTTTTTCTAAAAATACCGAGAATTTTTGTTTGTTTACAAAAATGTCGGGAAGGTAAACAGCAGTTTGCGCAGATCGGTGTAGATAGGGAAGTATTCCGACAACGGCAAAGGATTGGTCCCTTTGCCACATTCCAAGGTAAAGGATGCCAAACCGCGTTTTTGTACACACCAATCGGTCAAACCGCCATAGGATGCCAAGCCCTCTGCCTCGGATAGCCGATACCCACTGACCGTGGCTATTTTTTTTGCAATTGTCGTGGAACGTGTTGGCGCAATTCCACCGCTCTTATAAAAAATTTCTTTTCCCTGTGTATGTAATGTTAAAATCCCACAAAGATCTGTGTGAAAGCGTATAAAATTACACATACTTGCGACCTCTGGCTCGGATTCGGGGGCTTCACCGCTAAAGCGTGTGGCACAGCCACCCGTGATACCGTTTTCGCTTTCCAGCCTTTTATATTCTTCAAAGCCCGCGTCGTAATTATGATTGAGATCCACCCCGCGTGCGTTTGCTTGCCATTTGGAAAAATCTTCATTGCCGTTATTCATAGTCAACAAACGGTCGTGAAGCGGATTACTGTCACAAATACCGTGAATTTGATATTCCACACCGTCGGGATTGAGCATGGGAACGATGTACAGAGTATGTGTTTGCAAGAAAAGCTCCGATGCGTTTTTATAAAAGCTTCCGTGATTTTGATAACATTCACAAAGATCCTTGACAAAACGCATTAGCACCAATGATGTGATCCATTCCATCCCGTGATGGGTACCGACATAAAGCACCTTCCGTTTGCCGTTTCCAAGTCTCAAAAGCGGTATTCCTCGTCCCAAAATGCTGTTCCCGAGATAATTGAACTCCAAAAAAGAATGACGTTTGCTCAGAGCCGTCACACATTGCATCAATGCTTCATAGTCAAACGGTTGCGGATCAAGCAAAGCTTGTAAATCATCTTTCATAAAACGCTGCAAGCTCCTTTCCAAAGGCAAAGCAATTTTGTTATCAGAATATGCTTCTAAAAAGAAAATATTTACAAATAAGAGGTGAAATCGTATTACGAGTGTGATATAATAAAAGAAATCGATTGGGAAAGGAGTTTTGATGTGGAACTTTCTTTATTTGAACGCTGTCGCAAAAAGAAGTTGACGGTACAGCTTGCGGTATGGCTGTTTGTGATTGCGTTGTTTTACGCAGCCGTATGTACGCCGATCTCGCGGGTCGTGGCAAGCGATATTTTGCTTGCGGATACGGTGGTACCGCTGATCATTGATGTGTTGGGGCTTCTTTGTAACTATCTTTTTTATTGGGCGGCGTTTGCGTTTTTACTCTACGCGGTCTTTCGATTGGAGATCAAAAACAGTATCCCATTGCTTGCCGTATATGCCGGCGCAGTGGTGTTTCGGTACCTTGCCAATCAAATTGCGGATTTTTGTGTGTGCGGATTTCCGTCGGTCAATGACTTTTTCTCTCTTTATCTGCCGTACTGTCTGATCGATATGCTTTTGGATCTTGCGCAAATTGCTGTTGCCGTGCTTTTGATCTTATGTCTGAAAAAAAGAGCGGCAAACGCGCAAACGGCAGTGTTTGAAGAATTACCCGTAACAAAACTGTTTGATTACAAAAAAACGGTTTTGCGTGCAGGTGTTTTGCTTGCGATCATTCCCGCCACGGCACAGTTGATCTCGCGCGTGATCTACGACATTTGGTACGGAGCGCCTACGGGGCTTGCTGACCTTTTATGGATGATCGTTTCCTATCTATCGGACCTTGCTTTTGTTTTGATCGGTTACGCGGTCATTGTGCTGTTTCTCAACCGTTTTTGTTTGAGCGAGAAAAAAGCAAAATTGGAATATGACAGCGCAAATATTTTGGAAGGACTTTAACATGGGCTTTTTTAAGAAGAAACAAGAAATGAAAAAGATTTATACATCAGCAAATCCTATGGGTTGTTTTGCAACAAACCGTATTACCGTTGATGGGACAAAGGTGGGTTATATGTACCGAGAAGAACCCGATTCCGATTCGGAAATGCCGGATAGCGGATGGAGATTTTTTGCAGGAGATGAGTCTGATGAATATGTCAATACACCGGAGAATATCAACATTTTTGATTTGAATACAATTTGTAATTATGATGCAGACATTGTGAAATATTTGGATGCACCTTATGGAAGTGCATGGATCCGGCAAGGAAATCAATTTATTGAAGACAAAGAATAAATCAATATCAAACCGATAAAAAACTTCAATTAGAAACAAAAACGACCATAGACCGATAATAATGTCTATGGTCGTTTTTTGTAATTCCCCGATCAAAGGATTACACGGTATCGGAAATGATTATTTTTCCTCTTCAAATAGCTTGAGTTGTTCTTCCTGCGGGGGCTTGGGGGCATGAAAGGGAATGCCGAGATGTTCATATGCCATGCGGGTGACGCATCTGCCGCGCGGCGTGCGGTTGAGAAACCCGATTTGCATCAGATACGGCTCATACATATCCTCCAGCGTGACTGCTTCTTCACCAACGGTGGCGGCAAGCGTTTCCAGTCCGACGGGACCGCCATCGTAGAATTTGATAATGGTCTCCAGCATGCGCCTATCCACATTGTCAAGCCCCAGTTGGTCGATCTCAAGACGGTTGAGCGCATAGTTTGCAATATCGGAATCAATTGCGCCGTCACCTTTGACCTGCGCAAAATCGCGGACACGCTTGAGCAGACGGTTGGCAATACGGGGTGTTCCGCGGGAACGGCTTGCAATCTCAATGGCACCGTCATCGGTGATCTCCATACCGAGGATCCCCGCGTTTCGGCGAACGATGGTGGCAAGCTCTTCCGGCGTATACAACTCGAGCTTCAAAATGACACCGAAACGGTCACGCAACGGTGTGGTCATCTGTCCCGCACGTGTGGTCGCACCGATCAAGGTAAAGCGGGGAAGATCAATGCGAATACTGCGCGCCGCAGGTCCTTTGCCGATAATAATATCGAGTGCGTAGTCCTCCATGGCGGGGTAAAGAATTTCTTCCACCGAGCGAGAAAGACGGTGAATTTCATCAATGAACAAGACATCCCCCTCATTCAAATTGGTAAGAATGGCGGCAAGATCGCCTTGCTTTTCGATCGCAGGGCCCGACGTGATGCGGATATTGACTCCCATTTCCGCCGCAATGATGTTGGAAAGTGTGGTCTTTCCGAGTCCGGGAGGCCCGTACAGCAAAACGTGGTCCAAAGGGTCATTTCGCTTTTTTGCCGCTTCAATGTAGATTTTCAGATTTTCTTTGACCTTTTCCTGTCCAATATATTCGTCCAAGCGTTTTGGGCGTAGGGAGGTCTCCACGTCGGAATCCTCGGCGTTGTATCCCGTATTCATGATCCGATTTTCAAAATCAAAATCGTTGGTATCGATATCCATGCGTGTTCAAGACTCCTTTCCGTATTTAATATTTCATCAGCTTTTTAAGGGCGGCGCGAATGAGTTCCTCCAGTTCCATGCCATCGGTATTCAGATCCTTGAGCACGTTGAGTGCCTCAGCCTTGGAATATCCGAGCACGATCAGAGCGTCGGTTGCCTCCGAAAGCTTGCCGCGCACGGATGCCGATCCGACAGCAGATGCTCCCGACGGCGAGGACACGATGCTTGAAAGATCCTCGCCCGAGTGCTCCTTCATCAGCTTATCTTTCAGTTCAAGGATGATACGCGCGGCGGTTTTGGGGCCGATACCGTTTGCTTTTGCAATCGTCTTTTTATCCTCGGTACAAACGGCAAGTGCAAATTTTTCGGGTGTGAGCAAAGAGAGAATCGACATTGCCGCCTTGGGGCCCACGCCAGACACCGTGATCAGTAGCTTAAATGATGCAAGCTCTGTCTCGGTTGCAAAGCCGTAAAGCTCCACACCGTCCTCACGGACCGCCATGTGCGTATAAAGCGAGACATTCGGCGGTTCCTTTACCGAACGGTTGGGCGGCATGGCATCGTAGGTCGTACCGCTGATGGTCAGCTTGTAACCGACACCGCCCGCGTCCACTACGGCAATACCGTTTTCAAGATGTGCAAGCTTTCCGCTGATATAGTAAAACATGGGTGAATTTCCTTTCGATTTGTTCTATTGGTCGTTTTTATCGGTGTCTGTTGTTTGCGGAGACTCACGGCGAGCCTCTTTTTCGGCTTTTTCCTTTGCTTCGGCAATATCGAAAATCGAAACATGCTGCTTGTATTCGGGTACCGAAACCACGGCACGCAAAACTTTGACTTTTTTTAAGTGTTCTTCAAAAATAATCAGCAAAACAAGGAGGACAAGAGAGATCAGCGAAACCGTAAGGCCGATGGAGAATGTAGCGGGCTCATAAACCATTTCCACCGTGTGCGTCTCGCCTGCCGTGCCATCGATATAGAAGGAGACCAGAGAACCGAGCGCCTTGACTGTTTCCACCTCTTCACCGTCCACATAAACCTTCCACCCCTTGTCATATGCAATGGTTGTCATAACCAACTCATGTTCCCTTGAGGCAGTAAAGGTACCGTTAAAAGAGGTCTCGGTGTATTCGGTGATCTGATACTGATCTTGTGCAAGTCGTGCCATCGCATCCTCAAACACAGCCCAATCAATGTAATAGAAAGACTCTTCGCCGATCATGGGGTAATAATTGGTGTTTTCCAATGTCAAGTCAAGTGTAAGCACATCGCCCTCATTTTGGTAACCCAAAGAGATAATGCGGTTGGTCTCGTTTCCGTTAAAGGTTCCCCAAGAGGTGCCATTGCCGTTTTCCTCCAAGGTAAGGCTCACTTCACGCGGGTAATCGGAGGGAGCATAGAAGAATAACTCGGCACTTTCCGGCATTTCTACCGTATAAGACAGTGTGCCGTCACGCTCGGAGTTGATCACGGAGTAGCTGTAATGCCCGACCACATAGGATTGATTGAGATTGGAAGTGGATGTGTTGGTGATCTCAATAGGGACGAAGATTTGCAACGTTTCTTCCTCACCGAGCATTGCGCTGATCATCGCATTCAGCCTCTCAAAGGGACTGTTGTAAGCATCCTCATATTCGGCACTGTTGACGGTCTCATCAATATCCAGCCATTCGTTGATCTTGTCTTTCACACTGTCGATGGCGGAACCGATGATACTGTCTTTTTCTTCCTCGGTCGTACCGTCCAAGGTCTCTTCTTTTATAAATCCGAGAGGGAAGTTCAAGAGATCATCGTCGACCCCATATGCGATCGAGAGCGCATACGGATTTTTGTACGCGATATATTGATTTTGCTCGTCGGTAGCGTATACTTCGTAATAATTGGCGTAAACGGTGTTGTCGGAAACAATATATTTCAACCCCAGCAAAGAGTCATTCACAGGAGTTCCGCCAAGATATTTGGACCAATGCGATTTAGAGGCATAGCCCATTTTATTTAAAAATTGAATGGTTTCCTTATTGAGCGTGGAGGTTGAACCCGAAAGACCGCGAATGTTCAATGCCATGTTATCGTTTGTCTTGCGGAAAAAGGTCTTTTCCATGCGGTAGAAGGAGGTGTCGGACTCCTGTACCTCTTCCACAATCGGTCGGGTTTTGTTGAGAAAGTTGTTGTAATAGCTGTATTTGGAGTAGGTCACATCATCGTCCAGTCCATTGAGATTCCAAAGCCCGTTGAGGAATACCTCAATGGATATCGCGGCAATCAGCACGACGCTGACCAACGCCTTGTCATTGGTTTTACGCAGTACGCCGAGAATGGCGAGATAGACAAAGACGGCGAGCAATGTGAACCAAATACAGGTATAATCATTGGGATCAACATAAGCATCATCCGAGTACTGTTGCAGGATCACGCAAAGCAAGGCGATCAATCCGCCTGTTCCCATCACACTCTTGAGCGAGATGCTTTCAAAATGCGCAAACGCACGGCAGGCAAGTACACACAAATAAAAGCACAGCATAAAGCTGTATCGGTAGTTGAGCCAGTTTGGCTTTTGAAAACCGTGCCAAATCAGGTCGGTTACGCTAAATGAAAAGCTTGCAACAAAGATCAAAATGAATACACCCGAAACGATCTTTTGGCGCATGGGGTATTTGTGAGAAAGGAAGTATGCGGGCAACAGCAAAAGTGTCAGAACACCGCAGTACACAAAGGGATAACCCGCAGGGCGTACCGTATCGTAGGAGCCGGGCAAGAATTTGTACAACAGATCGATAATATCAAACTTCAGTGTCCACTCCCATTTCGGATCGGAGAAAGTCGTTTTTCCAAAATTGAGCGAATAGTATGCCGAAAGCAGGATGACTGCCGCAATCCCGATGGCGATCATGGAATAAAACGCAATGCGGAACAGAGATTTGATAAAGTGTTGCTTTTCGTGCAGGGGATTGTTGGCTTTTGTTTCTCCGCCGTGCGCGATATAATAAAGGAAAAAGTAAATCAAACAGTATATGCAGACCATAAACCCGATGTAGAAGTTACTGAACAATGTAATTGCAAGGAATATGGTGTACATTTTAAACTTGCCGTATTTGATCAGCGACTCGATACCGAGCGTGATCAACGGTAACCACATCACAGCGTCGATCCACATCGTGTTGTGCTGTTGCACCACAGCATAGCTTGTCAGCGCGTAAAAGGTGGAAAAGGCAATGATGGCAAAGGGCTTTGGTTCTTTCATCGTGCGGTGCATATAATAACCGAACGTACCGCCGCACAGCGCGGTCTTTAAAAGAAAGAGTGTAAGGAGTGCCTCAAGCATACGCTCTTTGGGGAAAAGACAAACCAAGTAGGAAAGCGGGCTTGCCAAATAATATGCGTAAATACCGAGAAATTCACCGCCCAGAGCACGGGAGAAGGAATAAAGCAGATCTGCGTCCCCGTGGACAAAATTACGTAGTGCCTCAAAAAACCATACATACTGACCGTTCAGATCCAGCACCAAAACACAGCCGTCGCCAAACGGGTACAAGCCTTTGGAAAGATAGATCAAATACATTAGCAACGCGGGTATCAGCATGGCAAACAACAGATATCCGTACTCGGCAAAAAATTTCTTTTTCGGTTTCCCGTCGGGAGAGAGGATCGGTACGAGATCTTTGCCGGACGTTGCTTGATCGGGGACTTGTCGGAGTTTTTTTGTTTGTTCCATTCTTTTGAATTTTCCTTTCAACAGTTACTCTTGTTCGCTTTGCGGAAGAACCTTTTTGATCGATTTTTCAAGCTTCACACGGTCAAGTGTCATGTCTCTTTTACACCCTTCACATATCACGCGCACTTCACTGCCAACGCGCAAAATGAGAAAAACATTGCTGCCGCAAGGGTGTGGCTTTTTGAGTTGGATGCGGTCGTTTGGGTGCAGGGGAATGATCTGCATAGGCGTTCTCCTTGAAAAAGTAAGTATATCAAAATCGGAATGACAGATATGAACTGCTTGATACTTGCATTATTATATTATTATATCATAAAAAATCCTTTCTGTAAACCATAAATCTGTATTTTTAAACGGATTTTTCCAAAAAGTAAAATTACCGTTTGACATCTCTCCTTTTTGGTGGTATAATATATATTGGTATTTTATTTTTGAAAGGGAGCGTGTAACTGTCTTATGATCATTCTCGGTATCGACCCGGGGCTTGCCATTGTCGGTTGGGGCGTCATTGAATATCGCAACTCACGCTTCCGCACAATCGCTTACGGTTCGCTTCGTACCCCCGCCGGAACACGCACGGAGGAGCGCCTTAAGGGGATTTTTGACGGCATGAACGGTCTGATCGAAAAATATCATCCCGACGCGATGGCGGTAGAGGAACTATTCTTTAATACCAATATTACCACGGGTATTCGCGTTGCCGAGGCGCGCGGTGTCATTTTGCTTGCCGCGGAGCGTGCGGGGATCAAAATACAGGAATATACACCGCTTCAAGTCAAGCAAGCGGTGGTCGGGTACGGAAGAGCCGAAAAAAAGCAGGTCATTACCATGGTGACCATGCTGTTGAATCTGCCCAAACCGCCAAGTCCCGATGATACCGCCGATGCGCTTGCCATTGCTATTTGCCATGCCCACAGCGGAGGTTCTCGCTTGGCAAGCTACTACAACAAATAACACGGGATTTTTGAAAGGAACTGCACGTATGTGGTTTTCGGAACATTGGAAAGACTATGAATTACTGGATACATCGGACGGAGAACGCTTGGAGCGTTGGGGGGACTATATTCTGATCCGCCCCGATCCGCAGATCATTTGGAAGGGCGTTGCCAAGCATCCCGCGTGGAAGCGCGCCGACGGTATTTACAGACGCTCCTCCTCGGGAGGCGGTGCATGGGTAAAAAACAAACTGCCCGAGTCTTGGAATATCCGTTACGGCGAGCTCGGATTTCTCTTGCGTCCGATGGGCTTTAAGCATACGGGACTTTTTCCCGAACAGGCGGCAAATTGGGATTGGTTTTCCGATTTGATCAGACAAGCCAACCGCCCGATCAAGGTGCTCAACCTGTTTGCTTATACGGGCGGTGCAACCGTTGCGGCGGCATCCGCAGGCGCGGCGGTGGTACATGTGGACGCCTCCAAAGGCATTGTTGCACAGGCAAAGGAAAACGCGGCACTTTCGGGTCTTTCCGAGGCTCCCATTCGCTATATTGTTGATGATTGTAAAAAGTTTGTGGAACGTGAGCTCCGTCGCGGAAATCATTACGACGGGATCATTATGGATCCGCCCTCCTATGGCAGAGGTCCCGGTGGGGAGGTTTGGAAGTTGGAGGACAGTATCGATGGCTTGATATCGCTGACCTCACAGCTACTTTCCGACCAACCGCTCTTTTTCCTCGTCAATTCCTATACAACAGGGCTTTCCCCCATGACGATGAACTATTTGTTGGATTTGAAGGTCCGCAGTCGTTTTGGCGGCAAGATCGAGTCGGGAGAGCTCGGATTGCGCGTCACACAAACAGGTGGATTTTTGCCTTGCGGTGCCAGCTCGCGGTGGTTTTCCGAGCAAGCTTAACAGAAAGGATTGATAAAGTTGTCTGATATTTACATTCATACCGAAAAACTTTGCTTTTCCTATACCGACGCTGACGGAAAAGCAGAGCATCCTGCGCTCAACGGCATTTCGGTGGATATTCATGAGGGCGAATATGTCGCGGTGCTCGGTCACAACGGCTCTGGTAAATCGACCTTTGCCAAGCTTTTGAATTTGATATTGGAACCGACCTCGGGTAAGCTTGTGATCGGAGATGTGGAGCTGACGGGACGTGAGCTTTCCGATGAAGAAGTGTTACAGCTTCGCCGAAACGTCGGTATGGTCTTTCAAAACCCCGATAATCAGTTGGTTGCCACGATCGTAGAAGAAGATGTTGCGTTCGGTCCCGAAAATCTCGGTGTTCCGCACCCCGAACTGCGCGAACGGGTGGATGGTGCCTTGGCGGCAGTCGATATGAGCGATTATGCGCATCATGAACCTCACCGTCTCTCGGGCGGTCAAAAGCAGAGGGTTGCCATTGCGGGGATCATTGCCATGATGCCAAAGTGTATTATTTTTGACGAATCGACGGCAATGCTCGATCCCAGCGGCAGACGTGAGGTGTTGAATACGATCCAAATGCTGAATTGTGAGCATGGGATTACGGTGCTCAATATTACGCACTATATGAACGAGGCGGCAATGGCCGATCGCATTCTTGTGATCAATGACGGAGAGCTTTTGATGGACGGTACGCCCGATGAAATCTTTGCACAGCGCGAGATCTTGCGCCGTGTCGGCCTCGAGGTACCGCAATGCGCGGCACTGATCCATGAATTGCGCAAATCGGGGATCGATATTGACGGAACAAAAATTTCCACGGTAGAAGATTGTGCCGAGTTGATTGCAAGCTATTATGCAAAAACGTCTTTGAAGCAAGAGGAACAAGATGTATAAGATTTATTTGGATCATGTCAGCTATATCTACGGTCAGGGAACGCCGTTTGAGAAGAAAGCACTTGATGATGTTTCTCTCGGGATTCGCGCGGGCTGTATGACGGGAATTATCGGGCATACGGGTTCGGGAAAATCCACAATGATGCAGCTCCTCAACGGTCTTGCAAGCCCCACCGAGGGCAAGGTTCTTTTGGATGACTATGACATCAACAGCCGCCCGGAGGAGGTTTTGGAGGCATGCAAGTCTTTGCCCCCTTACCGAAATTTATCGAAAAGCGCCGCAAAAAAGGCAATCAAAGCAGAGGTTACACGCCGCCGCAGAGAGCTTTGCTTTCGTGTGGGCTTGGTTATGCAATATCCCGAATACCAGTTGTTTGAGGAGACGGTGTTTAAGGATATCGCGTTCGGTCCTCAAAACATGGGACTTTCCGAGGAAGAGATCAAAGCCCGCGTTTTGGAGGCGGCGGAATTTACGGGGATCGAGTCGGATCTGTTGGATAAATCCCCCTTTGATCTTTCCGGCGGACAAAAACGCCGCGTTGCCTTGGCGGGTGTCATTGCCATGCGCCCGGAGGTTTTGGTCTTGGACGAGCCTGCGGCGGGTCTGGATCCGCGCGGCAGAGACTTTATTTTTGAAGGTATCAGCCACTATCAGAAAACCACCGGTTCCACGGTGCTCATTGTCAGTCACAGCATGGAGGACATGGCACGCTACTGTGATGATATGGTCGTCATGGCAAACGGACAGGTCAAAATGCACGGAAACTGTAAGGAGGTATTCTCCAAGGTCTCCGACCTTTCCTCCATCGGTCTTGATATTCCGCAGATCACACAGCTGATGGCGCTTTTGCGTGAAAAAGGTATGGATGTTCCTCAAGATATTTATACAGTCGATGCCGCAGTCTCGGCGGTAAAACGTTTTTTGGAAACGGGAAAGGGAGGTGTATAACATGAAAGGGGTTGCTTTTGGGCAATATTATCCTGCTGTATCTCCCATGCACCGTATTGATCCGCGTGCCAAGGTTATTATGGCGGTTCTTTACATTGTCTGTACTTTTCTTTGCAAAAATCTTACGGGATTTATTGCACTGCTTCTCTCGGCAATCTTATTGGTCACGCTTAGCCATATTCCGCTGAAATTGGTACTGCGCTCCCTGCGCCCCATCCTCTTTATCATTGCCTTTACCTCGGTCATCAATATTTTTATGACGAAAGGTGAGACCTTGCTTACCCCCGAGAGTTGGAAAATCAAAATTTATGCCGAAGGAATTTGGAATGCTTTGTTTATGGTTTTGCGCATTACGGTTTTGATTATCGGAACGGGTATCTTTTTGACCTATACCACAACCCCCATTGCTTTGACAGACGCGTTGGAATATTTGCTTTCTCCGCTCAAAAAGATTAAGATTCCGGTTCACGATTTCGCAATGATGATGACCATTGCCCTGCGTTTTATCCCCACGTTGACCGAGGAAACCGAAAAGATTATGAACGCACAGAAGGCGCGCGGGGCTGATTTTACCACAGGAAGTCTCTTAAAGCGTGCTAAAGCTCTGATCCCAATTTTGGTTCCTTTGTTTGTATCGGCGTTCAACCGTGCGTTTGATCTTGCATCGGCAATGGAGTGCCGTTGCTACCACGGCGGGGAGGGAAGAACGCGCTTAAATGTTCTTCATTACCGCGCGGTGGATTTTGTTGCCATCCTGTTGGTTGCGGCATTTGGTGTCGGTCTCTTCTTTTTGAACCGTTACGGCTTTGGCTATACACTTTCGTAATCATGAAAGCGCTTATCAAAATCAGTTATCTCGGCACCGATTATTGTGGTTATCAAGTCCAACCAAACGGTGTCAGTATTCAGCAAAAATTAAATGAAGCGGCACGTGCGGTATTTGGCTTTGACTGTGATATTGTCGGTTGCAGTCGCACAGACAGCGGAGTTCATGCCAATGCGTTCTGTGCTACGGTTGCCAAAAAGGGGCAGTCAAATTTGCCGACTGCGATTCCCGCAGAAAGGCTCCCACTTGCCATGTCGGCATATTTGCCGCAGGATATTTGTGTATTTGCCGCGGATTGGGTGGAGGATGGCTTTCATGCCAGATACGATGTCAAAGAAAAAGAATATATTTACCGTTTTTATAATCGCACGGTCAGAAGTCCGTTTGAAGAAAATCGGTCGGCACATATTCCAAAGCCGATCTCCGATGATGCTTTACAGGAGATGAACCGTGCCTCTGCCAAGCTTTGCGGAACACACGATTTTGCGGCTTACATGGCACAGGGCTCATCCGTAAAAAGTACGGTACGTACCGTGACACGCTGTGATGTCCGACGTGAGGGAGATGTGATCATTTTTCGCATTTCCGCCAATGGTTTCCTTTACAACATGGTGAGAATCCTCGCAGGCACCCTCTTGGCGGTCGGGCAAGGAAAATTGCGTGCCGACGACATTGACAAGATCACAGAAAGCCGCGATCGCACGCTTGCGGGTTCTACCATGCCCGCGTGCGGGTTGTATCTCAACCGCGTGATCTACTGATTTGAAATGCCGATCGGAAAGGAGGCACCCTTTTGAAAAAAAAGATACGTTTCGGTACTCGAAAAGAAAACAAGGAGATCGTTCTCGATCAACCGCAAAATGAATATTATGAAAATATCTCGGCACGATTGGGAATATTTCAAGTTGTTTTGTATCTTTCTTTATTTGCGTTTGTTGTTCTTTCTTTCTTTCGCAATACCAATTTGATCACTTATCAAAATTTTTATTATTTCTTCAAGGATCTCGGTGCCTCGGCGGAGACCGTTGATGTCATTGGCTCCGACGCGGTCACCTATCCGACTGCGAACGAACAAAGCTTTACGCTTTACCGCAAAGGACTCGCGGTTGCGGGGAACAATTCCGTAACTGTTTTTACAGCCACGGGACGCCAAACGATCAGCCAAACAATCAACTATCAAAATCCCGTGGCGCTCGGCTCGGGAAAATATTTATTGGTATACGAGTTGGGCGGGACACAGTATTCGCTTTATAACTCCTACACGCAGATTTACGCAGGGAAAAGCGATTTCCCGCTTTATGGCGCAACCATTTCCGAGCAAGGCATGTACGCGCTGATCTCGCGGTCGGAAGAATATACCTCAGTGGTTTCGCTTTACAGCAGTCATTTTTCACTTTTGAACCGCTATAATAAAAATGGGTATGTGATGGATATTGCTATCAACGAAAAGGGAACCCGGCTCGCGCTTTTGACTTCCTCGGTAAAAGACGGTTTGTTTTATACAGAACTGACACTTCAAGAGCCTCGTACCGATGCGTCGGGAATTACGGTTCCCATCGGAGATACGGCGGCACTTTCCTGCGAATTTACCTCATCGGGCGGGATCAGCGTGCTTTGCAACGATCGAATTTGTTTTGTGAGCAAGACAGGAGAGCTCCAAAACACTTATGCGTTTGACGGTAAAATTCTTGCAACTGCCGATCTTGGGGAGGAGG
This sequence comes from Clostridia bacterium, assembly GCA_017453205.1. Lineage (GTDB taxonomy): Bacteria > Bacillota > Clostridia > Oscillospirales > CAG-272 > UMGS1865. The sequence continues at coordinate 6,850 of JAFTKO010000028.1, read as the reverse complement.
GTGCAACGGTTTGTTTGCGCTCATCTGTAATTTCAGAAAAAATTCATATAATAGTGTTTGACAAAAGCGGAAAAATGTTGTATAATGAAAGTACCGCCGAACCGATAGAAGAGCTCAGCCGTTTTAAGGATAGTTTGTTTTTGCTGACACAAAACGGCATCACTCGTTTGAATATACAAAACGGGAGTCTTACCAGCATCTTTTGTACGACTGAGAACCGTCATATTTTGGCGATCGACGAAAATGAGGTGTTACTGTGCTCACCGCAAAAGGCAGAGTACATTCATATTGAAAATTAAAAATAAAAATAAATAAACAATAAAAGGAGATTGGAAACATGGGACATATGATAGCAGACGTTATCTTTTTGCTGGTAGGAATTGCGCTGATCTTTGCATGCGCGAAACGCGGATTTTTGAAAAGTGTCGTTCATTTTTTAAAAACGATCCTTGCCTTGGTGGCGGCATACTTCTTTGGCACCAAATTGGGCGCCTTTCTGTGTGATAAATTCATTGGCGGTGCCGTAAGAGATTTTGTTTACGATAAGTTGCATACCATGTACAAAAACGCCGCCGAAAACTTTAATGCAGAAAGTATTTTTACGGAATTGCCCGCGTTTTTAAAAACCGAGGAGATCAAAGCGGGAATCACCGCTGCGGAGGGCTCCGGAGAACAGCTGGTTACCTCTGTCACCGATTCGATTGCTTCTCCCATTGCCACAGTCATTTCCAATATTTTTGGTTATATCGGAGTATTTCTGATCACACTTGTCGTTCTTTGGATCGGTGCGATCTTATTGGATAAGCTGATCGATCACATCGGTATTTTGGACAGACTCAATACCGTACTTGGCGCAGTCCTTGGATTTTTGATCGCCATTGTGCTGTTGTTCGTTGCGGCATCCGTGATCAAGTTCTTTTGGGCGGAGTCTGCGATTTACGCCGATTCGGTGATTGTCAAATTTTTCGGAGAGTCATCCTTACTTGAAAAGATCAAGTTTTTGGATGTTAGAGCCGGTTGGTTCGGAAAATAATTTTTACTCAAAACGGAAAGGAATGTATCCGTAGCTTCGGATAAAGTATAAACTCATGGTTTTGTGTTCGCAATGCCATAAACGTATGGCTGTCATTTTTGTTACAAAAGTAGAAAACGGCGAAAAGGCCACCAAAGGACTTTGCCTCAAGTGCGCCAAGGATATGGGCGTGCCGGTGGACAATATCGTCGGCAATGTCATGAATCAGTTCGGCATTTCCCCCGAACAGATGGAAAATGCCGAGGAGGAGCTGACCACGATGCTGGAGCAGGCATCTGAAAATCTGCCCTCCGATTGTGACGATCGCGAGGACGGCGGAGCTCCCGCGATCGATCTTCCCAAACTCTTCCGCGACGCGGGACTCTTCTCTGCGGGTAACAAGGCTTCAAACATGCCCAATCAATCGCAGGACGGAAAGCAAAATCCTCCCGAAAACGATCGCAAAGCGGCAAAAAAAGCGGCAAAGGAAGAAAAAAAACTGAAGTTTTTGACCACATACAGCCGCAATTTGACAAAGTTTGCGCGTGAGGGGAAACTTGATCAAATCGTTGGCAGAGACAAAGAGCTCTCCCGTGTCATCCAAATTCTTTGCCGCCGCCAAAAAAACAATCCCTGTCTCATCGGTGAGCCGGGTGTCGGTAAGACCGCGATTGCCGAGGCGCTCGCTATGCGGATCGCCGCCGGCAATGTGCCGTATAAGCTCCAAAAGAAAGAGATCTATCTTTTGGATATGACCGCCTTGGTGGCGGGAACCCAGTTTCGCGGTCAGTTTGAGTCCCGCATTCTCGGACTGCTCAACGAGGTGCATGAGGTGGGCAACGCCATTCTTGTAATCGACGAGGTACACAACATTGTCGGTGCGGGTGAAGCAGAGGGAAGTGTCAACGCCGCCAATATTCTCAAGCCCGCGCTTTCCCGCGGTGAGGTGCAGATCATTGGTGCCACCACCCTCAACGAATATCGCAAATATATCGAAAAGGACACCGCTCTTGAACGCCGTTTCCAACCTGTCATGGTCAATGAGCCGTCGATTGATGAAAGCGTGGAAATGCTGCGCGGCATCAAGCATTATTATGAGGAGTTCCATTCGGTCATTATCCCGGAGGAGCTTTTGCGCCGCACCGTAATCCTTTCGGAACGCTATATCACCGACCGTTATCTTCCGGATAAAGCCATCGATCTGCTTGACGAGGCGGCATCCTATCTCTCGCTTTCCTCAGCATCCATCAATGACTCCTATGCTTTGCGCGACCAGCTTTTGCTGTTGAAAGAAAAGAGAGAAGAACTGGAAGGTGAGATTGCTGGTAACGAATCCGTGGAACAGGCGCGCTATGAGGAAATCACCAAGGTACGCGCCGAGGAATTGCGTCTTTCTGCAAAGCTCGGAGAGCTGGAACCCTTAGCGAAAAGTGTTGAGTTAACCGAAAACGAGATTGCAAATGTGATTGAGCTTTGGACCGGTATTCCCGCAACCAATATTACCGAAAACGAGTTTGAACAGATCGATAAGTTGGAAAGCCGTTTGAAAGAGCGCATTATCGGACAGGACACCGCGGTAGAGGCGGTAGCACGTGCGATCAAACGCAACCGCGCGGGTATTGCCTACAAGCGCAAGCCGGTTTCCTTTATCTTTGCAGGCCCTACGGGTGTGGGCAAAACCGAGCTTGTGAAAACGCTTGCAAACGACCTCTTTCACTCTCCCGAGACCTTGATTCGTTTGGATATGTCCGAATTTATGGAAAAGCACTCGGTCTCCCGTATTATCGGCGCACCTCCCGGATATGTCGGTTACGATGAAGCGGGGCAATTGACCGAAAAGATCCGCCGCCGCCCATATTCAATCGTTCTTTTTGATGAGATCGAAAAAGCGCATCCCGATGTGCTCAATATCATGCTTCAAATTTTGGATGACGGCAGAATTACCGACGCGCGCGGCAAGACGGTCAACTTTGAAAACACCGTTATCGTGATGACCACCAATGCGGGATCCGATCATTCCGCAGCGACTGCCGGGTTCACATGGGGAGACGTTGCCGGCGCCGACGCCAAAACGCAAAAGGCCTTGGAGGCTTTTCTGCGTCCCGAATTTCTCAACCGTGTGGATGAGATCATCACTTTCCGTCAGCTTGACGAAACCGATTTTGTAAAGATTGCATCCATTATGTTAGAGGAACTGAAACAGGCGCTTTCCGAAAAGAATATCAAGCTGTCGTATACCGATGCGGCAACCGCCTTAATTGCAAAGCAGTCTTTCTCGCGTAAATACGGTGCGCGCAATATGCGCCGTTATATCCAAAAAGAAGTCGAGGACCGCTTGGCAAGTATGATCATTGCCGACTATCGCAAGTTCTATTCTTTTGCAAAAATCGACGCAGACGGTGAAAACATCCTCATCAATTGCATGTAAAGCTGAAAAGAAAGATTAAAATAAATGGAAAAAGAGAACGTAAAATGGCATCAGATGTCATCTGATGATGCGGTCAAAAAATTGCATACCAATGCCTCCTGCGGTTTATCCCGCAAGGAGGCTCGTTCTCGTTATCGGAAGTTTGGAGAAAACACACTTTTTGTAGCTTCTCAAAAAGAGAACAGTAAAATTCTCAAGTCCTTATTCACCGATCCCGCTCTGCTATTGCTTCTTTTCGCTTGTATTTTGTCAATTTGTTTTTCCGAGATGATCACGGGAATTTCCACATTGGTTTGTTTTGCTTTGGGAATTTGCTTTGCTATACGGTTATTACTGATGGAAAAGCGATTTGTCACGGATATTGCCAAATACCGCGTTCCCACGGTTTGTGTTGTTCGCGACGGTAAGGAATACCTAACGTCGGCAAGCAATTTGGTGAAAGGAGATATCATTTTATTAAAAAAAGGTGATATCGTTCCGTGCGATTGCCGGTTACTCTTTGCAAATAACTTTGCAATACGAACTCCGAGCCCGGATGAAAAAGGAAAGCCGATTTGGACAGTTACTGTCAAAAAAGCTGAAACGATCTATCCTTATGGAAACCAAACGCATGCACCTAATTTGGAAAACATGCTCTTCGGTTGTTCCGAGGTTTTGGACGGGGAAGCGCGCGCGCTTGTGACGGCGGTCGGGGAGCAAACCTATATCGGTGCCATGAAAGAGTTTACATTAGAGGTTCCCGCCGTAAAACGCTGTGAGGGTGTTTCTTGTGTGCGCCCTTTTATCCGTTTTTATTCATTCATACTTTTTGTATTACTGTTGCCGTTAACGGTTGTCGGAATGCTGACTGCTCCCGAGGATGTTAGTATATTAAGTATTTTTCTTTCTCTGAGCGCTTTGATTACAATCGGTTCGCAAGCCTTGCTGTCGTTCCGGTTTCAAATTCCGATTATACGTTTGAAAGACAAACATTTTCGTGAAACACAACCCGAAAAACGTGTGGTTTTAAAATCAACACGCGCTGTTGAACGTCTTTCCTCACTGACCGATATCTTTGTGATCGGGCATTGCGGTATCTCGGACGGTAAAATGCATCTGTTTCGTTGCGCTACGGGTACAGGAGAACAACAGGTTAGAGATGACAGAGCCAACCCTTCTTTGCAGGCGCTGTGCGAAGCTTTTTTGTTACTCGAGCAAGCCAAACCCTGTGCACCGTATACATTGAGTACCGCTGACCGACAGACAGATTTTTCCACATTTCATCATGAGCTGTTGCGTGTGTGTGATTATGATGCAGAAGCTTTACGGGTGCGGTTGTTATCGGTACAGCATCTGTACAGGGAAGAGAGCAGGGAAGACCTATTGGACATAAAAACCAAGGATGCCGATTTTTTTCTTTTGTTCTCCGAACGTCTCGCATGGCTGGATCACTGTTCTCATTTTGAGGATTGCGGAAAAGAAAATCCTTTGAATGATCTTGTGCGAAAAAGATTGCGGGACTTCATCGCTTCAGCACAAGAGGAGGGATGTCGTCTCCATATCATCCTAAAACGGATAGAAAATAAAACAATTTTGCTTGGCGTGGTAGCTTTGCGTGAGCAAACACAAACCACTCTTCCGTCAATATTGGAAGAATTGAAACAAAGCGGAGTCCGTGTTTCCTTTTTCTTGCCCGATGACTCAAAGGAAGAGCGTTATTACGCTTTGTCCACAGGATATGATCATAAAGGTATCACAGCCGAACAGGTAAGAGGCACGAAAGGTGATCTTTGTACTTTTATCGAAAAGCACCGCGTTTTTATCGGCTTTTCTCATCAAGAGATCAAAAGATTGTTAAAAGATTTAAAATTGCAAAAACGACGCGTGGCTGTTTTGGGTACACATGCAGAGGACCTTTCTCTCATGTATTCCGCGTCTCTTGCTGTCACCTGTGATCTGGTGCTGTATCATAGAGAGAAGGACATTTGGGGAGCGGAAAGGGAACACGCTTCGGCTTTGAAGGAAGCCTCTCCGTCAGCGGTTCGGTGTTATGCCGATGTGGTGATTCATCGTGCAACAAAATTGGAGGGCGGTCTCTACTCATTGTTGAGGATCATTTCCGATTGCCGTGCTTCGGATTACCGTTATTCACTGATATTAAGGTTTTTAATTGCCTCACAGCTTTTGCATCTGATACCCACCATTCTTTCGGTCTGTTTTGGCTTCGGTTTAATGAGCGGTGCACAATTGCTGTTTGGCGGGGTTATTTGTGAAACGATCTGCGTCTTATGGTTGCTTTCGGTTTTTATTCCGCAAAACCGATTGCGAAAGCCGCATGCATTTTCTCCAACACATGCGGGCAGAATTTTTAAAGAGTATCGGTGTATTTGCAGTACTTCCGTTACATCGCTTGTCACGGTCCTCTATGCTTTTATCCTTGTTTGGTGCGGTGTTTTTTCAGCAGCGGTGTGTGTTTCTTATCTTTTTTGTTCCATGTTGGTTCTGCAATTGACAGCTTTGCCTTTGACATTATTTTCTTCCAATTTGCAAATTCCTTGGCGCTCTTTTCTTTCTGTTTCCGCGGTTATTTTGGTGCCTGTAATTTTAATGATCTCTTTCTCGGTGCCGTTTGCCGCTTTTGAAAAAATATTCGGCTTGGGGTCTTGGAATCTTGTCTCTCTCTTGTCATTGATCTTGCCGCCCTTGCTTTATATCTTCTTTTACATTCTTTTTTCAAACTTTTTTCATCGGACAGCCAAGTAAAACGTAATTTGTGCATATACTACAAATGTCGGGAAGTATCCGCTGAAAGGAGCTACTACGTATGAAACGTTTCAGTACCGCCGATTTGCGGCAGTTGGAGATCGTAAACCTTTGTGACGGCTCCAGGCTGGGCTACGCAAACGATTTTGAGTTTGATTGTGAGGATGCAAAAATCCTATCCTTGATTATCAACGGCAGTTGTGGAATCTTCGGCTTTTGCAAAGAGGATGATTTGATTATCCCGTGGCACAAAATCGAGTGCATCGGCGAGGACACCATCCTTGTGAAACTGACACAACATGAATTGTCCTGTTGTGTTTGCCAACATCATCGAAAAAATAAGCATTTTCGTTTTTAATTTTTTAATATAGAAAATACCACCTTGTCTCATGGAGCGGCAAGGTGGCTTTTATATTAATGCCTTTAGGCGGTTGAGCGCGTCGCGCGAAACAGACAACCACCCGCTATGCGGGTGGGGAACAAAAGGTTATACCAAAAAATCTCCTAATGTGGTACAATAAGATGCCCAAGTCTATTGTAACACGAAAGGAGAAAGAATGGCAAACCAAACAAATAGTTTATCCCATACTAAATGGGTTTGTAAGTACCACATAGTGTTTGTACCGAAGTACAGGAGGAAAATCATATATAATCAGTATCGCGCAGAT
>JAFTKO010000037.1 GCA_017453205.1 Clostridia bacterium | reverse complement strand
TTACGAGTGTCCCAAGCCCTATAAGCGTTTGTTGTCGGAGAAGATGATCAAATGGTGCGCCGAGAGCGGCCGCTTCTACTTCATCAAGGACACCTGCTGTGATGCGGCGGTCATCCGTCAGCGTCTCGGATGGTGCGAGGGGAGTAATCTGAAAATCTTCAATGCCAACTCCCAAACCATGCTGGAGAGCGCCAAGGACGGTTGCTACGGCTACTGCGGTGTCATGGCAAACTTCCATCCCGCCCTCTATTCCAAGCTCTTAAAGCCCGAAACATTGAATACCAAGGAGACAGAGGTTTTACAATCCTTTCTCGGTCTTGCCGCGACAATCGAGGCGACGACTACATATCCTTGCTGTGCCAAGTATTACTTGAACAAATTCGAGGGCGTTAAGATGGAGGACTCCGCGCGCAGTAATGATGTCCGCAATTTTACGGACTATCAGAAAAACTGTGTCGACCAGCTTGCCACATTGACCGATGCGATCACCGAGAGGTTCTGACATGGCAACCTATGGAATCGGAACCGACTACGGAACGCTTTCGGGGAGAACAGTACTCGTTAACGTGGAAACCGGGGAAGAAGTTGCCGAGGCAGTGTTGGATGAGTACAAAAAGCTGCATGATTACTTCGGCAAGGGCGACAATGATGTGATGCAAGCTTTGCGTTGTTTTAAATGAGGTGATTGTATGGTACATGAAAAAATTGAATTGTGGGCAGAGCACCCCGAGTGCTTTTTGAAAACCTACGTCAGCGAGGACTCCCCTGTTCTGAATTTGCCACCGCGGAAAGCGATGATTGTTTGTCCGGGCGGCGGCTATGAGTTTTTGTCGGTACGGGAAGCAGAACCGATTGCAAAAAAGTATTTTGCCGAGGGGATGAATGTATTTGTTCTGTATTATTCGGTTGCTCCCAACGCCAAGGATTTTGTTCCGCTGATCGAATTGGCAATGGCGATTACGCATGTGCGGGAGAATTGTGAAAAATATCATATCGATCCCGATGCGGTTTTTGTAACGGGATTTTCGGCAGGCGGACATTTGGCGGCATCTTCCGCAACCTTATGGAATCATAAAAAGGTACGTGAAGCTTTGGGCATCGATCGCGGCTTGCGCAAAGAGGGAATTAACCGCCCCACGGGAACGGTTCTTTGCTATCCCGTGATTACGGCGGGAGAGTATGCACATAAGCCCTCTATCGCACAGCTTTGCGGCAATCAAGAGGTGTCTGATTGCGAGAGAGACGTGTTTTCATTGGAAAAACAGGTGGAGGAAACCACATCTCCCGCATTCCTGTGGCATACCTTTACCGATCAACTGGTACCCGTACAAAATACACTTCTTTATGCGGAAGCGTTGACCAAACATAAGGTGCCTTTTGAGGCTCATGTTTTTCCGTACGGTCCACACGGTTTATCTCTGGGCACCCCCGAGGTGGGGAGAGTAAACGAGCATGTGCAATGCTGGTTTGGTTTGGCAATCAATTGGATTCGGGATTTTAATAAATGATTATATATTCCTTGCATAGCTCTCCGAGGGTATCCACGACGGCGAGGGGGTGTAATGCTTGCAAGGTTGTGCGGGGTTGGTGCCCCGTGGTGACAAGGATGCAATCGGCACCCATGGCGGCGGCGACTTGGGCGTCATGGTCGGTGTCGCCGACAAAGAGGACGCGGGCGTCGGGATGCGTATCACGCCATCGGCGTCCGATCTCCTCTTTGCTGTACGCGTGGATGTTGTCCAAGCCCAAAACCTCGTCGAGGTACGGGCGAATGCCGAGTGTGGTGATCTGCTTTTCCAGCATGCTTTTTTCGGTTGCGGAGAGTACAAGCTGTGAGATGCCGCGGTCGCGGACGGTTTGTAAGGTATCAAGCACGTCGGGATAGAGCTTGGCATCGGCGCTGTATTCGAGATAATAGGCTACCCACTCCACCGCGAGGTCGGGGTAGGCGAGCTTTTCAAAGTCAAAACCGAGACGGCGGTAATAATCGATGATGGGAAAGCCGAACGTCGCGCGGTAATGCTCCGCAGAGCTCAGCTTTGGCAATCCGTGGTTTTCCAGGAGACGGTTGGCGCTTTGGATGCAGGCGTCCACATCGTTCAGCAGGGTGCCGTTAAAGTCCCATATCAAATGGGTATAGTGTTCCATATCTTCCCGATATTTCCTTTCTGTCAATCAAAATGGCGGTCACGGCAGTGTTTTTTACGCGTGACACGGGTGTTTGGGATGCAGCGCTTTCCATCACCGGCAGCCTTTGGAGCGATTGGGTAAGGCTCTCAATACTTCCAAAAAGTGTGGGTTGATTTTTCTTCCTTTTGCTGTTAGAATATATATAGACTTCCAAGGCAGTCATCACAGGGAAAAATACCAAAGGAGGGGAAGAATGAAAACCCAAAACAAACGAAGAGACAGGCTCCGACGGGGCTTGGTCGCACTGATGGCGTGTGTACTCCTAATGTGCGGCATGACGATCGGTATTTCGGCGGAGGTTGTGTTTCCGGCGAATGCCACACCCACCAAGGTGTATCTTGACGGCGAGGAGGTCCTTGACGGCGAGTGCGTGATCATCAACTCGATCACCTACGTGCCGCTGCGCAATTTCTGTAATCTGCTCGATCAGTGCAAATTCACCTGGGAGGGCAGTACGGGGACGGCGACCGTAAAGACCGACGATCTCACGCTCACGGTGCAAAACAACGCGCTTTACATCATTGCCAACGGGCATTACTTTTATACGGTGGGCAAGGTCATGAACCTAAACGGTCACATGTACGTACCCATCCGTCCCTTGGCGCGTGCGTTTGCCGAGGAGCTGACATGGAACGCGAGTGCGCGTTGCGTGGAGCTGACCACGGTGGGCAACACCCGCGCGGTGGAAAAGGCGTCCTATAACAGTGACGATCTGTATTGGCTCTCGCGCATCATTTCCGCAGAGGCAAAGGGCGAACCGCTGTTGGGGCAGATTGCTGTCGGCAATGTGGTGCTCAACCGCGTGCGAAGCAGAGAATATCCCAACTCGATCTACGGTGTGATTTTTGACCGCAGATACGGCACGCAGTTCTCGCCGGTTTCGTTCGGGACGATCTACAACACGCCCACCGCAAGCGCGGTGATCGCGGCAAAGATCTGCTTGGAGGGCTACACGCTTTCGGATGATGTTCTCTTTTTCATGAACCCGAGGCTGGCTACCAACAGTTGGATCTCGCGTAACCGTCCCTATGCGTTTACCATCGGTAACCACGATTTTTACAACTGAATGCCCTAAGGAGGATCTTTTGAGGTCCTCCTTTTTTTCTCTCATTATAAAACAAAATCAGCAATTTGTCAAGATGTATTTGCTTTTGAGTTGCGCGAATAGCAAGTATCGTATTGAAATCAAATGTAACTTCATAGACCATTTTGGGTGGTGGAACCAAAATGGTAGCGGGAGCTATTGTTTGGAACAACATACTCACATTCCCATACCGTCAGCAAACTACCGAAAGAGGCACGAGCATTCCCGTGATAAAATATAAAATTCGTTGAAAGTTTTGAGGGGTGTGGGGGAAGCGGCTTTGCCGCTTCTAACACGGCGTGTACGACGTGTTTTCTTTTAGTCAAAAGTTCCCCACAAAAATAAAAAAACTCTATAAGTAAATGCTGTTGCCGTGCGGAATTATATAGAATGTAGTTTTGTCAATGATGTGAGACGAAAAAAGTAAAAATAAAAGTAACGAGTTAAGTAAAATGCTTTTGCAGGCGGAAGGAGGGGCGAAGCCCCGAGTGGAGACTGCAAAAGCGGCGCGCGGTCA
>JAFTKO010000027.1 GCA_017453205.1 Clostridia bacterium | reverse complement strand
TTGCAATTCCATATATGGAGCGATGACGGTACTATTGATCTGGGTTGGTTGAGCATAGATATTGATAATCTCCCGACAAATTGACTAATGAATGACATAAAGCCGCTATCAAAGCGTGATCGCCACGCCGAGATAGCGGCTTTGCTTTTTTAATAATTGAATCAATTTACAGCTTTGCTATTGACAAAGCAAATAGATTGTGATAGAATGTAATAGAAAGAAATAGAAGCACAATAGAAAGGATGATGATATGGCATATATTGAGTCTGAAAAATTAGAATTAAAGGTACAATATACAACCGAAATCAAAAAAGAAATCGTTGCGTTTTTGAATAGTGATGGTGGAACTTTGATTATCGGTGTTGATGATAACGGCAAGGTTATCGGAGTTGAGAATGCAAAAGACATTATAGAACGTATTTCTCTTATGATACACGAAGCGATAAAGCCTGATGCTTCGCTAATTTGCAGTGCGGGAGAATATGAAGAAGATGGAAAAAACATTGTAAAGGTTGCTATTGGAAGAGGTGTAAAGAAGCCGTATTACATTTATGAAAAAGGGTTGAAGCCGAGTGGTGTATATCTCCGTATTAATAATACATCGCAGCAAGCATCTGAGTACGCTATCAAGCAAATGATTGTCGCAAGCGAGGATAAGTCGTTTGAGACTTTGCCAAGTGTCGAACAAGATCTTACTTTTGATTATCTTGAAAGCGTTTTCAAACGTGCAAAAATCGAACTGAAACAAAAAACGCTTGGATTGATAGATGCAAACGGAAGCTATACCAATCTTGCTTTGCTTTTGTCAGATCAATGCCCTTTTTCTATCAAAGCTGCGGTTTTTGATAGTGACGATAAGAGTAGATTTTTGGATCGCAAAGAGTTCGAAGGTGCACTCATCCGTCAAGCCGATGAAGTCTATGAGTACCTTAATTTGAATAATAAAACTCGCGGCGAATATAACGGATTGCTCCGAGAGGACAAGACAGAATACAATCAACTCGTGCTTCGTGAAGGACTTCTGAACGCTATCATTCACAGAGATTACTCGCTTAACGGCAGCATCCTTATTAGTATCTATAAAAACCGTATCGAATACGTGTCTATCGGTGGCTTGGTATCGGGAATGACCTATGAGGATATGATGCTCGGAGTTTCGCGTTCAAGAAACGAAAAGCTTGCAAACGTATTTTTTAAGCTCAAATACGTTGAAGCATACGGCACCGGCATTGAAAAAATACAAGGCGACTATGAGCACACGGGACTTGAGCCACGCTTTGAGGTGTCAGATAACGGATTCCTTTTGGTTCTGCCTAACAAAGCATCTATGGAAGAAACCAAGAAAATCCGTACTGATAAAGAGTTTGTCTATGATTTCATTGCTAAGTGCGGCAGAGCAACTCGCGCAGAGGTGCAAGAAGAATTGGGCTTCAAGCTGACGAAAACAAGAAATATCCTGTTGCAGTTGGAGCAAGCAGGCAAGATTGAACGCCACGGTAACGGAAAAGGAATTTTTTATACCCTTGGCAAATGATGCTATAGCAAGAGAGGATATTGCAATATGAGAATATATAGAAATGGCATTTTTATTTGTTCAATTTTATGCGGTGGCACATTTATAGCACTTTTATGTAATGTTGTTTGTTCTGTCTTCTGGAATGTAGCAATGGACAGCACTATAGAAAATATTTTGTTGGGTGTCTTTGCAAGTGCATTTGTCGTATTAGTAACATATATAGGAGCATACCTAATTGAGAAGAAAAGGACAATCGGATTGCTTATCCACTATTGCGGAACGTATATAGAAGAATTAGCACACTTTATACCGATGGTATTACCAATTTCCGAAGATGGACATTGCAAGGTAAATTGGGATTCTATAATAAATCAAATTGAAAATGATGCTTCTACTCACGAGGTGGTCAAAAAATTGTGTGCAATTCACAGCGAACGGCTATATTCTGTTGATGGCTTTTATCCCATATTCCGTAAAAATTCAAACAATCTAAATGCACATCGACTTTTTATAATGTTAGCGAAAGTAAATACATCCTTGCAGTATTGCGATTTTGCGTATAACCAAAAAAACAATGTAATGTACAAATTAGAGAAGATGAATAGTAAATATTCTACTAATGAACTAATACAATATTTGAAAGTAATATTTCAAATTGAAAATACTGAATATGCAGAATTTATTTCTTTAATTGAAAAGGTTTCAAGTAAGCATAAAGGCAAAACTGTTTTTGAAAAAGGTTGTATGGATAAATGTACATAATCGCAAAAGTTCGATTTAGCTTATGATTGGCTCACCAACAAACAAAAAAGCAGTATTGCGTAGCGGTACTGCTTTTTTTGTTTGTTAACGACTTTAAAGCGATCAACTTTACAATCCATCCTCCATATGTAACGATTTGAGTATAGGCTATCTGTCTGCATTTATTTTTGGGGGACGAAAAACAAATCGACCAAGCAGCTCGGCGAACAGATCCGCATCGCTCGACTTTGGATTTTCTTTTTCGTTTGGTTGTCCGTGGCGTGTGCTTGGCTCGGAGAGCCCACGCCACGGTGTCATGTGGAAATGATTCTTTTACAAGTTTACGCAGGAAGAACGATCTGTTGCCCAAATTTCAAAGTTTCTTGTGTTGGCAAAATGGCTAATTTAACAGATTCTAATTTTGCAACATTTAATAAAGTGCTTTCATAATCAACCGTTTTATTGTGTATGTTCATAAATAACTCTTTAGCATTGGTACAGATCTTAACACATCTTTCACCATTTTCGTTAACATACACGCGATAAATATAATATTTGCTATCTGTAGAAATCGCAAAGTTGATTTCTTGACTACTAAAAATCATTTTTTGAGCAAACTTGTAGTTGGTAGTTTTCACATCAAGATAAATTATTTCACCCACTTTTGTTTCAAGGTAAAAATCATAGGGCAATCCACTTTCTTTTTCTTCATTTAACCATTTATAGTTTATAATTTCGCCTGTTTCTTTTAACTTGGCAAAATAGCGTTCGACAAGAAACTCCCCTTCTTTACCTATTTTTACAAAAATTTCACGCGCTTTATTCATATCATATTCACGATATTTTTCAGGAGCAACAGAGGTGGTTTGTGCGATTACTTCTAATTCTTCTGCGATTTCCACGCCTGTTTCATTTAGAATTTTTTCTAAATATTTTAGCAAAGAATTGAATTGTGGAGTTTGCTCTGTTAGTCGATTTTTAATACCTTCTCGTAATTCTATCCCTAATAATGTCATTTCTTGATATGTATGAGATTTTTCGTTAAAAAGGAAGAAAACGGGCTGTCCACCTTTCAATCCAAACCAAAAGAGATACCATCTAACATTATCGTCACATTCTTTAGCTCTATCTCTAATAAAAGTTACAACGCTGACTTCGTTCTTTTCGCCTTTTCTAATCTTCGGACTTCTAAACGTACCATCGGGGTTTTCAATTCTGTCAAAATTCAATGACAGAAACTCAACAGCGTTGTTATAAATGAGCATGCTGTCTTCTACTTCAAAACTGTTGGGCAGATATGTAAAAACATCACCAAACAATCCTATGTGCGTTTGATTGGAAGTCTTGCGTCTGCCTAAGTCTGCATCGGTTAACTGCTTATATGCAATTCTTTTTTCATTGTGAAGTTCAAAAAACATTGATTGTCACCTCAAATTCAAATAAACAAATAGATAATACATAATGGCGTATACTGTATTCACGCTAACCGCATTTCCTGCTTGTTTGTAAAGCTGAGCATTACTTACCCCTGCGGAAGCGGCTTTTTCAAAACATTCCGTTGAAAAGCCTTGCAGTAAAAACGCTTCCTTAGGAGTAATTTTGCGAATACGTTGTTTGTAGAGTTCTTCTTTCGTGTATGTAGTTTTCAAATATGCAATAGGATCAACCGCTTGAATATAACCATCACTAAAATAATTATCTTGGCACGCCCTATGCATTTTTACCATAGTAGCAGTTAGCGGTTTTGCAATAAGAGGATTTATCTCGGATTTAGAACGATAGGTCTTTGTGCCATTTGATAAAATTGTGGGCTTAATGGTATCGGAAAGATAAAATTTTTCATCCACTGCCTTTTCCAAAATATCGTGCGTGGATTGTTGTATCAAAAGCGAGGAGCTTTTCATCACTTTTGAAAAAATGTTTTTTACCGTTTTACTTGTAAAGTCAAAGTTTTCAATCTTCTCAGTTGTTGCAAAAACGAACACTCGGTTTCTTTTTTGTGCCAATCCAAAATCTTCGGTATTAAAAATATCGAAATATATATTTTCATATCCGCATTTTTTTAACGATTCTAAAATGTAAGTAAATGTCTGTCCGTTATTATGAGATTTCAAATTTCGTACATTTTCCAAGAGCACGTATTTAGGCTTTTTGTACTTTAGTATTTCAAGAATTTGAAAGAATACATTGCCTCTCATATCGTCAAAACCTTTTTGCTTGCCCATCATACTGAATGCTTGACAAGGAAATCCACCGGTTAACAAATCGACATTTGGAAGAGAAAGTATATTTTGCACATCTTGATTAAATGCAACTATATCACCCATCTCAAGCTCATTTTCGGTGTTATATATGGCTTTGTATGATTTTACTGCACTTGCGTCAATTTCAGAAAAAGCAATTGTTTTTTGGGTAATATTGAAATCATTGCTTAGCAAGGTCAATGCCTGTCTAAATCCACCTATACCTGCGAATAGTTCTAAATGGTTCATAGGTATTTAATAACCTCCTCTCCGATAACCTGCGCTAATTTAACAGGAACAGCATTGCCGATTTGTTTATACCAACTATTTTGAGGCCCGTAAAAAACAAAATCATCGGGGAATGTCTGTATCCTTGCAGCTTCACGCGGAGACAATCCTCTTGCTTGTGTTGGATGAATATACATATTGCAATCAAATTTCATATGTGAGGTAATCGTCTTACACATGTCATCATAACGCAACTTATAATATTTGTCTTTGAATATACCATTGCGCGATTTATATGGCATAATATCAGCTATACTTTCGTGTAATGAATTAGCCCCTTGCGGTAGGCGAGAAAAGATTTCTATATCTCTGTCATTATTGTACCTGTTCTTGTGATTATGTAAAAAATCAATCTTTTTTTCGCCATTGATAAAAGAATAAAATGGGGTAGTTACATATGAATATTCGATGCAGGTATATCCTGTTTCAGCACATTCAATTTTGTTGTTATTTTTTATCCTATTTGGCTCTAATTGTGGCAAATCGGCTATGGCGTCACATAATGTAAATCTTGGCATAGTGCTTTCTCTATTGTGTATTTCTTTCATAATGTGCTTTGATGAAACGCCAATTCGATTACCAATTAAAATAAGTCTTTCACGATTTTGAGGAACACCAAAATTTTTAGCATTAAACACATCGTAAAAAACATCATATTCCTCTCCAAGATAGTCTTTTATATCAATCAATATTTCATCTATTTTGTTCAGCATTCCCTTGACATTTTCCATAACGAAAAATTTAGGGCGGGATTTTTGCAAAAAGATCAAATATTCCTTATACAAATTGTTTCTTGGGTCATTTATTAGGTGTTGTCTATTTGCCATAGAAAACCCTTGGCAAGGAGGTCCGCCACAAACTAAAGATACATCCGTAAAGTTTTCTGCAAATTCAGAATATCTACGATTTAAGTCTGTTATATCTCCTACAAATATTTTTTCTCTATCTAATGTTCTGTTTGCTATATATGTTTGAGAGCAGATAGGGTCTATATCGCTTGCAAATACAACTTGAAAGCCAGCCTTTTCCATTCCCAAACTTAATCCACCGCACCCTGCAAATAAATCAACAAAGTTATTGCTCATCATTCTCACCGCTTGTGATATTGTTTAACTTACAAAAATTTTCAAATGTTTTCTTTGCAAGTCTGCTCGGATTATAACTACCATTTTCCCAACGATTAACTGTTGCAAAACTAACTCCGAGTTCGTGCGCAAGATCTTCTTGGGTTAAATTCAATTGTATTCTAACATGCTTTACGTTTTCAGCAAAAGTCATATGAACCTCGGTTTTATGTAATATTAAAACTATTATAACACTTTTTATAGCATTTGTAAATAGAAAACTTAAAATTCACTTAAAAAGTTCGATTTACTTTGACCTTAGCTTACCAATAGTAACAAAACCGAACTATTTCGTAAATCGAAATTGGTTCGGATTTGTTTTATCCTTTCTTCTGTGCGACTATCTGCCAAGCATCATCATTTTCTTATCTCTGCACTCTGCTGCTATCATCACCGCCCGCGAGCTTTTCGACCTCATTGACCGACACGCGGTTGTAGTCGCCCTCTACCGAGTGCTTGAGCGCCGATGCCGCAACCGCAAATTCGATCGCCTGTTGAGGCTCCTTTCCGATCAGAAGTGCATAGATCAAACCGGCGTCAAAGGCATCACCGCCTCCCACACGGTCGATGATATGGACACGATATTGTTTTGATGTGTAAAGCGTTGTTCCGTCGTAAAGCTTTCCGCAAATGCGATTTTCCTCCGCCGAAAAGGTGCGGCGCTCGGTCAGTGCGATCTTGGGGATCGCATACCGCGTTCTGAATGTCTCGCATAGAACGCGGTAGCCCTCGTCCGTGGTCTCGTCGGTAGCATCATTTCGCTCACTGGCAGGTATCGACACGCCAAACAGCTCCTGTGCCTGTTGCTCGTTGACGATCAACAGATCGACATAAGGGAGCAACTTTCGCATCGCCTCCGAGGCATGCTCAAGGCTCCAAAGCTTGGCACGGTAGTTGGGATCAAAAGAGATCTTGACGCCCTTCTCCTTTGCCGCCTTGCAAGCATCGAGACAGATCTCCAAAAGCGCTCCGCCCAACGCGGGAGTGATCCCCGCAAAGTGGAACCAATCGGCTCCGTCGAAAATACGGTTCCAATCAAAGTCCTCGGGATTCGCTTGCGCGATTGCCGAATGCGCGCGGTCATAGATACAGACCGACGCTCTTTGAGAATAGCCCTTTTCAAGGAAATAAATACCCACACGGTCGCCGCCACGGATGACCTTGGAGGTATCCACCCCAAAAGCACGGAGCGAATCGACCGCCGCCTGTCCGATGGCATGCGTGGGAAGCTTGGTAACATAGGTGCTGTCAAGACCGAAGCCCGCAAGGGAGACGGCGACATTGGCTTCGCCTCCCCCAAAGGTGGCTTGCATCTGATCATTTTGGAAAAAACGGTAATAGCCGTTGGGAGCAAGACGGAGCATAAGTTCTCCAAAGGTCACCACTTTCATTTTGAGATAACCTCCAAAAGCTTTTTGCAATTTTCCTTGATATCGCCTTTCATCATAAAGCTGCCGCCGACCGCGACGATCTGATCAAAGGCGAGAAATTCACAGATGTTGGAAAGATCGACCCCACCCGTGGGCAAAAACTTGACCTGCGGGAACGGAGCGGAAAGTGCCTTGATAGCATTGAAACCGCCGTAGATGTTGGCGGGAAAGAACTTGACGGTGGTGATTCCCAAACCGATGGCCTGCATGATTTCGGCAGGGGTTGCACAACCGGGAAAATACGGAATGTCCGCGTTTTTGCAGACCTTGGCAACCTCTGCCGAAAGTCCGGGCGAAACGATAAAGCTTGCGCCCGCGTCAACAGCGCGTTTTGCCTGTGCGGCGTTGATAACGGTACCGGCACCGATGTGCATATTTGGAAATTCCTTGACACCCAGTGCGATCGCTTCGGCGGCACAAGGTGTGCGGAATGTGATTTCGGCTACTGGAAGTCCGCCCTCGCACAAAGCCGAGAGTGTGGGGATCGTATCATCAAGTTCCTTGATCACCACTACGGGGACAACGCGAATCTTATTCAAAAAATCTGTTTTCATTATTTTTCAAACCCCACTATAAGCATGAAAGCCGCCATCCACAGGCACGATAACGCCCGTAACAAAACCGCTTGCTTCGTCGGATGCGAGCCACAGGAGCGTACCAATGAGATCATCGACCTCGCCAAAGCGCTTTTGCGGAGTTGCGGCAAGAATCTTTTCGGTACGTGCGGTGGGATTGCCGTCGGCGTCAAACAGCAATCCGCGGTTTTGATTAGTCACAAAAAATCCGGGGGCAATGGCATTGACGCGAATGTTACAAGGGGCAAAGTGGACCGCCAGCCATTGGGTAAAGTTGGAGATTCCCGCCTTCGCCGCGCTATACGCGGGAATTTTAGTTAAAGGTCGGAATGCGTTCATCGACGAGATATTGATGATGCTCCCACCCGTCTTGACCATATCCTCGGCAAACACCTGTGTCACCAAAAATGCCGAGGTGATGTTCAGATCAAACACAAATTTCAGCCCCTGTTCCTCCAAGCGGAAAAAGGATTTGATCTCGTCGGAGGTATCGGGCGACATCGTCTCGTTGTCACAGGTGGCACGGGGATTGTTCCCGCCCGCGCCGTTGATGAGGAGGCTGACCTTGCCAAGCTTTTGGCGAACCGTCTCCCGTGCGGCAAAAATGGCGTTCTTATCCAAGCAGTTGCAAGGAACGGCAATTGCACCGTCCCCAATCTCTGCCGCAATGCTTTCCACCGCCTCGGCGTTGATATCCAACAATGCGACCTTGGCACCGCATTTTGCCAGTGCCCTTGCAAATGCGCTCATCAGTACACCGCCCGCGCCCGTGATCACGGCGACCTTGTCGCAAAGATTTGTTTCAAACGGTAATTTCATTTTTGTTTCTCACTTTCAATATTTTTCGTCGAAAAACTTTTTGAAAAAAGTTTTCCGACACCTTTCAAAAACTTCCCCGAAATATTTTCTATTTGACATTTCATATACATGAAAAGTCTTTGGAGATTAGGGGTGTTTGTGGCGATGCCCCATATTTTATCATGCTTTCTCAATAGCCTCAAACAGACCGTAAAGATAGCAAGCCCCAAGCGCACGGTCATACAAACCGTAACCGGGCTTTCCGTCCTCACCCCAAATGTTGCGTCCATGGTCGGGGCGCACATAACCGTTAAATCCGCCGTCCACAAGCGCTTTGACGATGCCGTACATATCAAGATCCCCCCTTTCGGTGAGGTGTCCGCATTCGCAGAAATCACGTTCTCCCGAAAAACGAATTTGCCGCAGATGTGCAAAATAGATGCGGGGGCAAAGCTCGCTCACCATGGATACAAGATCGTTTTCACGTCCCGCACCAAGCGAGCCTGTGCAAAAAGTGATACCGTTGTGGGGATTTGGAACCGCCGCAAAGAGCTTGCGGTAGCTCTCCTGTCCCGTAATGATGCGGGGCAACCCAAACATATCCCATGGCGGATCGTCCGGATGGATCGCCATATTGATCCCCGCCTCGTCACAAGCGGGCATAATACCCTTTAAGAAGTATACCAAATTGTCAAACAGTTGTTCGTGTGTCATTCTCTTGTAAGCGTCAAGCAACCCTTTCAATTCGCCCGGAGTGTAGCTTTCGTCCCACCCGGGTAAGTGCAGGTCGTGAGGATCGAGCGCCATCAGTTCCTCGTGATTGTAGGAAAGCGAATTTGAACCATCATCGGCAAGCGTGTGCAGATTGGTACGGAGCCAATCGAACACCGGCATAAAGTTGTAGCAAATGCACTTGACACCCACACGTCCGAGATTGCGGATGGTCTCGGCATAATTCGCAATATAGCGGTCACGCGCGGGGCGTCCGAGCTTGATGTCCTCGTGCACGGGAACGCTCTCGATGACCTCCATTTCCAACCCCTCGGCATCGCAAAGCGATTTGAGGTACGCAATGCGATCCATCGACCATGCCTCCCCAACGGGAATGTCATAGACCGCGGTCACCACTCCGCTCATACCCGGGATCTGTCGAATGTACGAAAGCGGGATACTGTCCCCCTCTCCGTACCAACGAAATGTCATTTTCATTGTTGTAACACCTTTCTTTTTTGCAAAGTCTTGCCTCCCCATGGACTCTATAAAAACTTTTAACGGAAAAGCCATCATAAAATGCGTTTAAAGTTTTTGAAAGTTCTCAGAAAACTTTTTGAAAAAAGTTTTCTGAGCGGGGTTTGGGGCGGCGCCCCAATGTAACATATATCAAATCTTCAAAAATTCTTTCACGTTGCCGTAGCAAACGTCGTACATCAGTTTTTTTGCTTGCTCTGCGTCGTACTCGCCTCTTGCAACATAGCCGCCTACCACATCGGCAAGGATGCGACGGAAGAAATCAAAGCGCGCGTAGCTTGCAAACGAGCGGCTGTCGGTCAGCATACCGAGATTGGTGCCAAGCACAGCGTATTCGGCAACCGTTTCGAGTTGTTTGCGAATACCGAGCACGGTGTCACTGAACCACCACGCGGCACCGATGCGCACATTGGGGAAAGCACCCGAAAGCGTGGCAAGCGCGGGAACACACGCAGGATTGAGCGAATACAGGATGGTTTTGGGCAATGCGCCGCGGCGTTGCAGAGTATCAAGAAAGCACACCAATCGGTCGGTGTCCACGTTCCCGCGCATGACATCAAAGCCCGCATCGCGCCCCATGGCGGGAAACATTGCGGTGTTAACATTGCGGTAGGTTGCAAAATGCAATTGCATCGCCATGCCGTGCTTTTGATAAAGGGCGGCGAGAAAATAGAGCAAATGCGAAAACAAGGCTTGTTTTTCCTCATGGTTCAACTCGTTTCTGCGCGCGTAAAGCGTCGACGCAGTGCTGTGGCTGCAATCCGCAACAGGCAGAAAATCCATACCGTGATCGGCAATGCAACAGCCCTTGGAAACAAAGAACAACAAGCGTTCTTCCAACGCGGCTTTCAACGCATCCAAGGTGGTCAAGGTGCGCCCCGTGACCTTCTCCAAGTCGGTGATGTCATCGGTATCCATATTGAGAACACTGTCGGGACGGAAAGTGGGAGATACGCAGGTACCGCCGTAGGTACCGTGCGCCGCAAGGGTTGCGGATGCGGCATCAGTGGTAGCAATATATTCGACCTTGAAGCGCTTCAAAATATCGGCAACCGTCATTTTTTTCAGTTTTTCATTGGCGGCGGCATAGATGCGATCGGCACTCTCGAGAGACAACGGCTCGGTGATCCCAAACAACATTTTCAGTTCCATCTGCGTCCAATAATAGAGAGGATTGCCGCAAAGCTTTGGGAAGATCTCGGCGTATTTGCGAAACTTTTCCGCATAGCTTGCATCCCCCGTGATGTATTTTTCATCCACCCCGCACAGCCGCATGGCGCGCCACTTGTAGTGGTCACCCGCAAGCCACAACTCTCCAAGATCCGAAAAGCCGTGTTGATCACGGATCGCCCACTCATCCAAGTGACAATGATAGTCCACGATGGGAAGATCGCGAACCGTAAGATAAAGTTCTTCCGCCTCGGGAGTGGAAAGCAGAAGTCGGTCTCCGAAAAAGTCTTTCATAACAACGATATCCTTTCATTTGGGAACGGCAACGCGTTTCCCGTTTGACATATACATGGCAAGGATCAAGCGGATCACCTTTTCGCCCTCTGCAAGATCGATGGGAAAGTGCATGCCCTCTTCCAAACAGCTGTAAAAATCTCGGATCAGCGACCGGTGCCCTTTTCCCCAAACCGCTTTTCCTACGGTAGGAATATGATCGTAGGAAGAAACCTCTTTATGGTTGAAACAAAGCTGTTGATTCTGCGCTTCGATCAAGTCTCCCGACCGTAGTTGTACTCTAATCTGTACGGGTAGGTTGTCGATTGCGGCATTGGTGGCAAAAAAGTGAAACCGAATCCCGTTGTCGCACTCAAAACAGGCGCTTGCCGTATCCTCCACCTCGATCACATCCTGAAGGCTGTCATTGAACACGTGCGCAGTGACGTAGGAGGGACACCCGCAGATCCATTGCATCAGATCCAACGTGTGGAGCGCTTGGTTGATCATCACTCCACCGCCCTCCCGCTCCCATGTTCCCCGCCATGCCGCCGAACGGTAATATGCGGCATCTCGATGCCATACCACCGAGCCGAACGCGGCTTTGACATTTCCCGCCGCCATCTCTCTAAGGCGGAGCATATTCGGCTCATATCGGTTCTGATGGCATACTCCAAGCTGTGCCTTGCTGTTGTTGACCGCAACATGCAGTGCATGGAGCTGTTCGAGTGAGATACAAAGCGGTTTTTCGCAAAGTACATGGATATTTTGCTCCAATGCCATGACCGTCATCGGTGCATGGAGATCGTGCGGTGTACAAATATGTACCGCATCGGGGTGCTCCGTATCGAGGAGCGTTTGATAATCGGTATAGATCGGAATATTTCCAAGCCCGAATTTGACAGCCACCCTTTGCGCCTGCTCGTGCTCAATGTCACAAAGTGCGCAAAGAGTTTGACCTGCCTCTGAAATTGCTGTAATGTGATTGCCGCAAATGGCACCGCATCCCACCACAGCCACACGAAATAAAGCGCTCATAAAACAACCTCCTTTGCAGTTTTATGAATAGGTTCCTTCGGTGTCGAGAACGATCCCCGCACCTTCTTTTTTGCGTCCCGTGGCAATCCGCTTGTTCAGTTCGGCTAAATAAAGATCATCATCAATGGGGAGAGACACGGTCTTGCCGAGCCAAGTGGAGAGCAACATCGAATCCATCAATTCAACACCGCGGATGCCCTCCTTGCCGTCGACAAACAGCGGCTCGATGCCGAGGATCGTATTGGCAAAGTTATTGATAATTCCCGCATGCTGCGGATTTTGACCGTCGGTCTCCACATTGACGGTCTCCTTTTTGGGCTGACCGAAGCCGCCCTTGTAGGTGGAGTTGAACTCACGTTCGGGAGTCTCCAAGCGTTCAAACGTCAGCACGTCCTTGCTTTTACCGTCCGCTCCGCTCACTTCCTCGCAAACAAGCTTTCCCTTGTTGCCGAGGATCTCAAAGCGGTTGGTACCGGGCGTATCGGCGGTAGAGGTGATAAAGACACCCGTGGCACCGTTTTCGTATTCCAGATACGCAGTCACATCGTCCTCGACCTCAATGTCATGCCATTTGCCGAAATGACAGAACGAATGCACGCGTGCTGGCATCATCCCCGTCACCCATTGGAGCAGATCGAGCTGATGGGGACACTGATTAAACAGCACACCGCCTCCCTCGCCGTGCCATGTGGCACGCCAATCGCCCGAATCGTAATAGCTTTGCGAACGGTACCATGTGGTGATGATCCAATTGACGCGCTTGATCTCGCCCAGCTCGCCCGCTTGGATCAGCTCACGCATTTTGCGGTAGACACAGTTGGTACGCTGATTGAACATCATGGTAAAAAGCTTGTCCGACTTGGCGGCGACCTCGTTCATCTCCTTGACCTGCTTGGTGTAAACGCCCGCGGGCTTTTCGCAAATGACGTGCAATCCCGCGTTGAGCGCATCCATGGTTAAGCGCGGGTGATCGTAGTGCGGCACTGCAACAATGACCGCGTCGCAAAGCCCGCTTGCAAGCATTTCCTTGTAGTCGGAAAATACGGCAAGCTCCGACGCCCCGTCGAGCTCCAATGCGCGGACAGCGTCGGTCTTAGCGGGCTTGATATCACAAATTGCAGTCAAAACGCCGTTTTCCACTTTGCCGCGTAAAAAGGTTTTTGCATGGGAGGAACCCATGTTCCCCACGCCGATGATTCCAAATCTTACTTTCTCCATAGCTTGTTTTCCTCCTCATGATAGCCGAGAGAGATCAGCATTTCTTTTAGTTTTGTCACAGCACAGTCAAACGCATCGTCCGAGTTGGTAAATTCCATTCCGGTCTTCAGCTTTTTGCTGTCGATCCGTTGGTAAGCTTGAAAAATATGCAAATGCGGCTCCACCGTAAGGTAGATCACTTCATCGGTGGCGGCGTCCACGCGGCGCAGGATCTCATCATAGCGTCCATTCCCCATTCCGCAAGGAACGATCGCCTTTTCGCCCGCGATCGCATCTTTGATATGCAGATAAGCCAGTGAGGGGAGCGTCGCTTCAATCCCCTCGATCACATCACAGTTGTGCATGATATAATTTGCCGCATCAAAAACCCCACGCAGCTCCGGCAAACTTGTAAGCAGGTCACGCACCTCCGCGGGATTTTGCCCGTAGATTTTGGATTCGTTCTCGTGACAGAGCGTGATGCCCGCCTTGTTCGCTTCCTCCAGCATGATCCGCATACGGCGCAATACCTCGTCACGGTATTCGACAAGCCGCTCTTGCGGAACGAAAAAGCTGAACATCCGCATATACTTGGTGCCAAAGATCTTGCAGGCACGCAGAGCGCGCCGAAAGTCGGCAAGATGAATTTCAAAGTCCTCTTCGATTTTGAATTTCCCGATAGGTGAACCCAACGACGAGACCGTAATGTCCGCCGCCTTGAGACGGTCGGCAATCATCTGCAATTCTTCGTCGGATTTGCGAATGAGATTGCCGTTTACATTACGCGGCTCCATGCAACGCAGACCGTTACGCCGCAAGGCTTCGATCTGATGTTCGAGATCGTCCGAGGTTTCGTCGGCAAACGCCGAAATCAAAAATTGTGCCATACTCTTTCCCTCCAAAAAAATTCAACTGACAATGGGACGCAGATGTGTAAAGCTGGTTTCCATATCGGCAAACGCATCGGGAGAATTGACAGCGTTATCCTGTTCCACCAAAACATTTTGAACCCCGACCTTTTGGCATACCTCAAAAATCCTTTGAAAATCCAACACTCCCTTGCCGCATGGACAAATACTGCGTTCGGCATCCTTTGCCATGTCCTTAAAATGGATGTTGACCAACCGTTCCGAGCCGATCCTTTCGATGTAGTCCACGGCGCTCTTTCCCGCGTATTCCACCCAGTAGGTGTCCATGATAAAATGCCAGCGGGGCAACCGCTCCAGCATCAAATCGTATCCGTTGTCCCCGCTTTCGCGGAAAGGCTTTAACTCAAACGCGTGGTTATGGTAACCGAAGAACAGCCCCGCATCCCGAATTTTTTTTACCGGTTCTTCCATCACGGAAAGAAAGGCTTCCAAGCCCTCGCGGCTGCCGTGATACTCCTTTGGCATCATGCCAAGTCCGATGACGGGACAGTCGAAAATTTTGTGCTCGCGGATCACGCTGTCGGTGTCATGAACAATACGATCGAATGCAACGTGCGTACATACGATGGGGAGACCGCACTGCTTAGAAACGTCACGAATCGCCTCTGCGGGAAAGCATGCGGCACCCGAAAGCTGTACATTCTCGTATCCGATTTTTTTCATCCTTTCAAAGGTTTTACAAAGATCTTCTTCATTTTGTAAAAAGGTCCGCACGGAAAACAACTGTGCACCAAGCTTCATCATCCATTCCTCTCTTCTCTTTTTTATTTTGGTTGTACAGATAATTATACAGAATTTTTTTGAAAAATCCATTGAGAATCTTGCAAAATATATTGCAAATATTGCTGTGATATGATAAAATAAAAGCAAGACCATTTCGGATAGGAGAAAACAAGTATGCCACGCGCGCAAAATAACGGTTATTCGCACCTGCTTTTCGGTCACACCTACACCGAAAAGGCAGATCCCGCGCAATTTGAGCGTCATTGCCACGCCAATTACGAGATGCTTTATGTCCTGCGCGGCAACGGTAAATATGTGGTGGAGGGCGCGGAATACCCCTTAAAGCCGCACACCCTCATCCTAATCCGTCCTTACGAATTTCATTATGTCTGCCCCGACAAAAACTGCACATATGAACGGTACGTGATCAATTTTGACGGAAACATCCTCATCGGTGCCGCGGCAGAGCTTTCGATCCTGCAAAACGACACACAAAAAAAGCACGGAGTATACTTTTCCGAGGAACATCTGACCGCACAGATCCGCGCCGAATTTTACGGAATGGACGAAGCACGCAAGCTTTTTGCCGAGAAAGCCAACCGCGCCGCCATGGAGGAGACCATGATCCGTACCGCGCTGACACGTGTACTGCTGTTGCTTTCGCTTGCCGACCGTACCGAGGGAGCGGAATATGAGGAAAACGTGATTACACGAGTGACCGAATACCTTGATTTGCACTTGACCGACAACTTTTCGCTGGACAAGATTGCACAACTCTTTTTTGTGAGCAAATATTACCTCTGCCACGCGTTCCGCGAGCAAAACGGAACCTCGATCTTTGCCTATCTGACCGTAAAACGCATTGCCATGGCACAGCGGCTTTTGCTGAGCGGCGAACCAGCTACCTCGGTGGCGTACCAAGTCGGATTTCGGAATTATTCCTCCTTTTACCGTGCCTACTGTAAACAAACCGGAAAAGCCCCCGCGCATCGGCGTGAGACAAATGCGTAAACAACGCATGCAAACCCTACGCACTGCATAAACAAACAACCATCCGAGCACCTTGGCAAACGGCAGCAAATAAAAAAACAGCTTTTCATGATCCCAACATAAATACTTTTTTCAAAAATCAGTTGACTTTGAAAAGCTTTTGTGCTATAATGTGTTCAACTTTTTCAGTAGTACGGAGGATCACCATGCCGATTGTAGATATGTCGCTTGATAAATTGAGAGTTTATCAAGGAAGAAACCCGCGTCCCGCTGACTTTGACGAGTTTTGGCACCGTTCGCTGGCAGAGATGAATGCCATTGATCCGCAAGCGGAATTTACCCCCTACTCTTATTCGTCTAAAATTGCCGATTGCTTTGAACTGCGCTTTCACTCCACCAAGGGAGCGATCGTATATGCAAAATTTGTTCGTCCGAAAGCAATTGACGGCAAAATTCCCGCAGTTTTGCATTTCCATGGGCTTTCGGGTTGCAGTACCTCTTGGCAGTCAATGCTTTCCTATGCCTCGCAAGGCTTTTGCATCGCGTCGCTCGATTGCCGCGGACAGGGCGGCATCTCACAGGATGTGGGCGGACAAGCCGGCACGACCTTTTCCACGCCTTTCTCGCGCGGTCTTGACGGTGCCCCCGAGGAGCTTCTCTGCCGTGATCTCTTCCTTGACACCGCAATGCTCGCACGCATTGTGATGAGTCTCGACTACGTGGACGAAAACCGTGTGGGTGTTTACGGCGGCTCACAGGGCGGCGCACTCTCAATCGCCTGTGCCGCACTGGTCCCCTCCATTAAGCTTTGTGCGCCCACCTACCCTTATCTTTCGGATTACAAACGCGTATGGGAAATGGATCTTGCAAAGGGCGCATATGAGGGTCTGCGTTACTACTTCCGCAACTGCGATCCCAGACACGAGTATGAGGATGAGATTTTTGAAAAGCTGGGCTACATCGATATTCAGCATCTCGCACCGCGAATCCGTGCCAAGGTTTTGATGGGTACGGGCTTGATGGACACCACTTGCCCTCCCTCAACACAGTTTGCGGCGTACAACAAAATTACATCCGAGAAAGAGGTTGTAATCTACCCCGACTTTGGACATGAAAATCTCAAAGGACATGATGACATCGTATTTCATTTTATGTCGCAACTGTAATTGCAAAAAAACCGTTCCCCACTGTGTGTTACAAAGTGGGGAACGGTTTTTTATCCATCCTTTTGGTAATATAACGCCAAACACGGGGTGCCGCAAAGGAATTTGCAACACCCCAAGTATTTTCTTATATCAGAAGCTGACGTCGGACGCGATCTTGTAAAGTCTTTGCAGCTCGGCGGTACGCTTTGCGGTGAGGGCTTTCATTTCCTCGATCTGCTCGGGCGTAAATTTGTCAAGGTCGCCGGGCTTCAGCTTATTTTTATACATACGATCGGCAATGAGCGCAAACGCGATATCGAGCGCAACGATCTCGCCGTCCAGCTCGCACATCACCACGTTGCTCTTACCTTCCACCAACATCTCAACCGCTTTCACAGCCATTTCCGTGGCGGTGGTACGGTCCTTCATAGTAGGTCTGCCGCCGCGAACGACATGAGCCGTGCGCATAAACTTGGTCTCCACGCCGGTCTCCTTTTGGATCTTCTTTGCCAACGTCTCGGAGTACGGAGTGCCGTCGGGATTGAACACACCCTCGGAGACGACAACGATCATACTGCGTTTGCCGTTGTCACGGAGCTTGCGAATCTTTTCAAATGCCGCAGCCTCATCAAACGGGACCTCGGGAATCGCCACTGCAACCGCACCGGATGCGATCGCCGCATAGAGAGCGATCTGACCGCAGCCACGTCCCATGACCTCCACCACGTTCAAACGCGCGTGAGACTCACAGGTGTCACGCAGATTGTCGATGAGCTGTACGGTGGTATTGATCGACGTGTCGAGACCGATGGTATAGTCGGTTGCGGTAATGTCGTTATCAATGGTTCCGGGCAATCCGATGGAAGGGATCCCATGGAAAGTCATATCGGTAGCCCCGCGGAAAGTTCCGTCACCGCCGACACAAACCAAAGCGTCGATGTGATTTTTCTTGCAGGTGTCCACTGCAATACGCATCCCCTCCTCGGTCACGAACTCGGGGCACCGGCTGGAGTACAAAAAGGTTCCGCCCATACCCACAACATTGTTTACACTGTTGTGAGTCAAGTTAATCAACTCACCCTTGATCAAGCCCGCGTAGCCGCCAACAACGCCAACCACTTCGATGCCCATTGAAAGTGCCTTGTTAACCACTGCTTTCACGCAGGAATTCATTCCGGGGGCATCACCGCCGGATGTTAAAATTCCGATTTTTCTGAATACTGCCATACTTGAACGACCTCTCCTCTTCCCCAATTTTCGGACAGGGGGATACTGCTTTTTTCTATTCCTAATATATTGTAATATATTCTTTTCGGAAAATCAAGATGTTATGAAAATTTTTTCTCAAAAAAATTGTTAATTTTTTAGCAAAATATAAATTTTTTTAAAAAAGCCGGTTTTTTTAGGGTCCCGTACTACTTTTTTTCGGATTCTGGGCGAAAACAGAGAAAACCGACTTGCAATCCCTTTGAACTTCTGCTATAATAATAGACGAGCGGAGGTGAGTTGATGAGCTCCTATAAAAACCAAATACAAGCCGACCTGTTTGCCTTGGGGGATCAGAGTTATGCCGCCTTTCAAGGCAAGCTGATGCCAACCGTTCCCGCAGAACGCCTCATCGGTGTCCGCACCCCCGCACTGCGTGCTTATGCAAGAAGGCTTGCGGGAAGTGAGGCGGCAAAAGCGTTCCTGTTATCGTTGCCGCACGACTATTATGATGAAAATAATCTCCACGGCGCGCTCCTTGACCGCATCCGGGATTTTGACCAAGCGATCGCGGGCGTGGAGATCTTTCTCCCCTATATCGACAATTGGGCAACCTGCGATATGTTCTGTCCCAAGGTGCTCCGAAAGGAGCCCGAACGCCTATGGGAACGCATTTTGGTGTGGCTCGCCTCGGACAAGGTGTATACCATCCGCTACGGCTTGGTGCGCCTAACCTCGTGGTATCTCGATGCACCGTTGTTTTCTCCCGAGGTGCTCGACGCCGCCGCACGTGTCAAGCATGACGATTACTATGTCCGCATGGCACAGGCTTGGCTGTTCAGCATCGCGCTGGTCAAGCAATACGACGCCGCGCTCCCCTATTTGATACAGGAAAAGTTGACACCGTGGGTGCACAACAAAGCGATCCAAAAAGCGGTGGAAAGCTTCCGCGTCCCCGCCGAAACCAAAAAACATCTCAAAACGCTGAAGCGGCAGGAAAGAGGCAACGCATGAAAATGACAACGCTATGCTACCCCGAACGCGACGGGAAATATCTGATGCTCCACCGCGTCAAAAAGGTCAATGACGAAAACCGTGACAAATGGATCGGGGTGGGCGGAAAATTTGAGGACAAGGAAAGCCCCGAGGACTGCGTCCGCCGCGAAATGCTGGAAGAAACGGGACTGAACGCACAAGATTTGCGTTACCGCGGTATCGTCACGTTCGTCTCCGACCTCTACCCCACCGAATACATGCACCTGTTCACCTGCACCGATTGGACGGGGGAGCTGAAAGAATGCGACGAAGGTGAGCTTGCATGGATCGATAAAAGGCACCTCTTTGACCTTACTCTTTGGGAGGGCGACCGCATCTTCCTGCGTCTTCTCGACACCAATGAACCGTTTTTCTCGCTCAAGCTTGTCTACCAAGGAGAAACGCTGACCGCGGCAGTTCTCAACGGAAAACAGATCGAAGCATAATTTTGTTTTTTTCTCTTTCCCTCATACAAAAAATCCTTATGGGTTCCCTAGAGTATAGGCCAAAGGTACAAAAAATATCAAATTGCAAAAAATCTTTAGTCGCTTTTTCTTTGACCATATAGGCGCAAAGAAAAAGCTTGCAAAGAAGAAAAGGTCGCAAGCGACCGATGCCCACAAGTGGGCACAGCGCCGAAAGAGGAATTTCGCGCTCTGCGGAGCGCGAGGAGGGCTCCGCGCCCTCCACTGCGCGAGCTTTTGAAAAAGCTCGACCAAACCTTTCAGCAAACTGACGAAACTCGTTCGTTTTGCCTACAGTCTCGGGAAACCGCTGTCCTTGCGGTTCCCCGTTTTTCTTTTAAAAAAACAAATCTATTCCCTACTTTTGACCAAAGGCATTTCGGTCATACGGAGCTTTGCACAGCCGTAGGGATAAAGCGTCAGCTTTTGAGGGGCGTCCAGTGCCTTGCGCCGGTTGGGAACTTTGGCGCAAACCGTATCGTAGCCATCCTCAAAGCCCCAATCGATATGGCAAAGCGCGGCGTGAACCACCACAGGCGGGTTTTGTGAAGAAAACGGGTAATCACTTGGCATCTCGCGTTCCTCGACCTGCAAATCTCGGGAGGCAAATGCAAAATTCCAATCCGAAATCCCGCAGATCTCGTAATCGCAGTACGGGAATTTGCGTTCTACATTCTGTTTGATATACTCACGCATTTCGCACTCGCTTTCCACAGGAAGTGCGAAGAGCAAAGAACCGCAATTGACGGTATACAAGCGGTTGGGACGCGCGGTGAGCACGGGCGCGGTCTCATAAGAGATCTCAATCACAGTCTCCCCCGCTTCAAAGCCGCCAAAGACCAGCTGCGCACGCTTTGCCGTGGGCTTGCCGTTGACAGTGACGTTCTTTGCAAAGGAAGGTACGCGCACGCGCAATTTCATGGAGGTCTTTTTCTCGGCATAAACCTTGTAGGTAAAGCAGTTGCGGAAAGGATAGGAGGTGTCCAGCGTCACCTTGACGGGAACTCCGTTCCACGCGGTGTTGACCTCGGTAGGGATCGCCACGGCATTGACCAATCCGTCATCGGCTTTCATGAACGCGGAGAGCGCCAGCTTGGGCCAGCCTTGACCGAAATTGGCGGTACAGCAACCGTAGTTCGGCTCTAATCCGAATACGTGTGCGTCACTGCCGTTGGTACGGAAGATCGGCTTGCCGGGAATGGTGGTACAATTGATTTGATTGGTCATTTGCACATATTGATGTGTCCACATATCGTCGGAGATCGTTGCAGGCAGTGCGTTAAATGCGACACGCTCCAATCTCTCCGCCCATTTTGCGTCGCCCGTGCAAGCATAAAGCCACTCAAAGGAGTACATCAGCTCCACCACACCGCAAAGCTCGGTGCCTTGGATGGGGCTGACCCCCGCAAGACACTCGTCCCCTGTAAAGGTCCCCGCCGCCATACCGTTGTATTCCATCAGTGTACGGTAAAAATGCTCTGCGATATCGGTGTATTCCTCTCCCAAAAGCGCATTGGAAACCGCCTCGGATTTAAGCATCATGGCAAGGTTGACCACATGGGTGTAATAGGTCCATTTGTTCAAGGGGCGCTTCCATGTTTCCAAAACCGCACCATAGTCGGTGCCCGTCTTTTTGAGGAGCTTGGCAAGCTCGGTGATCCAAGCCTCATCGGGATAGCGCTCCTTGAGAAAATTGAGCGCGATAAAGCCCTCGAACCAACGGTACTGTCCCCAGTTGAAAATCTTGACACCGTCAGCGAGAATCAGCTCGTAAAAATTCTTCATCATGCGGTAAAGCACCTCGGGGATACGTTGGTCCCCCGTGCAATCATGCCAGACCACCAACACCTTGGAGATCAAGTGAATTGCCCAGATGTCGTATTCTTCCCGCGGCGTCTCCCCGTTGGGACAGATCCAACCGTCCTCACACTGAGACGAAAGAATACGGTCGATGTAATGCTTTGCGCGCGCCTTCATATCATCATTGTCCAAAAGGTATGCCAGCGGGATAAAACCGTCGAGCCAATACGGGACACGCTCCCATCCCTCGCGGTCGCCGCCGATCCACTTGCTGTCGCGGACATCGGGCCACACCTTGTCCAAATTTCCGCAAAGTCCCTCGGCTTCGAGCTCCAGCTGACGTTTGAGCCAGCCGCGCGGTGAAATTTCTTGACTTGTAAAAAACCGATACGCAGATGCTTTCATTTTTTGATCCTTTCCGAAAAATCCGATTGAATTTCTTGACATTTGTTTTTTTGTGCTGTATAATTATGATATCAAAACCGCAACGGAAATGCAATTGCCGTATCCGAAAAAAAGATTGCAAAAACCGACTTTATGGAGGCTCTATGATATGACGCTCGATTTTTCACCGCCGCCCGAGTTCCTTGCCTGTTCCACCAAGGTATTTGAGCCGGGCGAGATACACGTCACGCGCGTTTGTACCCAAAAAAGCGTACTGATCCTTATGAGAGACGGAGTTCTTCGTTTTCGGGAGGACGGAAAAATCATTGAACTCTGCGCGGGAGAATACTACATTCAGCGTGACAATTTGTTACAGGAAGGTGTCCCCTTGGAAAAACCGCCGACCTATTTTTATATCGAATTTTGCGGGTCTTACAGTGAGGAAGAACGGCTTCCTTTGCGCGGGCGGTTTCAAGCAAAGACCTTGGAGCCTCTGCTTGGCATATTTGAACAGCTCTTTCAGTCTCACAACGGCAGTCCCTTTTTGCTCAACGCCTACATGAACCGTGTGTTCAGCGAGCTGTGGACGGAAGCCTCGCACCATGACGAGCAAGCGCACATTACGCGCCTGATCCGCAACGATCTGCGCTCACGTTACGCGGAAACGGTGACCACCGAGGAGCTAGCGCACCGTTTCGGATATGCGGGCGACTATCTGACGCGAATCTTTAAAAAACAATACGGCATCACGCCGCACCAATATCAGATACAGGTGCGTATGGAGCACGCGCAATGGTTGCTCGATAACACGGGACTTTCGGTCGAGCAGGTTGCCGACTCGGTGGGTTACCGCGATTTTTCTGCGTTTTACCGCTCCTTCCGCAAGTCAACCGGGATATCTCCGAGAGAATGGAAGCAAAAGCTTTATCAGTGATAGCTCAACTCATTCTCGCAAGCGTTCGTTGCGGCAAAGGTTTTGATATTACGCACCGTGGTTTCCGCGATATTATCCAACGCTTCCTCGGTCAAAAAGGCTTGGTGCGAGGTCACAATCACGTTCGGCATCGAGATCAAGCGTGCCAACGTATCGTCCTCCACGATGTGTCCCGAAAAGTCCTCAAAAAACAGATCCGACTCCTCCTCGTAAACATCGAGGCACGCCGCACCCACTTTGCGTGATTTGATCCCCTCCAGGAGCGCATCGGCGTCGATCAAAGCACCGCGTGAGGTGTTGATCAGCGCCACACCCTTTTTCATCATGGCAATCGTCTCGGCATTGATGATATGGTAGGTCTCGTCTGTCAGCGGACAGTGAAGCGAAATAATATCACTCTCTGCAAACAGGCGCTCGGGTGAAACATAGCAAATGTCGCTGTTCTCGGCGGGATATTTGTCATAGGCAATGACCCTCATCCCAAAGCCGCGGCAAATATCGATGAACACCCGCCCGATCTTTCCCGTACCGATGACGCCCACCGTCTTGCCGTGCAGATCAAAGCCCGTCAGTCCATTGAGGCTGAAATTAAAATCCTTGGTACGGATATATGCCTTGTGAATACGGCGGATCGAGGTAAGAAGCATTGCCACGGCGTGCTCCGCGACGGCGTAGGGCGAGTACGCGGGAACGCGCAGAACATGCACACCGCGTTCCCGTGCGTGACGGAGATCCACATTGTTAAAGCCCGCACACCGCAAAGCCACAAGGCGGATCCCGTTGTCAGCCAAGCGGTCAATGACGGCGGCGTTTACCGTATCGTTGACAAATGCACACACACCGTCAAATCCGTGTGTCAGCTCCGCGGTGTCCTCATTGAGCTTTGTCTCAAAATATTTAAAGGCGATCCCGTTCTCCTTGCCGTATTTTTCAAAGGAGGGCTTGTCATAGCTTTTTGCGTCAAAAAATGCGATCTTCATCGGTGCTTCTCCGTTTTCTTTATGATGGATATTGATATCATGAAAAGGTGAGTTTGTCATGATATCAGCTTTTTTCGTTTTCTATTCTGCCATCATCGGCGCAATTTGATACATTCCGCATCGTATTGGCTGTTTTTACATATGAAAAAGGAAAAACGTCGAAAAAATACTTGAAAAAACTCGGTAAAAATTCAAAAAACTATTTACAAAACAAAAAAGATGTGGTATAATATAAGTGTATGACGTGAACTCGGTTATCGGATACGAGGCCGTTACAGACGGCTGTTCACCCACCGATTGCTGTGTGAAACGCCAAAAATAAAAGAAAGGTGAATAAACCAATGCAAAAAGAAGAAAAGCTCAGCCTCATCGAACAGTACGCTACCCATGAAGGAGACACAGGCTCTCCCGAAGTTCAGATCGCCATTCTGACTTCCCGTATCAACAACTTGACCACGCACTTGAAAGCCAACAAAAAGGACTTCCACAGCCGCCGCGGTCTTCAAAAGATGATCGGTCAGAGAAGAAGCCTGCTCAACTATCTGCAAAAGGTAGACATCGAGCGTTACCGTGCGATCGTCAGCAAGCTCGGACTCAGAAAATAAGACTTGCATAGGGAGCGGAGAGCAGCGGCACACGTCACTGCCCTCGCTCCCTGTCTCTTTTTCGGTCCGCCACCCGCAGTCTTACGGTTGGATCAGCATTTAACCATACGTCCGAAGCATCCCTCGGGCTTGTGGTTAAGTGCTAAACCTCCGTAAGAAATTCAAAACAACAAGAATTTAAAAATGGAGGAAAAAAATCATGTCCAATCCCGTAAGCTCCCCTATGGAGTTTAAAAACTACAAAGTATTCAAGTACACCTACGCCGGCAGACCTTTGGTGATCGAGACCGGTAAAATGGCAGGACTTGCCAACGGCTCGGTTCTCTGCCGCTATGGAGACACCGTGGTGCTCTGCTGTGCCACCGCTTCCGAAAAGCCGCGCGACGGCATCGACTTTTTGCCCCTTTCGGTCGACTTTGACGAGCGTATGTACGCCGCAGGTAAGATCCCCGGCGGTTACCTCAAGAGAGAGGGTAAGCCCTCCGAAAAGGCAGTGCTCACCTCCCGTGTCATCGACCGCCCCATCCGTCCGCTCTTCCCCAAGGATCTGCGCAACGACGTGGCTTTGACCTTGACCGTGATGTCTGTCGATCCCGACTGCTCTCCCGAGATCACCGCAATGATCGGTGCATCCATCGCCCTGTCTATCTCCGATATTCCGTGGAACGGTCCGATCGGCGGTGCGTTCATGGGACTGGTTGACGGCAAGATCATCGTCAACCCCACCTACGAGCAACAAAAGAAGAGCGATCTCCAATTGACCGTTGCTGCCTCCATGAACAAGGTCGTGATGATCGAGGCAGGCGCAAACCAAGTGGATGACGAAACCATGTACAACGCCATCATGCAGGCACACGCCGAGATCAAGGATCTGCTCGGCTTCATCAATGCGATCATCGACGAGGTGGGCAAGCCCAAGTTCGACTATCCCTCTTGTGAGCTCGACCACGACATGTTTGACGAGATCTTTGCGTTCTGCGAAAAGGACGTCATGGAAGCACTTGATACCGACGACAAGAATGTCCGCGATGCCAAGATGGTTCCCGTGAAAGACGCGATCCTTGAAAAGTTCTCCGAAAAATATCCCGCTCTGCCCACGATGATGGACGAGTTGGTCTACAAAATTCAAAAGAAGATCGTCCGCCGTTGGTTGCTCGTTGACAAAAAGCGTGTGGACGGCAGACGCATGGATCAGATCAGACCTCTTGCAAGTGAGGTCGGTGTTCTTCCCCGTACCCACGGCTCCGGACTCTTTACCCGCGGTCAGACACAGGTTTTGACGGTTGCCACCTTGGGCACGCTCTCCGAAGCGCAGATGTTGGACGGTATCGATTCCGAGACCTCCAAGAGATATATGCACCACTACAACATGCCCGGCTTCTCCACGGGTGAGGCAAAGCCGGTCAGAAGCCCCGGACGCCGCGAGATCGGCCACGGCGCACTCGCTGAGCGTTCGCTCGTTCCCGTGCTCCCCTCCGAGGATGAATTTCCTTATGCCATCCGTTTGGTCTCCGATGTCGTTTCCTCCAACGGTTCGACCTCTCAAGGCTCTGTTTGCGGCTCCACTCTGGCACTGATGGACGCAGGTGTTCCGATCAAGGCGCCCGTTGCAGGTATCTCCTGCGGTCTGATTACCGCCGACGACGGCTCTTGGGACACCATGCTCGACATCCAAGGGCTTGAGGACTTCTACGGCGACATGGACTTTAAGGTTGCCGGTACGCATGCAGGTATCACCTCTATTCAAATGGACCTCAAGATCGACGGTCTGACACCCGAAATCATCAAAAAGGCGCTCGAAATGACGCACATCGGCCGTGACTATATCATTGACGAAGTGCTCCTCAAGGCGATTCCCGCGCCCCGCGCAGAGGTCTCCAAGTATGCACCCAAGATGACCACCATGAAGATCGATCCCGACAAGATCCGCGAGGTCATCGGCAAGGGCGGCTCCGTGATCCAAAAGATCGTTGCCGACACGGGTGCCAAGATCGATATTGAAGACGACGGAACCATCCACATTGCCGCAGTCAACGGTGAACAGGCAGAGGCAGCCAAGGCTTGCATCGACGCCATTGTATTTGAGCCCGTGGTCGGCGCCGTTTACACCGGAACCGTTACCGGCATCAAAGAGTTCGGTTGCTTTGTCGAATACGCGCCCGGCAAGGAGGGCATGGTGCACATCTCCAAGATCGCACCCCGCCGTATCGACAAGGTCGAGGATGTTCTCAAGCTCGGCGACGTTGTAAAAGTGAAGTATATCGGTCTGGACAAAAAGGGCCGTATGGACTTCTCCATCAAGGACGCACTCGAAGTCTGATTTTCAAACAGCAAACGTCCTGCGGCTTGCCGTTGGGCATCCCGCAGGACGTTATTTTAACAAAGGAAGGAATGATCATCAAGCATGGGCAACCGCGCAACTCCCCCACGCAGCTTCAATACCTTAAAGCACAGTAACCGCGACCAACGCATCAAACGGCGCAAACAGGAACGGGTGGTACTGCTTTCCATCTTTACGGTGGTCATTGCCATTCTGCTGACACTGGCGATCTTTTTGGTCTGTTCTCTCGTGGACGTCATAAAAGCCAACAATCCGCCCAAGGATAAAGAAAACGGAACCGAAACAGGCGGTGAAAACAACCCAACACAAGAGATCTCCTATCAGTCCACCACACAGGCAAACACCGCTGTATATACGGGTGAATTGGTAGTCGTCAATGCGAATCACGAATATCACTTCCCTACCACCACGACCGGATTGAAAAACATATACGACAACCGCGTCAAATACCAAGACATCTCCAATACATATATGGTGGGCAACACCGGCTGGAAGCTTCAATCTGCCGCACTGGATGCCTTTAACAGCATGATGCTCAAATATTTTGAGCTGTTTGAGGATGGCAGTATCAAGATTTCCTCGGCATACCGCAGTTATGAGGATCAAGCAAGCAGCACGACCTCCTCTACTCCCGCGGGCTACTCCGACCACCACACGGGCTTGTGCATCGCATTGAGACCAAATGACGGGACCTATCTTGAGGACGATCACTGGATCTATCAAAACTGTCACAAATACGGCTTTATCATTCGTTACCCCGACTCCAAGAGCGCGATCACGGGGGTAAGCGGCTACGAATACTGCATCCGCTATGTTGGTGTGGCACATGCGACCTATATGAACCAAAACAACCTGTGTATGGAAGAATATGTGGAGCTACTCAAAAACACCTACACGTCATCCAACCACCTCAAGATCACAGGTACCGACGGCAACAACTACGAGGTCTACTATGTCCCTGCCGGCAGTGGCGAAGTAACCACGCTTCAAGTTCCCAAAAACCGCACGTATACCATCTCGGGGGATAACATCGGCGGATTTATCATTACGGTCAATCTCGATCAGCCGACCAACGAATAAAACATACGTTTTTTGCATATTCTATCAATAATTAACGGAGGAATGAACCATGGAAAACGAAAACAAGAACTTATTGGAGACCGAGGAAGCCATCTGCGACGCGACCGAGGAGGTTTCGGTCTGCAATTGCGAGAACACGGAACAAGCAACCGTTTACCAAGCTGATGACACCGGCGTGGAAGCCATTGACACCGTGAGCGAAGCCGCGGAGGAATCCCCCAAGGATATGCTTACCCGCAAATGCCGTGAAGTCAAGGATGCTTGCCGCTCCACCGCCGACCGTTTGATGGAAGACTGGAAAAAGACCGACGGCAAGCCCTATATCAAGCAAACCATGACCTGTCGCCTCGACATCTATAAAAATCCCGATGATGAGACTCCCGTGGATACTTTCTATACCGAAAAGATCAAAACCTGCTCGGTCCGTACCCTCGCCATCGTCGGTACTGCCGCGTTTGCCCTCATGTGCACTGCCGAGTGCATTGTAAAAAAACTGTTCGGAAAATAAGATTTTCACTGTATAAAAAAGGAGCTGTGGTCTCATCACAGCTCCTTTTTTATGGATAACTCAAAATCAGTAAAGGTTTTGAGGATTCTTAAGCCGCCGGAGGCACGCATTCCCACATCCTAACTGATCAATCCCTCGTTGATATCAAACATAGCACTGACACGGGAGGCAAGGGATGGGTAGGCGGCAAGCGTGGGATCGGAGGCAAGAAGAGCACGGGCGTCGGCAGTGGCATCGGTAAGGATCGAGCTGTCCTCGCCCGCGTCGGCAAGCCGAAAAGTCAACCCGCCGCTCTGCCGCACGGCACCGTCGGCAGAAGAACCGAGAAAGTCACCGGGACCGCGTTGGATCAGATCCTGTTCCGCGATTGCGTAACCGTCATAAGTCGTGCGCATGGTATCGAGCCGTGCGCGGGATCGCTCACTGACCTCCCCCGTACCGCCCGTGACAAGCACACAGTAGGATTTTCGTGTTCCGCGTCCCACACGTCCGCGGAGCTGATGCAACTGAGAAAGACCGAAACGCTCGGCGTTCTCAACGATCATCAGACAGGCATTCGGGACATTGACACCGACCTCAATGACCGTAGTGGAAACCAAAATTTGCATTTTTCCAGCCGAAAAGGCTTGCATCACCGCATCCTTTTCGGCGCTTTTCATCTTACCGTGCAAAAATCCCACGCGGTACTCGGGAAAGACGGCTTGCAGCTCCTCCGCATATTTGACTGCGGCTTTGAGCGGCGGCTGTTCCTCCTTTCGCGTTCCGTCTGGTAAAATATCACAAAGCTCCAGCTCGTCCGAGGCGGTCTCCCGTTCTTCCACGGCGGGACAGACCACGTACACCTGTCCACCCGCTTCGGCTTGCTTGCGGATAAACCCGTTGAGGCGGGTACGGTAGGATTCGTCCACAACAAATGTATCCACCCGCTGTCTGCCGGGGGGCATTTCGTCGATTTTGGAAAGGTCAAGATCGCCGTACAGCACCAACGCAAGCGAACGCGGGATGGGCGTGGCGCTCATCACCAACAGGTGGGCATGTGCGTTTTTTTCGGAAAGCAACGCCCGCTGACGCGCACCGAAGCGATGCTGTTCGTCGGTCACAACCAATCCCGGTGCGGCAAAGGAAACACCGTCCGACAGGAGTGCGTGGGTACCGATCACTACCGAAAGCCGTGCGTCGGGATCGGCGGCATTCAATGCGGCTTTGATCCTTCTTTTTTCCGCCGCCGATGTTGCCCCGATCAAAAGCGCACAGGAGATGCCGAGCGAGGTAAAGATCGGCGCGAGATCGGCATAATGCTGACGGGCTAAAATCTCAGTAGGTGCCATCAGTGCGGCTTGCCGCCCGTTTTTGACGGCGATCAGCAGTGCCGCCGCGGCACAGACCGTCTTACCGCACCCCACGTCACCGACCACAATGCGGCTCATCGGCACGTCCTGTGCCATGTCGCGTCGGATATCGGCGATGGCACGTTCTTGCGCGTTCGTCAGACGGTACGGCAACATCGCGGTCAGCTCTTTCACGTCTCCGTTGGCGCAGATCGGTGCACCATGCCGTTTGGAAACCGCATGTGTCATTGCCGCGCCCAACGCAAAACAGAAAAACTCATCGTACACCAACCGCCGCCGTGCAATGGCAAGAGACTGCCAACTGTCGGGACGATGAATATTCCGCTCGGCATAGGCAAGCATACAAAGCGAACGGCGTTCCCGCAGTGCAAGCGGAAGAGGATCATCCTTCTCGACAGACAGCAGTGCCAGCGCCGCCGCAATATCCTTTGTGATCTGCTTTGGGGAAAGCCCCTCGGTCATGCGGTACACCGCCCACAGGGGCGGCAGGTAGGCAGTCTCGGTCCATGCTTCGGCTACGGGCGAGGACATGGAAAATCGCTTTCCGTTTCGTTCCACCTTGCCGAAAAAGCGGAATACCGATCCCACGGGAAACTGATTTTTGAGATAATCTTGATTAAAATAAACGATCTCACAGCTCCCGCTGTCGTCAAACGCGCGAAATTTGAGAAAAGATTTGTGACTGCGCAAACGCACGCTTTTTGGCTCGGTGGCAACCGTAAGGATCACCGCGCTCTTTCCGTCGATGCGCGCGTCGGCAAGCAAACAAACATCCCCGCGGTTCTCATAAGCGCGCGGATAGTGGCGAATCAGATCCCCCAAGGTCTCAATACCAAGCTTCGCATAGCTCGCCGCACGCGCCTTTCCAACACCCGCCAGTACTGTTACCGGAGAATACTCATTGATACAGTCCATTATCCGACACCTCCTTTTTTTCACTGCTATTATTATACCTCTTTTGAAAAGATTTGTCAAGACATCCTCTTTCGCTGTCCACGGTAATAGCATTTACTTTTGGAGTTTTTTGTGGGGAAAACTTTTTGAAAAAAGTTTTCCCCACACCCCTTTTAAAAACTTTCAACGCATTTTATATCTTGGCATCATGGGAATGTCAGTGCCTCGTTCGGTAGTTTTCTGACGGTATGGGAATGAACATAAAAATCGGTCGTTGACTCGCAACGACCGATCGTTTTAATCATAAAGCTTTGCCCAACGGCGTTTTTTGACCACGTTGTATACCACCAACAGGATCAAAGCCCCAAGGATCACCGCGCAACAAACGTAAATACCTATGCCGATACTGCTTTCGACTTTCAGCTCCTCCCAAAGGGAGTTGAGCACGGTCAAGCGCTCGGGCGTCAGATTGAGGTACGCTTGGGTGGGCACAGATGCCGCCATGTCACCGTAAAGGATCTCCATCGCGTCCTCATGAACCTCTGCCATTGTCTCTTGATACTCGGCGTTCTCCACGACCGCAGTCAAGGGAGAAGCGTAATAGGTATAAAGTGCGTTGGCAACACCGACCTCTTCACTGCACATAAAGTTGATGTATTCGAGCGCGAGATCGTAGTTTTTGGAGTTTTTGGGAATGCACATAGCATCCACATAAATGTTGGTCCCCTCCTTTGGATAGAAGAAAGAAAGATCTTCATTATCCTCGTGCATGGCAAGAAAATCGCCCGCATAGTAAGACGCCACCGCCGCCGAACCGCTTTTCATTTTGTTGAAGATCTCGTCCATGACGTAGCCCTGCACCAAATCCTTTTGCGACTTGAGTAGCTCCAAAGCCTCACGCCATTGCTCCTCGGTCGCCTCATTGACATCGTAGCCAAGATAGTAAAGCGCCGTTCCGAAAGCGTCGCGGTTGTTGTTGAATTGCAGGATGTCACCGGTGTAATCGGCATCCCACATCAGCCCCCAACTGCCGATCTGTTCATCGTCCTCGGCAACAATCGAGCTGTTGTAGATCACGCCCACCATACCGTAAAAGTACGGAACCGAATAGATATTGTCGGTGTCATCCTCGTAGTAGACGTTCTCACCTTTAAAATCATCGTCGATATTGGCGTAGTTGGGGATCTTGGAAAGATCGAGCGGAGCCAAAAGATCCTCCTCCACCATGCGTTGGATCATATAATCCGACGGCACGATCACATCGTAGGTGGAAGCGCCGCTGTTGATTTTTGCATACATATCCTCATTGCTTGAGAATGTGGAGTAATTGACAACCACTTCCTTGCCGTATTTCTCGTAATAATACTCCTCAAACGCCGCGTTGACGTCCAATGTCCCCTCGGAGCCGTCGGAAATATACTCGCCCCAGTTGTACACATACAGAGTTCGCGCATTCTCACTCCCGCAGGAGGAAAGCGTGATGCAAAGCGCGGTCAAAAGCACCAGCAAAAGAGTGTACAGACAAACCACACGTTTCATCTTACTTGCTCACCCCCGTTGTTTTTTTCTCCTTTTTCCGCTGTCTGCTTTCTCCCGCGGAGCCTGCCACATTGACGGCAATCAGCAGAATGAGGATGACAACGATCATGAGTGTACAAAGCGCGTACATACTGAATTTGACCTCATGTGCGGTCTGATTGTAGATATAGAGCGGAAGTGTTTTGAAGTCGGGAGAGCTGACAAAATGGCTGATGACAAAGTCATC
Organism: Clostridia bacterium; assembly: GCA_017453205.1. GTDB lineage: Bacteria > Bacillota > Clostridia > Oscillospirales > CAG-272 > UMGS1865. The sequence continues at coordinate 18,091 of JAFTKO010000027.1, read as the reverse complement.
GAGCGAGAGCGTAAAGCCCATCATCAATCCCGAGATCACTCCCGGCATGATATACGGCAGCTCCACGCGGAAAAAGGTCTGCGCGGGCGTACAGCCGAGATCGAGCGCCGCCTCGGTCAAGCTCTTGTCCATTTGGCGGAACCGCGGCAGAATCTGCAAAATCGCATACGGCAGGTTAAAGGTGGTATGTGCCATCAGCATCGTCCACATTCCCAACGTGTCACTGACACCTATGATGGTGCCGACACCGACAAACAAAAGCATCATCGACACACCTGTGACAATATCGGGGTTCATCATGGGAATATTGGAGACCCCCTCGGCAAGACGTTTGTAATACTTGTTTTTGGAGCGCGAGATGGAAAACGCCGCCAAAGTACCGATGAGCGTTGCCAATACCGACGATGTCACCGCCAAAAAGAGTGAGTTTTTCAGTGCCTTCAAGGCTTCGCCGTCACGGAACAGCTCGCGGTACCAGTAAAGCGAAAAACCGGAAAAGCTGCTCAAGCTGCCCGACGAGTTAAAGGAAAAGATGATCACGACCAAGATCGGTGCGTAAAGGATCAAAAAGATAAGACCGATGTAAAATTTGGATAAAAATTTCATACGATGATATCCTCCTCACTGTCGGAGAATTTGTTCATCACTGCAAGGGAGATGAGGATCAAGATCATCATTACCAACGAGATCGCCGCACCTGTGTGATAGGTAATGGCGTTTTTGAACTGGCGCTCGATGGTATCGCCGAGGAGGTCGAACGAGCCGCCGCCCAGCTTTTGCGAAATGTAAAAAGTGCTGATAGAGGGAACAAACACCATCGTCACTCCCGAGATCACTCCCGGCATGCTCAGCGGAAGGATCACGCGAAAGAGCGTTTGACGGTTGTTACAGCCAAGGTCCGCCGCCGCCTCGAGATATTTGCGGTCGAGCTTGGTCATGGTGGTGTAGATGGGAAGCACCATATAGGGTAGAAAATCGTAGATCATACCCAAAATAACCGCCGCGTCGGTGCCGATAAAGGTCAGCTTTTCAAAGCCGAGACTTGTCAGAAAGGTGCTGATGATACCGCCGTTGTCAAGCAACGCCATGAGCGAATAGGTACGGATCAAAAGGCTGATCCACATCGGGAGCATGAGCATGATCATCAGAATATTCCGCGTTTTTTCGGACATCCGCGCCATGCAGTACGCCAAAGGATAGCCGATCAGAAAACAGACTGCGGTGGCAATCAGCGAAAAGCCAATCGACATCAAAAAGGTGTGCGAATAGGACGAAAGGGACAAAATGTTCTCAAATGTAAAATTCCCCTCTCGGTCGGTAAACGCAAAATAAACCACAAAAAGGAGCGGAGCGATGATAAAGATGGCAGACCACAATAGGTGCGGTGCTGCGGCGATCCGCTCGAATACAGAACGTTTTTTCATTCCTCTTCGACTTCCTCCGTAACATCGGAAAGCTTGTCCAGCTCATCGCTAAACGAGGAGTAGTCTCCAAACATTCCGGAAAATTCGGATTTCCTCATGATATGGATCGCATCGGGATCGATGGAAAGACCGATGGTCTCCCCCTCTGCCACATAATCGGTGGTCTGTATCATCCATTTAAAGCCCGCCACGTCCACAATAATCTCGTAATGCACCCCGCGGAAGGTCACGCCGGTCACAAGACCGCACAGCATACCCTTGTCGGGTGCAACCACATCCACATCCTCGGGACGGATCACAACGTCCACAGGCTCGTTACGGTCAAAGCCGCCGTCCACGCAATCAAAAACATGGCCCGCAAACTTCGCACGGCGGTCCTCCAGCATCACGCCGTCCACAATATTGGATTCCCCGATAAAGTCGGCAACAAAGGCATTGACGGGCTCGTTGTAGATATCGGTGGGAGAGCCGATCTGCTGGACATGTCCGTTCTCCATGACGACCACGGTGTCGGACATCGAAAGCGCCTCCTCTTGGTCATGGGTGACATAAATAAAGGTAATGCCGGTTTGGTGCTGGATATTTTTGAGCTCGTTTTGCATATCCTTGCGCAATTTGAGATCGAGTGCCGAAAGCGGCTCGTCAAGGAGCAACACCTTGGGTTGATTGACCAATGCGCGCGCGATGGCAACACGCTGCTGCTGTCCGCCCGAAAGCGTACTGACGCGGCGGCGCTCAAAGCCCTTAAGATTGACCAGAGAGAGCATCTCCTTGACCTTGGTCTTGATCTCGGCATCGGGACATTTGTGTAAGCGAAGTCCAAATGCGATATTGTCAAACACATTCAGATGCGGGAACAGCGCGTAACGCTGAAACACCGTGTTGACCTGCCGTTTGTACGGCGGCAGATCGTTGATCCGTTTCCCGTCAAAAAAGACATCGCCCGCGTCGGGTGTTTCAAAGCCGCCGATAATGCGCAACGTGGTCGTTTTGCCGCAACCGGAGGGTCCGAGCAGAGTGATAAATTCCTTGTCGTGGATTTCCAGACTCATGTTGTCCAGAACGGTTTCTCCGTCAAACGCCTTAGAGATTCCGTTCAGCCTGATCAATACATCCTTGTTCATTCCGCATAAATACTCCTTTAAAAAGAAAAAATATTCATGGAACTACACGGGCTTGCGCCCGCTGTCAAAACGGTTTTCTCAAACGGCTGAAAAACTCGAAAAAACTCGCATTTTGACATTATGGCCATAAATCGCATTCTATATTGTAACAGATATACAGGCAAATTGCAATACATTTATGAAAAAATTTCAAAATTCGTCATTATTCATAATTACCCGCGATGAAACAAAACTGTTTGGATTTATCCGACAAAAAACGGCGCTTTGCTCCGCTTTCCTCCCGTATCCTCTCATTTTCTCGGATTTTTGAGAGCCGAAAAGACACAAAAAAGGGATTTTTGTCCGATGGCGGCATTTTTTTTGAATTTTTTTTGAAAAATTTTAGGAAAAGCCCTTTTCAATTGCATTTTTTTATAGTATAATAATAATGAATTATTGTCAAGGGCGAACGAAAGGAGTCATTGTCAAAGCCATGAAACAAAAGTACACCATTACCGTCGCGGACATGGAGCTGAATATCATCAGTGATGCATCCCCCGACGAAGTCGAAAACATTGTCGGCATTCTCGACCGCCGCATGAGAGACATCAACCTCAAAAGCCCCCGTTGCACCAAGAACGAGGCGGCTGTTCTTTGCGCGCTTTCCTACTGCTCCGAGCGCATTGCCATGCAGGAGGCATTTAAGAAAGTGGAAAAAGACGCTTTCCGTTTTGCGGGTGAAAACGAAAAGCTCAAAAAGACCATTGAAAGCATGCAGGAGGAATTGGACAACCTGCGCAAGGATGCCGCTGTGATGCGCTCGATCCTTGACCGCGCCGCGCTGACGGCAACACCTCAGCCTGCCGCTCAAGAAAAGCCCAAGTACATCCCCAAGCCCTTTGCGAAAAAGGAAGAGGAGGAACCCGCGGCACCTCAACAGCTTTCGGCATTTGACAACGTTCCCGAACAGCCCACCGCTCCCGTGCCTCCCGCGGTACCCGCACAGGAGCCCGCAGTTGCCGCTTCCACACCCGCAAAAGAGGAGGCTCCCGCGGCAAACAACACTGTCAAAAAGGCACAAAAGCCCGCCAACAAAAACCGTGTGGGCAGTATGTTTGACCTGTTGACCTTCAGCGACGTCTGATTTCATGAAACGATTACCCGAACTGCTCTGTCCCGCAGGTTCCCCCGAGGCGCTTGACGCGGCAATCGAAGGCGGAGCGGATGCCGTCTATCTTGGCGGTGCGGCTTTTAACGCACGCATGAACGCAAAAAATTTCGGCGGAGACGCTTTGCGCTCCGCCGTTTTGCGCGCACATACATTCGGCGTCAAGGTCTATCTCACGCTCAACACACTTGCCACCGACCGCGAGCTCTCGGCGTTCGTCGACACCGCAAAAGACGCGCTCCGCGCGGGTGTGGACGCCTTGATCGTCGCCGATCTCGGCGGTGCCATGGCGATCCGCCGCGCGCTCCCCGGAGCCGAGCTACACGCCAGCACGCAAATGTCGGGACACAATCTCGCGATGGCAACCCGGCTCAAGGAGTTGGGTTTTACCCGCATGGTCGTCGCGCGTGAGATCTCCGAAAAAGATCTCCGTACACTGGTAACGAGCGCACCGATCGAGATCGAAATGTTTATTCACGGCGCGCTCTGCGTCAGTCACTCGGGGCAATGCCTGTTTTCCTCGATCGTGGGTGGCAGAAGCGGTAACCGCGGGGAATGCGCCCAGCCCTGCCGTTTGCCCTATTCCTGTGCCGACTGCAAGAGCAAGAATACTTACCCGCTGTCACTCAAAGATCTTTCGCTTGCCGCGCACGTTCCGGAACTCATCGACATCGGCGTTTCCTCGCTAAAAATCGAGGGACGCATGAAAGCCCCCGAATATGTCCGCGACACGGCGCGCATTTGGCGCAAGCTGTTGGATGAAAACCGTGCGGCCACGCCCGCGGAAATGCAAGCGCTTGCCGATGCCTTCTCCCGCGGTGGGTTTACCGACGGTTACTATACGGAGCACATTGACCGCTGTATGCTCGGGATCCGCTCGGACACCGACAAGTCCAATACCCGCGCGTTGAAGCCATTTACGGGGTTGACGCGCCGCATCCCGTTGGAGGTTTCTGCAAAGCTGACTGCCGATGCGCCCGCACTTCTGACGCTTTCGAATGACATCAAAAGCGTGACCGTGACAGGAGACATCCCTATGCCCGCCATCCATGCGCCTCTGACGCATGAGGTCGTGGAACGCAACCTCTCCAAATTCGGCGGAACCCTTTACCATGTCGGTTCGTTCTCCTTGGAGTTGGGGGAAAATTTGATGCTCCCCGTCTCGCGTTTGAACGATCTGCGCCGCCGCGCTCTGCAAGCCTTGGACGAGCAGTCTGTTGCGGCCTCACTTGAAATGAAGCCTTTTTCCCCGTGTATACCGCAAGGAAAGCGCCGACCTCAGCGCACGGCACGCTTTTACAAGCCCGCGCAAATCACGCCGCTTGCAAAAGAATATTTTGACGTGATTTATCTCCCCTTACACAAATTCACCTCCGACGCAAACGGCGTGGTTCTGCCGCCCGTCATCTTTGACGGAGATACCCAAAAAGTGAAACAAATGCTGCAAACCGCTGCCCTCGGCGGTGCCAAATACGCTTTGGTCGGCAATCTCGGACATTTGGAGCTTGCCCGCCGCGCGGGACTGATTTCCGTGGGAGACTTTCGACTGAACGTGACCAACGCCGAAAGCGTGTGCGCATGGGAAGCCCTCGGTGTCTCCTCGCTGATCCTTTCTCCCGAGCTGACACTACCGCAGATCCGCGACATTGGCGGCAACACCTCGGTAATCGTTTATGGCAGACTGCCTCTCATGACGTTGGAAAAATGTGCGATCCGTGAGCTTGCCGACTGTAAAAAATGCGCCACCGACGGCGTCACTTTCTCCGACCGCCGCGGCATCTCCTTCCCCATCCTGCGCGAATGGGAGCACCGCAATGTCATCTGTAACAGCCTCCCCACCAATATGTCTGACCGCCAAGATCAGCTCCGCCGCGCCGGCATCTCGGCTCAGCACTTCCTGTTCACCACCGAGTCTCCCGCTGTTATTGACACCGTCATCAAAGCCTTTGCGGCAAACCAACCGTTGCAAGGACAGGTGAGAAGGATCAATGTATGAAAAAATTTACACGGCAACAGCATTTTCTTTTTGATTTTTGGTGCGGGACTTTTGACTAAAAGAAAACACGTCGTATACGCCGTGTTAGAAGCGGCAAAGCCGCTTCCCCCACACCCCTCAAAACTTTCAACGCACTTTATATTTTATCACGGGAATGGCTGTGCCACTTTCGACAGTTTTCTGACGGTATGGGAATGTCTATTCGCTATTCCAAGCAATAGCTCCCGCTAACCATTACACCTTCTCCAGGGGAGAAGGCGGTTACCACCACCCAAAATGCTCCACAAGGTTACATTTGATCCCAACCTCATCCTTTAAAAAATGTAAATGCTGTTACCGTGAAGAAATTTATAAATACTCTTGACAAATGTATATTTATGCGCTATAATATCTAATGTAATCAATTCAAATTATACAATTGGAGGAAAAGAAAAATGAAAAAATTGATTAGCATTCTTCTCGTGTCCGCGTTGCTCGTTTGCGGCGTGCTTTCCTTTGCTTCCTGTAATCAAGGAAAAGTCGGCGTCAAGGTAATCGATATCCCGCTCTCTGTGGAGGAATATGCGTTTGCTGTGGCAAAGGACGACACGACCCTTCTCAACAGCGTCAACGAGTATCTTACCAAGATCCAAAACGACGGTACGTTTGATGCGATCTGTGACAGATACTTCGGTGAAGGCACCCCCGTAAAATTCGATGCCGCCACCACGGCAGACCCCAACAAGGATCAGCTTGTTGTTGCCACCAGCACAGGTTTCGCGCCCTTTGAAATGGTTGACGAAAACGGAAAATACTACGGCATCGACCTTGAGATCGCCAAAGGTCTTGCAGAGTACCTCGGCAAGGAGCTGGTCATCCTCGACATGCAGTTTGCGTCCGTTGTAACCTCGGTCCAAACCGGAACCGCCGACATCGGCATGGCAGGTCTTACCGTTACCCCCGCCCGCCAAGAAATGGTCACTTTCAGCAACTCCTATTACAACGCTTCTCAAGTTCTGATCGTAAAAGAGGATGATACGACTTTTGACAGCTGCAAAACCGCTGACGATGTGGTTGCCCTTCTTGACGCCATGAGCAAGGATGTAAAGATCGGTTGCCAGACCGGCACCACAGGCGAGACCTACATCGTAGGCGACCTCGACAACCCTGACGGCTACGGCTTTAAGGGACTGCCCGTAACCAAGATGGGCTATGACTACGCGGCACTTGCTGTCACCGCAATGCGCAACGGCGAGATCAACTATGTGATCCTCGACAACGCTCCCGCGGATGCGATTGCAAAAAGCGTAAACAAATAATCTATCAAGAATGAGCAAGACAGGGCTACCGATCGCTCGGTAGCCCTGTTTTGTAAAAAGAACCGATTATTTTTGGAAAGGATAGTTTACCAAATGAATTTTGCAGAAGAGTGGTCCGCCTTTTGGAGACTTTTTTACACCAACGGCGGATACAAAAGAGTCTTTTCTGAGGGTTTGAAAAATACCCTTATCATTGCGATTTTAGGTCTTGTCATCGGTATCGTCATCGGTACGCTGATCGCCGCGGTCAAGGTCATGCCAAAATACAAAACACTCCCCCGTGTTCTCAATGCCGTTTGTAACATTTACGTCAGCTTCTTTCGCGGAACACCGATTGTTGTCCAATTGTTGCTTGCCTATTATGTCCTCTTCCCCTTGATGGGCATTTCCATCGGTTCTTTAAACACCTGTATCTTGATTTTCGGTCTCAACAGCGGCGCCTATGTTTCCGAGATCATGCGTGCGGGCATTCAGTCGGTAGACAGCGGTCAGATGGAGGCGGGACGTGCCTTGGGACTTGGATTTTATCCGACAATGCTGAAGATTGTGGTCCCTCAAGCGGTCAAAAACATTCTCCCTACGCTTGGCAATGAATTTATCGCATTGATCAAGGACACCTCAGTCGTCAGCTTCGTTGCGGCGGTCGACCTTTACAAGGTATTTACCGAAATGGGAAATGTGAACTATGAATATTTGGCACCCTATTTGATGATGGCATTGATCTACATTGTTTTGATCATGATGATCACACTGCTCTTCAAGCTTTTGGAAAAAAGAATGAAGCGCGGCGAACGCGCCTAAGAAAGGAGTTTTGCAATGAGTAACAAAGAAAACCAAATCAAAACGGTTCCCGAGATCAAAGACGATGAGATCATCGTGATCAAGGGGCTGTGTAAATCCTTTCATATCGGCAAAAAAACGCTGAATGTGTTGAAAAACATTGATTATGTGATCCATAAAAATGAAAAAATTGCGATCATCGGTCCCTCGGGCAGTGGCAAAAGCACTTTTTTGCGTTGCCTCAACTGTATGGAGGATCCCACAAGCGGTTCGATCTATTTTGACGGTGAAGACATAGCCGACATCCATGTGGACATCAACAAGCACCGCGAAAATATCGGCATGGTCTTTCAGCAGTTCAACCTGTTCAACAACAAAACCGTATTGCAAAACATCATGCTTGCCCCCGTGTACCTAAAAACCAAGAAAGCAGGCGGCATCTTTGCCAAAGCCGCAGTCAAAAAACAGATCAAAAAAGAAGCCGAGGAGACCGCCATGAACCTGCTCCGCCGCATCGGACTGGAGGAAAAGGCAAATGTTTATCCCTCCACGCTCTCGGGCGGTCAGAAGCAGAGAATTGCCATCGTCCGCGCCCTTGCCATGAACCCCAAGGTCATGCTGTTTGACGAACCGACCTCCGCGCTTGACCCCGAAATGGTGGGCGAGGTGCTGGACCTGATCAAGGAGCTTGCCGCAGAGGGTATGACCATGGTCATCGTCACACATGAAATGGGCTTTGCCCGCGAGATCGCCGACCGTGTCCTCTTTATGGACGGCGGTGTCATCTCCGAGGACGCTCCCCCGCAAGAGCTCTTTAACAACCCCAAAAATCCCCGTACCAAGGAGTTTTTGAGCAAGGTATTATAAGGTATCTAATTTAAAAAGAACCACCATCGATCAACCGATGACGGTTCTTTTCTCGTTTTATAAAATCTTTACGCCGTGATCGGCAATACACCTTTTGGCATCCTCGATCTGCTCGGCGGTTGGGATCCATTCGACCCGACCGTTGTCGGCAAACCCTAGAAGAGTTGCTTTGCTTCCACCGTACGCATGATACGGGAGCAGTTCCACGCCGTCAAGCCTCGAAAGAGATCCGGCAAGCTTGGCAATGCGCCGATAATGCTCCCCCTCGGTGTTGACGCCACGCACCAAGATACATCGCAGTCGGATCCTTGCGCCCAAGGTGTCCGCAAGAGCAAGATTGTTCAGTATCCGTTCATTTGACACACCCGTATAGCGTTTGTGCCGCTCGCCGTCGGTATCCTTAACGTCCCAAAGAAAGAGATCGGTAAAGTCGACCGCATCGGCAAGCAACGCACCGTCAAAATATCCACAGGTCTCAACTGCGGTGGCAAGTTCACGTTCCTTACAAAGCCTCAAAAGCGATATCGCCGCCCTCCCCTGTGAAAATGGTTCTCCACCTGAAAGCGTCAAGCCCCCCGTCACACCGTAAAAGGCACGATCCTTTTCGACCTCGGCAAAGATCTGCTCGACACTCATTTCCCTGCCACAAAGCTCCAACGCCCCCGTAGGGCAGGCGGCGACACAAGCACCGCAGACACGGCACAGCGCACGCGTTACGGTATGATGCTCGGAACCGCCGTGTACCCCGTTCTCGCAAGCTACCTCACACGCGCGGCAACCAATACACCTTTTGGGATTAAAAAGTAATTCCCCCGCCGCTTTTTGTGTTTCGGGATTGTGGCACCACGCGCAACGCAGAGGACAGCCCTTGAGAAAGACGGTGGTTCGGATCCCCGGTCCGTCATGCATACAAAAGCGTTGGATCTCGGTAACGTTTAGTTTGATCTGATCGTTAGTGTTCATTTTGCTCGATCACCATATCCTGCCAGACTTTATTCAACGTCACGAAGCGTGCGTTCCAACCGGAAACGCGAATAGAAAGCGTCTGATAATTTTCCGGATCTTTCTGCGCTTGACGCAGAATGTCGGGGTCTGCGACATCAGGCTGCATAAAGAAGCCGCCAAGCTCCACGAAGCCACGCATCAACCCCATCAGCGCCTGCAAGCCGTCCTCTCCCAACACGCTTGTAGGGAGAAGCTTGAGATCCAATGCCGCGCCGCAGGACAGCCGCACAAGCTCTGCCTTGCAGTAGGAGCAGATGATAGCGGTAGCGCCGCTTGTATCGGTCCCCGGCGTCGGAGAGCAATTGGCGGCAAGGACCTCCTCGGCGCGCTTGCCGTAGGGCGTTGCACCGCGATACGGTGCCCATTCCAGCTGACGCCCAAACGTACTGACACCCGCGGGAAAACGGTAACCGCATTTTCCGTTAAAGCTGTTGCAGGTGTTTGAAAAATCGTTTAGGATCCGCGTAACGAGCAGATCGACCTCGTCGTTGTCGTTTCCATAATAGGCGTAGTGATGCAACGCATACTGCCGCAAGGGTTCATTGTCTTCCCAATTATTTTTGAGGATCGTCAAAAGCTCGTTTAGGGTCAACTTTTTTTCTTCATACACCAGCTTTTGGATGGCGTAAAGGCTGTTTGCAACGTCGGCAAGCCCCCCGATGTGAGGAGAAGTTACGTTATATACGGGACCACCCTCGAAATAAGAAAGCCCCTTTTCGATACATCCCTGCTCAAACAAGGAAACTACCGTGCAAGGCGTTTGTGGCAGCCATTTCCAATCCTTGGTGGGGGCACCCGCAGTGATAAACTTTTTTTGTATGTTTTGAAAGATCTGCAAGAGCTCGACTTCAAGATCCTTGATATATTGGCGGTAAAGCGCTTTGAAGTTGTCAAAGGCTACGTCACCTTGATAATCTTGCAAGGTCTTTTTTTGAAATGTTTGCAGCGAATCAAAGGGAAAATATGTAAAAAACGTCTTTCCGGGTATCTGAACCTCCCAGCACCCATCGTTTGCAAATTTGCGTGCCTCACGCAGGTCATAACCATCGCGTACGAGCGCTTCAATGACGAGATCCTCATTGTAGACCGCAAGGATACCCCCGCCGTAGCGCATGACCTCAGCAACGCGGCGTAAAAGCTTTTCATCGGTGTTTCGGTTCAGTCTGACCGACGTGGGAAAATCGCTGATCCCAAGCTCCTCCAAAATGTCAAGCACAAGGAACGTGACCTCATTGGTCACCTCTTCCCCGTTTTCGTCCACACCGCAAAGCAAAATGTTTTGGTAGTGCTGCGCATCTCCGCTGCCGTAATTTCCGCCAGAGACCCACTCACAACCCTTGATGAAAAAATGTGCCAAGATCTCACGTGCTTCGTCAAGCGTGAGCGTTCCATTGGCAAGATCCTTTTTCAGATAGTCGCCCAACAAGTAATCGATGCGTCCGATGCCGGGCCAATTTCCGCACAGACGAAGAAAAGCAAAGGTAAACCAAATGCTTTGCACGGCTTCGTAGAAATTGGCTGCGGGCTTTTGCGGAACGCGTTGCAGATTTTTGTAATTGCTTTCGTATGCGGGCATCTCCCGAAGTGCGTCCAGATAGCGCCGATGCCAAACGTCAAAAGCGTCCAAGCAATGCAGACAGCTCTGCAAAAAGGCTTCCCGCTCGGTACCGCGATATCTCTCAAGCGACCGCTCCGCGTTTTTGCGGATATGGAGAATCCCATGCCTTACCACCGTTTCAAAATCGACGGTCAAATGGCTGACCGAGCTGTAGATCGGCTTTTCGCGATAGGTTGCGGGGACGTAATGACCAATAGCAAGCCCCAATGTTGCCGCACCGCTGATCTTCTCGTCCTTGCAAATACGGATCGGTGCCTCACGTGCGATCCTTTCAATGGCGGTGTCGTACTGCTCCAACGGCGTCATTTGCTCAAAATTCGCAAGCCCGTCCAAGCACACGCCGAGCGTCTTGCGGGTATCAAGACCGTATTTGTGATCCAATGAATCATGGGCAAACTGCCGCGTGGACTTGGAAAGTCTGATCGGTCTGTTGTAATTGTTTGGTGCATAAAAAGTCATGTCAATCGCCTCCAAATTTATTTGACGTTTTTATTATACATGATAATTCTATAAAAATCCATTGACATTCCTATCAAAAACATGTATAATACTATTGAGGTGACGAAATGAAAATTGAAAAGCTCGAGATCAAATTTGAAAGATGCACCCTTTCCGGAAGAGGAAATTTTGAAGGCATCCACCACGTTAAATCACTTCCTTGGCTATCGGTGGTACAATCCGTGGAAGGTAGCTACGACATTCAGATAGATGACGGACCAACCTATCACACGGGCACGGGCGGATTTTTTATTGCGGCATCGCAGGTCACGCAACGCATCACGCATCATTGTGACCCTTTGACTAAGAAAATGTACAACCGATGGATTTTTTTGGACGTGACCGTCAATCAAAAATACCGTTTGGATCATCTGTTCGAGTTTCCCACCATTCTACCACCCGCGGAAAACACCGCCATGAACCGCCTTTTTGATGCATTATTTGAGAACGCCGACGATCTTTGCGAACGCATGAGCTTGTATTACCGCATTGTAAAGCTGTTATTGCTCGTGGCAATTCCAAAAAAAGAGGTTGGCAACAGTGAGCTTTTAAAAGTGATCGATTTTTTACACGACCGTTACGCGTATCCGATCTCGGTTGCCGAGCTTGCCAAGGTCGCGCATATGTCGGAATCCTATTTATACAGCTGCTTTAAAAAACAGTTTGGCATCTCCCCCATCGCTTATCTCAACCACTACAGACTGACCATTGCCTCAGACCTATTAAAACAGACCGATCTACCCATCACGCGGATCGCCGAGGAAGTCGGTTTCCAGGATCCGCTTTATTTCAGCAGACTCTTTCGCAAAGCGTTTCGTACATCCCCCAGAGAGTACCGCCAAAGCGCTGTATATTAGCACAAGCAGGATCGTGTAAAAAAAGACTTGCGACACGCGCTTCACGTGTGTATCGCAAGTCTTTTCGTTTCCGTCAAAACATTTTTTCGATGTCGTCGCGGTTGTAGTACTGTTTTTTGTCGCAAAAGCGGCAGTTGATCTCTAGGCGGGCAGGCTTCCCCTCGGCAATCTGCTCATCAAGAAGCTTTAAAAGATCGGCTTTTCCGAGTGTCACGAGTGCACGGGTAGTGCGCTCACGGCTGCAATTGCAACGGTACTCTACGTCAAGCTCGTCAAAAACGTCAAATGGGATATCGCGGAGTGCGATTTGAGCAATCTGCTCATTGGTCATGCCGGCGTCAAAGAGACGCGAGACATTGGCAATATCCTTGGTATTGCGCTCAATCAAGTCAACAGTCTCGGAAGCGGCAAACGGAAGGAGCTGAACCAAAACACCGCCCGCCGCGCGGCAAGTACAATCGGTGTCGATCAGCACGCCGAGCGCGCACACGGTGGGAACCTGCTCACTTTGCGCATAGTAGGCGGCAATATCCTCGGCGATCTCTCCGCTGACCAGAGGCACCGAGCCATTGTAAGGCTCCCCCTCGCCCATATCGCGGATAATATTGAGCAATCCGCGTCCGACGGCACCGCCCACATCGAGCTTACCGTTGGCTTTGAGAGGCAGATCGACCGCGGGATTGTTGATATACCCGCGTACATTGCCGATATAGTCGGAGACAGCCAGCACGTGTCCCGCGGGTCCGTTGCCGTTCAGTGCGACCGTGATGGTGTCGGTCTTTTCTCCAAGCATACATCCCATCATGGAGGTCACGGTCAAAAGCCGCCCCAATGTGGCGCTTGCGGTCGGTGTGGTTTTGTGTAAACGGATCGCCTCATTGACGATCTCGGTGGAATTGATCACGTGGATGCGCGCACTGCCGTCAGCGGTCATGGCACGCAAAATGGTTGATGACATGGTAAAATATCCTTTCGCAAACTCTTTACTTTTTCGCCCGTGCCGCGAAATACCAGCGTTCGGTCGTCCGATCGGGCACGGAAAAGGCGTAATCCGACCACACGCCGAGAAGCTCCATCCTCGCCCCCGAAAGCGCGGTCCGGATCTCCTCCATGGAGTAACAACGCTCGGTCTGATGCTCGTCGGAGCGTCGGTAATTGCCGTCGGGTAGTTCTTCAAATAAGGAAAGATCAAACTCGCAAAGCCCCGTGTCGGGGTGGAAGGTGTTTTGCCAACCGCAATACACGGCGGCACGCTCCTCGGTCTCCTCCCCCTCGTCCCAAATTAATTCGTCCTCAAGGACATAAGCATTGTTCCCGTACACCTCACGGAATTTATAGGGCGTGTTCATATCGAACAGAAACAGCCCGTCGGGATCAAGGTAATTGTGTACACAGGAAAAGCAACGCGCAAGGTCATCGAGCGCGAGCAAATAATTCAAGCTGTCAAGGCAACAGGTGACCGCTCCCACAGTGCCGTAAAGCTCAAAAGCACGCATATCCTGCTGTAAAAAGAGGATGCGCGGCTGTCCCAAAGCACGGCTGTAAGCCTCGGAAAGCATGTCCGCACTGCCGTCCACACCGATCATGTCGTATCCGCGCGCGGCAAGCTGTAAGGTCATACTTCCCGTGCCACAGGCAAGATCCAACACCAGCTCGGGGCGTTTCGGCAAAAATCGGTCAAAGCAAGCCTCCACAAAATCCGCCCATGCGGCGTAGTCGATCTCGGCATTGAGGCGGTCATAGACACGTGCAATGGCAGAATATCCCTCACAATCGCTCATCTGCGGCGATCCTCCCTGTCAAGACGCTCAAGCACGGTGATGTAGCCGCTGCTCATGCCATATTTGAGACAACGGTTCACACGGCTGATGGTAGCGGTGGAAAGCCCGGTCTCCTCAGCGATATCGGCGTAGATACGTCCGTTTTTGAGCATTTTTGCCGCCTGCAAGCGCCGCGACATTTCCTGCATCTCAGACTCGGTACAAAGATCATATAAAAAGTTGCGGCATTCATCGGCACTCTCGAGTGTCATAAATCCGCGAATCAGATACTCCAACAACGGATCGGATTTGCGTTCCGGCATAAAAACCTCCATAGTTTTCATTCAATCGGGCCGGTTTCCGCGCCCGACCATTCTCTATTATTTTATCATGATTGTTTGAAAAAGTAAAGAGTTGTTTTAATTTTTTTTGAAAAAATCCCGTTTTTATCCTCTTTTTATAAAATATTTTAAGAACTTTTTGAAAAAAATCGCACTTTCTCTTGACAAGTTTTGCCGATAGCGGTATAATATAATCAGCAAGGTTTACCCCATAATCATTATAAGGAGAGTGTTTTTATGACTTTTGCTGATGTTTTGTCATACTTGAGAAGTATTCCCTCGAAAGATGTGTTCGGACTGTTGAACGACTTGGAGGGCGGTTTGGTCTACTTGGCGGACAAATGGAATATCCCTGCAATGGTGTTTTACATTGTGGGCATTGCCGCGGCGGTCGTGATCGGCTTGGCGTGCTTTAAGCTCATCAAACCCGCATTGGTGGTTACAAGCGGGTTCTTCGGCATGATGGTTGGTGCGGCGCTGTTCTATGCCCTGTGGAGCAAGGCCGAGTGGATGCCCGAGTGGCTCTGCTACATCTTCTGCATCGTTCTTGCCGCCATCTTCATTTGTCTCACCCTTGCAAAGCCCACGCCCGCACTTGCGCTGTACGCAGGGCTTTTGGGATACGTGATCATGAGCTTTTATCTGCCCAGCAGAATGGTAGGTATCGGCGCGGCATTCGTGGTTGCACTGCTCACTGCGCTGTTGCCCCGTACCGTCTGCATCTTCGGCTCGGGATTTGCTTGCGGCATCCTGTCCGTCAGCTTCCTTTCCATGATCCTGCCCAAGGTCGAGGCGCTTCAGCTCGGTTCCGGTTGGTTGCCCATGACCATTGCAATGGCTGTGGCATTGGTATATGTACTGGTACAGTATGCCTCCAACAGATACCGCGGCGAAAGCATTTGATTAATTTTGAAAAAGGTCGTGTTCCGATGTGAGCACGATCTTTTTTTGTTTTTCTATTGACAAATGCGCTTTTTTATGTTAAAATAACACTTGTTATTAATAACGATTGTTATTTTTAGAAAGAGAGAATTGTAAATGCCCGCAAAAAAGCAGATCACACGACAAGCGATCCTGGACGCGGCGTTTGAACTGATCCGTAAGAACGGGATGGGAACCGTAAATGCCCGTGAGGTAGCACGGCGGATGGGATGCTCGACACAGCCCATTTACCTATCGTTTGCTAACATGGAGGAACTGAAAGCCGCGCTCGTTCAAAAAGCTGACGCCCTGTATCAAAGCTATGTAGCACAGGACATAGCAAGTGGTGCCTACCCGCCCTACAAGGCAAGCGGTATGGCTTACATCCGCTTTGCCAAAGAGGAAAAAGAGCTTTTTAAACTGCTCTTTATGCGCGACCGCACCCAAGAGGATCCGCCGACGGAAAGCCCGGAATACCTTGCTTTGATCGCTCTGCTCCGCAAGAACAACGGCTTGAGCGATGACGAGGCACGGCTGTTCCACCTGGAAATGTGGACTTATGTTCATGGCATCGCCGCCATGACGGCGACCGACTATCTTGAATTGGACAGCACGCTGGCAAGCCGTATGCTGACTGACGCCTACGAGGGCTTGCGTTACCGTTACGGACAGCAAAAAGAACAAGAGAACCGAAAGGAGAAACAAGATGGCAGCAATTAAGACCCAAGCACTGACAAAACGCTATCAAGAGCTTGTCGCGGTGGATGCACTCGATCTTACAGTAGAAACGGGAGAGCTGTTTGCTCTGCTCGGCGTAAACGGCGCGGGAAAGACCACCACGGTGAAAATGCTTTCCTGCCTGACACGCCCCGACAGCGGGAATGCATGGCTCGATGGCAAAAGTATCGTTACCGAACCCGCAGAGGTCAAGGCGCTGATCGGTGTCTCCCCGCAAGAGACGGCGGTCGCCCCGAATCTCAGTGTGCGGGAAAATCTCGCATTGATGTGCGGGGTACATGGGCTCAACAAAGAGCTGACCGCGCAAAAGATTGCCGAGCTGACCAAACGCTTTGCACTTTCCGCGATCCTCGGCAAAAAAGCATCCAAGCTTTCGGGCGGGTGGCAAAGGCGGCTGAGCATTGCCATGGCGCTGGTCTCCGAGCCAAAGATCCTGTTCCTTGACGAGCCCACCCTCGGCTTGGACGTGCTTGCGCGGAGCGAGCTGTGGGACACGGTGCGTGCGCTGAAGGGCAAGACCACGGTTGTCCTCACCACACACTACATGGAGGAGGCAGAAGCGCTCTCCGATCGTGTCGGCATTATGAAGGACGGACGGCTGTTGTTTGTAGGTACACCTGCCGAGATCAAGGAAAAAGCCGGCAAAGAACGCTTTGAGGACGCGTTTGTCGCCATTGTAAAGGGAGAAACAAAATGAAGCTCTTAACCTTTTCGGGACGCACGGCAAAGGAGATTTTGCGCGATCCGCTCAACCTCGCGTTCGGCTTGGGATTTCCCGTGATTCTCCTGCTGTTGCTGTCCGCCATACAAGCAAACATCCCCGTATCTTTGTTTGAGATTGCAAATCTCACACCCGGCATCACGGTATTTGGATTATCATTTATGACGCTGTTTTCGGCGTCGCTGATTGCAAAAGACCGTGAAAGCGCGCTTCTGCAACGACTTTACACGACCCCGCTGACCGCACTCGACTTTATTTTAGGCTACATCCTGCCCATCCTCCCCATCGCTTTGGCACAATGTGTCATCTGCTATTTGGTTGCCATCATATTGGGGCTCGAGGTGACCGTGACGATCGTTTTTGCAGTCCTGTTCATTCTCCCCGTGGCGCTCTTTTACATCTCTCTCGGACTGCTGTGTGGCAGTGTGATGGGCGTAAAACAAGTGGGCGGTATTTGCGGTGCACTCTTGACCAACCTCTCCGCATGGCTCTCGGGAATATGGTTTGATTTGGAATTGGTGGGCGGCGCCTTTCAAACGGTCGCCAATCTATTGCCTTTCGTCCATGCCGTGGAGCTGGAGCGCGCGGTTCTCGACGGTCGCTTTTCCGACATTGGAGTACATCTTGCATGGGTACTCGGCTACGCCGCAGTGACCACAGCCATCGCCGTCCTGTTCTTCCTCCGCCAAATGAAGCGGCAGTAAGCGAGAACATAGAGGGAAGCTTTTTGTATATAACCTTGGTTGGCATATTTTTTATTTTTAACAGAAGAGAATATACAACCACCCCTCTTTTACGCCAACGCCATTCTATTCTTACCGCAAACAATAAAAATTGTATAGAGTTCCCAAACGATTTGTAGTTTTGTCAATGATGTGAGACGAAAAAAGTAAAAATAAAAGTAACGAGTTAAGTAAAATGCTTTTGCAGGCGGAAGGAGGGGCGGAGCCCCGAGTGGAGACTGCAAAAGCGGCGCGCGGTCAGACACAAGTATTT
>JAFTKO010000026.1 GCA_017453205.1 Clostridia bacterium | reverse complement strand
GTTTGTTTGTGGTATAATGTTTCATGAAGTGATTGAGTCCTTTCTGTTAGATTTGGTTGTGGTGACTTTATTTTAACAGAACTCAATCACTTTTTCTATTCTTTTTTTACTTTTAGTCTCACATCTATTGTAACACAACATGGCAAAAGTTGAATTTTCACCGTTTTTGTTGACAAAAGTATATATTTGTGATATAATAATATAGATTGTACATTTTAAGTATTGTCCAAATTTGATGGGGGAAAGTTATGTCTAATTCAAAGAACGCGCGTACCACGCAATTCGATGAACAAAACAATGTGAATATGGATACTGTTTTCCAAAAGAACGATGCAATACAGAATGATGTGCAAAGCTTACGTTTGGAATTGGAAACATATCAAAAAAAGTATGCGGCCTTGCTTTCGGAAAAGAATGCAATGGAATCTCGTTTTGCTCTTTTGGAGGAGCAATACCGCACGATAGAAAATTCCCAATTTTGGAAATTGACAAAGCCTTTTCGATGTCTGCTTGATGGATTTAAGCGCTTTTGCAAAAAGAACCGTGTGTTACGAAATGTTGTCAAAATTTTTTCCAGTTGGAAAAAATACGGGTTCCGTTACACGGCGCGTCGCGTAAAGAACAAAATCTTTGCCAAGCTCGGTCTTTGGTTTCCTATTTACACTAAAACCGATTTGGAGGAACAACGAAAAACGGTCTTTGAAAATCCGATTAAATTCAGTATTTTGGTCCCACTTTACAATACGCCCGAAAAGCTGCTTAAAGAGATGATTCAATCAGTTATCGATCAAACTTATGCCAATTGGGAGTTGTGCTTGGCGGACGGGAGTGATGATACGCACGCATATGTGGAGACAGTTGTCAAAAGCTTTGCAGATGCTGACAGCCGTATCGTTTACCAACGCTTGGAGAAGAATGCGGGGATTTCGGAGAATACCAATGAATGTGCAAAAATGGCAACGGGAGATTATATCGCGTTGCTTGATCATGATGACTTACTCGCTCCCATCGCTCTTTTTATGAATGCCAAGGCAATTGCCGAGAACGGAGCCGATGTGCTATATTCCGACGAGGATCACCTCTCGCGGCGCGGAAGACACGTTTACCCCTTGTTCAAGCCCGATTGGTCGCCCGATCTTTTGTATAGCCAAATGTACACCTGCCATTTTACGGTGATCCGCAAAAGCTTGTTCGATAAGATCGGAGGCTTTCGCTCGGCGTTTGATGGCAGTCAAGATTATGATCTGATGCTCCGTCTTTCCGAGGAGACCGACCGTATTTGCCATATTCCGGCAATTCTTTACACTTGGCGCGAGAGCCCGGGTTCTACTGCGGCAAATGCCGATGCCAAGCCCTACGCACATGAGGCAGGCAGAAACGCATTGGATGCACATTTGAAACGTCGCTATGGTGAGGATGCGGCAGCGTTTGACAGCGATTATACCTTTGTGTTTGACGCCCGCTTCGGAACCTTGGCGCACCGCACACCTTTGATCTCTATCATTATTCCTTTCAAGGATCATGCCGAATTGACCGATGCCTGTGTGCGTAGTATTCTTGAAAAAACGACCTATCTAAATTACGAGATTTTGTTGCTCGACAATCGTTCCGAAAAGCCGGAGACCTTTGCTTGGTTTAAAGAGATCGTAAAGGTTGATCCCCGTATCCGTATTTTGAATGCGAATATGGAGTTTAACTGGGCAAAGCTGAATAATTTCGGTGTTGAAAATGCCAAGGGCGAGGTTTATGTGTTCCTCAACAACGATACAGTTGTCATTTCTCAAGATTGGTTGGAGCGCTTAGCCGAAAATGCCTTACGTGACGATATCGGTGTGGTGGGTGGTTTGCTTTTGTACAAGGACATGACCATTCAGCACGCGGGTGTTGTGGTAGGGCTTAATCAGTTGGCGGATCATGTTTTTAAGGGCTTAGGAACCACACATTTCGGTTCCCCCTATATCTCTCCTATGGTAAGCCGAAATGTGCTTGCAGTTACCGGTGCCTGTATGGCGATTTCGCGCGAAAAGCTGGATCGCATCGGTTGGTTTGATGAAAGCTTTATTATATGCGGCAGTGACGTGGAGCTTTGTATCCGCGCATATGAGTACGGTTATAACAACCGCTACGATGTGAATGTTAGGCTATTCCATTTGGAATCCAAAAGTCGAAGCACGTATATCCCGCCCATTGATTTCAAACGCTCCTTGCAAACCTATGCCCCTTATCTGGAGGGCAAAGATCCCTATTATAATATCAATTTGAACCTGTATTCTTTGGTTCCGAAAGAGGAGGTCGTTCCTTTGAACATGATTCGTGTCAAACGGATGCTCAAACGCATTCCGCCTGTTGCGGCGCTTGCCCGTGCTCTGCGCAGAGAGCTTATGCCGAGTTCCGAGATCAGTATTCCGGAGATCGGTCCTATCAACGCAAGAGAGGATACCTCCGGGAATACCTCATTCCGGTTGAATTTTATGACGCCGTCGGTGGATGTTGCTCATGTTTTCGGTGGTATTTCCACCGCAATGAATTTGTTTGAAAACCTGCGCAAGCAGTTGAATTGTGACGGACGTATCATATCCACCGACGCGGACGTGGTAGCTTCGAGCTCCACTGCTCCCGAGGGGTATTGCATTGTCGGTTCCGAGGAAAATTCCGACGCGCATTTGCAATTGTTGGCGTTTAACGATCGGTACGGAAAAACGATTCCCGTGCGAGAAAAAGATATTTTTGTGACTACCGCGTGGTGGACAGCTTATACGATCCGCAATGTTATGGAGTGGCAGACCAAGACTTTTGGCAATAACATGAACCCTCTGGTCTATATCATTCAAGACTATGAGCCCGGTTTTTATCCTTGGTCCTCTCGTTATATGATGGCGGACAGCACTTATCGCTTAGATATCCCCACCTACGCTGTGCTGAATTCCAAGCTTCTTAAGGACTTCTTTGACAATAATCATTATACGTTTGCAAAAATCTGGTATTTTGAGCCGGTATTGAACCAAAAGTTGGCGGCATTTTTGCCCACCGATACCAAGACTGTGGAAAAGAAAAAACAGATATTGGTTTACGGCAGACCATCTATCGACCGCAATGCGTTTGCACTTGTGGTGGAAACACTGAAGCTCTGGAAAGCCGCTCAGCCTGACTGTGCGGAGTGGTTGCTTTACTCGGCAGGGGAGGAGCATGCGGATGTAGACCTCGGCGACGGCTGTACTTTACGGTCCCTTGGCAAACTCTCACTTGAAAATTATGCAAAAACAATGTTGGATACCTACGCGGGGGTTTCTTTGATGGTTTCACCTCACCCCAGTTATCCGCCGTTGGAAATGTCGACCTTTGGTGTAAAAACCGTGACAAACTGTTATGCAAACAAGGATTTGTCGGATTTCAATGAGAACATGACTTGTTTGAAGGATAGTTCTCCGAGAAGTTTGGCAAATGCACTTTTAAAGATTTGTTCGGCTTATGACGGTACAGCTACCGTTTCAACAGAAAACAATTATGCCCATGGAGGAAAACCGTTTGGAAATGTGGTGGAAGAGCTTTCCGCACAGCTGAAAAACGATTTTAATTTGAATTTGCAATGAAACTGGTATTAAAGAAACTTGGATATATTTTCATCACGATCGTTCTTATCATGTCATTTCTTTCAATCTTTATCCTACGTAGCACAGAGCAAAATGAAACGGTCCGTGTTTGGGATAAGGAAGCGTTGGTTTCGATCCCGACAACCAGATATGAGGTCGTGGTGACCGATTCCTATGTCAAGTACGCTCAAGCAGGAGATGATCCGCAGATGCTGTTTGAGATGAGCGGTGAGCTTTGCAATGTTCTTTATGTGGATTTTGCAGAGCCACTTGACGAAGAGTTGGAAGCACAGCTTTACTATACCTCCGGTGAGTATTTTTCAGAACCGATGTCATTGATGGGCAAAAGACTGACTGATCAAAGATTGATTTTTTGTCTGCCTAACACAGTGGAACGGACCGCTTTTCGTTTGGATATCAACGGTGATTTTTCTTTAACGCAGGTCACAGTCGAGCATATGCCCATTGGTTCGGTCAAGATCGGGTTCAACATTATTGCGTTTGCCGTATTTGCGGTTGGAATGTTGGTTTTGATACTTACCGAACGCCGTGTAAAATATTTTTCTTGGGCATTTACAGGTGTAAGACATGAATTGGAATACCTTAGGGCACTTGCCTCTGAGGAAAAAAAATCAACGCTGATTTTACATGTGATAAACTGGGGCTTTACCGCCTTGTTTGTTGCTTTTTTGGCGGTAATGATTTTGTTCGTTTTTTATACGAAGGTTACTATTTTGATTGCGTTTGGGCTTGCATTGATTGCAGTAGCGTTGCAATTGATTGACCGTATCACTTCCGGAAACGGAGCGGAGCCTGCCAAGCTATTCCTTATAATTGCCATTTTGAGCGGAATTATGATGTGTTATGCCATCCCTCCCTGCACGCATGTTTCGTGGGATGATGAAACGCACTTCCGCAAAGCATTTACGATAATCCACCCTTTTACCGATGAAATTTCGGTGACCGAATACAGGTTGTTCCACTGTTTGTATGGTTATGATGATTATATGAGGGATCCGGATGCGTTTGTTAAAACCTTAGTACAACAGGATACCGAGTATATCGATTATAAGTTGGGAGGCGTGAATCCTTATACCGCGTTCGGATATATTCCCATGATTTTGACAAACGGCATTTTGGCGCTTCTCGGGGCCGACATTGCCAAAATATTGGTATTGTGTCGTTTGGCGAATTTAGCGATTTATTCGTCTATTGTATATTACGGAATTAGAAAACTGAAAAGCGGAGCTTCCATTTTTTCGGCGGTTTGTCTATTGCCCTCCGTGCTGTTTTTGGCATGCTCGTTGAGTTATGATTTTTGGATCATTGCATGGTTCGCTTACGGTTTTGCTTATCTTATTTCGGAATTGCAACAGACAGATAAAAAACTGCAAACCATTGATTTGATAAAATTGCTCGTTGTGTTTTTTGTGGGTTGCGGACCAAAAGGAATCTACTGTGCAATGATGCTTCCGTTGTTGTTTTTGAAAAAGGATAAATTTGAAAATCCGCAACATGCAAAGAAATTTCGGCTGTGGACGATTGGTGTGATCCTTTTGATTGCGGCGATTTTGATTATTCCCGGACTGGTTGTATCCGATTTTTATACTGATACTCGCGGTGGTAGTGATGTCAGTACAGGAGGGCAGATCAGCTTTATTCTCACGCATCCTTTCCAATATGTGTATATTTTGCTGAAGTTTTTAAGTGAATACTGTTCGTTCTCGCAAATGAACACTTTTGTCGGATATTATGCTTATTTGGGAAATGCGCATGTTTTCTTCGGTACCGTTGCTGCTTTCATGTTGATGTATTGTACCTTTACAGATCGGAAAGAAGAGGATGGCTATGAAACGATGCAATCCACACGTTGGATTACAATGTTTTCCTGTTTTGTTCAAATTGTTTTGATTGCAACTTCGCTGTATGTCGGATTTACACCCGTGGGCTTGAATACGATCAATGGTTGTCAGTACCGATATATCTTCCCGCTGTTGATACCGTTCTGCTTCTTCTTAGCTCCCTCAAAAATCAAATGCAACATCAATCCCAAATTTCAAAATGCATTTGTCTACGGCGGTCTTGCATTCAGTGTTTTGATGAGCTTTTTCAGCGCGTATGTTGGGAGATTTTAACAAATTAAGGCTATGGAACAAAATTTGAAAAAAAATATGCTGTGGAACGCTGCGGGGAACATTGTTTACCTTGCTTGTCAATGGCTGATCACCGTGTTGGTGACCAATCTCGGACAGTTCCGTGATGCAGGGATTCTTTCCATCGCTATGTCGGTCAGTTCTACCTTTCAGACAATTGCTATGTTCGGAATCCGAAATTTTCAAGTTTCGGACATGGATCGAAAATATTCCGATACCTGTTATGTTTCTTTCCGTATGATTTCCTGTGCCGCGGCGATGGTTTGCTGTATGGCGTTTTCGCTGATCAGCGGTTACCGTTCGGAGCAACTTTTTGCGATTTTCTTGTTTATGCTTTTCCGCTTGGCAGAAGATTTTTCGGACGTGTTGCATGGCATTGCGCAGAAGAACGAACGTCTTGACATTGCGGGAAAATCCTTTGCTATTAAAGGTATCGGAATTTTGATCTTTTTTCTTGTCGGATATCGGATGAGCGGAAAACTAACGGTGGGGCTTCTCATGATGGCGCTGTTTTCCTGTCTGTGCGCTGTTCTTTACGATGCACTTGTGGTGCGTAAGCTTTCCGAGTACCGTTTTTTTGAAAAAAGCTTGAAATGGTTTTCTTTGGCAAAAGAGACTTTACCGCTGTGTATCTATTTGTTTTTGAGCTCGGCGATCGCCACTGTGCCAAAGCTGATTTTGGAAAAGCAGTGTGGCGAGGAAATTCTCGGGGCTTACTCGTCGATTTTTGCTCCCGCGCTTTTGATTTCCGCTGCGGCAAGTTATCTTTACAGCCCGTTTGTTACGATATTTGCCCAAGTGTATCATGAGGATGACAAAAAGGCGTTTTTTCGTTTGTTCATTAAAATTACAGTGGCAATCGTGTTGTTTGCCGCAGTCGCGATTGTTGCCGCAGTGTTTCTTGGTGATTTTGCTTTGACCCTAATCTTTGGTGAAAAGATCAATGATTACGTTTATTTGTTGGTTCCGATTTTTGTCTCCATCTTTGTTAGCGCATATTTTACGTTTTTGTGTACATTGGAAATTATTTTTCGGGATTTTTTGGGGTTGTTGAGTGCTTGCGGTATCGGGTTGTTATCCGAAATTTTGCTCACCGGTGATTGGATTGCTCATGCCGGTATCAATGCAACCAGCTACAGCTTTATTCTCGCATCTGCAATCGGCGCACTCATCTTGCTTTTGCGAATGCTGTGGATCCTGTTAAAAAAACAAAGAAAGGGAGTTGAACATGGATAAAACCGCTGTCCATACGTTTGTTGTATGTGCCTATCAAGAAAGTCCGTTCCTTGAGGATTGTGTCAAGTCGTTGCTGGCACAGACGGTAAAATCGAAGATTATGATCTCCACCTCTACGCCAAACGAGAGCATTCGGGCGGTCGCCTCCCGTTACGCGCTCCCGCTCTTTATCAACAAGGGGGAAGCGGGCATTACGGGAGATTGGAATTTCGGTTTTTCGCTTGTCGACACTCCTTATTTAACCATTGCCCATCAAGATGATCTTTATGAGCCGACCTACACCGAAAGCATTTTGGCAAAAGCCGAGCGTACCAAGCGACCCATTCTGCTTTTTACCGATTATTTTGAGATCCGAAACGGTGAACGTGTTTATAACAACACGCTTTTACGCATCAAAAAAATGATGAACTTTGGTTTTCGGCTTTTTCGCAATTGGCGTTGGGCGCGTCTGCGTGTGCTGTCTGTCGGCAACTCCATTTGCTGTCCGTCCGTAACCTTTTGCATGGAGGCTTGCAAGAATTTTCGGTTTGACGGTCAATTCCGCTTTGCCTGCGACTGGGATGCGTGGGACCGTTTGGCACGGCAAAAGGGCGCGTTTGTTTATGTAAGAGAGCCTCTGATGGGGCATCGTATCCATGAGGGCTCGGAGACCACCAAGCTGACCGCAGATACGCGCAGAGCCGAGGAGGAATACCTCATGTTTCACCGTTATTGGCCCGCGTTTGTAGCACGGCGGCTGTCAAAATATTACGCCAAGGGTGCCGACAGCAATCAACTTTAATTTTGTGAGAAAGGAACGCAGGAATGAGCTCCAAGCTGTTAATCATTATTCCCGCCTACAATGAGGCGGACAATATCGAGCAAGTGGTGGATAATTTGATAGAGAATTATCCCCAGTATGATTACGTGATCATCAATGACGGGTCGCGGGATAAAACGCCCGTGATCTGCAAAAACAAGCGCTACCGTTACATCGACATGCCGATCAATGTGGGGCTGACCGACGGTGTGCAAACGGGTATGATGTATGCGTATGAGCACGGATATGAGTACGCGCTCCAGTTTGACGGGGACGGACAGCACGATCCTAAATACATCGAAAAGATGGTCGAGGCAATGTCGGAATGTGATATTTGTGTGGGTTCCCGCTTTGTTGACCAAAAAAAGCCCGGCGGCTTGCGTATGTTGGGCAGTAATATCATTCAAGCAACGATCAAGCTGACCACGGGAAAGAACATCAAGGATCCCACCTCGGGAATGAGAATGTTCAACCGAGCCACGATGAAGGCGATGGCAAGAAATGCTGACTACGGTCCCGAGCCGGACACCTTGGCGCATCTCATTCGTAGCGGCGCTGTGGTAAAGGAGATACAGGTGGAGATGCATGATAGAACGGCAGGGGAGAGCTACCTCAATTTCTCGCGTTCGATCAAATATATGATGCATATGTGCTTTTCGATCGTCTTTATTCAATGGTGCCGTAAAAAAATAAAATTGAAAGGAGGAATCAAAAAATGAGTTTGGTTTTGCGTTTTGCCTTGGTGATTGTTTCTTTTTTGGTTCTTGTTTTCGTTTTGAAAAAGATCCGCCGTTCACAGCTTTATATCGACGATGCCATCTATTGGATCGTTTCGGCGTTTCTGCTTTTGATCATCAGTATCTTTCCGCAAATTGCCATTTTTGCATCGGAGCTGTTGGATATTCAGTCTCCCGCAAATTTTGTGTTCCTGTTTATGATCTTTCTCGTGCTTATTAAGCTGTTCAACATGGCAATCGAGCTGTCGGTGCAAAAACACCGTTTGAACCGTTTGGTACAAAAGCTGGCGCTGATGAAGGATGAAGAGGATCATCTGAAAGAAGATCGATAAAAGAGGGTACGGCAATGATAAAAATTACTTTGACGGTTGACGGAATGATGTGCGGAATGTGCGAGGCGCATATGAATGATGCGATCCGCAAGAATTTCAATGTAAAAAAGGTAACATCCTCTCATGTAAAAAAAGAGACGGTAATCATCGCTTCGGACAAGCTTGATGAAGAAAAGCTTTACGCGGTGGTTGCGGAGCTTGGTTATGAGTTGAAGGCGATCAAACAAGAGCCGTATGAAAAAAAGGGACTCTTCGCACGTCTTACCCACCGTTAACGGTGGGGGCGGCTTTGGAGGGAAAACAGCGGTAGTTTGCTGATCCTTACGGTGCGCTCATAACTCTTGATCTCATCAATTTTTTGATGCAGATCGGCGGCAGTGTGAATATATTCGCTGTGTTTTGTAAGCGTCAGTTGCATTGCAACCGACTGAGACAGAAAAAATTGTCGGCTGCTTAGACTGTATTGGATCAATTCATTCAAGTTTTGATATTTCATAACATCACCTCACAAGAAGTATTTGCAAAAAGCAAAAAAACATACATTTTGCGGGGATTGCAAAACAAAAACGCTACGGTAATGTGATTGCCGTAGCGTTTTTTGTTATGCTTGCTTTTTTCTGCTGATTGCCTTTTTGCAGACCAAATATATGATCACACCGCAAAAAAGTGCGAGACTTACCCATTGTGAGGTTGAGAACCATCCGTATTTACCTCTTTCCATATCTCCTCGGAAAAATTCAAGAATAAACCGAAGGATGGGATAAAGGATGAGATAGAGAAGCACGATAGTTCCGTCCGCTTTTTCCCTGTTTTTCAGATAAACAATTAACAAAATTGCAAAAATCAACAAAAGTCCCATCGTTTCAATCAATTGGATGGGGAGCAAGGGTGTGTTTGTCGGAGTATTGCCGATGGAATAGTGATAGGTGTAACTGAGTCTTCCGTCATATGGGATCCCGTAACAGCATCCCGCAAAAAAGCAACCCACCCGTCC
The DNA here is from genome assembly GCA_017453205.1 of Clostridia bacterium. Lineage (GTDB taxonomy): Bacteria > Bacillota > Clostridia > Oscillospirales > CAG-272 > UMGS1865. The sequence continues at coordinate 12,160 of JAFTKO010000026.1, read as the reverse complement.
AAACGCATGCCCGAGAGGCAAAACGGTTGCATAAATTTCGCAAAGCTCGTTCATACGCATCCGAAATTGCTTGATATAGATGAGCAGTCCGAGCACTCCGCCGAGTAAGCCACCGTAAAAAACAAATCCGCCTTTTAACACTGCTGTAAAGGGAATATGCTCAGTGATGATTTGACGAAAAGAAACTGCTAAAAAAAGCAATTTTGCACCGAGAATGGCACCGATCATGACATAAACAGCGGAATAGGCCACATCATACCATGCAACCTTTTTTCGGCGGCAAATCAGCAGTGCCGCAGTTGCCGCAATCAAAATTCCCGTATAAAAGAAGATTCCGTAAATCGGTATCTGACGTTCCAATATGGTAATATAAGGTTTCATACATTTCTTTCCGCAAGACGCGCCCCGAAAAATCGGAGCGCGTCTTGCTTTGTAGATTTGATCAAAATGCGCCGAACAATTCCTCGACGGCACCTGCGGTTGAACCTACTGCACCGGCGGCGCAAAGAATGCAAATTCCGCAAGTGAAGAAGGCAATTGCCGTAAAGACGACAGCGATAATTCCAAGCACAAGACCGGCGGTGGCAATTCCTGCCGGCAGATTGTTAGCACGCAGTTGCTTTCCGCCAACCACCGACAAAATCAGACCAACAATGGCAATCGGCAGCCCGGCAATTGAGAAAAAGCCACTCAAACAGCCAAAAACGATACCGACAATACCAAGAACCAGTCCTGCTATTGCTTTTCCTTTACCCATCTTCATTTACTCCTTTCTTACTTTTTGGGTTATGTAACCGATTGCTACACAACCGATGAAACCAAGAACCACAGCAGCGATGATTTTTTTCTTTCTCATTTGTTTGTTCTCCTTTCAATCAAATTGATTGTGTAACAAATTGTTACATTAATATTGTAACATATTGTTACAATATTGTCAAGAGGTTTTTTAAAAATTTTAAGAAAAGAGGTCATATTATCATGGAAATGGTCGGATTACGAAAGATCAGAAAGAAAAAAGGCTTCAGCCAATTGAAAGTTGCTATGGATCTTTCAATCAGTCGAGAAGCCTTGTCATATTATGAAAACGGAAAAAGAAGTCCCGATGTTCAAATGCTGTTGATCTTATCGGATTATTTTGATGTTTCGATTGACTATTTGATCAGAGGTACGGAATTTGTTCCAAAATACGGGGAATCATAGGGATGTATTTCCATTTCCAAACCGTAGTAAAAGTGTGCCGTTTCTTACAAACAGCGCACTTTATTTTTTATTCCGGCAGAGTCAAGTCACCGGGTTTGATCCACTTGATCTTATAGAGAAGCTCACTAAAGAGGAGCGAGAGGACCGAGGGGAGGATAAAGCAGATCAGCGCAAGCCCGATCCAATCCATCACTCCGACAGTCGTGGGATAGGAGCCGCCGAACCAACCGAGAATGATACCGATGGGACCGAGCAGACCACAGGTTCCCATGCCCGAGTTGATGGCCTCACCGTACATCTGCATTTCAAATACGCAGGTTGCAAGGGGACCCGTGATGGCGGAGGTGAGAATGGTGGGGAGCCAAATGCGAGGATTGTGAATGATATTGGGCATTTGCAGCATACTGGTTCCAATGCCTTGCGAAACCAAGCCACTCCATTTGTTCTCCTTAAAGCTCATTACGGCAAAGCCGACCATCTGCGCACAACAGCCCGCGACAGCGGCACCGCCCGCCATAGCAAGTCCCGTAGCAAGGGTAGGATCGGCAAGCGCGGCGGGAGAGAGTGCCGAGAGACCGAGTGCCGCACAGATCGCCGCACTGCTGATGGGGAGTGTCAGCGCAATGCCAACCACTACCGAGACGAGAATACCCATGACAAACGGTTGCTGCGTCATGGCAAATGCGATGATGTCGCTGATGATACCAACGGCTTTTCCGATGTAAGGCGCACACCAAACGCTGAGCAGACCGCCCACCAAAAGTGTGACGAACGGGGTAACGAGAATATCGATCTTGGTCTTTTTGGAGACCAGCATTCCGACCTCCGCGGCAATGATAGCGATAACGAGCACTGCCAAAGGTCCGCCCGCTCCACCATTGGAATTGGCAAGATAACCGACCGCCGCACAGGTGTAGACCACCAAGGGGGATGCCTTGAGAGAGACAGCGATCGCGACCGCCATGGCGGGCCCCGCCACACTCTGCGCACCTTTTCCGATTGTGGAAAGGATCGAGAGCCCGGGGATCATTCCCAACGCATTAAAGATCGTTCCGATGAGGAGCGAGGCAAACAACCCCAAAGCCATCGCGCCCATCGCGTCAATAAAATAACGTTTGGCATACTTTTTCAATACTTCTTTCATTGTGAATCTCCTGTTGCAAAACTGAATTTGTAATAGTATAACACAATTTACAGATGGTTGCAAGATTGAAAATGCCGAAATTTCCCGTTTTTTGGTATTGAAATTAAAAAATGTGAACAATTCCGCGTCTTTTCTATTGACAAACGGAGAAAACTAAGGTAAAATGAGAACAGATCAAACATGGGAGGGATATTTGATGGAGCATCCGATCAAAGAGACAAAAATGATAACCGAGGCCCGCGCGGGCGGAAAAGGGCTTTCGTGGGGCTTGGAATGCTTGATCTTTGTTGCCGTGTTTTTTACGGCGCAGATTTTGCAATCGATTCCCGTGAGCGTTGCAACCATTGCTTGGCTGTTTACCGCCGACGGCGTATTTGGGTCTCTCATGTCATCTATGCAAAACGGGATGACCGCGTATGAGAACGCAGTTAATGAGGTGCTTGCAAGTATGCCCGATTGGCTGATGATCGTACAGCTCTTTTCCACCGTGCTTTCGATCGTCGTTGCGTTTTTATTCTGCCGTTTGATTGAGAAGAGACCGATCTCCTCCATGGGCTTGCGTCGCAGACATGTTTTGCCCGAGTATTTGGCGGGGACCGTTGTGGGGATCGTGTTGATCTCGCTCTGCGTGGGACTTTGTGCGCTTTGCGGTGGTTTGACGTTGCAAACAACGCGCTTTTCGGTTGGGGTATGGCTGTTGTATTTGGTTGGATTTTTGATCCAGGGTGCATCGGAAGAGATTCTCTGCCGCGGCTACATGATGATCTCGGTGTCGCGTAAGAACGCCATGTGGTTGGCAGTGGTGACCAACTCGGTGATGTTTGCACTGTTGCACCTTTTCAACCCCGGCTTCGGGCTGTTACCGCTGATCAACATTGCGTTGTTCGGAGCCTTTGAGTCGGTGTATGTCCTCAAGCGCGGCAATCTTTGGGGCGCCTGTGCCATCCATAGCTTTTGGAATTTCTTTCAAGGAAATATGTTTGGTGTCAGCGTCAGTGGGACGGGCGCGGGAGCCTCGCCTCTGTCGGCAACCATGACCGACGGTATGACGTGGCTGAACGGCGGCTCCTTTGGGCTTGAGGGCGGATTGATCGTTACCGTCGTGGTCATCGTGGCACTGTTGCTGGCGATCTTTGTGATGCCGAGCAATCAAGCGGAGACTGTCAAAACACATTCCGGCTAAGCCTCATAACCTTTTGCAAAAAAAAACACAACGCCCCGTTCCAAGCAACAGGAACGGGGCGGGTGCCGCTTGATCTTCCATGCGGTTCAACAGCTTGAACGCGACCGAACGATCAACGCGCCGTCACCGATCGAATTTCACAATCAAGTTTTTTCAACTCTGTAAATATCCGCATCGGTCGGAAAGCCTTTCCGGCTTTCTTATTTCGTCTTGAGAGAGTTCTCGTAGGACTCGATCATCTTCTTGACCATCTGACCGCCTACGGAACCGGCCTGTTTCGCGGTAATGTCGCCGTTGTAGCCCTGCTTCAGGTTTACGCCGACCTCGCTTGCAGCTTCCATCTTGAATCTCTCCAAAGCTTCCTTAGCTTCGGGAACAAGTGTCTTGTTGCTTGCCATTTTGTGTTTTCTCCTGTTCTGAACGGTCTGCAAAAATGATGTAACCCGTTCATGGAGAACAACTTACAAAATTTTCGTATCCGTTCGTTTATCTATATCATTGAGCGCGCGTCGTCCGCGGCTCTGATACTATTGTTGACCGCAAAACTCAAAATATGAATGGAAATACTTTGCAGAAAAAAACAGCAAAAGCGACCGCAAACACAGAAATTTGCGGTCGCTTTTTGTTTCATATTTTGATTTTTATCATATTTTTTCAAAAATGTTTTAACGACAAAGTTTGAAACAGCGGGAAAGATGAGTGTTTCTTCTTATTTGAATTCGGTCTTGCAATCTGCAAGATAAACGTGTGTGCGAAGAATGGAATAGGTTTCCTTCGTGGGATTTCCTCCGAGGATCAGTCCGCGCTCTTTTGCCGCCTTGATGAGCAATTCGGGATTGAGGTGCTCGGTGTTGCCGGCGGCAAGAATGGCACTGATGCGGATTTCGCCGGGACGGTCTGCATTATAAACAACATTGATCTTGCGAATGAGTGCCGAAATGTCGATCTCCTTGTCGCCCGATTTTGATTTTTTGATCATGTTGAGCGGAGAGGTCGTGTAGAGTGCTTGCAATTGCTTGGCGGTCTCGGCATTCAGTGCGGAGGCATGAAGAGACAGCTCGTATTTCGCCCATGCGATATCTTGGAATTTTGAGGTCGGCTCGTAAGCTTCCAAAATGCACATCTCGTCTGTCAGCTCACGGTTGAGCTGTTCCTTAACACATGCGGGGGGAATGTCGCGGTCGATGCGGAGATCGATAAATTCGCACTCACTTTCGGTTCCCACCGAGAGCGGCAGACCGAAAATGACCTTTGCGTGCGGATTAAATCCTTGCGTGTACCACATTGGGATCTTGGCTCTTACCAGAACGCGCGCGATGGTGCGTTGCAGATCAAGATGTGAGATGTATTGCAGATCACCCACCTTGCGAAATTTGATGCGCACGGTTTTTGGGGTGTCCAGCTTTTTCCATTGCGAAATTTCGGGTTTCTCTACGGGAGGAACGATCTGTTTTTCGGTGGGAGTGTCTTGGCATCCGGGGCAGACCGCGCGCACGCCGCCAAGCTTGTTGGCACCGCAAGCGCTGCATTTTTCGCGGCAGTTTGGCGTGGTGGATGCCTCGTAAGCTTTGGCACGCTCACGCAAGAAAAATTCCTTGCTTACGCCGCAGTCGATAATGTCCCAAGGCAAGACTTCATCAAGTCCGAAAGTACGGTTGGCGTAAAATGCGGGATCGATACCCGTGCGTGCAAAGACATCGAGCCATTTGTCGTAGTCAAAATATTCGTCCCAAGCGTCAAAGCAAAAGCCTTCGCGGCAACCCAACTCCAACGCATCGGCAAGACGACGGTCACCGCGTGCCAACACCGCCTCAATGCGCGAGACCTTGGCATCGTGGTGCTGATAGCGCACATGCTTGTTGGTGATCTTGGTTTTGAGATAAGCCTGTTTTTCGGCAAGCATTTCCATGGTGTCCTGCGCCTCCCATTGAAAGGCTGTAAAGGGCTTGGGGATAAAGCAGGAGACGCTGACCGTGACTTGTACCTGACGCGCACGGTTGCGATTTGGATTTTGATAGTAGGCTTCGGCAACCTTGTCGGCGAGCGCGGCAATGCCGTCCAGATCCTCAAGCGTTTCCGTGGGCAAACCGTTCATAAAATAAAGCTTGACCGCGTTCTTTTTGGCATCAAATGCCACTTGTACGGCGCGGAGAACATCTTCTTCACGCACGTTTTTGTTGATGACGTCGCGCAGGCGCTGGGTTCCCGCCTCGGGAGCGAAAGTCAGCGAGGAGGAGCGAACCGAGTCGATACGGTTCATCAGATCCTTATGAAAGCTGTCCACACGGAGAGAGGGGAGAGAGAGACTGACCATATTGTCATCGGTCCAAGACAGTAGCTTGTCACAAAGGGGCTCGAGCGCGGTGTAATCACTGATGGAAAGAGAGGAAAGCGATATTTCCTCGTATCCGGTGCTGTCAAACAGATTTTTTGCTTGTGCGTTGAGTACGTCGGGTGTTTTTTCACGCACGGGGCGGTAGATCATGCCCGCCTGACAGAAGCGGCAACCGCGGATACAGCCGCGATAGACCTCCAACATGATGCGGTCATGCACGGTTTCGATATAGGGCATGACCACCTTTTCGGGGAAATAGACCTTGTCAAGATCCTTGATGATCTGTTTGGTCACCTTTTTTGGGATGTCGTCATAGATGGGGGTGTAGGCTTCAATGGTCCCGTTGGCTTTGTAGGTGACGTTGTAGAGCGAGGGAACGTAAACGCCGGGGATCGTGCGCGCGGCTTCATGCAAAAATTCTTTGCGGTTGTATCTGCCCTCGTCCCTCATTCGGATGTACAGACGGACAATGGAGGGGAGCATATCCTCTCCCTCGCCAATGTTAAAGAGATCAAAAAAGTCGGCAATCGGCTCGGGATTGTAGGCACAGGGACCGCCGCCAATGATCAGAGGTGCGTCCTCGGTACGGTCGGCAGAGCGGAGCGGAATGTCGGCGAGCTCCAGCATTTTTAGTACATTGGTGTAGCTCATTTCATACTGTAACGTAAACGCCACAAAATCAAACTCACTCAAGGGGTCTCCGCTTTCCAGTGCGGTCAAGGGCAGGTGATGCTCTTTCATTTGCTCTTGCATATCTACCCATGGCGTGTAGGCGCGCTCACACCAAATGTCGGGATGGTTATTGAGGGCGCCGTAAAGCAGACGGACGCCGAGGTTGGACATGCCGATCTCGTAGGTGTCAGGAAAACAGAACGCAAATCGCGCTTTGACGGTTGCTTTATCCTTGACGGTTTGACCGTACTCACCGCCCGCGTATCTGCCGGGCTTGGAGACCGATTTGAGGATCGAGCTGTATTCTTTGATATTCATGTTCATAATCCTTTTTCAGACAATTTTCGCATTTATTATTTTTTGGGGCGTTTGTGCAACGCCCCATAAGGGATTTTTTACTTACGGAATCGCAATTTGTCGGCGTTGAGCTCGGCAAACGATGCGATGACCGACACAACGATCCAAAGCAACTGGTAACACAGGATCGGTATGATACCGAGTAGGTCGCGCTGACCGAGGAACGAGAGAACCGCTGTGCCCGCAGTTGCAAGCAACGCGGCGATGAGTTGAATACGCATTGCAAATTTACGCAGATTTCCGATGCCCTTGGCGGCGTAGAGCGGATAAACGATATTCCGTTCCTCCAATGAGACCGCGCCTGTGTCAACGGTCTCCAGCGGCTTGTCCTCTTCAAATCTGCCGGGTTTGATCGGGTGAACCGCATCGGCATCGGGGCGGCTCTTTTGCAAAAAGGTCTCATTCAAATTGGGATCGTAGCTGTAGATCGCCACGGAGGTGCCGATATCGGCAAGATCGCGGACAAGGGACTCAAACGAGGCATCGGTGCGGTATTCGATCTCATAGCTGAGCTTCAGCACGCCGTCGATTGCCACATACATGAGGCTGACGGTTGCTGTACGGCGCAGAATTTTATCGGTACTCTCACGCGGAACCCGCACACCGCTGTGCTTGAGAAAATCGGCGTTGCCGACCACCATGTGATAGCGGTTGTCGATCACTGCCTCCACACCCGCATCTTGAATGCGGACGACCGCAACGGGGGGATCCTCACGGGATGCGGGTGCCGATTCACCGATCCGTTTGAGCGTGCCGCCCAGCTTGCGGAAAAGAATACCTGCCAAACGGAGATCGCTTTTAAAATCGTCTCCCTCGCGCACGGCGATCTCGGTGCATTTTTCTGCGGTGTACAGGTCACTGTCACGGAAGATCACTGTTTTGGGAAGATTATATTCTTCCACCGCCTCTTCACCAAGCAGGGCGCAGTTACGTTGTGTCAGCAATCGGTTGGCACGGGAGAGCGGGTAGAAGTACATCAAGCAAGCACACAGCGGCACAGAGAGCAAAAGCACGGTCATAAACGTGGAAAGCGCCGAGGCGATACTCGATGTATAGACCGCATCGGCAAGGCCCGAAAGCGTGGATAGCGAGAACATGATGGCGATGAGCACCGTAAAGGGACGTGCGGCGGAGCCCATGCTGTTAAAACGGCGGAAGAAACCGGCTGTTTGTACCGCTTGGCGGACTTGATACATGTTTTTTCCGAGGTCATCGTTGATGATCTTGACGATCTTATCCCCTTGGCGCAATTTTTTCTTGCGGGGGGCGGCGGGAGCAAGCACCGTTCTTTGTCCGTCGGCGGAGAGGAGCTGTAGGGTACGCATCTCGGCGGTCAAACGCAAAACATCGCAAACCGTCAAGGTTAGGAAGCTTAGCGCAGTTAAAAAATTGACTTTGAGCATATCGCCGGATGCAAAGAACGATGCAATGTCGTAAACCGTTGCAACCGGGAACAAGAGTGCGGGAACCGAGTAGGGCGTAGGAGTGAATTTAAAGAAGCTGCGAATGCCCGCATTGATCTGCCGCCAAGAAAGTGCGGCAATTGCCCAAAGCATCAACATTCCCGCAATCGGCAAAATGAGCGGATAGGAGGCACCAAGTTCGGTCAAATAGGTACCGATCAAGTGCGGCATGTCGGCAAAGAGAGACAGCAGGGTAAGAAGAGCGGTCAGACACAGACGTACCAGCAAGCTTTTGCGATCATGCAGATATGCCGCGCACACGGTGTTGCTTTGTTCGGTGTTTACAAACTCCTCGCCGCGGTAGCCAAACGCCGTGCGGTAATGGCGGTGATTGGAGCTACCGCTACGCTTGAGATGCTCGTTTTTGAGCCGTTTTAGGTTTTCATAGCCGACAAGACGTCCGAGCTCGTTTTCGTAGCCAAGCTCAAAGATCATCGCAATGTCGTCCTCGGAAAGTCCGCTACGTTTGCGGACGACCTCCAGCGCCGACAGATTTTGCTCGGCTTGCTGTTGCTTTTTTTGCTGACGGCGTTGAAATACGGTCAGTTTTGCGGGCTGTGCAACGATCTCTTCGGGCGCGTCCATGGGGATCTCCTCGGCAGGTGCCTCTTCCGGCGGGACCTCGTCCAAAACCTCTTCTAAATCCTCGTCGGAGAGAGTGGTTACGGGGATGCTGTTGATTACACGGCGGGATTTCTTTTTTGCTTCTTTGGATGCCGAAGGGGCGGGGGAGGGTTTCTTCGCAGGACTTTTCGGCATGGTCATACCGGGCTTTTTCGACGCGGATCTTGGCTTTTCCTCACCCACGGCTTCTTTTTTTACCGTGCCCTTTTTCGGTGGCTTTACGGGCTCTTGTTTGTCCTCTGCGGGCGGGAGAGCCTCTTTTTGAAAGGCTGTATGTTGGGTTGCTGCCGAGGCGGGCAGTGTGGTGTTCTTTTCTTTTTTCATGATCGGGTTTGGTGTTTCCGAACGGACGGGTATATTTTCTCTGTCCGTATTGGTTTTGACCTCCTTTCCGATTTTGATCGGTTCTGCCGCGGGAGCTTCCTTGTTCACTTGCGGCACGGGTTTGGGCTTGTCCGCGGTGCGCGGACGGATCACGATGGTTTCATGCTCCGGCAGATCGCGGACATTGGGACGGATAACGATCGGCGCGGGCTCGTCGGGGTCCTTTTTTTGCTTTGCAAAATCGGGCGCGCCGGAGCGGGCGGGGATCGTTACATTTGGCGTGATACGGATGGGTTGCTCTTTGACAGGCTCTTTTTTGACCTGTGGAAGCGTTTTTTGGGGTTCCGTAGCCTTGGGGGCGGTGGGCGGGGAAATTTTGATCACCTCGTTTTTGGGAGGTGTTGGCAACGGTTCCGTCATCTTTTCGGGTATTACAGGCGGTTCTGCCTTTTCTTCCATGATCGTCGGTTTCGGTTCTTGCTTGATGGGGGGAGGTGAGATATTTCGCAAGGAGATAAAGATCATGGAATCGGCTTTTTTTGACGGTTCTGTCGCAGGTACCTCGGTCGGCGCCGGAATGGGGGATGGTATATCCTCCGTTGGCTTGTCCTCAACGGTTTCCTCCGGCAATTCCTCAACAGGTACCTCCATGGGCGGCGGAGTGTCATCCACCGTAGGGGGCTCGATCTCTCCTTCCGTTTTCTCGGGCACGCGTAGGGGAATTACTTTTTCAAGCGGGTGGAACGGTTTTTCATCGGATGGAGGGACAATGGTGTGTTCTTTTTCCGATGTTTCTTTAACGGGGACTTCTACTTCAAGGCGTTCTTCAAGATCTGTTTTCGGTTTTTCTTCGGCAACAGGTGCTGTTTCGGCTTCTTTTACCGTTTCTAAAGTGTCCTTTGTATTTTCTTCGGTTTCAACGGTTACAGGCGTTGGCTTTTCTTTTTCCGCTTTGGGACGCCTTGGCTTTTTTTCTTTTTTGGGGAGCGGTTCGGGAGTGGGGAGCGATTCTTCCGTAGGTGGTTCCTCCGTGGGAGGCTCGGGTGCTTGGACTACGGGAATCACTTCGGAAATCGGTTCTTCCGACGGTTCGGGGGCGGGGGAGCGTTGTTCCGTTTTTTCTTTCTTCTGCTTTTTGGCAGGTGCTTCGGAGGCCTTTCCAAGCATGGCGGCAAGCTGTTGTTGGAATTTTTCGTCCTCGATGTCCTCACGGTCTTTCTTCTTTTTGCCCGTCGATTTGGCGGATGAACCGAGATAGGATGCTTGCAGTTTTTTCAGCAGATCGGCTACGTTTTGCTTGTCATCGTTCTTTTTCTTCATGGAATCCTCCTTTCCGCCCCGCGTTCCGAGACTTTTCTTTGATTACTGTTCGATGTGGTGCTGACGTGCGGCCTCGGCAAGCAGAACAGCCGCCGCTGTAGACACATTAAAGGAATTGACCTTGCCGTACATCGGGATCGAGATGACGGCATCACAGGTCTTGCGGACCAACTGAGATACTCCGTTGCCCTCACTGCCAAGTACGACGGCACAGGGACCTTTCAAATCGGTACTGTATACGCTACTGCCTCCCGCCTCGGCGGCATAGGTCCAAACGCCTCGGTTTTTGAGCTGTTCGACAGTGGAAGCAATGTTTGCGACTTTGGCAATGGCAAGATGCTCGATGGCGCCCGCAGAGGCTTTGGTGACCAGCGGGGTCAATCCGACAGCGCGGCGCTTGGGAATGATCAGACCGTGCGCACCACAGCACTCGGCACAGCGGATGATGGCACCGAGATTGTAGGGATCGGTGATGCCGTCGCAAATGACGATGAGCGGTGCTTCGCCGCGCTCCTCGGCAATGGAGAGGATGTCCTCGACCGTGCAGTATTCCTTTTCGGCGGCAAGCGCGATCACACCTTGATGCGGTGCAAAGCCCGCCATGCTGTCAAGCTTGCTTTTTTCGACCTCGATGACGGGGATCCCACGCTCGATCGCCTCGGCCACCAGGACCACGATGGAGCCTGTGCGCTCGCCGCGTTGGACCATCAGCTTGTCTACCGAACGTTCGGAACGGAGCAACTCACGTACTGCGTTGCGTCCGATGACGGCACCGGTTTCGCAGTCACCGTGAATGCCGATGTCGGCGGCATTCTCCAACAATGCATTGTCAATAGGCTTGTCGGTGTTTTTGTCGCGGCGTTCAAATTTTGAGGGAGCGGTGTTGCGCGGTTGGGAGACGCGTCTTTCAAAATTTCTTTTCTCATATGTACGGTTGCGGGTATTTGCCGACGGACGAAAATCGCTTTTTTTCTTGGTTTCCATTACGGGCGGAGGTCCTTTCTCTTTTGATACTCAATTTGCATTATATCTATTATAACATGAAAATCGTTTTTTGTACATACGATTTTTGAAAAATATTGTGCGGAATAGCAGATTTTCGTTCGACGACATCTGACGGAAACTGCCCAAAACATGGCATAACAGGGCAGATGCTGTCGGAATATGCGGGCAAAGAAGCGGAGAACGGGTAAAAGCGTGCCGAGAAAAGAAGCCGATCATAGCGAAAAATATTTTTTGCGTATCACTTGCCCGAAACAGAATACCGAAAACAGCTCCAAAATTCGATTTTTTTGAAAAAACTTTTGAAAAAAAGAAAAAAACACTTGACAAATCGTTTGGTTTGTGGTATCATATATAGGTCGGTACGGAGAGATGGCTGAGCTGGTCTAAGGCGCACGACTGGAAATCGTGTGTTCGGCTAATAACCGACCGGGAGTTCGAATCTCCCTCTCTCCGCCATAAAAAAAGAACCTGTCATGATCTTGACGGGTTCTTTTTTGGTATTATTAAATCAAATCAACGCGCTCTAAGAGTTG
>JAFTKO010000025.1 GCA_017453205.1 Clostridia bacterium | reverse complement strand
TTTAAAGAAAGTCAAAATATATAATTATCGACAGTTACATGCAGTTGAACTCGATTTGCAAAATTCCTTGACAGTATTAGCAGGACCAAACAATAGTGGTAAAACAACGCTTATTTCTGTTCTGAAAGGAATGTTTCACGATAAAAAGCTTAGCTTCACATATAGTGATATTCCCACGAACTTATCCGCTGCTTGGGTAGAAAAAATAATTCCTGTATTTCAATCAATTATGGTTGCAAATGATAAAAATACAGGAATCAGCGAAATTCTTAAAAAGATTTCTGCCGATGATAAGCTTCTTCCAGAGTACACCATAGAGTGCTTTCACGCGGAAATTCAAGTGGACTACGATCCAACAGGTGACGATATTCAATTGTTTGCAGATTACCTGATGGATTTGGATGAGTCGAAGCACTCCTTTTACTTTATTTATTCGTATGAGCCAAGTATGGCTTCTTTAGAAAAATATCTCGGAGAATATTACGATAAACTGTCATCACGTTTTTTGGACATTAGTAATCCCGATTGCAAAGAAAAAGAAACAAAACTTTATTTTATAAAAGAAGAATTACTAAAACTGTATTGTCACGCTTCGCTTGAAAAATGTTATTTCTGCAATTCAAACTATGAGAATGCAAATTCTATAGAGATAACAGCATTTAAGAATTTATTTAATTTCCGTGATATACCTGCAATAAGAGAATTGGATGACAATGAATCCGATACTTCAAAAGGGATAAGTAAAAGGATTATAGCCTTGTTAAAAGGTAATGAAAAGTGGGAAGAAGTAACAAAAAAGCTTCCCGATTTGTTGATGGCACAAATTGAAGATTCCGGAGCCAAGAAAGAAATCAAAAATTCATCGATAAAATCACTGGACGAAACGGTACAAGATATATCAAAGACGAGTGGCGGTCATATTGGAAAATTACAACTCGAAATGGATGTTAATGAGAATGTTGTTGAAGATTTTATTCAAAAAATCACTCGCGCAAAATATGATATCGATGGTTTGCTTTTGAATGAGCAATCTCAAGGATTGGGATTTAGTAATTTAATTTATCTTCACATGAGATTAGAGGAATTTTACAAATCCGTTGATGACAGCAAGGTCAATGTGTTTTTCATAGAAGAACCCGAGTCACATATGCACCCACAGATGCAAAATGTCTTCATTAGATTTCTGACAAAATATTATACGGAAAAGAAATTACAAGGTCTTATAACAACACATTCAAATGAAATTGCGCGATCTGTCGGTCTGAATAGTCTAAGAGTTATCAGACAAACAGAAAAATCAAAAAGTGAATTATTTAATCTTAGTAAGTTTAGAAAATCTATTGAAAACAAGAAGGTCAAAAATGTAGATGAAGAGTCTGAATTTTTACTACAAAACTTTTTCGATTGGTTTTTTGAAATAGGTTATTCCGAGTTGATCTTTGCGGACAAGGTGGTTCTTTATGAGGGAGATACAGAGCGCTTATATATAAGAAAGCTATTGGGTATGACCGAATTTGCCTCTCTGCGTGACAACTATATTGCTTTTATTCAAGTAGGAGGAGCATATGCTCATAATTATCTTGAAATATTGACTATGCTCAAAATGAAATCTTTGATCATAACCGATTTGGATTATGACAAGGAGGCTACGACTTTTGAAACAGCAAAAAATTCAACAAGTACAAATGCAACAATTAATCATTGTTATAGATTGATTTATCCCGAAAAAGGTACAACATATTCACCTTCAATTAAAGAGATATATGAGATGCAAACCGAAAAAGGCACGGTAATTTGTAACGAACTTATTTATATCGCATATCAAGATGAAAATAGCACAGCTCGCACTTTAGAAGAAGCAATGTTGAATAAGTTTTTAAGTAAAAATGTATTTGACAAAACTAAGCGCAGCGAATGGAAATCAATAAGAAAAAACAATAATCTCATTTTTACTATTCCAAACAATAGAAAAGACGAAACAGATAGCGAGTTTTCCATTCGTCAAATCGTAGCCGCTTCCTCAAACAATAAAACAGATTTTATGTATTCTGTCGTTTTGAGCGGTAATGAAGAAAAAATGCTTCCGGATTACATAAAGAAAGGATTGTTATGGCTGGCGAAATAATAAATAATAAGCACTTAATAAACGCCCCTGCAGGCAGTGGAAAAACAACGAATATACGTACTCGTTTGAAAAGCATTTGTCTTAAAGAACCGAAAAGCAAGATTTTATGCATTACATATACAAACCGTGCTGCTGATGAGTTAAAGAAGGATTTGGATAGCGCTAATGTAACAGTAAGTACAATACATTCGTATATTAACGATTTGATCAGTCCTTTCTATCCACTCAAAGAAGCATTGGATTTGTATTGGGAAATCTTCGAAGAAAAGATTGAGGCAAGAATCAAAAATGAGAAAAAGGATGAACATATTGAACAAAGCAACCAACATTATATCGAGAAACACGGAGATTTAAATGTTGATCTTGTTCGAGAAAATCTACGCGAGCTATCATACGGAGAAACGCCATTCACATCTTTATACTCAGGCAAACTTTCCCACGATGATTTGATAATGTTTGCTAACAAACTAATTAAAAAATATCCTGTACTATTGAGGAAAATAAGTGATAAATACAACTACATATTTATTGACGAATATCAAGATACTTCTGCATATATACTCGATATTTTCTATGATGCTGTAGTTAATAAGGAAAACGTACAGTTATATTTGTTAGGCGATAGAATGCAGCAAATATACCGCAACTACGATGGTTCTTTCGAGGAAAAACTGCGGGAATTTGATACCTCACAACGACTTGTGGTGAATCATCGCTCAATAGGAAAAATAATATCAATTTTGAACAATATCTACAATGATGATTCTTTTAAGCAAGATCCATCTGAAAAGAATAAAGATATCGCTCCCGACATTTCTCCCAAAGTCATTATTACATCAAATGTAACGGAGGCAGTTGAGTATTTCCAAACAAGCTTTCCGGGAATACTTACGCTATATTTGATGAACAAAGAAAAATATGCAGAAATAGGCGCAAAGAATTTATATACGGCATATGAAAAAATGGATGCATATTCATTTGGGAAAAAATACTCTCCAACAGATGTTTTATCTGATATGTCAAACGATAACCCTGATGCATTAATGAAGTTCCTGTTTCTTTTGAATAACATAATGGCGTTATATACAAAAGAAAATTATGGAATGGTTATTTCAATATGCAGAAAGGAAAAGAAATTTTTTAATTCATCGTTGTTCCAATTAAAAAAGCATACAGATAAAAATGTATTACGAGATAAATTTGAGGCTATCAAAATTGTTTATGAAGGAGAAAATTCTCTAATAAAGGATGTTATAGAATGCCTATTTGAACAATCTCTTGTATCCGATGCTGTCAAAAACATTTATGAGGAAAGCTCAGAGTATCAGCAAGTATTAAATATTGAAATTTCAGAAATCAAGAATCTTGCTAACTATCTAAGTACACCTCATATATCCACCCAACACGGTGTAAAAGGTGAGAGCCATCAGTCGGTAGTTTTTGTTGCGGCAGATAATTATTCTACTCCCAATGTTCGTATGTATTCCTTCTTTGAACTATGGTCAAAAAACACCTTTTCATTGCCAGAATTTGAGGACTTATTTTATTCATATAGCAAAATAATAATGGAAGTCGAAGCAAAGTTGGGTATGAAGATAAGTGACCTTACTGCTGAAACTCACAATAAGAATGAAGCAAACAAAAAACTTCTTGCCGAATATAGTAACCAAGTTTTGAACACATATCGAGATAACAAGCTCTTTGAAGCATTATTGAAAGATGATTTTACCGCTTATTTAGCTAAAAACACCGTAAGTAATGCTAAAAACATCTTTAAGATTTCAAAGATTGAAGGAATTTTGACCGCTTATAAATTATTCTATGTTGGTTGTTCAAGAGCACGAAAGAACCTTGTGATTGTTGTCGATGAGAATAAAATCAAAAAAATTGAAAATGACTTCAAGGCGAAATTGGTTTCCATAGGTTTCGAGATTCAAGGTTTTCCAATGCAAGCAAATCCAACAACTTAAAAATCCACAAAAAAACGCCACCTTAGACTTTCATCTAAGATGGCGTTTTTCTGTTCGTATCAGAGCGAAACCTTGACGGCGAAGCCGCCGCTAAAGAAGTAAGTGTTCGTCCAATACACGTTTGGTGGAGATGAGGAGAATCTATTTTGCGCTATATATAGTGTTGTTATTGTAAAAAATAAACAATATATAGTTTTTTAATTGATATTAGGAATATTTTAGGAATTTGATGTCTATTTACTTGTTATGATATATTGTATCCAATGCAAAACAAAAACTGACACCACTCGAAAAGCAATGTCAGTTCGTTGCTTAAAATTTTGCCATTAAGGCTGTTTTTGTGCTGTCGGGCAGTTCAAACCTCTGTTTCGGTCTCTTCTCGGGCGGTGCTATCGGTCGGTTCGGAGGTATTAGGCAGGAGCTGATCCAGCCTATCGTAATCGATCCCGTGGTTCTTACAAAAGAGCTTGACGGCTTGCTTGAATACTTGGTTCCCTCCCGTTGCGGCAAGACCGCTCAATGCGCCGTGAAAGGCGGCGTGGAGGACGCTCTCGGCGGCGAGATACTGCGGCAAGGTGTAAAAGCTGAGGACGGCAAGCAGGGCTCCTGTACAGCCCGAGAGCAACGGGAGCCACTCCTTGGCAAGGCTCGTCCGCTTGACCAGTGTGACGACGGTGTAGCAGATGATGCAAATGATCGGATATGTCATATTCTGTTCTCCTTTTTGATGTATTCTTGGTGCGTGTCGGTGGCTTTAGGTGACGACCTCCCAAGTCTTTACCTCTGCATAAATCTTATCGATAAATGAATTTCCCCGTAACGCCTTATATGCCTTGTAAAGGAAAACAAAGTTTTCGTATTCGTATTGCCGAATGGTCTTGCTTTCCCTGTGGTGGTAGTAGATGCGGAGCATATCACTGCGCAACTGGCACTTGATACCATTGGATATCTTTATGATCCAAACGATGATGGGAATGACTACACCCAACAGCACACCGAGCTCTGTGATCAAAGCGGCAATCTGTGAGAGTGTCATCCCGTCACCTCCGCGTTATCGTCGACCGTGATCTCCATCTCCTGCTTGACCTCAGCCTTGCACTGCTCGATGTAGGAATTATACTTTGCAAACTCTTCGGGCTTGGTGTCGCGTTGGCGAAGGATGGCAAGCTCTTGATTGACGGTGTACCGCTTTCGTATCTTTCGGATGATCTGATCCTCATAGAGCTCCTCCCAAGACTGCGGGTGGGTCTCTCGGTTTTTCTTTGCTAATTTTAACATCAAAGCGTTCATGCGTTCACCTCCTCTGCGGTCTCTGCGTTGAGATCAAGCTGATAGGTTACCGTGGACGGCACATCGTAGCTGTATTCATTGACAAAGGTCAGTGTGCCGCCGCCCTCGACTTCGATAAGGTTGTCTGCGGGGAGCAGGTCGGAGATGTCGGTGACTTCGGTTTTGATGTTTGCGAAGTCTACCGTGACAGGGGTTCCCATCTCGTATTGCTGCGCAAGAAATGATTTAAAATCCTCCACGGTGGGAAATTGCCCATCTTTTCGAAATGCAAAATCGAGTGGATATATCGTATCTACAGAGGCACCATTTCCGAGCCCCTCTCCATTTGGGTTGTATGCAGAAATATTGTCCCCCAAATAATTGAAATGACTGCATATTTTTGTCGTGAGGGCGCGACTTCTATAAAGAAAGCAAATATATCTATTGTATTCGGTATTATTTGGCGAAACAACACCGACCTGCCACGATTCTCCCCCAGTAAGTACCACCCGATTCACATCTTTCCGAAACTCCGTCACGCCGTCCTCGGGACGCCAATCGATGAAATTGTGGTAGGTATCGTCAATACCCTGTCCATAGCCGTCAAGTGCTTGCACGGCTTCGGGAATGGAGAGAGTGTGTCCGGCATAAGGAGTGTAGGGCAATGCGTCAGATCCTTTGTTAAATGTAACTCTGAATCGTGTGTTTGTAGCTGATATAGGACCTGCAAAAATTTTAAGATGGGTAATTTCGGCATCATTTACAAATGTTCCAGTAAGAGTGGATTTCGTAAGAATAGAATACGTTCCTTCTCTATACGGATATCTGATATCCATTAATCCGAAATAAAAACCTAATTTTTCTCCCGGAGATGTGATATCTTCAATAGATAAGGTATAATTTTCACCCGCGATAGGCGTTATTTTATTCTGAAGAGATACAAAAATATCAATGCCCGCTGTAAGTTCTTCACAACTAAATGTAAAGGTATCGCTTTCTTTATCATATTCTAAAGTTGCCGGCTTGGATGAATGTGATTTTGTAAAACTATCGCCGAAATTGATCAAGTTCGCCCCCACACTCTCGACCTCTGTCACAGGAGCATCGCGCAAGCCGTCAAAATAAGCCTCGTATGGCAAAGCGGCGGTGCCTTCGTTGAGCATCAAATTATACGTTCCAAGCGTTGAGCTGTCATTCACAAGGTCGGTTATTTGAACAATAACATTAAATGTTGTTGTTTCTGTTACGGTTAAAGTGCTTGTTGGTCTTGTATTTTTTATCGAAGTATAATTGCCGGAAGAGAATATATAGAAGTTTACGCCTGTTGCCATAGTTTGTGCACAACTGAACGTGTAGTCACCCGCAGTAAGCGTAATTGAACCTAAGATATTCCATGTTTCTACAGTTGCAACACCCGAAAAAGAAATAGTTTGATCCTTTACGGTTGCGGTTACGCCACCTGCTGGATATTTGGTGTCTGCCAAATTCAACAAATTCGCACACTTCCGTGTCATCCCCCCGATCTTGCTGACCGCCGCGTAAGGCAGTGCATTTGCGGGGACATCCTTTTGATATGCGGTGGTGCTGTCCACAGCCCAACGGTCTGCGGGGAGTCCTGCCTCGATATTGCTGATGCGCTTGGAGTTGGCGGTGATACGGGCGTCAAAGCTCGGCAAAGACGCGATATCTGCCTCCCATGAGTTGAATTTGATCTCCCGTGTTGCCTCTGCCTCCACACGTGCCGTTTCGTTGTCAATGCGCGTCTGCTCGTCCGTGATGCGCTGTGCCTCGGCGGTGACACGCGCTTTCTCGTTCGCCATACGCTCGTCCTCGTTCGCCACGCGCTCTGCCTCCGACGCTTGGCGGACGTTTTCGTGATACAGCACTTCGGCAAGGAGGTCGGCTTCCTCGGTTCCCTCCGACGGTGTGTCGGTTTGGTTGGGCGATGCTTTTACGAGGAAGGTAGACGGCGTGGTGCTCAACCTTTTGTCTGTGATCGCCGAGACGGTATATTTCACTCGATCATCGAGCGCCGTCATCCATTGATTGATCGGTACGCGCACGGTGCCGTCGGCATTGACCTCGCCCGAAAAGCTGTCCGACTCCCCGTCCGCGCGGGTGACGTTGATCAGCACCAATGCCGTGCTCGGGATTGGTTGAAACACCCCCATTGTGGTCATTGTGACATCCATAAAACGAGACCCGTAGTCGTACTGTGTCACCACAGGCTCCTGCACGCGGTTTTCGCGGAAGGTGTCAAGCGTGAGTTTGATGATCGCTTCTACCCTATCAGCCATGAGTTACGTCCTCCTGTTTTTCTGTTTTGTTTCTGTCTGATAATTCCGACAGTTGTTTATGGTATACGGCGTTTGCCGTTTGAATTTCCCGTGCCGATTGTTCCCGCACGCGGTATAGGGTCTCTGTCAAAAGACTTTCCAACAGCACTGCGGGCATGCCGTACCTTTCTTCTATTTGATCGACGGTGTTGATCAGCTCTTGTTTCGCCTTGGCAAAGCGTAAGACCAACGGCTCTACCGGCGTGGTTTTCATCGTTTTGTTTTCCATGTGTTTTACCTCATATAATATCGGTATTCCCGATCTCTTGAACCCTTAATGTGTCGCTCACAACCAATTCGACCGTTTCCTCACCTCCGAATAAAACGCCCACCGTAACGGCAAACAATCGGTCATCCTCGGTTTTAAAATATAACAGCGGAATGGTATACCCCGCATCGCTTGGGTTGATATACCCCGACTTGACGCGGATTTTACCGTCTCTGATTAAAACATTGTACGCGGCGTCTTTGCCTTTCAGCGGGTTACTCGATACACACATTGCCGATGTGTAAAAGCTCCCGTCATCCAGTATCTGCGTTTGGCTGCCTACCACCCCGTGATTATATTGATAATCCACATATGCCGTCACCTTTCCCGCAAGGGGTGTCATATCACCAAATGTCCCGCCTGCAAAGCGCATGCGGAGCTCAAAGCGACTGTCCGAAACTTGGGTGATCGAACACCCCGTAACACTTGCAGTGATGTCAGTATCATTCCAAACAACACCGGTCAACCACAGGACCTCAAAAAAGCCGCCGCTCTGCTCGACATCCACCGTCATGCTCACAAGAAGTGCCGAGGAAAATGTAAGCGGAACCGATACACGGTAATTTTCAACCGTTTCCCCCGCGTATATCTTTATCGGTGATGTGATTCCCGAATATGAACTGTATGCACTGATGAGCGATTGATTGCTGTACGCTGTTCCGGAGTACAAACCGACGTTCTCCGAGTACAGCCGATCCTCCCCGATCTTCCAACCGCCGATGGTTGCATTCAGCGCCGAGAGGTCATCCACCTTGATCTTTTCGGCGGTCACCGCGTCTGCGGCAATGTGATCGGTTGTAATTGCCTCCGCGTCGATCATATCCGCCTTGATCTTGTGCGCGTACAGCGCGTTTAAGATCGCATTGCCCGTGCTTGTCATGCCGTGCTCCCATACGGGGTCGCCGTCGTTCCAATCGCTTGTAAAGGCAAAGCCGCTGTCGTTAAACGTGTAGATGCAGGTGCTGTCGGCAAGCGTGGCTTGGTTGTGGTAATAATAGACCTTGGCACCGCTCTCGGAGGTCTCCTCCGTGAGGTATAGCCCGAGGGCGCCGCTCAAGGCGTCATTGAGCAGGATCGTGCTTGCGTACTGCTCTTTGAGCTGTTGCTCCTGCTTCTTTTTGGCTTGGTCGATGATGTACTGCTCTCTGCGCGTCAGCCCGCCTCCGCGGGAATATCCGCTTTCGGTCTTGCTCCTCCCGCGTCCCTCAAGAACGGTGTGACCGAACGGCGTGTAGGTGATGTTGGTCACTACGGTCTTGTGCTCCCCGCCCGCGGTATCAATGTAGGTGATCAGATCCATCGGCATGAGGAACGGGAGCGGACAGGTCTCGGTGGAATAGGTCAGATAGGAGAACCCGCACACCTGTTGGTGGATCGTCGCCACAACGCCGCTCAAGTCTCCCTGTGCCAGCTTGTTCCCCTCCAACGTCAAACGCACATCCGCAGTGCCGCTGACGTATTCCACATCCTCGGCGGAAACAAAGCAGATGCCCGTGGGTGCCAATGTATATTCGCCGATCTCGGGGTCGTATCGGTCGGACGGCGACAGCGTGATGTCGGTCTCGGTAAACCATTGGATAAGGAGTCTGCCGATATGATTTACAAACGCATTCCCTCCCGCAAGCTCGGCAACCCATGAGATCAACTGCCGCCAGGTCAGCCCCTCGGTGTCGGGACACTCCGCGACCACAAAGTCCCCGTTGGTGAGATTGGAGGCAGTAAAAAAGCCCAGCACGCCGCATTTGTCGCACGCGTGGTTGGCGATCTGTGCCAAGGTAGCGGGATATTGCAGATCGTAATCTGTAATCTCTGCGTCAAACTTTGCCATGTCGTCCAGAGCACACAGCGTGATGGTCGACTTGTTTTTGGTCACGTCATCCACCGTAAAGCAGCCCATGTACATGGTGTAAGGCTTGGCGTTTTCCCATTTGCGGGCATCCCATTTTTTGACCGTCAAGAGCACGGTTAGCCGCGCGCCGTCAAAGTGATACGCATTCAAGCGACCGTCGGAGTTATCCAGTATGATCTCTGCCTCGGCTTCGATCGCGGTACCGATCTCCAATTCGTCCGACGGGAAACAGTAACGGTCAATGTAAAAACCGTCCTCTACGATATCCGTGTCGGTGAGCCGGGACAAGCCCTCCACACCGTCCACCATAATCTCCACAAGCACGCGATAGCCCTTTCGGAATAACGCTTTATATTTAGCTGATACCGGAATCGACACCCTCAACCACTCCTTTCCGCTCGATGATGTTAAAGGATATTTCCGACCACAGCCCCAGCTTGCAGTTATACAGCGGAGCCGCGCGGTCGCCCACATAGAACTCGGACTCCCGCCAAACGCCCTCTTTCGCATCCAAATACTCGACACGAATGTACTCGGGGTTAAAGGCTTTGAGGATGTTTGACGCATCCTCGATCGAGATGTTTTTCCATTTGAGCTCCAAGCCGACGATCTGCGCCTTGCGGGATTTGTTCATCTCCCAATCGGAGTTTCGCCCGGCGCTGTTGTCGGAAAGGTCCTGTAATTTCCACTTATACGATGAGGGGCATTTTACGGACACCCCGTCCACCGATCTGATGGGATTGTATTCGCTGTCCATAAAATACCCCTTTCCCAAAACGTGCTTTTACGTTTTTTACTAAAAAAATAACTCCTTCCACCACTTCGTGGTCCCCCTCCCTCGAGAGGGAGGCAAAAAGTTGACGGGCTTCGATGAATGACACTTTAGGCTCCCTCTTGAGGGAGCTGGCGCGAAGCGACTGAGGGAGTTTTTAAGCGTTGTTACTCCACATTGAAGCCAATCGATGTTCTCACGTTCCCACGGGAACGACCACGCGTCCCGCACGGCGGTTTTGTCGGTCTAATGCCTTGGTGATGGCAGAGACCGATACCGAGCCGCCACTCTTTTTCAAGAGTTGCCGCAACAGCTCGTTTTGCTCACGGATGAGCTCGTTTTGATCGCTTTGCGCCTCCTTGACGCCGTCGGCAATGCCCTCCACGATCATAAAGTTGTTTGCCACTGCCGCTCTGCCCGCAAAGGTGCCGATGATCTCATTGTGGTTCGCCATAAAGAGACCGTCCTCGGGAAAACCTCCCGTCGCATACGCGGGGAGCTTGATCGCGCCCGAGATCGCGCCCGATGCGGCAGGAATAACGGCTCCCGAAACAGCACCTGCGGCGGCGCTAACATTTTCAACTCGCGCGAGCGTAATCTCCTCTTTCCATACACCGTCACCTACGCCAACTTTCGCCATGACCTCTGCAATCTTGTTCCCGACACGAATGACAGTATTGCAAATATTTTCCCACAAAGTGATCCACCAGTTTGCAAACGATGCCCAATTTTCTTTGACCACAACAACCACATTGGCAAAACCGCCTACAAGAAAGCCGATCAGCGCACCCGCGCCTGTACCGACGGGACCGAAGAAAGAGCCAATGATGGCACCTGTCAGCGTTGCTCCGCCAACCGTCAACAAGGAGTTCAACCAATTGATGCCGTTGTTCCATGAATCACATACGCCCGCTATTGCAAGTATCGCGCCTCCTGCAATGAGCGTGATCTTTCCGCCGAGCTTGCCGAATGCAAGAGTAGCACCTCCAGCCGCAACGCCCAAAGCCATCAGCATTTGTGCGGTGTTCCCCGCGTCTAATCCATTTTCAAAGGCATCGATCGCTTCATATGCAAACCAAACAGAGCCCGCAAGTTCGATAAAAAATCCCCCGATATTCAACTTTGTTACTTTACCTGCCGCCTCGGGAAGTTTGTCGCCGAGCCAAGTAACAATTTTAGAAAAATCAAGCCCTTTTAGGATCATTCGCAAGCCGATGAACCCCGTTACAAGTCCGACAATTTCCAAAGCCGAACCTGCCACGTCAAGCCCCGAAAACTCGGTTTTGGTATACGTCTCCGTGTTGATCGGCGTAAGCACATTGATCTCGTCAAATCCCGCAAGCGCCGCCTTGACCGTGTTCAAGGTTTTGGCATAATCCTGGGCGACACGGTTGGCTTTGTCGAACGAGGTTTCCCCTGTCACTGCGGCGCCGAGCATATTGATTGCATTGGATACGTTGATCAACCCGTTTGCCAACCAATTGACAATGGGATACAGCAAATCCAACACGGGGATCAGCGCGGAACCGATAGAGTTTTGCAATTGATAATTGGTGGTGGCATATCGGGACAGCACATCGTTTGCGTAATCGCTTGCCTGCGCGACATTCTGCATGCCCGTGGTAATGCCCTTGGTGATGGTGGAAAGCAAGGTAAACAAGCCGCTGTACAAAAGGATGGTCTTGATGGCGCTCATGGAGGAATGCACCCGTTTGGTGGGATCCTCCACCTTTTTCATCCCTTGGTACCATTTGCCGACATTGGTGCCGATGTTTTCCATTCTCTGCTCAATTTTTTCAATCCCGTTTCCAAGGTTTTTGGGAAAGTTTTTAAAAGCCTCTTTCGCCATATAATCAAAAGATTTTGTTTTGCCGACGGTATCGGAAAAAAGATTTCTTTTGATTCGGGAAGAAAACATATGGTCATACACCTTTGTATTCTTCCATTTATCACTCAAAAACGTACCAAAATTTCCGATACTCTGAAAAGCCGACTTGCCCAAATTCCCGATACCTTGAGGAATATTTTTTATGCCACCCGAAAGTTTGGTTTTTAATTCCCGCAGTTTTTCCTTGGGCTTTTTTTGCATTGCTTCAAACTTCGCTTGTTGCGCTTTCCGTGTAGCTTCATATTTATCGGTATATTTAAATAAATCGGCAAAATAATCTTCGTCCGGAGTATTAAATGGCAGATCCATTTTTTTATCCCCGTCGCCAATTGTATGTGCGGAATGGAAATTAGCGTTTGGAGCTTCATTGAGTAAATTTGAATATGATGCGTCAAACTTTTTCGCCGCCTCGGTAGCTTGCGACATCGTGTTTTTGAGTGCTTCGGCTTTTTGGTTCATCGAAGCTGCTTTAGTCCCCGCTTGCCAGATGCCGTTCGCAAACCTTTGCGCAAAATCGCCCGCCTCTTTCATACGGTTCGCCAACTCCCGCGCGTTTGCGTTTGCATTCGATGTGCCAAGCTTTGCGGTGCTGTCGGCAAGGGCGGAGATGTCTTTTGCGGTCTTGCCGAGACTTACCCCCGCGATCTTATGCAGCTTTTCATACAGCTGATCCAGCCCGCCCTTGTGGACGGCTTTGTCAAGACGCTCAACCGCCGCGGTCAGCTTTTGCAGTCCGCTTGCCGCGTCCTTACTGTCTGCGTCGATCTCGATAAATAGGGCTTCAATTCGGTTTTCGTCATTGCTCGGCATCGGTCGTTCCCTCCTTTTTGGCTTTGCGCGACGCGTTGAGCGCCTCGACATATGCGGCAAACTCGGCGGCTTGCCGTCGGTTTTGTTCCTCTTCCCACGCCGCGCATTCCTCCCGTGTCAGCGGATATGGCGCCTCCAAGTACGGAATGGGCATGGTACCGTTCTCCGCAAAGGCGTGGAGCACGGGAGAGACCGCGCACAGGGCGTCGTAAAGATACCGCCCCTGTACCCACGCCATCTGATTGGCACGGCTGATACGCAAAGACTCTGCCTTGCGATAGGCTTTGACCAGTGCCGCGTCCCCGTGCCAATACTGCTCGTAGGTCATGCCGACCGACAGATAGAACGGAAAACAGGCTTCAAAAAGCGCCCGATACGGATGCGGGGAGGTTGCCGTCAGTCGGCTTCCCCCCACGCGATGTTTCCCTCGTCATCCTCGGCGCCGTTTTCGTCAAGCAACGTCAGCGCGGGCTCCACGTACATCTCGGTCAGTGCGTTGATCAGACGCTCGCGGTCGGTAAACTTGCCGTAGATTTCGTCCAACAGCTTTTGATCTCCCGCCACGTGCTTGTGGTATGCCAAGAAAGCCCCCGCAAACAGCGTCTCCACAAAGGTGACCGGCTTTGCCACGCGGTCACTCAGCTGAAAGCCCATCTGCTCCATCTGCTTTACGGTCGCGCGGGTAAACGCAAGCGTGTATTCTTTGCCTTGATAAGGGAAAATAATTTTCTTTGCCATTGCTGTTTCCTCTCAATCCTTATACCGTAATTGTGACGGACTCAATCTCGGTCTCGGGATAGCAGGTCAAGGTGCCCTTACGTACACCGCCGACCTCGCCCGCGTCCACCGACGCGCGATGCGTGCCGCTCCACTGCCATGCGCCGTACTGTCCGTTTGCGCCGAAACGAAGCTGATAATAACCCTCGACCTCTTCTTTTTCCTTGAGCGCGTCATATCTCGCTTTGGTGTAGTTAAAGCCGAAGTTGAGGTCCTCGTGGTCGATCATTCCCTCGGTATACTTTTTCTGCGGTGAGGAAAGATCGCTGATATCCAGCTTTTCGGGGTTGGTAAAGAGCTTGGGATAGCTTGTGATGTCGGTCAGCTTTTCAAATTTGCCGTCCTTGGTTGCACTGTAATACAAAAATGTTTTTGCCGTAATTTTTTCCATGTGTGATCTCCTTATTTTTGATAAATTCGGTGTTCGTTATCGACCACCGCCGCGTAGCGCGCCACAATGCGATAGACGGTGGCGTCCGCCAAATTGGGGATGGGTTGACAGTAGATGCGGGAAAATCCCATCTCCGCCATCCCCGCGTCCACGACGGCAAGCAAGGCACGCGCCTCGGTCTTTTTGCCGCCCTCTTTGTTGGAATAAATGTTGACCTCGTATCCCACCGACGCGTGGTTTTCGAGGCTTGCGGAATCCTGTGTCTTAGCGTAAACGCTATTGGCTGTTTCCTCTGCCGACACGTGCGGGAATTTTGCGGGGCGCGGCTGATAGGTTGCCGAAAAATGCACCCCTGCGGGCAAGCGTTTTTTGACGTTCGCCGTCACTTCGGGTTCGATGTCGATCATAGCTTTTTGAATACCTCCCGTGCAATATCAACGGTTTCCTGTCCGAGCATGCGGGCAGTCTCCCACAAAAACGGTCGGCTCCCCACGCCCGCTGTCCACTGTATTTTTTGCTTGCGGTCGTTGTAGTAGAACCATCCGTCCCACCCGTGCCCGTTCACGTCATATCGGGACGGGGAGGCTTGCGGGTGCGGGTCAAGTGCACCCACCACGCCCGTGCCGAACTCCACATAAACGGCGTGCCCGCTGTCGGCACGGATAAAGCCACGGGTCCCGTCCTTTGCAAGCACATAGCGAATGCTTGCAAGCAGATCGCCCGTGTCGACGATCGCCATACGGACAATGTTGTCCCGCGCGAGGTCTGCACCCTCTCGGCACATCACCTCCACCAGCTCGCGGGTGAGGTCGGGGAGCCTTTGCTTCATCGCTTTCAGCTCGGAAATGAGCGGCGAAAGGTTCCAAAGGCTGACCTTGATCCTACGCATGGGAAATATCCACCCGTTTCAAATGATACACGACCTCCGTCAGCCCCACCGAGGGCGGTGCCGCCATCACATGGTCGTGCGGCTTGGAGGTATCGTCGGTATCGATCCAAAAGACCGTGTTCTCGTCGATCGGCAGGTCGGTCTGTGTGGTGACCAGCTTTCGCTCACGCGTGATGCGCTTGCCGAATGCGTCGATGTATACGCCCCCCGTTCCTCTGCCGACGTGGATCTACAGCTCTTGAGGGGCGCCGTATACCGGCTGTTCTTCATGGTCATCATTTTCGGAATAGCCGGTACATAGCGCGTAGTAGATTTTGCGCCGATTGCGCGCGAGGCACCTCATTGGGGCACCCCGCAAAACGGGACGATCCCGCGGAAAAAGGTGTACGGGATATACGCGTCCGCATAGGTGCGCTTGATCCCCTCTTCCTCGTGGCTGAGCTCCCCCTCCCCGCCGCGTCTGCCCCACAGGTAGACCGCGATATCTTGGACATTCCGCAGATACCGCAGGGGCACCTCGGTCTGACTGTCATCATAGGGGTAAAGCCGGTTGAGCACATGCTGTTCCGCCGCAGAGACCAACGTCTCGAGCTCCGCAGCTCCAAGGGTGTCGCCCTGTGCCGAGAGCTCACGGGCAACGGCGGCTTTCATTTCGTCTCGCGTCATACGGTCGGTCTCCTTTCGGCTTTGGTCGCATCAACCGTTGGAGATGATGCGCGCCAAGGGAATGTTTTTGGGGTTTGCCTTGATCTCCCAGTTGGCACTTGCACCAAGCTGATCGTCGGTAGGAGACGCGGTGTAGCCCGCGGTCGGCTTTTTGAAGCTGAAGCCGTTGGGGTGAATGGTCTCACGGACACGGGTGATGAGCGCGTCATAGCCGCCTGCTTCGGTAGCGTTGCGCATGATCTCGGACGGTACCTTGACGGGAGCCGAGGCATACTGCAAAGCGCCCAGTCCCAACAGATAGGTGGTGTACTTTGCGGCGGTGCTGTCGGTTGCGGCGGTAAAAGGAACGCCGTCATCGATCACAACAAGCATACCGTTCATATCCGCCAAGCGAAGCTTGCGTTCCACCCCCATGGGATCGGTGTACTTGCGGTATTCCAAGAGCTGAAGCCCTGCGGTGTTTGCCGCCACGCGGGAGTGCATGACCGCCAAGGCAAAGATGTCACTGGCATCGCCCACCGCCGCCTGTGCCGCATCTCCGACCGTGGTCGCACCGACCTTGTTTTCGGGCGTGACGTCAAGCGTGTCGGAAGAGATGTCGGTGGTGTGGTTAGCCCAAGATGCCGTGGTTCCGCTGCCGGTCACACCGAATACGCCGTTCAGCACGCGGAGCAGAATGCCCTGTCGGTTCTTCTGCCAAAATTTGCTGACCTGCGAGGTGATCTGACGCATGGGATCGGCGCCGCTGTTGTAGTCCACCACAAAATCCTGCTCCTTCCAACCGTGCGCGCGTCCGTAAACAACACCCGTCATCGTGTCGCCCTCGGGAGTGTCGATGCTGATGTTGTTCTGACCGTCGTAGTTGTCGGGCGTGCCGCCGATGGTCTTGTAGAACGGGACCGTGTAGAGATCGGAGCCGTTGGAGATCAATTTTGCGATCTCGGGGTTGTTCACCACGGCGCCGCTCTCAAACAGCGCGGTCAGCGTGGGGTCTTTTTCGTTCTTCCAGTTGTAATTAAACAGCTCGGGGTTGAACGGGTAGCCAAGATAATTAGCCATGTATATGTCCTCCTAAAATTATTTCAATTCGTTCATCCAGTTGGGATGTGCTTTGATGTATTCGGTTTGCGCTTTGGTGTCAAGACTGAGGAACTTCTCCTTGGTCATGCCATCCACACCCGCACCTGCGGGCGGTCTCGGTGTTTCCTTGAGCCATTCGGCTTTGAGCGCATCGGCTCTTGCGGTGTTGAATTTTTGCTGATTGGCAAAGACCTTTTCCATCTCGCCGTTTGCAAGCGCCTCGGCGGTATCTCCCGCCAGCTTTTCGTCGTAGCCCTGTGCCAAGAATTTGGCTTTGTAGCCGGCAATGTTCTTTTCTTTGAGCAGATTGTCGCGTTCGGCACGCAAGGTATTCAGCGTTTCCTCTGCGGCAAGACGGTTCTTTTCCTCGTCGGTCAAACGGTCGTCGTGCTTTTTCTTCCAATCTGCCGCCGACGTTTGCGCCGTTGCCAAATCGCGGGTCAGCTTTGCGACCGTTTCCTCGCGGTCATCGTATTCAAACGCTTCCATGGCGGCAAGCTTCTGCTCGACCGTCATTTCCGCGTAGCCCGCGATCTTCGAGGTGTCAATTTTCGGCATATTCGTTTCTCCTTTTCGTTACTCCTCTTTGGGATTGGGTTTGTTGTTGGCGGGCGTGGTCTCGGCATCCACCGCGGCGTTGCCCGGAGCCGCCGCATCGGTCTTGGGCTTCCATTTGGCAAGGTAGATTTCGGAGTCCTTGCAAGCCTGTTCGGGATCGGGAAAGAGCTTGACCAAGGGGAACGCCACCTCGGGTGCGGTACCTGCCTCCAACAGGTTTTGGAGCGCCTGTGTTTTGGTGAGCAGATTGTCGGTAGAGCCGCGCGGGCACTTGATGTCAATGTCCGAGAGCTTGAGCCCCAACCGCTTGCCAGAGATGTGCAGTACGATCCGCAAAGACCGCTTTTCCGACCGCTTAAAGCATTTTTCCACTTCCTTTGCCTTGGTCTCTGCCGCCGACCAGCCGTCACGCAGAACCACCGCCTGTCCCGTGTCGCCCGTGGTGCGGTTGGCACCGTTGCGGTCGGGCATGCCGCAGATGATCAGCACCATCTGATACAGGTGATCCACCAGCGTTTGCGTCTGCTGTTGGTCGAGCTCATTGGATACCATGTCGACCTGTGCGGGGTTGCCCGGCTCGGACGTAAACTGCAAGGCACCAAGATCTTTCAGTTCTTCAAATTGCGTTTTACTGATATTCACATTGATGAACTTCATAAAGGATTGAATGAACTGCTCCAAGCCGTCAATGCGGTTGGAGGCGACATTGTTGATGGTGTCAAGCAGTGCGATGACGAGCTCAAAGGCGCCGATGCGTGCGTTGTTTGCGGGGTATTCGACCACGGGGATCATCCCGAGGCGGTTCTGCTCCTCGGTCACCCGATTGCCGTCCACCGTAAAATAGCGGTTGGGGGTGTAGATGCAAAGGAGGGGCTTCGGCTTGCCGCTCTCGGCATCGTAGACCGTTACCTCCTGTATGCTCATCACCGGCTTTCTGCCAAAGCCTGTGTGATAGACCACCTCGACGCCGCGCGGATCGGGTACGTCCATTTCAAACGATACCTCGCCGGCATCCTTGCTCGGCAGGATCATGCGAAAGCCGCGTCCGCAGACGAACATCCACTCGGCAAGCTCCTCGTCCAGTGACTCCTTATCCAAATACGCCATCATCTCATTGAGCCTCAAAAGCCCGCGGCGGCGCTTTTCGTCGGCACTCTTGGAGAGCCTGTCGGTGACCGCGCGGCGAATGTATTGCACTGCCTCTCCAAACGAATAGCCTTTTTTAAAGGACACGATCTCGTTGGCATGGTTCTCCAATACCTTGTTGCAGATTTCGGGACGCACCTTTTTTTGACGCTCCCAAATCGGTTGCTCGCCGCGATAATAGCGGTACAGATAATCACACTGCGCTTTGTTTGCGCCAAACGCGGGTCTCAGCCGATCCAAAACCGCAAGCAGATTTTCGGCGGTGATCTCCTCCTCGGGACAGGTCAGCACCTGTCTGCCCGTCAGTTGTGTGTATTCCAAGCGCTTCCCTCCTTTCCCGTTTTTCACCCCTGCAAACAAAAAAGGGCATGATCGTGTCCATCAAACGGACAGGCAATCATGCCCTAAGCTTTATTCGATACTCCCCGTAGAAAACAAAAAGAGCCCAATTGTGTCGCTCACCGACAAGCAATCATGCCCTAAACCTTTATTTAACAGACGGGGATATCCCTCTGTCTTTATTGTAGCACATTTGACGCGCTTTGTCAAGGGGTTTTTGAAAAAATTTCACGACAACAGACTTTTTTAGTACGGGAATGTAATCAAATGTAACTATGTAGACCATTTTGGGTGGTGGTACCAAAATGGTCGCGGGAGCTAATGCTTAGAATAGCGAACAAACATTCCCATACCGTCAGAAAACTACCGAAAGAGGCACTGACATTCCCGTGATGCCAAGATATAAAACGCGTTAAAAGTTTTGAGGGGTGTGGGGAACTTTTTCAAAAGTTCCCCACGAAAAAGCTCTAAAAGTAAACATCGCGCAGCACAAAAAAAGATAACCGCCCCAGCTGGCTACTTGGCGGTTATCTAATCGTCTTGAGGTAAGCAACCGTCATCGGTGTTTGCCCCTTGTAGCTTTATTATAGAGCGAAATTCTTGATTTGTCAAGAGGTTTGCTCTATTTTTTTATAAATTTCATTCCTCACGCGTCAAATCGGTCTTTGGAACACCGTCACCACGCCGTAGTTGCTTGACTTGTACTCCACAAGCTGTGCCAAGCTGTCGGGCGCGTCATCATGCTTGTTCTTCCCCGTCATCACAAAGCCTTGCAGGTTTTGCATGAACAGACGGTACGCGGAGTCCGTGCGGTGCTTGTCGTCGAGAAAATACATCCGTTGGATCTCGGGCGCGTGCTGAATGATGCGCGAGAGCTTGCTGGTGGTGGTCGGTGCGCGGCGGTGTCCCATGTTGACATGGATCCCGTCCTTGGATAGAAGCGCGTCCACCTCGGCGCAAAACTCCGAGCCGCCGTTGTTCGCCTCTACGCGGATCTGATGGATCCTGTGCTGCTTGATCTTTCCCACAACAAGCGGGATGGTCACGGTCTTGTTCTTGTTGCTGAACACCACATCGTGAATATAGCAATCCGCACCGTAGATGTAAGCGATCGGCATGGAGAGCCAGTCGCCGCCGCCCCACGCAACGTCAATGACCGCCATCACGCGGTCGGGATCGGTTCCCGGGAGCTGACCGTTATAGAATTGCAGACTGTCTCGCGGGAACAAAAGCCCCTCGCGCACATAGGGCTGACCCATGTACTTTGCCCACCAAGTCGCATCGTCGATCGAGCGCCGCATATCGTGATAGTACGCCGTACCGAAGCCCTTGCCAAAATCATATTGGAAATTACTTTCGTCATTCTCGTTCAGCGCGGGGATCACGCGGAAGCGGTAATTCGGATCGTCCCCGTACTGATCGGCAATGCGACCGAGCGGGTCCAGCACGTTCCAACGCGTTCCCACCATCAGCTCCAGTGCACCGTCCTTTTTACGGTCCTTGAGCTGATTGAGGTATGCGTCGTATTTGTTCTGCAAGCGTTCGGGGTTCAGACTTTCCTCAAGGTCTGCCACAAGGTCGTCGGAGTACAGCACGCCGTCCTCGCCGATCTCCACCGCACCCGTCAGTGTTCCCTCGATCGAGCGACAGGTCAAGGTCGGAAAGCGTTTTTTGGTGCCGAGGTCGATGGTCTCATTTTTCGCGGATTTGTCCACAAGGAGCACGTCGGGAAAGACCTCATGCCAAAGATAGGTATTCTTGTCGGTAAGGATATTCAGTATCTCTTGATAAAAGCCGTCTGTCAGCTTGTCCGAGTGTCCCGACATGACGTTTGCGCTTTCGGGATGCCGTCCCATCATCCATGTGATGAACAGGATGCAGAGTGTCGACTTGCCCACACGCGGCGGGAGACTGATACCGAGGAACTTGATGACGCGGTCGGCGAGGTCTTGCAGGTCGTCCACCAAGGTTTTCAGCACACGGCGGCGCGGCAGATAGAAGCGGGACTGCGGCGCGCGGTTCCACTCCAAAAAGATCAAGTAGGAATCGAACCGATCCCGCGCCTCGATGTGGTAGGACTCCTTTTGCAGCCGGTCGATCTCTTGCAGGTCGCGCACGTCGCTCATATGCTTGAGCGCCCGCAAAAGATATTTGCGGAACTCCGCATTGTATCCGTATGCCTTTTGCTTGTCCGCGCGGTACATCAGCTTGATGCACTCGAACCAGTCGCGATACAGCCTCATCTCGCGTGGGTTTCCGTCCGCCCGCTCACGTATTTGTTTGATGATCTTTTCCATGTTTCCTCCTGTAGAAAATAAAAAAAGCGCAGAACTACCTACAAGAAAATCTTGTACGCAATTCTGCGCTGTGCTTTATTTGGTTTTTATTTGAAATTTTCGCGGATTTTGATACCGTTCGCATGCGCCAATGTTTTGGCGTTTTCGGTTAAATGTGAATTGGTGATCAACTCTAATTCGTCAAATCCATAAATTGGTTTTGATCCGATAATCTCCTGCACTGCATGGACTGACACAGAACCTTTATAATGTTTGCACTGTATACCCACACGTTTGCCCCACGGATTGAAAGCTTCAATGTCTGCACCATAGTCGTTGCTTCTTTTCGTAATGCGCACCTGCGTGTATCCCATGCGCTCCAAACGATCCTTCACAAGTCGCTCATAGTCCTCACCGGTCATCCCGTCTTGAAAGTCGGATGTATCATCTACAAACTCTTCGGGGTTCCAACGGAAACCGCATATGAGACACAGCCGTTCGGACACGGTAATGCCATTCTCTTTTTTGCTTGTGTTTCTGATATGTTTTTCTTTGCAATTCGGACAGGCAAGTCGTTTGCGGCTTACGTCAATGGTATCGTCCGGCACATAGTTTTTCGGAATGTTCTCGGGATACCACCGAAGCGCGCACTTCATGCAAGTGACCTCGATCTCCGGCGTGAAATCATCAACGACACTGATTTTAAAGTCCGTACAAATTTCCCCACATCTCGGGCATTTCCATTCCATCATTGTAAATCGCCTTTCAAAATCGCCTCGTGCTGACCTTTTACCCATTCGCCGTCCTTGCCATACTTATAGTATCCCTCATAGGTTTTGCGGTTTGCCAAAATATACTGCACCGTCGACATCTGAAAATCGCCGCCTTTGCGAGTGCGGTACCCCTCTGCACCAAGTGTTTCCACAATCGCCTTGATCGTGCATCCCTCATCGCGCAGATAAAATATTCTTTGGATCAGCGGAACCTCTGCGGGATTGATCACCAGCTTACCACTCCCCCGCTGAGACGAATACCCATACGGAGCTTTACCCCCCGCATAACCGCCTTGCTCGGATTTGATAGCTCGTCCCGATGCGGTTCGCCGCGTGATGTTGTTGCGTTCCTGCTCGGCTACAAACATGGTAAAGGTCTCAAGCATACTCGAAAACGCACCGAGCATCCCGAAGTCCTCCGCAACGCTGATGATCTTAATGTCTTTTTTTAACAACAGCATTTTGAAGTAGAAATACAGATTGATGTCACGGGCGATGCGGTCACTCTTTGCCACGACCACTGCTTGATACGGGGGATTGGTAATGTCCCCGTAAACAATGTTGTTAAATTCGTCAGACCGCTCATCCTGCACACCGCTGATCCCCTCATCGATGATCCACTTAATGATTGAAATGCCGTGCTGATTGGCATAGGTCTGTATCGTTGCCTTTTGCGCATCAACACCAAACCGATCCTCTGCCGCTTGCGCGTCGGTCGATACACGGATATATCCGATAGCGTCCATTTTTTACCTCCGATGTTTTTCTTCGACACCATTATACCACAATTACGAATAATTGTCAAGCGGTATTTTTCGGTTTTTTAATTTTTCTTTTGTGAGATGAAAAAAGCCGTTTTTCCGCAAACCCTGTAATTGAGAGCAGTGTGTGCTATCGATCTGTGCCATCCAAAAAAATCCGATTTACCGCTTTTACCGTTTTACCGCTAAAAACCTATATAGATACTATAATTAGGCGGATTAGAGAGAATTACGAATACTGATTAGCCGTAATTCTCTCTAATCTCTCTATTTTCAATACTTTATAGAAAAAAAGCGGTAAAAGCGGTAAAAGTATAAAAAAGCCTTGTGTTACAAGGGAAAAACCGTTACCGCTTTAAACGGTAAAAGAGGTAAAAGCGGTAAATCACTTTTACACAGAAAAATTTGGGTAAATCCGAAAGCGGTAAAAATTTTGGGTCGCCTTTTTGCTTTTTCGGTACTCGGGAGGTTGAGCAGAGGGGACCCGGGTGCACCCAAAATACCCCCTGGGTAGGGGTATAGCAAAATGCACAAACCAAATAATCATGATTAATTTTTTTAAAACCTCTTGACAAATACCGAATAATCATGTATAATATTATTCGTAATAACAGAATAAAGCCAATAAAAAAGCCCGGATCGGCTAATATCTGCCTATCTGATGTGCCGCTCCACTGCTACACCGTGCCGAATGGTCACTGCTCATCCATACAGGACCAGCCCCAACCACCGCACCGGTGCAAAGCTGATACCTCGGCATGCGCATGGGATGATGTGCACCGCCTCGCGCGCGTTCTATGTCAACTAAGGCGCGATATTGAACCACCACACATCCATGTACCCCTGTGCCACAAAACAGCTCCTGTGCAATCCTCGCGGCTCTCAGAGGTATATCCGATACAGAGCATAGCGGATACACTGCCCCACCGTAACACCGAACCACCTAATATAAAATAAGAAAAGAAGCCCCGCCCGAATGGGTGGAACTCCTTGACTTGTTAAACCTCTTCGCCTGTATCGATCATAACGAAAGACGACTTGTAGGTGCACCCCAACGCCTGTGCGATGCGGATCAGCTCCTGCTCAGTGAAGTTGTCCCGGCGGAGCTTGTTGGCGAGGTTCTGTGGGCTGGTGGCGTGATCGGGGAACATAACCGAAATGCTCTCTGCAAGCTTCGCAATATTCCACCCACGGCGCTTAATTAAAACCGTGATCCTCTCCCCTGCTGTCATTGGCATGTGTCAATCACCTCCTATGATACTATTATACACCAACAGAGTGAAAAAGTCAAGAAAAAGTTTGAAATAAAACGAAAAAGTTTTAAAAAGCACTTGACAATTACAATCAAACGTGCTATAATATGGGTGTGATCAACACTTTAAAGTTACAAACAAAATCAATTAGTTACAATGAAACAACAAAAAAGGAGAACAAAAGAAAGGTTATTCTTTCATCTTTGACATAAAAACGCACGTTGGTTCCGTAAGTTCGATGTGATATCCTTTGCCGATGGTAAATAGTTTTGTTTCACCAACACCGACCAATATACTAAAAGCGTCAATGGGTTCTTCCATACCGTTTGAGTTCAAATGGGTTTCATCGGTAAACACATTAACTTGCGCACGGGAGGAACCGGGATTGTAGAACAAATATGTGCCTGCCGGGATATAATAACCGATCAGCTTTTCCTCAAACTTGGTCCCTTTGTTGTAAGTGATCCACCTACCATAATCTCCTATTTCACCAGCTTTTAATAAGAACTGTTCTTCAAACTCATACTGCGGATCATTTAGGATCACCGAAAGCTCTTGTGATTTCACGGTCCCTTCTTTGGTTTGTAGGTACAGTGTGATATATCCGGGCTCGATTGCCTTGATCTTATAGTAAATATAGGTATTGTTTTGATTGGTTACCGATACCCTTTCAATCCCTACGTAAGCAATTGATTTGTTGGATGCCACCAGCGCAAAATCATCGACTGTATAATCAAAATCACCCTCAACGATAAAATAGGACTCATAAACCTCCTCAAGCTTGAGTGTGATCTCTGTTTTAGCTTGCGACGGCATATCAATTTTTGTAATCTTTGGCGCTTCTGTTATAGGTTCTGTGGGGGCTTCTGTTTGTTTCTCGGTAGGCTTCTCTGCAGTCTGTCTAAAGTCAAAATAGCAGGAAGACATTGAAAATAATGATGAAATGAGCAGACATGCAGTTAAAAATCTAAGTCGTTTCTTCATTGATAATACTCCAAAAATTAAATCTTTGTCCCGTCGGGGAAATCAAACGAACAAGAGTAAACCGCTCCGAGCGTCTCTGCAATCTTCTCCAATTCTTCTTGTGAGAACTTGCACACTTTCAACCGCGCGTTAAACGTGGCGGGGGTGATCCCCAATGCCCGCGCCAAAGATGCTTGTGAAATACCTGCAAAAGCACACGCCATATCAATTTTCTTTCTTAAAGTCATAAAGGTACTCCTAAATTATTGATGGTATTATTATATCACCAAAAAAAACTAAGGACTCCTTGATTTAGGGAGTCTTTTTAATCCTCTGAAATCTCCGTGTCCCTCTTGATTTGGTTTTCCATCGCCTTAACAGCAAAATCGTTTATTGAATTATAACCGTTCTTTTGAGCGTGATTTCGATAGCGCTCCTTCTCTCCTTTTTTCACAGCTATGTTAATTCTATCATAGGCTTTGGCGTTATATCGGTTATTAGCTGCGATTTTTGCGCTACTGTTTTTATTCTCTGACATTTGATGACACCTCCATTTGCTTCTTACTTAATATTATAGCACTATATAATACAATTGTCAAGTGTACACAATGCACAATTTTATTACAAAATACACTTAAACATTGTACGCTTAACCAATTGACAAATACAATGTTTAAGTGTATAATATTGGTGTAAGATCGAAAGAGCAAAAAAAGGAGAACAAAAATTAAATCTTTGTCCCGTCGGGGAAAACAAATGTAATCGGTACGAACTGCGCGCCGATCGCTACGGCGATCTTCTCTAATTCTTCATCGGTAAAAGTCTCCCGCTTTAGCTTTTGATTAAAATTTGATTTTGTCATTCCCACCAACTCCGCAAGTTTAGCTTGACTAATACCCGAATACGCAGCGGCGGCTTTAATTTTTTGTTCTCTACTCATGCTGAATACTCCTTTATTTGATAGGAGTATTATAGCACAAAAGAAACGATTTGTCAAGTCTTTCGTGTCTATCGTACAGCAATAAATAAAAAAAATTTAGAAAAATATAAATTTTCCTCTTGACAACGTACAGCAAATGCTGTATAATGTAAATACAATAGCGAACAAAATACAGAAAACTGTAAAAAGGAGAACAAAAACATGAAAAACCAACTGTTAGACCCGCGAACATTCAAAAACAAACTGTCCGACCTGCAAACGGTCAAAAACATGGTCAACCTCTTCACCGAATGTAGCGCAGAGATCGACCTCGACAACATGGAAGTGGTGATCACCGCCCCCGCCGCCGATGTGGAGACAGCAGACAAACAATTGTGGAAAGCCACAAAAATGACATTTATACTCGATGACATCACCACACTGACAAGCTGGTGGGATCACGAAGGACACCGCACAGGGCTGAGGCTCTTTGATTGGGACACATGCAAAAACAACATATAAAATATATTGGAGGAAAAGAAAATGACTGTAAGAGAATTATGTGAAGTAATGGAACCCCGCACGGAGATCAATTTGGTTGTCGGAACTGATCCGATCCCCTTTGATCGGAACAACGCAATCAGCGTTGACGCGCTCGGTGATTATTTGGTCGGTAACATCAGCATGTACCCCGCTACAAAAGACGATCCAACGTCAATGATTGAGGTCGAACTAAAGATGACACCCGTCCGCGCCGAAAGGAGCTAACGATGCTACAAACATTTAAAAATGAAGAGTTTGGCGAGATCAGAACGATCAAGCTTGACGGCGTCCCGTGGTTCGTCGGCAAGGACGTTGCAAAGGCTCTTGAATACAGTAATCCCCCTAAAGCAATCCGTGACCATGTGGACGACGAGGACAAGCAATCACTTGACCGTGACAAAAAGGTGAACGAAACGTTCACCTTTGATGAAAACAAGAGGTGTGAAACACACCCCTTTGATGAAGCAACCGACACCCTTGACGGACATCCCCAAACCATCTTGATCAACGAAAGCGGCTTGTACAGCCTCATCATGAGCAGTAAACTACCGAGCGCGAAAGCATTCAAGCGGTGGGTCACCTCCGAGGTGCTCCCCGCCATCCGCGAGACAGGGGCGTATACGATCGATCCCCGAAGCACCGACACACCGAGCACACCCGACAGCGCAACACCCGTCAAGTTTATGACATCGTCGGAGTGCTTGAGCATCGCGCGTCTGCTTGCCACCTGTCCCCCGGATCGCTTGGCGGCTGTGGCTAAGGTGCTGACCATGGGCGGCTGGGACCTCGGCGGCGCGGCGAGCTCGTCCGCGTGTTCGTTCGGTCTGCTTCCACAGATCGACACGGGCGGCATAGCTGACAAAATATCGGATCTTGTAAACACCTATCACCTGTCATACACAGAGATCGCATTCCGTTGCGGTGTGTCCGTGTGGGAGCTGATGAACTATGTCAGCCGCCGCGCGTTCCCCGGTACCGAAAAGTATAACCGCTTGATCTTAGAGCTTGACCGCATGGCCGAGGAAGAGGAAAATTTGATCGTTATCGCAGATTACACAGAATAAACACGGAGGTCACCCGCTATGGAACAGGGCGTATCTATTGCAATCGCGATACTTGGCAGTATTCCCGTTATCATCGGCATCCCATACGCCCTTTACAGATGGGTGCAGGATCGCTCGTACTACAAGCTTACGGGCGGCAGGGTCTACAAAATCAGACGAAAATAGAACACACAGAGCACACAAAAAAATAAAAAGGTCAATTTCTTGACCAAAATCTATTGACAAATCACAAAAAGCGGTGTATAATAAGAGCGTGGAGGCTACCGGTGACGGTTGTTTCCCGAGTTGATTATCAAAAAGATAACCGCAACTTTGGTGAGTGGGCGGTTATCTTTTTGTTGTTATTTGCGATTGAT
Organism: Clostridia bacterium; assembly: GCA_017453205.1. GTDB lineage: Bacteria > Bacillota > Clostridia > Oscillospirales > CAG-272 > UMGS1865. The sequence continues at coordinate 66,537 of JAFTKO010000025.1, read as the reverse complement.
AAACAATGCCGCAAGCGCGATAAGTACCATTGTAAAAGCAAATAATGCTTCGTAGGTAACCATCGGTTACAACAAGGTGCACAATGAAAGATCATAGGCACCACTCCTTTCATTGATCTGAAAGGAAACAACCGCCACCGTTCGGCAGCACTCCGCGAGAGAACCTTTCGGTTACTGCTGATCTTATTATACCACTCATTCGTATATTTGTCAATGATTGTAAAAAGAAAAAATATACAGTACAAGCTTATGTGAGCTTATGTAAGCTTATTTTTGTAAAAATCTATTGACAAATCGAAAAAAGCGGTGTATAATAATAACGTAGGAGCACCGGTAACGGTTGCATCCTCGTTAAATGGTTAAAGAAATAACCGCTTTAGCTTGGTTGGCAGAGGCGGTTATTTCTTTTTGTTATGGTTGTCGATGTATGTCAGCAATGCAAGAATAACCCCTGCAAAGAGGAACAGCAGTTCCCATGTAACGAACATTGGCATCACCTCCCCTCATCGGGAAGGCAAACAAAAGAAATCTGCTTTCCCGTGTTAAGGGAAGCAACCGCCACCGTATGGTACTCCTACGGGATCGCCTCGGGGGCTCTCCAAGGCTTATTATACCACTCTTCCCGTCCTTTGTCAATAGAATTTCAACCGATAAAGGAGAAAACAACCATGATAAAAGTGAAACATTACCAAGTGGAATTTCAATTTATTACATCCGACGGCAGGCTGACCGACGAGAACGGCAATGAAAACCGCATCTGTATCGAATGGCTATCCCGTAGGAAGCTGGAACAGATCAAGGGCTTTTCATGGATCAAAATTTTGAATGTGAAGGAGCTTTTGCCATGATGCTACACAGAGACAAGCGCGTCGGGCGTTCGGTCTATCGGATCGTTCCCGACCGTGGCGGATACTTCCGCATAGCCGAGTATTTCCACACCTACGGAGACACACGGTCATCCGTCACACCCACAAGCTACGACATGACAACCGCGCTTGCAATGCTTTCTCGCATCGGAGACGAGCGCGCGATCATCGACCGAGGCGGCAGGGACTTGCCCGCCGAAAAATTCTTTTCAGATCTATCCGGGAGGACGAACGCATGAATGCTTATCAAATCTTTGAGATTCCCGCAGAAAGAGGCACGCGGAACTGCATGACCGAGGAATATATCGAAAAGGTTCTTGCCTATTATGATATCCCCGCCAAGGTCGTCAAGCATGTTCTCGCACCGCAGATCGACGTCTACCACGTGGACGCAGAGGATCCCGCCGCAGTGACACAATTGAAAAAGCCGATCGCCGCGCTGAATGCGGTTTGGCATCGCCATGTCGCTACTGCCCGCTCCCCCATCGCGCACTTTGCCATCGTGGCGGACGCAGAGAAGCACACGACCGTCTACACAGCCGAATGCCTCATGGGGGTATCTGCCAAATCCCGTGGGTTGATCGCCGTTCTCGGCGAGGATACAGCGGGCGAGACGGTAACCATGGACCTTTGCCAAATGCCGCACACATTGATTGCCGGAGCCGCGGGCAGCGGTAAATCGGTTTGCTTGAATACCATCCTATCATCATTGGTATACCTCTACCCCGATCCCGCAAAGCTCCAGCTTGTTTTGATCGACCCAAAGCGCGTGGAGCTTGCCCCGTTCGCCGCGCTCCCGCATCTGCGTGTTCCGGTTGCCGACACGGTCACCGCCGCCGTGCGGACACTTGCGGGGCTCTGCAACTATATGGACGAGCGCTACAAGAACATGGCGCGCTACGGTATCAAAAACGCCACCGAGGCGGGCTGGGCTCCGTTGGTGGTGGTGATCGACGAGCTTGCCGATCTGATGCTGACGAGCCGCTACGAAGCCGAGGAGCACATCATCCGCTTGGCACAGCTCGGACGCGCTGCGGGGATCCATCTGATGATCGCCACACAGCGACCGACGGCAAATGTGGTCACGGGGCTGATCAAGTCGAACATCCCGTGCAAGATCGCCTTTCAGACCGCCTCGATCCGTGACAGCATCAACATCCTCGACCATAAGGGCGCCGAGACGCTGACCGGCAAAGGGGATGCGCTCCTAAAGCTCCCCGACCGCGTGGAGGAAACCCGCTTTCAGTGCGCGTATACCTCTGCGGGGGATGTGGCAAGGTTGGTACAGGCAGTGCGTTGAAAACAGAATATTACAAAAAGCCGATGCTTGATCCGTGATGGATGGCATCGGCTTTTATTAATCTTTAAGTTTAGCAGGATCAATATTATTTTTTATAAGTGTAATATATTCTAACAAAAACAACTTTTCAGCTATATCCAAAGGATTTAAACAGTATTCTTTTTCGGACAAATATAAATTTCTCGAAAAAACATCAAAATACGGTGTATTACAGGTAAAAGGAGTTGGCATAACATACGCTGAAATTTCGGGAATGTTTTTCGCGGATAATTTTTTATTTAACAAATCAAGCATCCAAGACAACGCAACTTCCGTTGCAAACATATGAGGTCCCAAAAAAACTTGATTCTGCTTTAATTCCTTTGCATAAGAAATAACATTAGATTGTAAAACGGAAATCAACATGACCGCAACTACTTTATGACTATCCAAAGCATCTACCTTTGGTTTCATATGTTGCATTTTTATTTTCTTATAAAGTGCATTGAAATTTTCTTTAAATAATTCGTATTTATCTTTATAAAAAAGAATATTTTCATCTTCCTCATCACGGTGCTTTTTAACTGTTTTTTCTAATTCAGCCCAGTAAGCTTCTATCAATCCTGTCATTTTAAACCTCTGATATCCAATTTTTCGAGTTGCAATAGTAATTCTTCACTTCAATTTTTTGCCCTCTTTTACATAAATCGGGACCACTATTTGACATTTTCAAAAATTTTTTGTTTTTGATAAAGCCTTTCTTTTGATTTCCAATAAGTTGTTTCATCTCAAAAAAGCCCATCACAAGTGATAGTCCTGTCAAAACAAGCGGAACAACAAAAGTAATAAAATTTTCCATATAAACCTCTTCATTTTGATGTTATGTATTTAACAGACACTCTAGCGTCGTATAAAGAAACCAAACCATCCAATATTTCTTGAAAAAAAGTAACAAGTGTGCTAAATAATGCAACAATAAAATATGCTGATTGCAAAGTAATTGCTGATTTTGGAAAAAATGAAACCGCAAAAAAAATCACTTCCATAAGCAAAATAAAAAATAACACGCTTGACTGCTTATGATAAGGTGTTGCAATTTTACGTGATGGTTTACATCGGTCTGCATTTTCAGTTCGATTATAATTTCTCGCCTGTATAAAAGCAATCCACCATTTATAAAAAAGCCCAACAGTATAAAACACAAATAAGAAAAAATCCACTCCATCGATGAAAAATATCGATATTACTGATAAAACAAGTGTCACAACACTGCAAATTAAGACACATATCTGTCCCCAAAAGTGGTTGGTATCACTCGGGGGAATAGCATAATACATTTTTTCCAGTATGTTTATACATACATCTTCCATTTTTTCCGGTATTGGTTTGCGTTGGGTCATTTTCTTTTTCGCCATTTATAAAAATCCCTTTATATTTTAAACAAAATATGCAGAAAAGCAAATAAACTCGCACGATTTTGTTTTTTATACAATAATCAATCCATTTGTAACTATATATAAAAACCCCATAATAGTATAGCACAAAAAAAAACAAATGTCAATAAATTTAGTAATATTTTTTTGTAACTATATTATGTTTTCCTAATTTTTGAATAAAAAACAATAAAACAAAAAAATTGCCCATAGTAGCTTTTATCTTATATGGATAGTAATATAATATTACAAAAACACAGCCGCCTATCGCTTGGAATCGCCGACTGTGTTTTTTCATCCTTTCACTCCCCCTCCGTCTCCTCAAACGGCACGTTATAAGCGTAGCGCGCTTGGAGCTCCTCGGCGGTGGTAGTGGGTTCAAGGTTGTCGGTGGGCGCGATCGAGACCTCTGTCTTGTCGGACATGCCAAAATAGTTTTTGGCGCGGAAGATGTAGGCGACCTGTTGGATTTTGTTCTCATATACCAACTCGGCGTCAATGGCGGCAAGGGCTTCCTTGGCGCGTTGGATCATCTGACGGCGGCGCTCGGTTGCCGACTTTAAGCCATGTTCCCAATTCCAAAGGCTTTGTCGCGTCACACCAAGCGCAAGCGCCATTTTCTCGACGGACGGGATCTCTCCCCGCGCGGCACAGGTATCAAAGAATGCGTACAGTCGTTCCTCGCATTCGTCATCATCTGCGGGAGGTTGCATCTTCATCCACCCGATCGTATTAGCGACGATCCTCGAAATGTCATTTTTGCTCGCGGAGTTCGACTTCTCCACCGACATCGGACGGTTCCTTACGGGCTTGTTGGTCTGCGCCGCGATCTCTGCGGCTTGTTCTTGCGTGATCTCGGGTTTATTCTTACTTGCCATTTTACGTGCCTCCTCCGATCAAATTTCTTTCCGTCGCGATCTCACGGGAGACGCGGTTGATCAGCGTCCATACCCGCGGATGTGGGATTTTGCGCGCGCGGGCAATGGTATAAACACGGACCGAAAGCGGATCGACAGAAGAGGCGAACACGTCACACAGGATCGCACGGTCGGTCTCGTTCAGCGCGGACATCACCTTTTCGGCAGCTTGATAGTTGAGCCTGTCCGCAAGCGACGAAAACTCCGCTGCATTCCGTCCCGAAGTTTGCACATAGAACCGCAAAACATGATTGATGTATTCGGCATAATAGGTTTTGGGCATGGGTTCCTCCTTTTATATTATGGATTGATTTTGGTTTGAATTTGAAACATTTCGTCAAGCGCGGAGACATCGATCCCGACCTCGTTTTTCAGCTTGTACAGACAAATAAACTCGGTCTCCTCGGAGTCCTCGGCTTGGTAGAATTGTTGAAGCTGTTCGATAAGTGGCAAAAAGTTTTTCTGAAATCGCAACAGCCGTTTTTTGCCCCATCCGAGCTGTTGCCGCAAGCTCCATAGCACAAGCGCTTGCAGGTTCAAAGACAGCCGCTTGACGTTCTCTCCCGTCTGCCGGTTGACCTCGCGCTCAAAGGCGCGGCGCTCCTTGTTTGTCATGCGGTATGGCAGAAGTGCGTTCATTTTTTCCTCCGTTTCTTTTTACGTTTTTTATTCTTGATTACGGTCGAGCGTTTGGGGATGTACTTGGCGGATGCGTAAACAGTACGTATTGAGCAATATTCCCGATAGGTATTAGAAGCATCGTAGAACATATCGAGCTCCTTTCACACCCATTGCACTTTTCCGTTTTTGAGGAAATAGTGCGAACGGCATTTAAATTGGAAGTTTCCGACCGATGGATGCAGAGAGACGTTGATGCCATCAGCTGTCCATCCCCAAAAGCCGGGTGATCTGCCTCCGTTCTCGTCGATCGGGGTGATCACTTCCTCGCCGCACCCGCACATACAGCGATGCACGGCAAGGTTGTAGTGTGGCATGACGTACAGCACGCCATCTTTTAAGACCGCGGGCTTTGAGTTCACGCGCTCGGTGGTGTAGATGATTTGTCTCATGATCTGTCGCCTTTCTTTCCCGTGATAAACAGCACAGCTAATAGGTAGCCAAAAAACGCGCCGATCGATAGACCGAAGATAAAGTTAATCATGTGTGTTTCCGTCCTCTCTGAATTTGCAAATGCTGGCATCCAGTGTCACAGGGCAATCATCGGCTCTGTATGGGCAAGCCGCGTTGACACAGATATCGTCAATGTTGTACTTGCATTTCATGTGGTTTCCTCCAATCTCGGTTTACTCAGCGGGTGATAATATGTAACGTCTGATTTTCCAAGCCAAACGCACCACATCATGTCGAGCATTGAATTTCCCGCTCCTGTAAAATCGGGGCGCCATGTTAAGGGCAATATTACCTTGGGAGGATATCCATCAAAAAGTTTTCTTCTCTTTGCGGAGTGCCAATATTGAGATTTCAACAGCATGGCAAACGGCTTTTGGTATTCGATTGACTTTCGGATAAACTCCTCTGCCAATGAGAACGGCGGGTTGGTGATGATCCAATCAAATGGAATGTCCATTTGGTATGTCAAGAAGTCTTGACCGGTCTTGATATCGGTTTCCCATGTGTTTATTTTCATTTCATTCAAGACGTTTACAATTGCATTGTTTCCGCATGCGGGTTCCCACACAATGTCATCTTTTTTGATGAGGTTATGGTCTTGAAGAAAATCAATCAAAGCAACGGTTACTTCTTTGGGCGTTGGGTAAAAATCGTTTTTCCTTCGGTCGCCGTTGGCTCCGATAATCTTTAATGGGTCCTTCATTCTACTCCCTCCGTCATTTCTTTTACAAGGTTGTCAACTTGAGTATTCCAGTATTCTTTGTTTTCATCAACGCAAATCCTACTGTTGCAAGCGATTGAATCGGGCTTGTGGCAATTTTCAACTTGACAAGTCGGTTCATTGCCATCAAACATAATTTCTACGATTTTTTCAAACATCGGTTTTACCTTTTCCGCAAACTCCTTGATGTATTTTGCTCCTACCTCTAAGATTTGTTTTTCTCCCATTGATATGATTTCTAAAGAATTTTGTTTTATCTTTTCCAGTTCCTCAATCTCTGCCTTTTGGCGGTTGATGAGGGCGAGGGCATTCTCACACATGATCTGTATACATGTTGCAAGTCCGTTGTCTGCGCTTGGGCATTGTCCGCAATGATTTTCCTCGGTGGAGCAAATCTGCAATGCCTTTATTACTTCCTCGTCCGTGAATTTATGGTTGGTCATTTTGATACCTCCGTGTATTTCTTTTTAAGTTCTTCAATTTTTCGAGACACATGATAGAGCACGTTTGACAGCGACTTCCAATCATAGATTTCTTTTTCTATTTCTTCAATGATCTCCCTCGCCACCTCGCTCTTTGGTGCGACATCGGCGGTGGGGGCGTGCCTAATTTCATCTATCGCTATGCTCATTGCTGTGTAGTAATTATCTTCGTCGTGCATATATCTCGGCTCCATAAACAGCTCCATCAGCCTTTTCTCGAATTTTTCTGCATCGGCATATCGTGCCATATCACTCACCCCTCTTTCTGCGGTGTGCCGTTCCATTCGTCAACGGCTTCATCTATCGTGTCAAACAAAACACCGCCCATTGTTTGTTCTTCCCCATCGGTGCAGAGAATACACTCGCCCCATCCTTCGTGGTGCAGAGCATAGCACAATCCGCTCCAAGCATCATTTTCATAATCGCAACCGATACGACCGTGATAATTTCCCTCATCATCGTGTACACCGATAAATACCGCTTGTTTGTGGCAATACGGACAACTCTTTAATTCAGCCATCACTCCGAACCTCTCTCTTTTCGCAATTTTTCAAACCTTGTTTTTTCTTCTTGGAATAATTCTTCGCCACCCTTCATCAAAGCCCAACAAATTTCCTCGTAAGCAATATCCGCTTTTCCTTCGGATATAAACCTCAAAGCATTATGAAGAAAACACGAACACGGATATTGGGAGAAAACTTTATCGTTTCGCTTTTTTCTGTTAAAGAACATCACTCCTCACCGCCTTTCTGTGCTTCTTCTATTGTCAAGAAAACAGATTTTCCAAGTTGATGCCAAGTCCATATGGCACTTTCTTAATTATCTCAATTAACCTATCTCTCATACGTTTACTCTCCTACAAGGAAAATCGCACTCTCTAAGAAATGCACAATCTTCGCAACCGAGAATTTTCTTTGCTTTTTCCTCTTGTTCCTGTGTCATTTCGCTAAAAGCCTTATCGTCCCTCATTCCGCACCGCCTTTCATCTTCGGAGCTTCGGGAAGAGACATCCAATGGGTTACATATTTTCCCCACCGTACCCATTTGCCATCAACGTATCTGTCGGTGTCGATTTTGTTCTCTCCGAGATTTTTTGTAAAATCGTGTTCTCCCCAATATACTGCCGTTGGAGCAAAATGCCAAATACGCATTACTTCATATCCTCCAAACTCATAACAATACCTTTGCAAAATTCTTCTCCGTCCTCGTAAATAGGGAATATAGCGTGTTCAATGTTGGTTTCATAAGTCCAAGTGAAATTGTCAATATCTACACACCACAAGGCATCAATGTATTTATCACCATTCTCATAAATTCTGCCACCGTCAAAGCAACCGACTTCATCATCAATCGCACCTCTAAACTCTGCATTATCGTCAGAATAAGCGAATACTATTACAAACCCAAGTTCTTTTGCCTTTTGTTCTTCTTCTTCAGTTAATTCGTTTCCCATTTCTCGCCACTTTAATGCTTCGGCATACTCATAAATTGTCATTTTTTCTCCTCCATTTTCTTTTTCACTTGCAGAACCCATTGTCTTGAAACGCCGTGTTTTTTTGCGATTTGACTTTGTGTGAGTTCACCTGCTTTTAGATCGTCTTGAATTTTGATTGTTTTTGGCGGTAGAATTTCGCTAACGTGAATATCTCTCGATGCTAAAGTGCGATAAACCCACTCGATACAATGTCCGTACTTTTTCGCTATCTTTTTAATGCCAAGTCCGTTCAAGTAATCTTCTGCCACCGAGTCATAAATTCTCGCATTAGTTTCCGACTTTCGCCCTACCTTTGTCGCACAAAAATGTCGCACTATTTCGTGGGTTTTGTTTCTGCCTACCCCATATATTGAAGCGATTTCGTGTATCGTTGCTCCTCTTGCTACCATTTCTGCATATTCTTCAAGCTACTGTTCTTTCTTTGCTTCAAATGCTCCCTCAAGCACTTCCTTAACCTTGCCAAGCCTATCCTCTATCGGAAATCCGTTCTCGGCAAATATCAATGTTTCAATAGTTTCGCTCATCTTCATTCTCCTTAAATTTCGTTCTTTTTCTGCACCTAAAACAGTAAAGGTCTTTTATTGTTATTGTTATCTGTATATTCTTGCAACAACTCCACCAATCTTTACCTCTGCTTTTCGTTTTCCATTTTATCTCTCCTTTCTTATCCCCATTTTTCTGCCATAGCTTTTGCTACGCCTTCAAATGTTTTGCTTCGTGCTTTCGCTCTCCCCGCCTGTCCTCCTGTTATACCACTTATGCCTTCACACCAACCAATAGGTTTGCCTTTGCATTTTTCGCCTTGACAAATATATTTAGGTTTCGGCTTTTCAAGCTGCAGTTTCCTTTCCAAAGGTTTCAAGTTTTTAAGCCATAAGCAAGTTCTTTTTTGATAGTAGTTTTCGGAGTCATTTTCACTCTCTGCAAAGTAATAAGGATGTATAATTTGGTCTGCTTTTCTGTAAACAGTATTCATATAACCAACAGGATTTTCTATTGCTATATATTCACAATCTGCATTTACAAACATCATAAAAAATTCAGCAGCTTGTTTTCTCATTTCCAACCTTGCAGCGACTTTTTCAGGTGTACTACATTTCAAACTGAAATGTCTTGTTCCTGCATTTGTCAGATATGTGCACGGTGGATGTGCAATAATTAAATCCCATTTTTCGACAGAGTGATTTTTCCCGTCCATTGTCGAAAAATAAATATCATGCCACCCGTTATTGCCGTTATCCTCTCGGTTAAGCAAAGGCAACACATCACCCTTGATATGCCACTCTGGATGACCGCCGCTACACTCGATTATGTCACATGAATATGCTTCATGCCCCTTTTCTCGGAAAGCCTTGCAAACTGTTTGACTTTCCTCACAAGCGACAAGAACATTCATAGGTCTATTCGGTTTTTCATATTGAGTTTCCCATATAGTCATTTGTGTACCCATATCTCTCCTACTTTCTCAATCCAAAGTTCTTTGATTTGTCATAAGCCAAGCTCATACCAAAGCCTTTAGCCAATTCGTAAATTCTACCGCCAACGGCATCGTCAAGTGAAATAATATCATCAATGGTTCTCTCTGTTGAAATGATAGTGCGTAAGTTTTTGACATCACGATGATTGATAATCTCAAAAGCCAAGTTAATGTCAGCAGGTGTCGGTTGCTGACCTCTTTGCACCTTGAGGAAATCGTCAATGTAAAGGACTTTAACTGACTTTAATTCGTTCATTTTTCGTTGATATTCGTATGGCTCGGTAACAGTCGAATATTTTGCTTGAATACACCTTATCGTAAAGGTGTCCATAGCACGGCATAAACCACTCCACTGTGTCTCCCTGTGACTTGTGCCACGCCGATATTTTCATGAGCGCGTAATTTGGGAATTTGTAGGATTTTCCCAAATGCTCCATGTCCGAATCATGGATCGCTATTCGTTGGTTCATGGTTTACTCCTAAATCCCGTACCCCGCCATTAAGAGGCGTTGGGTTTCCTCTCTTCCTTTATTCTGCATTAGCTTCACCAATGCTCTTCCCGCTCTCCACGTGGATCAGCTTATAATCTCCCGATTGATAGATCACTTTCCCGACGTTATCTTTGAAAGTTGCATTTTCGCAAAGAATAAGCGAACCCGCATTTTTCCATTTCGTGTATTGACTTGAACAAATCACAGAAACGCCACTTGCTTTCTTGACCTGTGCGGAGCCGCAGATGTACTCGACCTGTGCGGAGCCGCAGATGTACTCGACCTGTGCGGAGCCGCCGATGTACTTGACCTGTGCGGAGCCGCCGATGTTCTCGACCTGTGCGGAGCCGCAGATGTACTTGACCTGTGCGGAGCCGCAGATGTACTCGACCTGTGCGGAGCCGCCGATGTTCTCGACCTGTGCGGAGCCGCCGATGTACTTGACCTGTGCGGAGCCGCCGATGTTCTCGACCTGTGCGGAGCCGCAGATGTTCTCGACCTGTGCGGAGCCGCCGATGTTCTCGACCTGTGCGGAGCCGCCGATTTCAACATTCTTGCAATCCTTGATGTAGTAGTTCGTTCCCGTGTTCAACTTCAAGCCGTCAATACCGACAAAGATATGATTTTTTGCCCATGCCTTAACTGCTTCCACAATTTTGGGTTTGTATTCTTCCTCCGAGAACCAATCGGGTCGAATGTCTTGGTCAACTTTTAATGCCCAAGTATCGATATCCGAGAACGGATCACCGTCAGCGGGTGACAGTTCCACGCGGACAAACTTCTTAGATGCTCCGATGAAATCGTCCTCAATACCGAGTTCTTTCAGCATATCCGAGTGGCTGTCATAATCGGGCATAAAAATTCTATCTTTCAGCGCGATCGCGCTCTTTAATTTACACATTTTTTGTTCCTCCTGTTTATCCCTTTCGGGTTATTTATGTCATCTTATCCTTAAAATCCATTGGTCTACGGCTTTTTTCCAATCGGGAAGGCAAGTCCAACCGTAATCGTCATTTTTTCTCTTAAACAGAAAAGCCTCCCGCCCGGCATTCTGAACGCCCTTGCGTTCCATGTATTCCACGATTTCAAAGTCGTATGGCATGCCCTCACGCACACATGTATCTGTTGTTGTAGTAATATTATTTACTTTACTTTTATTTACTTTACTTTGCGTATTATCGTCGACATTCTCCGAGTTATTGTCTGCATTTATCGGGTTATTGTCTACATTAACCCAATTTTTAGGCATAGCTATAAGGAGGTAGCGACCGACAATTTTTTGCGAAGTTCTTCGTTCGGTTGCTACCGCGTACCGCTCTTGGATTCCTTCGGATGTCAGTATCTGATACTGATCATACTTTTGACGGTCAAACAAACCTCTTCTCAAACAAGCGGAAACCACTTCCTTCACAACGTTGGCACTCGATTTGCAGTCCTGCGCGAACACCAACGCCACGTCGTCGTCCCATTCGGTGTAATAGCCCTTTTCGTTGTATATTTTCTGCCATAGGCGAACGAGGCAACCAACACCGATAAGACCGAACTCCGCTTGTATTAACTTAACCTTGTCGTTGAATTGACAATCTATCGGAAAATAGTCGACACCTTCTTTTTGAGGCCTCGCCATATTTTCGCTCCTTATACCTCTATAATTCTGATCCCATGCCGATAAAGCATGAGCTTCTTTTTGATTTTGTACGCCTCGGTTTTCATTCCCTTGGCGTCCTCGACGATCTGATTGCCGTCTTTGTCCTTGTAAACGAAATCCGCGTAATACACGCAGGATTTCTCAATGCATTTCCCTTGCTTGATCCCGCCGCGCTTTCCTACGGTGTCGGGCTCCCTCTGTGTTGGGATCAACTCAAAGGGAACCTGTGTCTGAAGCTCGGATATCTGACCGGATTTCTGCAACATGAATAGTTGAGAGTACCTGTCAGCCTCGTGCTCCGAATCAAACCATTGACCGTTACGGAATGCGCGGCGGTTCCTGTATTTACTGCTTGTCCGCTGAATACGCGACATATTAAACGTTGGTTGTTTTGCCATCTTTACGCTCTTTCCCAATTCGGACGGTAAATCCAAATTTAAGTAACAGATTTGCCAAAGCCAATCGGTCGGCATCGTTCACCTTGGCATCTTTTTGCGGATATATCCTCGTTTCCATGACGATTACCTATCAGAACGGCAGATCATCATCTGTTTTGAGTTCTTCAAACTTCGGTGCTGTCGGCGGCGTGTATGTAGGTGCGGAGAACTGCGAGGATTCGCTCTGTTGGGTGTTCTCTCCTTGGATGCCTGTTTTACCGTCTACAAAACAAGCCTCGTCTGCGACGATTTCCGTGGCATATCTCTTGTTCCCATGCTGATCTTGCCAACTTCTCGTTTGGATCGAACCGACCACACAGATTGCGGATCCTTTTTTGAAGTATCGGCAAATAAACTCTGCGGTCTGTCTCCATGCCACAATAGTGAGAAAATCAACGTCCCTCTTTCCGTCCTTTTCATATCTGCGATTTACCGCGATATTGAATGATGTTGTAATCACTCCGCTTGGCGTTTGTTTCTGTTCGGGATCGTGCGTGATGTGGCCCGCGAGGATCACTTTATTAAGATTCAGACTTGACATGATTCCATTTTTCTCCTATTCTCGCCGCATATAATTTCCGTCGTTCTTTTAATACAGGACAGGTGTAATAGTGGGGTGTTTGCCCTTGCAGAACCTCACGATCGAACCGCTTATCTCCTTTTCGATAGATCAGACAGTTTTCATAAAGTTCTTTCTTATAGACAATTTTTTGCTTTCCATACGGGTGAAGTATGAACAGCGTTGGTTCCTTATCACAAGGGATCCATGCGTCTCTTACATAGATCCAGTTCAAAGGTGCTTGACAGTGAGGACATTCAGTAAAATCATCCTTGTGCTTGTGCGTTTTCCAAATCAAAGGATTCATCGTATTCCTCCTCTCGATCTTCTTTGAATTTCGGATTTAGGGTGTAATAAGGAACAATCTTTTTAAGGACCTTTGTGGCACGGCAATATTCACACCCCCCACAGCGTTTCGGTTTTACGCGTCCCATTTTCACACTGAGGATTCGCGCCATGTTCTTCTGTACTTGTTCTAACTCATAATCATATCGTTGACGATGATTCAGAAGCAAGGCTGCTTTATCCGGGGGATTCTGCTTGGATACTGCAACGATAATAAAATTCGGATCGGTATCGTTTCCGGTAAATTGCTTTTCAATCTCTGTATAGATAGCCGCGCGCATCAAATATCCCAGCGCTTCCACAAATGATTCCCGCTCCCCCAAAATTGGGTTATATTCGGTTTTGTTGATGTCCGCGCATGTTTTCCAATCTATAATAATTCTTGCATCTTTACAGTACTTGTCAAGTCTCGTACGCCATTTACAACCAAACAATTCTCCTGTCATAATGACTTCATTTTCACCGGGCATATCAATCAAAGATTTGATTAAAGGATCCTTGAAACAGACCTCAAGCATGGAATCTGCTGCCGCATATGGCGCATACTTCCCTGTAATTATGATCTCGCCTGTTTTTTTGTCAACCTTGCTTTTGTAAATATCGTCGAAATGTTCTTCACAGAAAGATTTATGAGCCTCTTCCGATTCCATTGCGGTATGAAAGTAATTTCCGACAATTAACGCTTCCGAATCTGACGGAACATATTTTCCGCGCAGTTTCGCCATTGTCGCGGCTTCACATGTCAAAAAACTTTGATATTGTGAGCAGGACATATATTCAACATCCGCTTCCGGCGTATAATAATTATCCCTCGTCAGCTTCATTGTTAACCTCATGCTTTTGTGTCTCAGATGTCGCTCCTGCGATCATGTCGTTGAGCTTGTCCAATGCCTTGGTTTCTTCCTGTGCGGGCTTTTCCGGTATGTCCTTATTAAAAGCTACTTCCGGTCTTATAAATCCATCCTTGATTGCGTTATAAAGATTACGCAGCTTAACAATATCACGACTGCCGAGATGCTCCCAGTCTTTCCCACAAACCTCGGAAAGTTCCCATTCGGTGATCCAATCTCCAAAGGATCGGAAAGCGGCAAGCATCTTTGCTTTTGTTTCATTGATATCGTCTTTTTTAATCTGATTATCAAGAGTTTGTTGGCACAACTCCATAGCCCTGTCGATCACAAACTTGGGGATGATTGCTTGAATACAAGCGCGTTTGCGTCTTGCCGCCTCATTCGCCATCTTTTCATATCGATCACGGGGATCAGTGAGGGGATAACTGCCTTTTTTAGTCACTCTCATATAAGAGACATCAAATATTTTTTCGTCTGAAAAATTTGTTTGCAAATCCCAACAATATGCCCGCACCGTTGCGCCGTCCTTGTCGCCTGCAAGCTCTTCCACGCCGGAAACGATATTTCCCCAGTGACGCGCAACACACTCCACAAGACGGATGCTGGCGCCTCTGACAACCGAATCACCGCGTGGAAACTCATAGATCGCCTTTTCAGCAAGGTCCTCATTTTGGCACTCATATTCAATCATTTGCATCGAAGCATCGACATTTCTCGGAAACTTCATGGCAAGGATCATTTTTCCTTGCACCTCTGCTATCTTTTTGGTTTCCTCTGTTGCACTTGCGGCATTCATATTGCCGCGTCCTATCATTTCATTCATTTTTCCTTTTCTCCTATTCTTCGAGGTCATGAGTATTGTTAAATACACAGTCCTCGCAAAATGTAAATCCTTTCAGTTTTGTTGCATGATCCCATGCAAATAGTTTTCTTCCGCACTCGTTACATCGGCAAAGTGGTTTTGGTTCGTCCGCATTGGGACATCCGGACGGACATTTAATATGATGACAAATACTGCACATATTTTAATACCTCTTTCTGTACCAAACCCCGCGTTGGTTCCTGTAGTAGTGTCTGCTCGGTCTTGAGATCAGCGCGTAAATACCACCGAAGATACACGGGAGTGCAATCACCGCGATAAAGCATAAAATGGCATGATCTTCAATCATTGTTCTTTCTCCTTCCACCTCCATACGTAACCGCCGGAGGTCTTTGTTTTTCCGTTACAGCAGTTTCGGATGTTGTCTGCTTTCTTTATCCCGATAAACTTTGCCGCCTCTACCGCACTTGGAAACGTTGCGATCAAGATACCGCCGTCTGTCAGTTGTTCCACAGGCTTACCGTGTAATATCTTCTTACTATTGTTTCTGTGAAGATAACAACTGTAAGAGCAGTATTCTCCCCATGCGTATTCGGGTTTGGTCGGAATAAAGCGCTTTCCGCATCGGGCGCACTGCTTGTCCTCAAACCATTCCGAATGATGTTTTTTCGGCAAAGGTGTTGACAAATCTTCTTTTTTATGGTATGATTTAAGAGAAAAAGGTTTTCCTCTTTTCATTTTAACCTCATCCGGTGCTTTGGTCGGCGTGGATGGGGTTTCTTTTTTTGTGTCAGTCATCATCTCAGTACGCTCTCCTTGTATCAAAAATACTGATCTTTTTGGGTTCATATGGTACATCGCTCGGCATCAGCTTGCCGCCTTTCATCGGATAAAGACTTAAATGGGAGCCGTAATCATATCCAATATACTTGTTCACGGCAAAACCATTCAAGCGTTCTTCCACAAGCTTTGGCGGGTGCTTGTCCCTCGGACGTTGCCGAAGAAAGCCCGTCACATAGTAGGTGATATTATGGTTACCAGACATTCACCGTTACCACGAGCTTAGCTATATGCGGTTCTTTTTCCACATCCTTACAACCTTGGTTGTAAGCCTTTCCGCCGTCTTTTCTGTTCTTCTTGAACCATTCGTTGTAAATGCCGTATCTGCGGTCTCTGCGCCCTGCCAGTCGGTCTCTCAGCTCGTCAAGCTGTTCTTTGGTGTACGACACACCGCCGATCAAGTACCGCGGTGTACCTCCGATAAAATATTTGATGATCTTCATGTTGCCTCCTCTTAAAGTCTTTTGACGTAATCGGTTTTCGGGTGTGTCTCCCAGTATTCCAGTTCGGATGGTAACACCATCCCCGCGCCGAGACGTCCGCCTCCACAGGTCCTGCGGATATCTCGGATAATATTTCTCGCTTTGACGATACCAACCCCGTACCGTTCCATGATATCCGGGTATCGGATTGCTGTCTTGACGGCTTCTCTCGTCTCTCTGATCTCTCGGTCTAAAGCGGTCATAGGTTCGCTCCTTTCTTATTTAATCAGATCGTCAACCTTGACATCAAGCTTGTTCGCAATTGCCACCACCACATCAAATGGCGGCTTTTTGACACCGCTGATAACCATTGATAAAAACTGATCCGTGACGTTTGCCGCGTTTGCAAGCTCCCTTTGGGTGATGTTCTTATCGATCAAAAGATGTTTGATATTTTTCCGAAATGCTTCTCTTTGATTCTCTGTCATTTCATTCTCCTTTCAAATATTGACAAATTGTGATTTTAACATCGCATATTTTGTGTCAAGTGTTGTTTTTTAACACAATATATGGTATAATATATCTATCAACCAAGAAAGGAGGATAGATATTTGGCATCAAAGACCACAAGTAAGAAAGTAGCCACCACAGCTTCTAAAATTTTAAGAAGTGGAAAATTCAGCTCCAAGTCTAAAAGTGTAGCAGGAAGTGCATTATCACAATGCACAAACAAACGATCCTCTTCCAAAAAATCCAAAAGAGGCTAAGCGGTTGGCTGGCAAGCGAGATGTTGCAGCGTCTCACTTGCCTTTTTCTTCCCACTTGTGATCTAAAGGATTTTGAATATCAAGCTCCCTACATATCGCAACAACCTCGCGATATAAAAATGGTTGCTTTCCCTTGAATTTTTTGCAAAGTGATCTTGGTGTTATTCCAAGCTTTCGCGCAATCGCGGCTTGTGATAACCCTTTTTCTTTTGCTTTCAAATATAAAGCTGTTTCCACTCTCTCACCTCCATATCTTGACAATTTTCTTTTTTTGTGGTATAATGGTTAATGATTTAACCCGATGACTATATTATACTACACTTTTTACACTTTGTCAATTGCAAAATTAAACTTTTTACACTTTTGTATGGTTGCACAAAAACAATTGGTGTAAATAGTGTAAATTCGATAAGGAGAAAATATGTTTTGGAAAATTTTTATTTCACTATGTGAAGAGAAAAACGAATCACCGACTTCTGTTTGCTCTTCTCTTGGTTTTTCTGCGACAATGGCGACAAAATGGAAAAACGGAGCACAGCCAAGAGATACTACACTAAAAAAGATAGCAAATTATTTCGGAGTATCGGTGGATTATCTATTAGGAAAACCGCAAGAGCCGCAAAACAAGGAAATAAGAAAAGAGTACATTGAACTTGATTTGCAAAGTACCTATAAGATACCTATTTTTGAATCGGTCTCGGCGGGCTTTGGAGCATATGCGTCTAATGATATTACAGATTATACAATGCTTTACTTTTCGTCTGAGGCAGAGGCAAAGGAAACTATTTGCATAAAGGTTCGCGGCGATAGTATGTACCCAAAGATCGAGGACGGGGATCTCATTCAAGTCCATAAGCAAGACAGTGTGGACAATGGCGCACTTGCAGTAGTATTAGTAGACGGTGAAGAAGGACTTGTTAAGAATATTTTTTACGGATCCAATTGGATAGAATTACATTCCACAAATCCAATGTATCAACCGATGCGCTTTGATGGAAGCGACGTTTTGCGTATTCGCGTTGTCGGTTTGGTAACAAAGATCATTAAGAATGTATCAAGTCCGCATTATTTTATCAGCCCGGCTCCCTCACCGGACAACAAAAAAGAACTGCTTGCCTTGATCGACATACTTGACGAAGATCAATTAAAACAGCTCAATGATTATGTGGATTTTATAATCGAACGAAAAAAGAAAAAACAGTAGTTTTAACAAATACCTATTTAAGGTAACGGGAAAGGTAAAATCAATTGTGAATATCTCTGATATTTTTGACACTTTGGGCATGATCAGTATTGCGGTCAGTTCGATTTCTTTGCTTGTTCTATTTTTTCTTCTTATTACCAAGAAGAGAAAGAAAAAATGTATCATTGTTCTTTTCACATCTTTTATACTAACATTTTTGTTTTTGATTTGCAGCATTTTAACAGACCCTGCCACTTGGTGTGACCACAATTGGGTTATTACAAAAAAAGTGGATGCAACATGTACCGAAAAAGGATATATTGAGTATTATTGTGATTTATGTAATTCGGATAAGAAAGATATAACATCCGATCCTCTTGGACATTCATTGGAAGAAATCGAAGATTTTCAAAAATCGAAAATTATATTGAAATGTATTCGGTGTGATTACGAAGAAACAAAATCTATTATTTCCGAAACAGAAACAGGCGAAGAAACCGAACCAACCCAATCAAATTATGATTTTGAAATTCAATTTTTCTTGGAGGCGGGAAAAAAGGGTGACTATGGACGGTTATTGACTTATAACGCAGGAACAGAGTTTGAAGAAACCTTTTATGCATATTATGTTCCATCCGGAAAATACTTGGTATCCAATACTGGAACATATCCAACGCAAGTTAATGTTTATAGTGATGAAACTCAATTTGTAAATGGTTGGGAGGAACCTAAAGATTGTTCAGTGTTTCTTTTACAAAAAGGTGAATCAAAAGAAATTATAATTTTGAATGGATATCATGTTGAGATAACAGAACCAACATATATTTTGATGCAAAAGATAAAAGAAACCACGGATACAGAAGATGAAACCAAAACAACCAATTCAAAAGATACAGAACAATCGGAACAACTTGAAAACACAGAAAAATCAGAGGAAAAAAGAACTTATATTTTAAACACCAATACACATGTTTTTCATAAAGAAACCTGCTATCACGCATCAAGAATAAAGGCAAAAAACAAAAAAGTCGTTGAAGATGACCGCGAAAATCTCATAGATGACGGTTATTCCCCTTGCAAAACATGTGATCCGTAAGATGCATAATGAATTAATTTAAATAATAAGGACAACACTATGAAAATTGGAAAATTAATAATCGGTATCATTAGCATCATTTTATTCGCACTTATTGCTTTCCAATCCTGTGCGGTTGGACTTGGCAATATACTTTTGGATAATGGAGAGCTCAGCGGCAGCGCGGGACTGTATCTTGCATTCTGCATGTTGATAGCCGGCATTGTCGGAATTTGTACTCGAAAAGGAAAAATCGGGGGCTATGTTGCTGGAGGATTTTATGTTCTTGGCGGTTTGATCGGAATTGCCAATGTCGGAAATTTTTCCGATTTAAAAATATGGTCTATTCTTAGCTTTATTTTTGCGGCTGTGTTTATTCTTGGAAGTATGTTTACAAAGAATGAAGTTGATACTCCTAAAGATGAGCTAACGCCTACCGAGCTTTTAAAATTGCAAAAACTTCTTATCGGAAATAGCACCGAAAGCTTTATTTTACCGGAAGAACAATTGTATCAAATGGCACAGGATCGGGTATCAAATGGAATGCGAACCATAAAAGAAAGCACAGCCATCATGGAGAGCACCACCGATATAGAGACTTTTTTTTCAAAATCCAATCTTATTATCGATACATATAAAATGATTTGCAAAATTGAAGAGTTCTTCTCGTTTGACGAATCTCCAACAGCGGCATATGCAAAAGCGATTTCTAAATTCGGAAGTGAAACAAAGAACTTTATTTTTAGACATATTCAATATTTGGTCGAAACCGCAAAAAGTCTTAAAACAGAAGAAGAAAAGATTTCTGAATATAAAAAATCGCATAAAACATTCCAAAAACACTATGATGTTATAAGTGATGAAAATAAATTGATTATTGAAAGCGAATATAAAAAACTTCTTCAACACTAAAAAAGACCGCCCTTGCGGCGGTCTAAAACAAGGCGACCGAAGCCGCCTTGTTGATATTACATTCTCGGTCTGTTGATCTCGTTTTTCAAAGCTTCTTGCAGGACTTGGGAAAAGTTCACACCGCGCTCCATTGCTTGCGCATTCAACCATGCAGGTAATGTCACTGTGCGGTTTACAGAACGGTTCTCCTGTGCCAAACGGATTGATGGCATATAAACCTCTATCAACGTCACAACTTCGTTTTCATCGGTTTCTATGTCCTTAATTTTTGATGGTGTGGGGATTTCCTCTCCGTCCGTCTCCATTCCCCATAAATGAAGCCCCAAAGCCTCCTTGCCCATTGCAAGCGCTTCTGCATCTGTTTCTCCACTTGTGGCACACCCCGGAAGATCGGGAAAAGTCACGGCAATCTCATAGCCGTCCTCATACGTCAATACAGCAGGATATACATATCTGTTCGGTCTTTTCATAAACAACACTCCTTTCATTAAGACACAGGGGGGATCGGGGTTATGTAAATTGTAACCCCGATTGGATAGAAATGCTTTTCAGCGTTTTGGGCGGTATATCCTTGCAAGGATGCTTCACCGTTACTTTCCCCTTTTTAGTTGGGTGTTTGTATTGATGGTGGCTGCCCTCTGTGGCTACCAAATACCAACCATCTGCCTTTAGCATTGCTATTACTTCCCTTGATGAATAACTTTTCATTAGGTTTCCCTCCTGCTATTATATTATAACACATATTTTTGTATTTGTCAATGGTTTTAGACAAATATTTCTATATTTGTTGTAAAATAATATAAAAAATCCTTGGGGTCAACACTTCCCTGTTTCGGGAAATTTACTGCCAAGGATTGGATAAACTAAAAAATTAAATAAAACTATTGACAAAACAAAAAAGCAGAGTAAGTACCAGAAAGGAATGGTCATAAAAATGGAACCTACCTATGATGAAAGATTGATCAACACTTATCATGAAATGATAGGACACAGAAACGATGTCATTAAAGAGAAAAACAAGTGGATCAAAACTCTTTTTGTCTGCACCATTGTTTTGACCGCGGTAATCTTCGGCAACACCCTCTTTGATATCTTCAACCCCAATGTCGGATATGTGAGATACTAATATGGCAAGCTACGAAAAACATCCTAAAACAAAGCTTTGGTCCGTCCGATACTACGGGAAAGACGAAAACGGCATTCCCCGTCAGCTCCGTTTCTCCGGTGGCTTTAAGACCAAAAAGGACGCTCAATCAGCCTTTGAGGAATACATGGAGAAGAAAAAGGAAGAGGAAAAGAATAAGCCGATTGAGATCGAAAAAGCCAAGGAAGAAGAAAAGGACAGTGTTCTCTTTTCCGCACTTGCCTCCGATTTTCTCCGGCACAAGAAAACACGCGTGAAAGAATCCACTTACTATGATATCAGTAGCAGATTAAATACTCGTATTCTTCCCTTTTTCAAAGATAAAAAAATAGGGGATATTACTCCTATTATGGTCAATCAATGGCTCGATACGCTTTCCGATTACAGCCACAACTACCGTTCTACATTGCTGACACAGTTTTGTTCCGTTCTCGCTTTTGGAGATAAATATTTCGATCTCAAAAATATTTCCTCCAAAATAGACCGTCCGAGAAACATCGAGCAGAAAAAAGAAATGCAAGTATGGACACCCGAAGAGTTTCAAAGGTTTATCAAAGTTGTTTCAGACCCTCAATATATTGCCTTTTACTGGACCTTATACGTTATCGGTTGCCGCCTCGGCGAAGCCTTGGCGCTTACTTGGAACGATTTTGATTTTGAAAATTCCAAAATTAAAATTAACAAGAGCTTTTCATATAAGACACAAAAAACGACATCACCAAAAAACAGTACCAGCAATAGGACATTATCACTTCCCCAATACTACAAAAACATTATGTTGGAATACAAAGATTGGCAGAGCCAAAATAAGATCTCCACAGAACATGTATTCGGCGGAGATCAGATATTAAATGAAAACACGATCCGAAGAAAGACGGACGAAGCGGCAGAGCGTGCCGGAGTAAAGAGAATCAGAATCCATGATTTCCGTCATTCCTGCGCTTCTCTACTCCTGCACAAAGGCGTTCAGATCGTCGCGGTGAGCAAATATCTCGGTCATGCTAATGTTACGCAAACGCTGAATACCTACGGACATATGATGCCCGATGACCAAAGCATGATCCTAAATGCCTTAAACGCAATCGAACAAAAAAGCCTTTGATTTTTAGGAATGTTTTTAGGAATAGAATTTTATTTTTTATTGCAAATCATTGTATAAGCTTGTGTAAAACAAACAAAAACAAACAAATTATAAGCGCCTGTTTTGTAACAATGTTGCAAAACAGGCGCTTTGGTGGAGATGAGGAGAATCGAACTCCTGTCCGAAAATCCCTTGATACAACCTTCTTCGTGGGCAGTCTGTTATTTAAAATTCCTCTTTGAAAGCGCGAACAGACACGCTATTTCGCAAAGTAGCCCTTTTTTGCATGATCGGTTCAAGGGCGAAACACCGATGCATGTTCACCACTAAGATGACGTTCAGTCCAAGGTCGTGGTACTCCTTGGAGGAACGGGCGGTCCGCAGACCGCGGCACTGCTAAGCTTTACGTCAAACGACGTAAAACTTAGGCAGCCATAGCAACAGTATTGTTGTCGTTTATTTTTTAAGTTGGGCAGTTTACGAGTTTACCCGGCTCGCCACGCTTATCATACCTCAGAATCCCCGTCGAAACCATTGCACCCCCATAATTTTTATAGAAAACACCGCATGACCGCACAAGGACAGCCGCGCGGTGTGATCTATCAATATTATAACTCAAAAAGATGTATTTGTCAACAGGATTTTTTCGACAATTTAAACGCCGAATAAGTAATGCAAGCCCTCCGCAACGCCGTTTTCGGTCTTTGCGTGATATGTTGCGACATCAATGAGCGCTTGCGGAGATTTCAACATGCAAACACCGGTCGGACAAATGATGAGCATATCTACATCGTTGTTGCTGTCTCCGAAACCAACACACTGTTCCAAAGACACGCCCAGCTTATCGCAGAAAGTACGAACGACACTCCCCTTGTTACAACCGGCGGGAAACAGATCGGCATAAGTCGGCAATTGATAAACACTCAATCCGGTTTCGGGAAGAGTTTCCTCATCCAAGATTCCCATAATCGAAATGTTGGTCAAAATATTTTGTTCAAAAGCAATTTTTGATTTTTTGCGCCATTCATTTTTTTGTTCTTCCGTCATCGGCTCGGAATATTTTCCGAATTCCCAAAGCACCTGTTCCTCCCGACCGCAGTAGCTCATATCCAAGCGGTGCTCCATGCAGTATTCCAACCAAATCTCAAAATCGGATTTGGAAACTGCGTTTTCGTAGAGCAAGTTTCCTTCAAAAGTAATATCTGCCGAGCTAAAGCAGGTACCGTCCCACGGGATTACACGAGCCGCGTCGGCATTTTTTAGCAAATATCCGCCGCGGGAACGCCCCGTGTTCAAAATCAGCTTGTGCCCCAAAGACCGGGCTTTTAACATAGCATCCAAATTTTCTTTGGTAAGCTCATAGTTGTGATTTAGTACCGTACCGTCAAGATCAAAAAATAAATAGCATGTTTTGGTTGTATCCATTGTCTTTTACCTTCTTAAATGTTTTATATTCAGCCCTCATAGGAGCGATCCTTCATATGTCTGTCAATATCACGGCTTGCCTGTCTTGCCGCGTCGGCATCACGTTTGTCATATAGCTTTTTACCGCGGCAAAGTCCAACCTCCACTTTCACATGGCTTCCCGAAAAATACAGGGAAAGCGGCACCAAAGTGTAGCCCTTTTGCTGTACCAAGCCCTGCAGCTTCATAATTTCTCTGCGGTGCATTAAAAGCTTTTTGTCTCGCAAAGGCTCGCGGTTAAAAATATTTCCATGATCATACGGGCTGATGTGAATGCCCACCGCAAACATTTCACCCTTTTCAAAAGAACAATAGGAGTCCTTGAGGTTGACGCCGCCGGCACGAATACTTTTGACCTCCGTACCGAACAGCGCAATGCCCGCCTCGTATTTTTCCTCTACAAAATAATCATGATATGCTTTTTTGTTTTGTGCAATGATTTTAGTGGCTTCCTTTTTCTTTTCTGCCATAATTCCCTGTCCTTCACTCGTTTCTGTCGTTATAGAAAATTTCTTCATCCGGAAAATACAATCCCAACTGTTCCTTGGCGATCTTTACGATATACTCATAATCGTAATCCGAATTTAAAAGCTCCTGCAATTCTTCTTTCATCTCTTGATAATCGGCAAGCTTTTCCTCCAACTCACGCTGTTCCTCAAGCAAAGCATTGTAGCGCATAACGCTATTTGCAAATATTCCGATGGATACCACGACCAGAACGCCGAGAAGCACGCGCATGAGCAGCGTGAGGCTGAACTGTTTTTTCTTTTCCTGTGACAATTTGCTTCCCCCTTTTTAACGTCTTGGATTTTGGAATATCGGTTGGAATCAACCCGCAGGCATTGCGTTTCCCGCGCCCTGTCTCGCTTGCGGTAAAGCGGCGGCGCAGGCTTTTTCGGCGTGCCTGTACCGAAGAGTTGACCGCTATTTGTACTTTGGTCTTAATAAACTTTGCCAATTTACGAACGGGATACAGCAAGAAAAATACCGTATAGCGAACCGCAGTTTCAATGACAAATGCAATCACCTCCGAAAAGAGCATGACCAGTCTGCCAAGCGTCGCACGGTAAAGCAAAATGCCCGCGCCCGCACAAAGGAATGCGGGGAAACGGATTTTCCCGTTGTTTTGAATATAAAAGAGCAGGATCATTGCAATGCCGGCAAAGATACAGAAAAACAGATCCTCAAAAAACACCACAATACCCAAAGCTCGGTTTTCTTTCTTTTTTCGATACGGAGAGAGGAACGGCAAACGAATTTCCTGTAACCGTTTTGCCGCACGGCGGCTGTAATGTACCCCCAGAAAAACACGGGTAATGCGTAAGAGATCATAAATCGCGCCCAAGCACATCCCCAAGATCAGAGCATACAAATATAACCACGCCAGCGCCGATTGCGAAATGCTCATGGCGTTTATCGAAACAGCTTTCCGAAAAAGCCGCCTTTGGCATTCTTCTCGCTGTTCTCCGTTTCATAATAGCTGACGGAATCGATCCTCCCGTCCATGGTCACGACCCCTTGCTCGATATTTAACACATGGATATGCAACGAAGCACCGTCCACCGCAAGACCGCCGCACACCGTATTGAGCACGACAGTTTGCTCATCAAAGCTGACCACATCGGTAACCCCATGCACCTCCAGCTTTTCTCTTGCCTCCAAAGTAAGCTTGTGCGCAGTTGAATTGATTTTTGCCGCCTCTGTACTCATTGCAGTAACCTCCGATATCCGATTTGCTACAATTTATGCAAGCGACGGCAAAAATATTCAATGATTATTCGATAACCTCGTAAAGACTCGAAGCCTCGGCTTTGGACGTGTATTCCTTGACGTTCAAAACGCGAGCCTTGAGCGTTTTTTGCCCAAAGGTGATCTCGATGATATCGCCCTCCTTGACATCATAGGATGCCTTGGCACGTTTCCCGTTGACAGCAACGTGCTCCGCGTCACACGCGTCGTTCGCCACCGTTCGGCGTTTGATAATACGGGAAACCTTTAAAAATTTATCAAGCCTCATTCAGCTTGTCCTTCAGAGTTTTGCTTGCGGAGAAGGTAACGCGACGGGACGCGGGAATTTCAACTGCCTCGTTGGTACGGGGATTTCTGCCGGTGTGAGCGGCAATCTCCTTGACCGTGAAAGCACCAAAGCCGGCAAGCTGTACACTGTCGCCCGCAGCCAAAGTATCCTCTACCGCCGCGATCCATGCATCAACAACCTCGGTTACCTGCTTTTTGGTCATTTCGTTTTCCTTGGCAATTTTTTCAATCAACTGTGTCTTTGTCATCAGAATGATCCTCCGATAAAATAATTTTGGAATACCTTATTATTTTACCATATTCTTGCCAAATAAGCAAGTGTTTTTAGAATGTATTTTCAAAAAAGTTTATAAAATTCGACTTTTTATGTGTTTTTTTGAGCAACGCCGTCAATCAAGCGGTCGGTTTGTGCGGAAAGTGCGTGCTCTGCGTCGACATCAAGCTTACGGGAAAGATCACAAACGCCCATCAAAAAGGCTCCGATGGCGGTCTGTGCGTCAAGCTTTTGTTGCGAAAGTGCGTCTCTCATTGCTCCGATTTGATCTTCCAGGCAATCAAGAACCGCCTCGGCACCCAATCCCTCTGCTTGTCCTGCTTTCTTGCCAACCTTGGAGGCGCGCATCAACGCGGGCATCATCGGCGGGATGGCGCGCAGCTTATCGACCAAGGTATTGCGTTGCTTTTCCTCTGTTTTGATGCTTTCCCAATTTTTCAGCACCTCGGCGCTGCTTTCGACCGATACGGTTCCGAACACATGCGGATGGCGATGGATCATCTTTTTGCAGATGTCATCCACCACCTCGCCAATGCCAAAACGAGCTTCTTCGGTCTCGATCTGCGCGTGGAACATCACTTGAAACAAGAGATCTCCCAGCTCCTCGCGTAAAAGTGTCGGATTTTCGGTATCTACCGCCTCCACAACTTCATAGGTCTCCTCAATCAAGGACGAGCGTACACTGTGGTGATCCTGTTCGCGATCCCACGGACAGCCCTCCTCGGAGCGTAAGATCCGCGTAATGGCAATCAGATCCTCAAAATTATAGCATTCTTTTTTCATCAAAGCAGCAATTTCATCCTTGACAGACATGTGAAACATCCTTTCGTTGATTATTTTCAGTTTTTTACGGTACAACTGTCGTGCGGTAATAAGCGCATTTTTTGCAAAATACGATAGATTTTCTCTCCCATGGGCAAAGCAAGAATATCCTCCTCGCAGAACACGCCGAACAGACAGGACAAAAGCAAATAGAGCGTCACTGCCAAAAGCAGAGATACCAGTGTCAAAACAGTACTTTCCCCAAGGTGCGAGGCAAGCATCAGATAGAACAGATATGAGACTCCAATCGACACGGTTGAGGTTGCAAGCGGTTTTACAAAAATTGATTTCAGATCGGATATGGGACAAAGCCTTGACGCAAACCAAAGGTTGAGCATGACCACCGTAGCATTACAGAAAAAGGAACTGATGGGTGCCCCCGCAAGTGCGATGTTGGGATTTCCGATCAAAAAATAAGCGGTGAGGATTTTGATCAAAGCCCCCCCAAGCATCGAAAGAATGGGACGGTTGACAACCTGATAAGCATGCAAGACCGAGTTGGTTGCCGTGATCATACAGGAAAGAAACACCGAGAGTCCGAGATAAGACAGGAGCGGTGCGGCAAGTGCCACCGCTTCCGGTTCTCTGCCGAAAAGCAACAGCAAGATCGGACGCGCATACGCCGAGATACCGAGCGCGGCGGGAACGGCAAACATAGAGGTCATTCGATAAGAGCTTTTGATGATCTGTGCCTGTTGCTCCCTGTCTCCAGAGGCAATGGCGGCGGAAAGCATGGGAACAAGCGGAAGCGCCACTGCGTTGACCAGCGCGGGCAAGAGTCCGAACACCGACAGCGCCAAGGTCGTATAACTTCCGTATGCTTCGTTTGCCGCGATCTCCGTGTATCCGATGGCTTGCAAGCGGCGCAGGATCATGGTCATATCAATCAATTTTGTAATGCTGACCAAAGAGGCACCAAGCGTCATGGGGATGGCAAGCCGGGAAAGATCCTTGCGAATTTCTCGGCGTTTTTCGGAAAAAGAGTGTTTGGAAAGCCGATCCGTGTCACACTCCTCACGCGGGCGAAATCTCGCTTTTTCGACCAACAGATATCCGACAGACACCGCCGTTCCCAAAGTCAGCCCAATCCCCGCGAAAGCGGCAACCACAGGCGTTTCATACCCGCGTGCGAGCGCCATACGTGCAAACAGCAATCCGAATATCAGCTTTCCCGCCGACTCCAAAATTTGAGAGATCGCTGTCGGAAGCATTTTTTGATAGCCTTGAAAATAGCCGCGCAATGCCGAGGAAAGGCAAATAAAAAAGACGGTGGGTGCGATCGATAAAATACAGTAATAAGCATTGTCGCTTTTCATCAGCCCGCAAAATCGGCGTGCAAAAAGCACCATGACCGCTGTCCCCAAAACACCGATCAACAAAAATACCGAAAGCGAAGTACGGTAAATGCGCCTTACCTGTCCCCCGTCGCCTTTTGCAAGCGCACCCGAGATCAGCACCGACAGTGCCACGGGCAATCCCGCCGTGGAGATCACACAAAACAACGCGTAAATTTCATAAGCGGAATTGAAATAGCCCATGCCCTCGGAGCCGAGATACGAGAGCATGGGAATCTTATAAACCAAGCCGATGATCTTAACAAGCACGGTGGAAAGCGAGAGCAGCAACACCCCCGACATAAAGGTCTTTTTTGTATTGTTTTGAACTTTTTCCACCATACGCCCATCACCGTCCGTTTAATCAAAGTAATGAGCAAACACCTCTTGTGCCTCGCAGCGCAACCGTTCCTCATCAATAGAAGTATACTCACCGTTTCGGTAAAGTATGCGTCCATCGACCATTGTCATCAAAACATCCGATCGGTCTGCGCTGTAAGAAAGCATTGCGTAATCGTCATATGAAGGCATGTTATGGATGGAATGGCGATCCATCAGCACCAAGTCGGCACGGTATCCCACCTCGACACGTCCGCAATCGGTTCTCCCCTGCGCCACGGCACCGTTGCAGGTCGCAAGCGGCAACATTTGCGCGGCAATCGTAACGGCGGGATCACGCGTCACACCCTTATGTAGGATCGCCGCAGTCTGCATCTCGCGCAAAACATCCAAACGGTTGTTGGAAGCCACACCGTCGGTACCGAGAGCAACATTGACGCCGGCGTCCAGCATTTTGCGCAACGGCATCACACCGCTGCCAAGCTTAAGATTGCTGACGGGATTGTGCGCGACACTGACCTTTTTTTCGGCAAGCGTCGCAATGTCCTCATCGGTCACCCAAACACAGTGTGCGGCGGTAACGGGCACCTCCAAAACGCCGAGCTCACGGAAGAATGCGGTCGGTGTTTTGCCGTGGCGGCGGATACAGTCATTGTGTTCCTTTTCGGTCTCCGACAAATGAATTTGGATTCCATAGCCGTTTGCAAGCGCGTATTCCCCTACCGTTTTACAGGCATAGGGAGTATTGGTGTATTCCGCATGCAAAGAAAG
This sequence comes from Clostridia bacterium, assembly GCA_017453205.1. Taxonomy (GTDB): domain Bacteria; phylum Bacillota; class Clostridia; order Oscillospirales; family CAG-272; genus UMGS1865. Next base: position 37,120 of record JAFTKO010000025.1, on the reverse strand, counting down.
ATCGACAACAATACGCCCTCCGTCGGCATTGTGATAATTTTCCGCAAGAGAACGGAACTCGGCAAAACGAAAATCTTTGCGAATATCCGCCTCGGGATCGAACGACACAAAGCTACGCGAAAGATTGGCTTTAATACCCGTCGCGAGCACGGCGTCCGCCACAGCATCCTCAAACATATACATATCGGAAAACGAAGCCACACCGTTGCGCAGCATTTCGGCAATCGCCAGCTCGGTTGCCACCCGCACACTGTGATAGGTCAACTTTTCCTCCGCGGGCAGGATCTTTTCATCCAACCAGCGTTGCAACGGCAGGTCCTCGCCGTATCCGCGGAAGAGCGTCATAGCGGCATGACAATGTGCGTTGTAGAACGCGGGGATCAATAGGTTCCCATGGCAATCAATAATTTCCGCATCCGACGATAGCGTCGTTTTCTCGGCTATTTCAACAATTTTCCGATCCTCGATCATCACCGAGACCGGAGCTGAGCCATAGCCGTATTCGGGCAACAGCGTCGCATTTTTGAGTATCGTTTTCATTAAATAAATTCCTTATAAAGTGAGTTTTTGGTCATATATTCCGACGGCACCGTAAAAACAGATGCCACCTTGGAAAGCAATTCCTTTGCCTGTGAAGAAAACGAACTGTCCTTTGGCAACAAAGAAAGCGTTTCCTCCAAATACGGCTTTAGCATACCGATCTCGTAAGGCATGGTCGAATCAATAAAATCGTGGCAGTAATGCGCGTTTGGAAAAATATTTTTTTCCTCGTTCAACCGTACACTTTGCCAAAGATAAAAGGTAAAATCGGGACTGGATGCACGGTAACGAAAATCCCGCACCAAGCGTCTCATCAAACGAATCTCATTCGGCGCAAAACGTACACCGTCAAGCTCAATGGCAGAGGACGCGCAAATATAGATGCTGTGATAAGCGGGATTATCCAAAATGGCATGGACCTTGGGATAAAGGATCTGGATCCCTTCAAACAAAAATACGTCCTCGGGTTCGGGATCCAACCAAATCCCCTCGCACCGACAGCCGGACGAAAAATCGAACCGCGGCATTTGTGTGGGTAAGCCCTTAAGCAAGGACGCTGTTTTTTCAGCCAACAGTGCAATATCTATGGTATCCTCCGAGTCATAATCGATCTCAATATCGGGGTCATCATCGGCTCTTTTTTGCAACAGATCTTTATCATAATAAAAGTCATCAATCGAAACCACATGGACACGGTGTCCGTGCTCCTCCAGAGATGCCATCAATTTTTTGGCAGCAGTTGTCTTGCCCGAGCAGGTGGGACCGGTAAGACCGATCAGCTTTAACTCGGGCTTGGCGGCGATCTTTTCGGTCACCTCGTCCACCTTTTCTTCAAACAGCCTGTCGGTATGCTCCACAAATTTTTGAAGCTCCAATGGATCATTGGGAATACAGGGATAATAGCAATTCATCAAGTCCAATCCTTTCCGATGGAAAAGCAATTGTCGTCGCGGGGAAGCTCAAACCAAATGATGACGACGGTAAAAATCCTCCATTGCCACAACCTTTTCTTCGGTGCTTTTGTCCTTCAAATATTCATACGGATATTTGGGATAAAACAGGCGCTCGATTACGGGCTTTCCGCCGTTTTCGGGACGGTAGTCCACCATTTTGGAGACCGCTCCCGCACCCACGGCAAAAATGGAATGCACTTCTTCCATCATGTAAATATTATAACGCCCCTCTGCTCCCTCCAAACTGAATCCGACATTCTCAAAATTTCCAACCGTGTTCTTTTGCCGATACATATAGTACGGCAAATACCCCTCTTGCTGAGATTTGAGCTGTGTATAATCCACACATTTGCCGGCGTCACCTCCGCGCAGAGAGTAAACATTGCTTCCCTGCCGCAAAATTTCCGCCGCTTTTTTGACACAGAAGGTATGTACGGTAATATTCTCGGGACGAAGGGAAAGAATTTTGTCAAAGGTTTGGGAGAAAGATTTAAAATTATCTCCGGGCAATCCCACAATCAGATCGGTGTTGATATAGGGGATCCCCGATTCCCGTGCAATCTCAAACGCGCGCAAAAAATCTTCTGCCGTATGCGCACGTCCAATGCCGTGCAGTACCTCATCGCAAAGCGATTGCGGGTTGACACAAATGCGTGTCACACCGTACTCCTTGGCAACGGCAAACTTCTCCGCGGTAATGGTGTCCGGTCTGCCCGACTCCAGCGTGTACTCTTCCAGTGAAAATACATCGGTCAAGGACGCGATCTTTCCCAAAAGGAACCGCAGCTGATCGGCACTTAGGATCGTCGGTGTACCGCCGCCGATATAAAGCGTTTTGACATGAAGCCCCAGTTCCTTGATCTTTGAAAAGGTCTTGTCAAGATCCTCAGCCAAATGTACCAAATACTCGGGGATGAGTGAGAGCAGCTTGGTAGAGGTATAAGAAACAAAGGAGCAGTAAGAGCAACGTGTGGGACAAAACGGAATTGCCACATAAACACTGCAATCCTTCGGTGCACCGTTTCCAATCAGCTTTTGCTCGTTGAGCGCCACATCGGTCGCCAAAGCCGCCTTTTTGGGGATCACAAAATACTCGGAGGTCAAGATCTTTTTCACACGGGTCTTGCTCAATCCTTGTTGTAAGAGCTCGGTCGCTACCTTGGAGGGACGTACTCCTGTCAGCATTCCCCATGACGGGCGGTATCCCATCAATTCCCCGCAAGCGGCGATCACCGCGGCACCGCATACAAGCTTTGCCGTTTTGTCTCGGTTATATTGCTCGGAAAAAGGATAGAATTTTTCGGAGGTCGCTGTTTTTTCTCCGACAGAGATCTGTACCGCGGCGGTCAAGCCCTCCGTCTGTTCGGAAAGCGTGAGAGACAGTGTGGGTGCGTTTTCGCAATCCTCTTCCGCACTGCCGAATTTTTCGCCGGGAAAGAAGATCATACAGAGCGTCTGAATATAGTATACGTTGATATTTCCGTTTAGTATCAGTTTCATATCAAAAATCCTTACTTTTTCTTTTTCAGCACTTCGCTGTCCATGACAATGGTAACGGGACCGTCATTGAGGAGCTCTACCTTCATATGCGCGCCGAATACACCGGATTCCACGCGTCGAACCTCTGCCGATGCCAGCTGCTTGAAATACTCATACAGCCGATCTGCCACATCCGGCTTTGCGGACTCCAAAAAATCGGGACGGTTCCCATGGCGGTAATTTGCAAGGAGCGTAAACTGAGAAATGACCAGCATTTCCCCATCAATATCCTTGAGAGAACGGTTCATTTTGCCCGCTTCGTCGCAAAAAATACGCAAATTGACGATCTTACGGCAAAGCAACTCTGCGTCAAGCTCGGTATCGCCTTCGGCAACGCCGAGAAGGATCATAAGACCTGCTTGGCAAGCGCCGACGGTCTCTCCGTCTACCGCGACCGCTGCGTGGGAAACACGTTGAATGACTGCTTTCATCAGCGTAAAAATCCTTTCTCTTTCTCACGAAAATCCGCGCAGAATGTTATCCACGCCGTTGAGTCCGCGCAAACGCGACACAATGGACTCATAGTGGGAAATGTTCTTGCATCCGATTTTGAGATTTACAATCGCATTTCCGTCACTCTTGTTAACAACACCGACCTGTAAAATCGAAACACGCATATCGGCAAGTGCCGTGGTGATATCCGCAAGCATACCGATGCGGTTGTCAACATGAAGCTGCAACAACGCCTCGTAAATACCGCGTCCGTCTCCGCGCTCCTCTGCCTCTTCCCAATGAGCCTCCTTCCAGCGGTCGGCGTTTTCTGGAATATTACGTCCTTCGATCACGTTCGGGCAGTCAATTTTATGAATGGAGATTCCAAAGCCCTTGGTAACAAATCCGATGACGGAATCTCCCGGCAAAGGATTACAGCATTTTGCAAATTTTACCATACATCCCGCTTCACCGTCCACAATGATACCGCTGTCCGAGCGGACATTTTTTGGCTTGTTGACTGCGATCTTTTCGGGTTCTGCTTTCATTTCCGGCAGAGCTTCGGCAATCACGGATTTGATCGTGCGTTCACATTCCTCCTGCAAACGCCGCACCACCTTGGAGATCATCAATCCGCCGTAACCGATGGCATTGTAAAAATCATCGGCACTGTTAAAGCCCAGGCGTTCGGTCAGCGCCGCGACCACAGCATCCTTTTGTGCCTCGGTGCAAGTCTTAACGATCTTTTTAATCTCGCTTTCCACGGCACTCTTACCCACCACGATGTTTTCGGTGCGTTTCTCTTTTTTGAACCACGCACGGATCTTGGAACGCGCGGCACTGGTCTTGACGATGTTCAGCCAATCGCGGCTCGGTCCCTTGGAAGAGGATGAAGTCAATATCTCAACAATCTCGCCATTTTCCAAGGTACGGTCGATCGGCACGATCATTCCGTTGATCTTACCGCCGATCATTTTATCACCGACTGCCGAGTGGATCGCATAAGCGAAATCGATGACATTTGCCCCATTCGGAAGAGCGATCACATCCCCCTTGGGGGTAAACACAAATACCTCATCGTGGAAAATATCGGTTTTGAGGGCATTCATAAATTCCTCCGGGTCGCGTTGGTCATCCTCGGTTTCGATCAAACGGGCGATCCACTCCAGCTTGCGGTCAAGCTCTGCCTTGGAGGAAGCCCCCGACTTGTATTTCCAGTGTGCGGCAATACCGTATTCCGCCACGTGATGCATTTCCCATGTACGGATCTGTACCTCAAACGGGATACCGTCGCGTCCGATGACCGTGGTATGCAAGGAACGGTACATATTCGGCTTTGGCGTAGAGATATAGTCTTTAAAGCGTCCGGGGATCGAATTGAACATCTCGTGGATTAAACCAAGCGCGGTATAACATTCCAGCTCGGTATCCACAATGATACGAAGTGCGTAAAAATCGTAGATCTGATCAAAGGATTTATTTTGATTATACATTTTTTTGTAAATCGAATAAACCGATTTGATACGTCCCTCAAGCGTGAAATGAATATTGTTTTCTCGCATTTTTTGATCGACCGCGGAACGGATGCTTTCGATAAAGCCAAGATTTTGACCGTATTTTTCCTCGATATGCTGACGAACCTCGTTGTAACCGATGGGATCGAGATATTGAAGTCCCAAATTTTCAAGCTCTTGCTTGATACGTTGCATACCGAGACGGTGTGCCAAGGGAGCGTAGACCTGCATCGTTTCCAGTGCGGTCAAGCGGCGCTTGTTGTCGGGCTTTGCATCGAGCGTGCGCATGTTGTGCAAACGGTCACAAAGCTTGATAAAGATCACACGCACATCCTTGGACATGGCAAGCAGCATCTTGCGCAGATTTTCGATATGGGCTTCTTCCTTATCCTCAACCTGCAAGGAGACGATCTTGGTCAAGCCGTCCACAAGCAATGCCACACTTGCACCGAATTTTTTTTCCACCTCACGCAGATTGGTCTTTTCGGAGCAATCCTCTACCGTGTCGTGCAAAAGAGCTGCACAAATCGAATCGGTATCGAGTTCCAATCCCGCAACGATCTCTGCCACCGCGATCGGGTGGGAAATATAAGCCTCTCCGCTGACACGGAATTGTCCCTCATGCAATTCTTTCGCATATTCAAAAGCGTGGGTAATTTTTTCGACATCGTATTTCTTTCCGGTCGCCTTGAGAATATCAAGTAAGCGTTTGATATCGGTATGTACTGTTGCATCGCTCATGGTGTTTGATTTGCCTTTCCGCCAAAAGCGCCGACCTTGACGGATGTCTTTTGGCATTTCCTTTTATTTGCGTTGCTGACTTTTCAGTTTTCGCAAAATAGAGGATTTTTCGATATTGGTTTTTGTGGTTTGATATTGAAATTCAAATAAATAAGTATCCGGTACAGGCTCTGTAATGTCGCAGATCTGCAGCTCCTGCATAATACGGATCATAAATTTCAGCTTGATGTAATTGATGTGTCCCGCACCGCCGTTTCGGAGCATAGACAAAAGCCTTTTCATCGGAAACACGGTATGCCCCGCGCGGAACTCCCGCCGCAACGCGGTATAAACGACTGCCAAATCGTCTCTGCACGGCAGAACCGCCTCATTCTCGGTATATTCGGCACCGCCGCGAATCTCCTCATAGCGTGAGATTTGCGCGTTGTAATCGCGTTCGTAGGTCTCGGAAATTCGCATATCCTGCACAAGCATTTGCAAAGAGGTAATATTTTGATACTCATTGATGTTGAGTTGAAACAGCATATCAACCGTATCGCCAAGCTCAAAATCCATTTGCGCGGGAGTTACGCCGAACCAAACTGCGGTCATTTCCACGCCGTCCTTTTCGACGATCAGTTTACTGTGCTTTCCGTTCCCCATTGGAATCACGCGCAATACACGCGCGTCCCGCAACACAAAATTGGGAACGGGATTGGAGATACCGAACGGCTCCATCGCCGCGATCTCCTGTGCCAAGGACATGGAAAGATCGTGGATACTGACCTCACAATCGGCATCGATACTGACACAAAGCATATCGTCCGACAGATGCCGAGCGGCATATCGGTTGATCTTGCGTCGAAACGCGTCGATGTTACAACGCAAAATGCTCAAGCCCGCCGCCAATTCATGCCCGCCAAAGCGAACCAACAGCTCTTCACTGTCCATCAGTGCCTCAACAAGGTTCATCCCTTTGATACTCCTGCCCGATCCTTTTCCAACATCATTTTGCATGGGTGTTCCTTGAGCGGAACCGTCAAAAGAAATCAAGATCGACGGCAGACCGTACCGCTCGGTAATACGAGAGGATACGATGCCGATGATCCCCTGTTGCCAGCTGTCATCGTCAATCACAATGACACGGTCATCGGGATTTAAAGTCTGTTCGATTTTTTTATAAGCTTGTTCGGCAATTCGGTTTTCCTCGGTTTGCCGTGTGACATTCAACTCACAAAGCTGTTCGGCAAGCCGTTCGGCGTCTTTTTCGTTTTCGGCAAGCAACAGCTCCACGGCAATGGAGGCTTCGCTGACGCGCCCCGCAGCATTCATACGGGGAGCCACGGTAAAGCCGATAAAACCGGAATTGATTTTTCTTTTTTTGACGTACTTGCTCCCATTGGATTGCTTGGACCCCGATGCCGCTTCGATCAACGCCCGCAGACCGGGACGGTCGGTATGCTCCAACAGATGAAGCCCCAAGGTGATGATCAAACGGTTTTCGTCGGTCACAGGCATCACGTCGGCAATCGTACCGATGGCAACCAAGTCGGCGTACTCGCGGCAAACCCGTTCGACCCCCTCCATTTCGGAAAGCCCCGCTTTACGGCATTCCGCCATCTCAAACGCACAGATCAGTTTAAAAACCACGCCGACACCCGCAAGCTCTTTAAAGGGATAGGCGTCATCCGCGCGGTGCGGATTGACCACGGCACAGGCATCGGGCAACTCGGGACGGCACTCATGGTGATCGGTAATCACCGTGTCGATTCCAAGGCTTTTGGCATACGCGGTCTCCTCGATCGCGGTGACCCCCGTGTCGACGGTGATCATGAGGTCAACGCCGCACGCCTTCAGTCGGTCGATTGCGGGCTTGGAAAGTCCGTATCCCTCACGCATACGGCTGGGAATATAGTATCCCACATCTCCGCCGTGTTCCGTCAAATAAAGATATAAAAGACTGACCGAGGTAACGCCGTCAACATCATAGTCTCCATAAATTGCAATCTTCTCTCCACGCTCCAGCGCCAATGAAATACGCTCCACTGCGGGAGCGATATCCCGCATCAGATATGGATCATGCAAGCACGCGGTCTCTTGATTGAAAAACGCCCGAACCTCTTTTGCCGTGTGATAACCGCGCACATAAAGCAACTGCGCCATGATTTTGGAGAGATCGGTCTCTGCCGCCAAATCGGCGATCGCCGCATCGACCTCCGCATTTCCCGGGCGGTATTGCAATGACCATTTTTTTTGTTTCTTTTTTTGTTCCGTCATTCTTCCTCCTTCATACTGCCCGGCTCTGCAGTTCTTTTTTCTCAGTTATTTTTGTGATCTTTTCGTAATTTCGATAATTTCGATAATTTCGATATCGCAACGTTTTTTCTGAACAGCGCGTGAATAAAGGAACAGCCCCGCAAAGGTCAAGCAAAAGCCCATAGCGGCACCCATGAGTTTCCAAGCCATTTGGGCAGTCAAGAGCGACGCGCCCGCATAGCACAAGAGTGAAATCACCACGGGAAGGAGGAACACCAACACAGCATAATACAGCATGCGTCCCGTTTGGCTTTCAATCATCACACGGTCTCCCGCTTGAGCCCCCACCGCGTTTTTGGCACGTGCCGAAAGTTTACGGTCTCCGCCCATCAGCGAACAGACAGAACAGCCCTTGCCGTCCTCGGATTTATGACACCCCTCGCAAGCGGAGGTGCGTTCGGTCTCCACAACGGCAAAACGACCGTCGGTTGAAATTACAACAGCTTCGGTTTTCATAGCATTCCTCTCGGTTTATTCTTTGGAAAGCGGCGCATAGCGTTCCATCAAAGCAAGCGCCACGCGAACGCCGTCCACAGCGGCACTTGTAATACCGCCCGCGTAGCCCGCACCTTCACCACACGGATAGATCTGCGGATGTCCGATTGCGGTAAACGTACCCGGATCACGCAAAATACGCAAGGGCGCCGAGGTTCTGGTCTCTGCCGCAGTCAAAACCGCATCGGGAGCATCATAGCCCTTTACCTTTTTGCCGAAAGAGCCAAAGCCGTAACGCAATGACTCGGTTACAAAACGCGGAAACACCGCTTCAAAATCGGCAAGCTTGACCCTGCCGTTGCGGTAGGAGGGCTGAACACGGGTAGGCTCACTGCCGCGCTTTCCGCGCAAGAAATCCCCCATGGTCATCACGGGCGCCACATATTCACCGCCCCCCGCAAGATAGGCGGCACGCTCAATCCTCCTTTGGAACTCGATTGCACCGAGCGCCGCACTGCCGTTGACGGGCTCGATATCCTCACAGCCCACCGACACCGCAACCGCGGCATTGGCGTTGGGTCCGCTGCGGGCATGATCGCTCATACCGTTGACAACCAACCGTCCTTCCTCGGATGCCGCCGCGACCACCTCGCCCCCGGGACACATGCAAAAGGTGTAGACGCCCCGCCCCGTGCGCGTATCGGATAGCGCGTACTCGGCAGGTCCCAAGTTCGGGTGTCCCGCAAAATTTCCGTATAACGCCGTGTCGATGTCTTTTTGTAAATGCTCTACACGAACGCCCACCGAAATCGGTTTGGCTTCGATTGCAAGATTTTTTTCAAGCAAACGCAAATAAGTGTCTCGCGAGCTATGCCCGGGAGCCAGAATCAACGCCCCGCAAACGAACGCGCCAAGATTGGTTTGTACCTTGATGGTTCCATCGGGCAACTCCTTAAAATCGTCCATGCGGCAATGATAATAGGTTTCCCCACCCAAATGCGCAATTTCATCCAGCATCGACGAAACGATGCCTCGAAGCAGATCGGTACCGACATGCGGCTTGGATTTGACCAAGATATCCTCCGGGGCACCAAACTCACATAACGTTTGTAAAACAAAACCACAACGCGCGTCATTGATGCGTGTGATCAGCTTCCCGTCCGAAAAGGTTCCCGCCCCTCCGGCACCGAACTGAATATTGCTTTCGGTATTCAAAACACCGCTTTTTTTGAAATTCTCAACATCGCGGACTCGTTCGGTAACCGATGCGCCTCGATCGATCAAAATCGGTGCATATCCGTTGCGAGCCAAGAGCAACGCGGCAAACAACCCCGCAGGGCCCATGCCCACCACCAAGGGTCTGTGGCAAAGAGGTGCTTTGCCGAAGATCGGACGCAAGGGCTCCTCATAAAAAAGCTTTGCCTCTGCCGACTTTAAACGGCTCTCCGTGCATACCTTGGGAGATAACATTCCCTCTGCCAAGACAGTACAAGCAAACCGAATATCATCGCGTCGGCGTGCGTCCACCGACTTTTTAAAAAGCCGAAAATGAAGCGTGGAGGTCGAAAATCCCGCCCGCTTCATTTTGTCTTTCGCTTTTTTCAAAATTTCCGCTTCGTCGGCATTCACCGAAACATGAATACCGCCAATCAAAAGCTTGGTATTTTTTACTTCTGTCATTCCGATTGTTCCGAAGCAGTCACACCGTTCTTGTCATCGCTTGTCTGCTTGTCTTTGATATTCACCACGGCAAGCCAAACGACCAGTGCCAGCAAAAGACACAAAAACCTCGGTAAAATATTCAGCTTGCGAAAGCGCGTACCCGCAGTCTCCTTGGGTGCTGTCATTCTGGCAACCGCATTCTTTTTCATAAGTGTGACACTACTCCTTTCCAAACGGAGCATCCCCGCCCATGGCAGAGATACCGTATCAAATTAAATTTCTTGGTCGGTCGGTTCATCCGATTTTTTGGACTCCGACGGCGCATTGGCGGGAGCGGCATTGCTCTCATCCAGCGTGGCATCGGTTTCCGTCTCGGTCACATTTCCAACCATTTTTTCAAACTCTTTCTCTACCGCCTCGCTCTTATCCTTTGGAGCTACAGGCGGATCGACCCGTGCGATGTTCTCCATCATTTCAAGGTATTCCTTACGCATATTGGCGCGTTTGTGCCTCAAATAAACACTGCCCGCCATATAGGTCATCAAAATATCGCAAAGTGTTTTGCCGTCCACATTGCGCAACAGTTTCCCATCCTGTGCCACCGAAACGGTTCCCGTCTGCTCCGAAACCACAACAACCAAAGCATCGCTCACCTCGGTCACTCCGACCGCTGCACGGTGGCGAGTTCCCAAGGAACCGAAGTCTACGCTTTTTCTGGTAGAGGAAGGCAGAACACAGCTTGCCGCATAAATACGCATATCACGAATGATCAAGGCTCCGTCGTGCAACGGCGCGGGAGCAAAGAAAATATTTTGCAACAACTTGGAGGTTACACGCGCATCAACGGGTTTACCGGTATGAATATAGTCTCCGAGCTTTGTCATTCCCTCAAAAACAATCAACGCGCCGGTTTTGTTTTGTGACATAACCATGACCGCATCCACCGTTTCATCCGCCACGGATTTTGCCAAATTCATTTTTTTGCGCGGCAACGAATTGGAACGCGGATTCAATACGGTCAAATTTCCAAGGCGCTCCAAGGCATCGCGGATCTCGGGCTGAAAAATAACGATTACACAGAAAAACGCCGATGCCGCAAACAGGCGCACAATATAGGAGAGTGCAGAAAGCTCGAATAACGAAACCAACAAACTGACGACCACAACGGCACCGAGCCCGATCAACACACGTCCTGCTCGCCGATCTCTGAAAAAACGGTATAGCTGATACAGCACAACAGCAAGTATCAAAATGTCAATCACATCCTTGATACCCATACCCAAAATCGGTTGAACGATATATTCAAGAGTAAACGCGCAGATCTGATCCCATATTTTCAGAAAAAAGCTCATAGAAGGCGCCTCCGAAGGTTACTGATCGGCAAAAAAACAAAAAACCGAATACTTATTTAATATTATATCATAATCAATAAAAAAATCCAATAGTTTTTTCTAAAAAAAATCAAAACTTTTTCAGCTTTTTTTCGGAAATGGCATGAAAAAAGAGACTCCCAAAGGAAATCTCTTTTCAAAAATCATATTCGTTCACTCACGGTAAGCGCCGCGGGCTTTGAGCATATCGTGCTTGATGTCCCACAGCTTTTGCGAGAGGTCGACATAATAGTTGTGCGGGTTGCTGAAACGGCGCACCTCGTCCCACATTCCTGCAATTTCATCGGCACAATGCCGGCGGATATCGGAGAGAGACGGGAGCTCGTATACCTGTTCCCCGTTTTTGAACACGGGAACCAGCAGTTCGGTGGCGGTAAAGTTCTCAAGTGTCTTGCGCTTCCAAGTATGCTGAGGATCAAAAATTTCCAACGGCTTCGTGTCATCCACGCTCTCATCCCATACACAAATCAGATCTGCCTCGGCTTTTCCCGTATCGCGTCCGCGCAAACGGTAAACCTTTTTGAAATGCGGTGTGGTGATCTTACCGACGTTTTCACTGATTTTGATCTTGGGTTGGATGGTTCCGTCCTCTTTTTCCACGGCGCAAAGCTTGTAAACGCCGCCAAACACAGGATCGCTCTTCGCGGTGATCAAACGTTCACCTACACCGAACGCATCGACCTCGGCACCTTGACGGATCAGTTCGCGGATGAGATACTCATCCAAGGAGTTGGATATCACGATCTTGCACTCGGTCCAACCCGCATCATCCAGCATTTTGCGTACTTTTTTGGTCAGATAGGTGATATCGCCCGAGTCAATACGAATCCCGCATTTACGGATTCCCTTGGGTGCCAACACCTCATTAAATACCTTGATGGCATTCGGAATTCCCGATTCAATGACATTGTAGGTGTCGACCAAAAGCGTCGCGTTTTCGGGATAGATCTCACAATAGGTCTTGAACGCCTCGTATTCGGTATCAAACATCTGTACCCAGGAGTGCGCCATGGTTCCCGTGGCGGGAACACCGAACGCAAGATCGGAAATGGTACAAGCCGTTGCGTTGCAGCCTCCGATATAAGCCGCGCGCGCGCCGAGCATTGCCGCATCGGCTCCCTGTGCACGACGGGAACCGAACTCACTGATGAGTCTCCCCTTTGCGGCACGTGTCAGGCGGGCAGCTTTGGTGGCGATCAGTGATTGATGATTGATCATTAAGAGCACGTATGTCTCAATAAACTGCGCCTCGATGGCACGACCGCGCACGATCATCAAGGGCTCCCCGGGAAACACGACCGTGCCTTCGGGTACCGCCCAAATATCGCCTTGGAATTTAAAGTCCTTTAAAAATTCCAAAAAATCTTCCGAAAAGCAGTTTTTGGAGCGCAAATATGCAATATCGTCGGCATCAAAATGCAATTGATTGATATACTCCACGATCTGCTCGAGCCCCGCGACCACAGCAAATCCGCCGTTGTCGGGATTGTCACGGTAAAACACGTCAAAGTAAACGATCTTATCCTTCATACCGCATTCAAAATAGCCGTTACTCATGGTCAGCTCGTAAAAATCACAGAGCATCGTCAGATTTCTTGATAAATCCTTCATTTCTTGTCCTTTCATCGGTTAAAGTCCGATTTGCTTTGATTGAAAATAGTATATCACATTTTTTTCCAAAATGCAAGAAAAATATAAAATTTACATATCACCAGATAAAAAACACATAAGAAAACCGTGTTACGGGCAAGTACCTGTAACACGGCAAAAACTTTTCGGATCACATCAGCGGTGCAAAAATACGAGCCACGGCGCGGATAAGTGCGCGTAAAGGCTTGACCTTGCACATTTCGGGAGTGATTTTAATGCTCTTTTGAAGTGTATCCTCAATATCGGCTTTCAGCGCCTTTGTTGCATCGCAACGGTAGAGCCAAACGCCGTTTTCAAAATGGTGGACAAGGCTGCGGTAATCGAGGTTGATGGTTCCGATCATCGCGTATTCGTCATCGGCAAGATAGCTTTTTGCATGGATAAACCCGGGTTCATATTCATAGATCTCGACACCTGCGTTCATCAAGCGTTGGTAAAAGCTTTGTGTGAGCTCAAAAACCAGCTTTTTGTCGGGAATATGCGGAACAATGATCTTGACCTCCACCCCGCGCATGGCTGCATTCTCGATGCTTTGGCAAAGATCGTTGTCAATGATAAGGTACGGTGTGGTCATGTAAACATAGCGTGTGGCACTTGCCAAAAGATTTTGTATCACACTTTTTCCGACACGGCGCTGATAGATCGGACGCGGTCCGTCACCGAACGGGATCACGTAGCCACCCTCACCTTGCACTTTGTATGCGGGGAAATAATCGGTTTGTTTCTTGGGAAGTTTTTTCACATTGATCCCATAATCGCTCAAAAACAGCCGTGTCAACTCAAGCACCGCTTCCCCCTCAAGACGCAGACCGGTATCTTTCCAATGTCCAAAGCGTTCGATTTCATTGATATATTCGTCGGCGATGTTGATGCCGCCCGTGTAGCCGACTTTTCCGTCAATGACAAGAATTTTACGGTGACTGCGGTTGTTAAATTCACTGTCGGCGTTACCGCGCAAGCGTGAGAACTGCGTTGCCCGAATGCCGTATTTGCCGAGGATTTTTGCATAATTACCGGGGAGTGTTGACATACAGCCGATATCGTCATACACCACGCGGATCTCCACACCCTGTTCGGCTTTTTCTTTCAACAGCTCTAAAATCGAGTTCCAAAATCTGCCTTCCTCAATGATGAAATACTCCATAAAGATAAACTTTTCGGCGGTCCTAAGATCGGCAAGCATACTTTTGTACATCTCCTCACCAATCGAAAAATACTTCTGCCGTGTATTGGTAAACAGATGCGCCTCGGAGATATTACAAAGCATTTTAGCTTGTCCGTGTGCCACCGCGTTCTCAGCGTGCAATTTTTGAAACAGAGCAGTATCATCGTGATGATATGCCATGTTTTTCAGCTCGTCTAATCGACGGATATACTTTTTTTTCAAAGTCCTCGAATAGAATAAAAAATAAAGCATAAAGCCGCCAATGGGGATAATCATCACAAACAGAAGCCAAGGAACCTTGTAATCGGGATTATCGTCCAAGGAAATGATCCTAATCACACAGGCAATCTCGGTGATCCACGCGGCAATATAAAAGTATGGAACGAAATAGCAAAGTGCCACCACGATCCCAATAATCGCCAAAATTTCGATCACTGTAATTAACATCGCAATGATATAGCGGACGGGAATGTAATTGTATTCCCTTTCCACCGTTTTGTCATTTACCCGATAGCTGATTTTTTTCTTCATAAAACCCCTCAAAAAATACCGAAAAAGCGAGACGGCAACCTTTTTGTCGCCTCGCTTTTGGTTATGTTTACTTTTGTTTTTTGGCGTTGTCGATGCGTTCCTGTGCCGCGGCTGTTCTTTCCTTGGCGGCTGCAATCTGCTCATCGCGCTCCTTTTGCATCAGCTCTTGACGAGCCTTGGGAGACATTTTTGCTTCCTCCCACTGTGCTTTGGACTCAGCCTTTACAGCCGCCAAATTTGCCTTGTCAACCTCATGCTGTGCCTTTGCGTTTTCCTTCATGTCTTGAAATGCGTTTTTGAAAAAGTTTCCCATTGTTTTTTCTCCTTGTTTATAATTTTTTATTTAAAAATGATGTCAGTGACGACCGTGAGAGTACCGGACGGTATGGAACGGAACTGTGTTTCCATTTATTTTTTCCGCAATAATCCCCGATGGCTGCTACCTTATCGTAAAAGCAGACCAACCAACCGCAACGGGTTTTAGGCGGAATAGGCGTCAACGGAAACATATGACTACGGATCATATCCCGTTGTGCGGGAGTGAGGTCCGGATATTTTTTTACTGCGTTTTCAAGCGCATGCTTTGGGTGCGTGAACCCGTGAAATTTATGTGCGGGATCCTTGTCGTGCCAATCATATAGGTAGTAATCATGAAGCAACGCCCCTCTTACAAACTCCCGCAAATCAACGCCAGTCCCAAAGCGCTTATGATGCCTGTAACACAAATACGCAACTTTAAGGGAGTGATCATATACACTGCCCTTGATATGATGCTTGTATCCCTTCATTTTAACAAATTCTTCCGATTTGACGATGTCTCTGATCAAACCGTAGAATTCTTTGCTGACTTTGCTTTTCACGATCAGCGGTTACCCATGATCTGTTCGCTTAGGCTCATGATCCGATCAGCATAATTCTTTCTGCGGGAGTTCAAAATTGCTTTGTGAACAGAGTAAGTCAAGCTGACCATTGCAATGCCGACGCAACCGATAATGACACCCGGGATCATCGCGTCGCCGATGATCTTCATGGCAAGGCACATGCCCGTGCCAAGCACAAGCGCGCCGATTGTGCCAAAAATGTAAGCAAAAATGTTTGCGGGACGCTTTACCTTTGCATCAAGCTCCTTGAGCTCATCGAGCTGTGTGTGTGCTTTTTCCGTATATTGCGTGCGGATCTTTTGTACAAGAAAATCTTGATCGTTCTTATTCATTGTAAAATACCTCTTTCTGTTATGGTGTAATTATTATAATTGACTTTTGTTTGTGATTTCTTGGGATTTTGTTTCGGTTTTGTTAAAATCATTTTTTCTCGCCCGAAATTTCATCGGCAAGCTTTAAGATCCTTGCGGTGTATTTTTCTCTTGCACGCTTGGAAAGCAGACGGTAGATCGGATATGCGGGCAACATTAATACGACACCGATAATACCAAGCACTACCGCGAGAACCATACCGCCGCCAATCACATTCAGTCCCGCACACATCCCAATACCGAATATCAAACAACCGATAATTCCAACGCTTAAGGACTCCGTCATTCCCGCAGACTGTACGCGGTGGTCGAGATGTTTGAGCTCCTCCATTTTATCTACTTTCTTGGGAAGATATCTTTTTCTGATCTCCTCAACCTCACGGTTTGCAGTTGCCGAATAATTATATGAAAATTTTTGATTTTCTACCATGAGTGTTCCCTCCTTTTCAATTCCGTATTTTTTCTTTTGTTTGATTGTGGCTATATTTTACACCTGCGTTGTTTTAAAAATGATTAAAAAATGTTTCGGTTTTGTTAATCCTAATTTTTTCACATTGACAAACGAAAAAAATAGTATTAAACCATAAGTTGATTGACAAAGACGGAAAAATATGGTATAATGGGCTTGTCGGAAGTCCTTGGGAAGTACAACCGAGGGTGGATGATAAATATTTTATGAAAGGAGGCGGTTTGAATGACGATGAAAAACGAGATCGGATATTTTAACCTTGCCTCGAGGGTGGTTCCCGTCCTCTGATCGGGTCAATGCCGCTTGACGGCAAGTAAAATCTCCGTGTTTTTCGGGTGCATCTATTATTTGTTTCATAGGTGCACCCCTTTTTCAAAAAATAAAACAAGGAGAAAAAGGAATTGTTAAGCATTGAAAAATTCGGACAAAGACTTGCCTATCTGCGAAGCGTCTCGCATTTGACGCAACGTGAGATCGCCGCGTGCTGTTGTGTAACGGTACAGGCGGTTTCTAAATGGGAACGCGGACTCTCCTGCCCCGATTTGTTGATCCTCGATGATCTGGCGCGGGCGTTACGCGTGGAAATCAAAGATTTTTTTGAATAAATTTGTTTTTTTCCAAACTTTTTTCAATTTTTACCCAACCTTTTGGCGTTTTTTGTGACTATATAATTGAAAAACAAATTTATTCCATCACCAAAGGAGATGATCTATATGGAAAACTTTAAAAAAGCAGTGAATTACTTTAAAAAATGGGAAAGTACGGGAGTCCTCGGCATTGGAATGATGGCGGTCGGCGTCCTGTTTATGTGGCTGGGTTACTCTTACTTTTCCTACATTTCGGCAATCGTTTTGATCGTCGGAGGAATTGGTGTGTTCCTCTACGGCAATATCGGCAGAGGCTCGGAAAGTGATATCAATGACCGTATCAAACAAGAAACGGAAAAGATCAACTTTAAGGAATTGGAGGAAAACACTTCGCTCCGCAAACGCACGCCAAAAAATCCCGAGGAAATGACCTTTGAGTGCTTTGAAATGCGCGACGGTCTGCTATTTAAAAAGAAAAAAGATGCCTCGGTAATTTCCTCCGAATATACCTGCATCAAACTAACCGTGCTTTCGGACGCATTTTATATCAAAAGAAGTACCTTTTCTCTCATCTCCGAAGAAAAACAAACCGAAACCGTTGATGTCCGCTTTGATGAAATTACCGATATCTCGGTAGAGCGAAATGTTTTTATGGTAGGAACCGGAGAAAAGAAGCAGCACCGCGTCAGAACCTGCTTTGTCGTAATTTCTTACGGCAACAGTCAAAAAGTTCGCCTCCCCAAAAAGGATGACGCTTACGTCGAAGAATTTGCAAACGCCCTCAAAAAGAAATGCGGAAAATAACCGCAAATAAAAAACTGTTACGGCATCTGATTTTGTGTAGACACCGTAACAGTTCTTTTGTTTATAGATTTATTATATAAAATTCTACATTTTATAGATAAAAAGGCTATCCTTTTGAAAACAACTCTGCTATGAATAGGTTGACAATCCCGTATGATTATTGTATAATAAAATTACAAAACAAGCAAAGGAGCAAAAAATGAACGAGAAAAGTGTAGGCACACGAATTGCCGAATTGAGGAATGCAAAAAAGCTGACACAAGTACAGCTTGCAGAAAAACTTACCGTCAGCGATAAAACCGTGAGCAAATGGGAGGTGGGCGGAGGATACCCCGATATTTCCCTGCTCCCTGCCCTTGCCGATATTTTTGAGTGCACGGTCGATTATTTGTTACTCGGAGCAAGCAGAACCCAGCAAAAGATATTTATCGGCTATCCTCACAGTATTTACAACAACGGAAAATTGACCAAAAAAGGAATCACCCAAAAGTTAAATGAGGAGTATTTACCAAAGGGATGGAAGGTTATACAAGCAAAATTAAGCTGTGCCGAGGACAATGAATCCGTTTTGGTAGTCATCGAAAAATAAGTATTCCCTTTTCCAAGCTTGCGTGAAGCGCACCGCCTCCAAAAGAAGATCGTGTAAATCTTCTTTTGGAGGCGGTTTGTTTAAAGGTTCTTGAAAAGGGGGTTCGGGGGAGAACCTTCTTTCAAGAAGATTCTCCCCCGAATATCTTATCAATAAAGTCCTCTCTTAATGTAAGAGGTGTGCAGGATCTCGTGAGCCTTATGGCTGTTGGGAGTACCGAAATACTCGTCATACAGCTTTTGGACAGCGAGGTTGTCTTGAGACTTGCGCACGGTTTCGTTCGCATCGTCGTTGTACAGCACAGCCGCACGAACAGCGCGCAGATCCATGTTCATACGAACAGATGCGGGCTGAATCGGCTGACCACCGCCGTTGACACAACCGCCGGGGCATCCCATGATCTCGATGAACTGAACATCAAGCTCGCCTGCCTTGACCTTATTCAACAGCTTCTTTGCCATACCGGTGCTGGATGCAACGGCAACATTGACAGTCAAATCGCCAAGCTTATAGGATGCGGTCTTGATGCCCTCAACACCGCGAACCTCGGTAAAGTCGACCTTTTCCAGCTTCTTGCCGAGAATGACCTCTGCCGCGTAACGGAGCGCGGCCTCCATAACACCTCCGGTTGCACCGAAGATAGCGCCGGCACCGGAACCGATCGCAAAGGGATCGTCAAACTTCGCGTCGTTAAGCGCACGGAAGTTGATGCCCGCCTTCTTGATCATTCTGCCAACCTCACGGGTGGTGATGGCATAATCCACATCGGGAACACCTGCCGCAGACTGATCGGGACGACCTACCTCAAACTTCTTTGCGGTACAAGGAATTGCGGATACCATAACGATGTCCTTGGGATCCCAGCCCATCTTCTCCGCATAGTAGGTCTTGACCACAGCACCAAACATTTGCTGAGGAGACTTGCAGGTGGAAAGGTTCTCGGTGTATTCCGGGAAGTAGTGCTCGCAGTATTTGATCCAACCGGGCGAGCAGGAGGTAATCATCGGCAGAGCGCCGCCATTGTTGATTCTTCCCAACAGCTCATTCGCCTCTTCTACAATGGTGAGGTCGGCGGTCAAGTTCATATCATAAACGCCTTCAAAGCCGAGCGCCTTGAGAGCGGCAACCATCTTGCCCTCGCAGTCGGTACCGGGCTCGTAACCAAAGCATTCGCCGATCTGTGCGCGCACGGAGGGTGCGGTACAAATCACGGTGTGTTTGGTGGGATCGGAGAGTGCGGCAAATACCTCATCGGTATCGTCTCTCTCATAGAGCGCACCAACGGGACATGCAACGATACACTGTCCGCAGTTGATGCAGGAGGTGTTTTCGAGAGCTTCACCAAACGCGGAACCAATGTAGGTATCAAAGCCACGGTTGTTTGCACCGATGACGCCGATCTCCTGTACCTTTGCACAGGTTGCTACGCAACGGCGGCAAAGAACGCACTTGCTGTTATCACGAATGATCGGGGTCTTGTCGTCGATCTCGTATTTGTTGACCTCACCGGTGTACTTAGAGGAGGTCACGCCGTACTCACGGCAAAGCGTTTGCAACTCACAGTTGGTGGAACGCACGCAAGAGAGACAATCCTGGTTGTGGTTGGAAAGCAACAGCTCCAGGTTCATCTTACGCGATGCGGCAATTTTGGGAGTGTTGGTCTTGATCTGCATACCCTCGGTACAGGGATATACACAAGCAGTTACCATACGCCAAGGACCAAGCGCGGGTCCGCGCATTTCGGCAACCTCAACAAGGCAGAGACGGCAAGCGCCGATCTCGTTGATATCTTTCAAGTAGCAGAGCGTAGGAATATCGATATGCGCTGCTTTTGCGGCTTCCAGAACCGTGGAACCCTTGGCGACGGAATAGTCCGCGCCGTTAATTTTTACATTAATCATATCCATTGTCCACAATTCTCCTTTCTTATTGTTTAGAAATCGCTTTGAACTTACAGGTGGGCAGACAAGCACCGCACTTTACGCACTTCTTGGAGTCGATGGCAAAGGAAGCGAGCTTGTGACCGGGAGCCACATAGTCGGTTCTTGCGATGGCGGAAGCGGGACATTGCTTTGCGCACATACCGCAACCGATACACTTGTCGGCGTCAATGCTGAAGCGGACAAGCTTCTTACATACACCTGCGGGACACTTCTTGTCCACAATGTGTGCAACATACTCGTCTCTGAAGTAACGGAGCGTGGAAAGAACGGGGTTCGGAGCCGTCTGTCCCAAACCGCACAGAGATGCGGACTTGATGTAGTTGGAAAGCTCCTCGAGTCTGTCGAGGTCCTCCAACTCGCCGTTACCGGAAATGATTTTATCGAGGATCTCAAGCAATCTCTTGGTACCGACACGGCAAGGAGTACATTTACCGCAGGACTCATCGACCGTAAAGTCGAGGAAGAAGCGTGCGATGTCAACCATACAGTTATCCTCATCCATAACGATCAGACCGCCCGAACCCATCATGGAGCCGATTTCGAGCAGGTTGTCGTAGTCGATAGGCGTGTCGATGAGGTGTGCGGGAATACAACCGCCGGAAGGACCACCGGTTTGTGCCGCCTTAAATTTCTTGCCGTTGGGGATACCGCCGCCGATCTCTTCGATGATCTGACGGAGCGTGGTTCCCATAGGAACCTCAACAAGTCCCGTATTCTTGATCTTACCGCCAAGTGCGAATACCTTGGTTCCCTTGGACTTTTCGGTACCCATGGAAGCAAACCAGTCTGCACCGTGCAGGATAATTTGAGGAATATTGGCATAGGTCTCAACGTTGTTCAGTACGGTAGGTCTCTCGAACAAGCCCTTGACAGCCGGGAACGGAGGACGCGGACGTGGCTCGCCACGCTTACCCTCGATAGAGGTCATGAGCGCGGTCTCCTCACCGCAAACAAATGCACCGGCACCAAGACGGATACCGAGATCGAAATCAAAGCCACTGCCGAAAATATCTTTACCAAGCAAACCATACTCTTTCGCTTGATCGATTGCAATCTGCAAACGGTTAACAGCAATCGGGTACTCTGCACGGACATAAACATAACCTTGATTTGCACCGATCGCATAGCCGGCAATTGCCATAGCCTCGATCAGCGCGTGGGGGTCACCCTCGAGGATCGAACGGTCCATAAATGCACCGGGGTCACCCTCGTCGGCGTTACAGCAAACATACTTTTGAACATTGCCGCGGTTGCCCGAAGCAAACTTCCACTTCATACCGGTCGGGAATCCCGCACCGCCGCGTCCGCGCAAGCCGGAATCCAAAATTGTTTGGATGACATCATCGGGCGTCATTTCGGTCAGCACCTTACCCAATGCGGCGTAACCGTCCATTGCAATGTACTCTTCGATATTCTCGGGGTTGATCACACCGCAGTTACGAAGAGCCAAACGATGCTGTGCCTTGTAGAACGTGGTGTCGTTCAGAGATGCGTGTGCCTCCTCGGCACCCTCCTTTGCCTCAGCGGCGCCGGTATCGTTGTAAACCAATCTTTCCACGATACGGCCCTTGAGCAAATGCTCGCTTGCGATCTCCGCAACATCATCAACAGTCACGTTGCTGTAGAACGTTCCGTCGGGATAAACGATAACGACCGGACCGAGGGCGCAAAGACCGAAGCAACCGGTTTGAACAACCTTTACTTCTTCAGCCAAGCCCAGCTTTTCAATTTCCGACTGAAAAGCGGCTTGAATTTTCGGGCTTCCGGAAGATGTACATCCCGTACCGCCGCAAACCAATACATGTGAGCGAATCATAAATCCGATACCTCCAAATTATGCTTTCTGGGCACTGGTGATCGTGTACTCTTCCACGATCTTGCCGCCTTTGATGTGCTCTTTCAGCACCTTTTCTGCCTTTTCAACGGTCATCTTTACATAGGTGACCTTTTCCTTGCCGGGCTCGCAAATCTCAACGATCGGCTCGTACTGGCAAAGACCGATACAGCCGGTTTGAGATACAACGACCTTGCCATTGAGATCCTCGCGGTCAACACCTTCCACAAAAGCGTTGAGGACGGGACGTGCGCCTGCCGCGATACCGCAGGTTGCCATACCGACAACGATGCGGGTATTCTCGCCGCCTTCGCGGAGAACGATCTTATCTTTCATTTTTTCTCTGATCGCCGCAAGTTCTGCCAAAGATTTCATAGTTTTCAGTTCCTTTCCTTACTTTATTTAATGAGAAAAAGTTTCATATTGTTCTCTCAAATACTGAGCGATCCACTGTATGATCTCGGGACTGTTCAGCGGGATTTCTTCACCGAGAATTTCGCGCAGCTGCCGTGTATAAAGCGCCACACGAAATTGATCTGAAACGTGAAGAAATTCAAAATCAATTTCCGGACTTCCCTGTATTAAGGTTGTCACCGTGGAAATGATGTCCCCCAAGGGGGTAAAATCAATGTGTGTTTTGTGAAAGACCGCAACCACCTCGGTACCGTGCGTATCCGGATGCTCGGATTCGTGGCGAGAAGTGATATTGACCTGTCCACCTGTTTGTTCCGCCGCCATTTTAAGCAGCGGGATCCCCATCCCCACCTTACGCGTTTTTCGCGTGGTATAAAAGGGATCGATCACACCGCGCAAAATCTCTGCCGTCATGCCGCAACCGTTGTCGGTGATGGTCATGGTCAGTGTTTCATCCGTTTCCTCCAAGCGGATCTCGATCAGAGACGCGCCCGCTTTGACGGAATTTTTGGCGATGTCCAAAACATTCAGTGATAATTCTTTCAATTCGATCTCCCTCCCAACAATCGGAATAACTGTCCCCGAACGAAATCACCGCTGTAAGGCTCGTCATCCAGTTCAAAGTAATGTTGCTTGTCGCGGATATCCCAAAGATAATGCGCGTCCGAGCCAACCGTCACCAGTACCTCCCGAAGCCGCGGATAGCATTGCCTGTACTCCTCGATCTTTTCGGCAAAGTGAAACTCTGCAACCAAAAACCTTGGAGTATCCGGGAACGTACCCAACGTTGCGATGATACCGTTCCCCTCACGGTCCACGTGAGCGGGAAAACAGATTCCGTTGTATTTTTCCACCAACGACGGGACACCGTCGATTGGGATCGTTGTTGCGTTGGAAAGCAGGTCCTCCTCGGTTCCGATGACCTCGTCATTTTCATCAACAAGGAGCTGATCTCCGAAAATATCCACACGGTTTTTGAAGCGGATCCGCAGCCCGTCCACCTCATCGTTAAAACGCAAGGCATCCTCCAAGCGCTCAAACAGACACACCACATGAATATCCTCTGCCGTCGTCAACTCCATCCCCGCCACGGGGATAATGCCGTACTTTTTTGCCGCCTTGAAGAACGCGGGACAATTCCGACAGGAGTTATGATCGGTCAGTGCAACGATCTGCAATCCCGCAAGCGCCGCCATGCCCGCAATGTTATTCGGGGTCATATCATTGTCGGCACAAGGGGACAGACAGGAATGGATGTGGAAATCGTAATAATAGCGGTTCATTTGGATAAGCCTGCCAGTTCTGCGGCAAGCTGATATGCGGTCTTTTCCGATGTATAAATGTTAACACCTTTTTGCTCCGCGGTCTGCCGCACACTCTCCTCCAAGGCAACTCCCTCGGCAAGAATGACAACAGCGACATCGACAAGCGTTGCAACCGCAATGATATTGATGTTGGACATGATGGTGATCCAAATATTATCGCATTTGGCGCGTCCCATCACCCAACTGAGCAGATCTCCGATATACACACCGGAAAAGGTGCGCGTCTCATCCTCCACCGTAACGGGGGTAAGGGACAGCGCCTTTGCCATTTCACCGACTGTCATGTTTCCTTCTGCTCCTTTTCGGAATTTTGTTGTTCGGCCTTGCGGATCCTTTCGACTACACAGCCGTCTCTTTGCGCGGAGCCGCACACAACGTCCTCCGCAAAAGCGCGGCAGTTCGGAGCGCCGCAGGCACCGCAATCGATACCGGGCAGCTCGGCACGCAGCTTTTGAATATCGGACATCATACGCAATGACTCACCGAAATTCTCACTCAACCGCTGGATCGGACGGTAAGTAGGCATTTCATCAAAGAAATATTTTCCCGGAATATAATCATTCTCTTCCCCGCGTAAAAAGGTTTGAGAAACGGGAAGATACCGCCGAAGTGTTTGCAGTCTTGCTTTTGCCACAAACGGATTTTCCAACGCCATCACACCGCCGACGCAACCGCCCGGACAGGCGTTAAGCTCGATAAATTCCAAGTTGGAAATATTACCGTTCTCCAATTGCTCCAACACGCGCATGACGTTTTCGATACCATCCGCCGCCAGATACTTATCGTTGAAGATCGCGGAGGATTCGCCACCCGAGGTCGCCCAACTGATCCCGATCATTCCGGATTTGGAAAGCGGGACAGGCACATTGCCGCGCCGCATGACATTGAGCAGACTGAAATAAACATCGCTGACCGACACGACCTCGTTGATCTCGCTTCGGTACTCCCCGAAGCCGTTGCGGATGTAACTGACCTTTGCAGGACACGGGGAGATAAAGCAAACGCAAATATCCTCGTCCCTAAGCTCGGGATGCTCCCTCTTGGTTTTTTCACGCGCCGTTTTGGCGGCAATCTCCATCGGAGGCAACAACTGCATGATATGCTCACGCAAAGTCGGATAACGCAAAGAGATCAAACGCAGAACCACGGGACATGCCGAACTGATCACGGGCTTTGTGATTCCCTCTGTCTTTAAATACAGACGAGTGTAAGCCGAAACAAGTTCCGCCGCTTGCGCAACCTCCACCACATCGTCAAAGCCGATGTCGTAAAGACCTTGCAGAACATAATCAATGTCCTCAAGCTCTTCAAATTGACCGTAAAGTGTCGGTGCGGGGAGCGCAATCTTCCACTTATACTTCATCACAGTGTCCAGCTTGCTGTAATTGGCTTTTTTCGCTTTGTTCGGACAATTCCGAATACAAATACCGCAATCAATACAACGGTTCGGATCGATTTGGGCATGCCCCTCGTGGATCCGGATCGCTTCGGTGGGACAATGCTTCATACAGGTTGTACAACCCGTACATCGCGAAAGGTCCAACGAAACGGAATGTTCATAAGTATTCATACGGAACACGGCTCCTTTCTTTTTCAATTTGATCGGAAAACAGCAAGCTCCGATTTACAGCTTGACCGTCATCAAAATCCGTGTGCCCTCTCCGAGCTTGGAATCGATGTGCATCGAATCCGTGTAACGCTTCATATTCGGCAAACCCATACCGGCACCAAAGCCAAGGGAACGGATATTGTCGGGAGCCGTGGAAAAGCCCTCCTGCATGGCAAGCTCGATGTTTGCAATCCCGGGACCGCGGTCGGTAAGACAGATCTCGATGCGATCCTCATAGATCAGCACCTCCGCCTCTCCTCCTCCGGCGTGGATTACCATATTGATCTCGCCCTCATACATTGCAATGGAAACCTTGCGAATGATCTCGGGAGCGATGCCAAGCTGACGCAGGCTTTTTTTGACCTGCACCGATGCCTGTCCCGCAGAAGTAAAATCATCCCCGTCCACAACAAAATGGAGTTTTACAGCCTCATTCATGGCTGTTCTCCGTTTCCGTGTAAGCCGCCGGCATACAGTTTACCGCAAGCCTCATACATGCGTTTGCGGGATTTCATCAGCACCAATCCGCTTTCGTGCGCCAGTTCGATCATCTCCTCGGTCGGAGCTTTGGAACGGACAAACACAATGCAGACCATATCCATCATCACCGCGGTACGAACCACCTGCGGATTGACCAAACCGGTAAGCAACACAGCTTGATCCTTTACGTAAGCAAGCACGTCACTCATCATGTCACTTCCGCACGCGGAGTAAACTTCCTTCTCAAGCAATTCTTCTCCGCAGACGACCTCTGCGTCAAGCAATTCTTTAATCGTAGCGATTTTCATCGGCTGTTCCCGCCCTTTCGGATATTTTAATTATTTGTATTTTGCGAGAATGGAATCGACGTCGTCAACCGTCAGTCTTCCGTAAACCTCACCGTTCACAGTAAGAACGGGAGCCAGACCGCAGGCACCGATGCAGCGTGTTGCCTCGATCGAATACTTTCCGTCGGGAGATGTACTGCCGATGGGAACGTTGAGCTTTTGCGAGATGGCGTCGATAATATCACCGGATCCCTTTACATAGCAAGCGGTTCCAAGACATACCGCGATGGCGTACTGACCGTCGGGATTGAGCTTGAACTGTGCGTAGAAGGACACGATACCAAAGATCTCCTCCAAGGAAACACCGGTTTTTGCGGCAATGATCTTCTGCACCTCCAAGGGAAGATAGCCGTAAATTTCCTGCGCCTCTTGAAGAATGGGCATCATAGCTCCTTGCTCACCGGCGTGTTTTTCAATTACGGCAAGCAGTTTTTCTTCTTGCTCTTTTGTTCCGTGAAAATCGACCGTAGTCAATTTCTTTTTCATAATTCAAAAAACCTCCTGAATTTAATAATGAACCATCGGAACGGGTTCGGTGCCTACGGCAACAAAACGTTGCTGCGAGTGTTTTGTACCCTAAGCGCGCCGAAAAAGCCCGTTCTCAAATACGGACGCTTATATTATAACATATTTATATTTAAAAATCTATACCTTTTTCAAAAAAATGTGAATTTTTTCACAAAAAAAGAGAAAGTTTATCAAAAGTGACTTTCAAATTGTATTTTTTTACTTTTTTATGCAAAAAACAAGTGTCTCACCTCCCGTTTTTCCCTAAAAAAACAGAAAACCTCCGCATGCCGCAGCATACGGAGGCTTGATAGGTTGTTTATACGATCGGTTCTTTCATACTTCTGCGCAAAGCGGTGTCGGCTTTTGCGACCTCGGCAATAAAGCGACGGTCAAGTTCACTGAGGCGGTATCCCTTTTTGTAAATGAGAACATCCTTGTAAACTTTTTCGTTTGCACGGCAAGAGAGCGGTACGAGATGATATTTTTTGAGAATATCCTCAGGCACGGGGGACACCCACATAAAGGAAGAGGGCAATTTTTCCAACAGTTCAAACTGACTTCCACGCTCAAAAACAAAAATGCGTTTATCGACAAACTCGGAAAGCTCTGCTTTTTTGACATCGATCAAAGGCATGGACGGAACGTAAGGATCGCCGTGCGTAATCTCGATATAATCGGCAAGTTCCTCAAGCTCAACATTCGGCTTGCCCGCAAGCGGTGAATTGGCAGAAGCCAACAGAACATAGGAAAACTCGGTCAGCGTTTCATGCTCCATGTTCTTTTCCTCGAACATATTTTGATAATAGCGGTCAAACGCAGTCTGATAACGCACGATGCCGAGGTTGTATTCTTCTTTGAGAATGTTGTTAATGGTTCGGCTGGAGTTGGTCTCCTTATACATGATCTCTGCCGGTGAAGTCAGAGAAATACTCTTTGCAAATTCGGCAAGCGCCGCCGAGATGTAGCTGGAACGCGGCACACAAACCGAAAGCTTTTGCTTGTGCGTTTTGCCATTGCGGTAAAGCTCCTCTACCTCGTCGACTTGAGCCAAGATACGCTTGGCATACTGCAAAAACTCCTCTCCATCCGGAGTAAGACTAATCCCTTTGGTCGTTCTGGAGAAAATAATGATCCCCAAGGAATCCTCCAACTCCTTGATTGCGCGGCTCAAATTGGGCTGTCCCATATACAGGTTTTCCGCCGCCTTGCTGATGGACTTGGTTTTTGCTACCTCCACCGCATATTTCAAATGCATTAGGTTCAAAACAGGGCTCCTTTCTTGCGTGCTTGATCTCACCGCAAAAAAACTTCCCCTTTATTGTACCACAAAAAGCAGAAAAATGCAAGAAAGTTCAAAAAAATGATAAAAAAGTAAAAAGTTGCAAACAAATATGACAAATTATGCAACTTTTATTTTCAAACGACCTTTTCGAGAATATCCGCGATCATCGCACTTGCCCTCCCTTTGCCATACACGGCGGAGGGCTTTTTCATAGCAAGGTACTCTTCGGAGTTTTCCTCCAGCAAACGGTTGGCAAGCGCAACAATGCCCTCCTCGCCGCTCCCCGCCAGCTTGAGTACGCCCGCGCGCATTCCCTCGGTACGCTCAGAGGAATATCGCATCACCAGCGTGGGGATTCCCAATGCCACTGCCTCTTCTTGAATACCGCCGCTGTCGGTCAAGATTAGGTGCGCATGTGCAAGCAGATGATGGAAAGTCACGATCTCGGGTGGTTCGATCATCCGCACTCGGGGAACACCGCCGAGGATCTCTTTTGCGGCGGCTCGCACATGCGGATTGTGATGGACCGGAAAGACAGCCAAAACATCGGGATGTTCTTCCACAATGCGGCGCAACGCGCGGAGCATTCCGCGGATCGGTTCTCCCCAACTCTCCCTGCGATGCGCGGTAAAGAGCAGAATACGCTGTCCATCGTCGAACTGCCACGGCAGAGACGGGCGCTTTTCCGACAGCGTGATACGCAAAGCGTCGACCACCGTGTTCCCCGTAACAAAAATTTGTGATTCATGCTTACCCTCGCGGAGCAAGTTGCGTTTTGCGGTTACGGTGGGAGAAAAATGATAGTCGGCAAACAACGAGATTGCCTGTCGGTGAAACTCCTCGGGAAACGGAGCATGCATTTGATAGGTACGCAATCCCGCCTCAATGTGTCCGACGGAAATCTGCCTGTGAAACGCCGCCAAGCCCGATGCAAACGCCGTGGTCGTGTCTCCTTGCACCAAGACCATATCGGGCTTTTCCGCAACAAGCAGCTCGTCGGTCCGCTTGAGGACCTTTGCCGTGACCTCCGAGGTGCTTTGTCCGGTTTGCATTACATCCATATCAAAATCGGGCCTGACCGAAAACGCCTCCATGGCACTGTCCAGCATGGCGCGGTGCTGTCCCGTAGAGCAAACCAATATTTCTTGATCCCCACGCGCTTTCAGCTCCCGCACCAACGGGCAAAGCTTAATCGCCTCCGGTCGGGTCCCCATCACTATCATGATACGTTTCATTCCATCGCCTCCTTATTGAAATTGTTAAATTGTACGATGAAAGACACGATTTTAGAACCAAAAAGATACGCATGCCTCGTCAAAGAAGCTTGCGTATCTCAACGGTATTATTTTTTCTGTTGTTTACACCAAATTTTCATAATCAGCTTGTGCGGCAACAGCTTGGTCAAAAAAACTTGCGCGCGCACGGAAAAACCACAGATGGAAACATCTTTTCCCTTTTTCATGTCACGCAACGCGCGGGCAATAACCTGGTTGGGTGTGTAAAATTTGTTGTAATAGGTAATAGTGTCATCTGTGACAGCATGATCGAAAAACTCGGTCTTTACCCAACCGGGGCAAACCGCCATCATGCGGATCCCGCGTTTTTTCAGCTCGACATTCAAAGCACGGCTAAAGCTCAAAACAAAGGCTTTGGTTGCACCGTAAACGCAGATATAAGGAACAGGCTGGAAGGAAGAAAGCGAATCCAACTGGTAGACCTCACTGCCACTTTGCAGATATGGAAGCGTGGCGTAAGTCATGCCGACGTATGCCTTGGTGTTGAGGTCGATCATGCGGTACAGCGTTTCAAGCTCCATCTCCGCAAACGTACCGAAACGACCGACACCGCTGGCATTGACAAGCACCTCAACCACGGGCTTTTCCTGTTCCAAAAGCGCTTGGTACTCCTTAATACTTTCCTCTTTTGTCAAGTCCAAAGAGATTGGACGCACTTTGGTATTCACCTCGTCCCGCAAGCTCTCCAATCGGTCGATACGGCGTGCAATCACCCATACCTCGTCAAACTGTTTTTCAAGACAAAGCTGTAAAACAAACTCACGTCCCATACCGGAGGACGCACCCGTAATCACCGCAATCTTCATCATTCACCTTTCTTATAGGGCTTTTTCCATGTCCCCACTAAAAAACTTCAAAAAATTTATATAGAAAAAAATTAAAATACCAAATGCTTCGGCAGTCCGTTTTCGTATTTACAAGATGCCTCGCCTTGGATCAACGGCAACAGATACCGACAGCAAGCGTCGGTGACGTGATTGCCCGCCTCGTTGATAAAGGCATCGTCCACGTAGCGGATTTTGTTTGCAATTTCACTGACATCACTATGCCATATTTCGTTCATATAAGGAACATCCGAAATGCGCTGAATGGTCATCATCTGTCTTGTTACGCCCTCGCTTGCGGCTTGAATGGCGGCTCGCCCTACCGCAATTGATTCCAAAATGTCGGTAGCGGACGCCAAATGCGAGGCACAGCGTTGCGGCAGATTAAGCTCGATCGAGCGCACCTTACATCCGATCTCGGCTTTGACAGCCAGCTCCAGTGCCTTTCCCGTCCCCGCAAGATAAGCATGTCCGAACGCATCCTTGGCACCTGTCTGTGTTCCCTCGCCCACATAATGTCCGTCGGCAAAACGAATCCCCTCGGAGACCGCAACCACCACGTTGGGGTGCTTGGCAAGCGCAGCGCGAACATCAGCAAAAAATTGTTGCATATCAAATACGCGCTCGGGCAAATAGACGAGATCGGGCTCCATGCCGTTGACTACACGTCCGATGGCGGAAGCGGCGGTCAGCCAGCCCGCGTCACGTCCCATAATCTCAATGATCGTCACAGCAGGAACACGGTACACCGCACAATCACGAATGATCTCCTGTGTGGTCACGGCAATATATTTTGCCGCCGAACCGAAGCCCGGAGTGTGGTCGGTCCCGACAAGGTCGTTGTCAATGGTTTTCGGCACTCCGAGGATCACCATTTCATAATCGTGGCTTTTGGTGTACGCCGAGAGCTTTGCCACGGTATCCATCGAGTCATTTCCGCCGATATAGAAGAAATAGCGAATATCGTATTTGCGAAAAATTGCGATCATCTGCTCATAAAAGGCATCGTTTTCGCCCGATTTGGGCAGTTTTTTTCGGCAGGATCCGAGTGCTGCCGCAGGAGTATGCTCCAAAAGCTCCAGTTTTTCCTCGCTGTCAAAATAGGAGGTCAGGTCGATCAATCGCTCTTCCAGTAACCCCTCCACGCCGTTGCGCATTCCGTACAAAGTATGAATGCAACCGCCGTGCACATTCTCCTTTACGCCGCGAATCACCCCCGCAAGCGTTGCATTGATGGCGGCTGTCGGTCCTCCGCTTTGTCCTACGACCGCATTTCCGCAAAGTTGTTTCATGTTGTTTTTCCTTTCGAGAATCAGCTAAAAAGTATATTATTTAGTATATCACAAACCATTCCCGCTGTCAATGAAATAGAGATAAAAATACTGTTTTTGTCTTTTTTTACAAGCAAAAAAGCAAAAAAAATCGTACAAGCAAAATCATTGACCGAGTGTCATATATTGAACAAGGCGGAAAAAGCCGCCACGGAGGTGAATCCGATGTTGATTACATTATTTGCTTTACTGACTCGTATTCTGCACATGATCTTGGGTGTGGGAACACCGCAAAACTTCCCGCCGCCACTCCCCCATGACGAGGAAAACGAGTGTTTTTTACGTGCGGAGCAAGGAGACGAAGAAGCGCGTCAAAAACTGATCTTACACAATTTACGTTTAGTCTCCCACATCGTGCGCAAATACTACTCCACGGCACGCAATCCTGAGGATCTGGTCTCCATCGGTACCATTGGGCTTGTAAAAGCGGTGGATACGTTCAGCGTGCGCAACGGCGCGAAGTTCGCGACCTACGGTGCCAAGTGTATTCAAAATGAGATATTGATGTACTTCCGCTCGCAAAAAAAGCAGTCCTCCGAGGTGTCGATCAACGAGACCATTGATGTGGACCGCGACGGTAATCCTCTGACCTACATCGACGTCATTTGCAGTGACGAGGACATTGCCGAAGAGATCGACCGAAAGCTGATCACGGGCAAAATGCTCCGCTACCTTGATACCTGTCTGTCTGCCCGTGAGAGACAGATCATCATGATGCGCTACGGCATTGGCGGTGTCAAAGCACAAACGCAACGCGAGATCGCCACATCGCTCAATATTTCGCGTTCCTACGTGTCACGCATCGAAAAAAGTGCGCTTGCCAAGCTTAAAGAAGCACTGGGAGGGTAAATTTCAAGTTAAATCCGAATAGTCGATTTTATGGTTTTTAAAATAATATTCTCTGTCGTGCTCGTTTACCTCGCGGAGCACCTTGCATGGGTTCCCCACGGCAACCACGTTGTCGGGCAGATCCTTTGTCACAATACTCCCGGCTCCAACAACCACATTGTCTCCGATGGTAACCCCGGGAACGATGACAGCCCCCGCGCCGATCCAACAGTTTTTACCGATGCGAACAGAGGCATTGTATTGATATCCTTGTTGACGCAGCTCCGGCAAAATCGGATGTCCCGCGGTCGCAATCGTTACATTCGGTCCGAACAAGGTATAATCCCCAACATAAATGTGAGTATCATCTACCAACGTCAAATTAAAATTGGCATAAACACCTTTGCCGAAATGAACGTGATGACCGCCCCAGTTTGCATGCAAGGGCGGCTCGATGTAGCAGCCGTCACCGATCTCCGCAAACATCTCCCGTAACAGTCGCGTGCGTTTATCCCCCTCTGTCGGACGGGTCGCATTAAAGTCATATAGCTTTTCCATGCACAGG
The DNA here is from genome assembly GCA_017453205.1 of Clostridia bacterium. Classification (GTDB taxonomy): domain Bacteria; phylum Bacillota; class Clostridia; order Oscillospirales; family CAG-272; genus UMGS1865. Next base: position 3,984 of record JAFTKO010000025.1, on the reverse strand, counting down.
GTTTGTTTTTTCATAATTTCTTCGACACTTGGGTAATACAGCTTGCAATTGTGCATTTTTTCTTTTGCCGTCATAATTCTCTTCTCCTTACGATAAGATGTGATCGCAATTATTATAACACACAGGCTCCTCCAAATCAAGATTTTTACCCAAATTTACCGAAATACATTGCAATCCTTGCCGTTTTCTGTTATAATGAAAAGCAGAATACCCAAGAAAGGAATTGACACTCCTATGAGAATGAGAAGAAAAAAGCACGGTGCCGAGAGAATTGCCGCGTGCTCCGAAATTTTGATTGAAAATCCCGCCATTCCCGCAGTCGATCCGCAACAGTATTTTGCCGCCGAAAGACCGATCCATCTCGAGATCGGTTGCGGCAAGGGTGACTTTGCCGTGGGAATGGCGGCAAAATATCCCGATTGCAATTTTATTGCCATGGAGCGTGTCCCCGACGTGGCTTGTCTCGCACTGGAAAAAGCGATGAAGCACCGGGACGAGCGTCCCGACAATCTCCGTTTTTTGATCGGTGACGCACGCAATCTCACCGAATGGTTTCTCCCCCACTCGGTGGATTGCATCTATTTGAATTTCAGCGATCCGTGGCCCAAAAAGGGGTATGCCAAGCGCAGACTGACGCACGAGGGCTTTTTGGAGTTGTACCGTTCGGTGCTCCGTGAGGGCGGGCTGTTACGTCTGAAAACCGACAACGAGGGATTGTTTGATTTTAGCTTGGAACAGTTTACAATCTGCGGGCTGACCGTGGAATGGCAGAGCCGCAATCTGCACACCTCGGAAAAAGCCGCCGACAACATTATGACCGAATATGAACGTAATTTTTCCGAAAAAGGACAAGTTATTTACTCCGCGTGGGTAAGATTTTGAAAGGAGAACAACCGTGTTAAAGGATTTGATCACCGCTTCAAGAAGCTACCGCAGCTTTGATAACCGCTCAAAAATTACAAGAGAGCAATTGCTGGATTGGGTGGACTGTGCCCGCCTCTGCCCCTCCACCATCAATATGCAGGTATTGAAATTCCGTTTGGTTATCAAGCAAGAGGAATGTGACGCCATGCTTGCCAATACCCGTTGGGCAGGAAAGATCAAAGATATGAAAATTCCGCCGGAAGGCCATGCACCCGTGGCATATATCGTCATTTGTGCCGACACCGACGTAACCGAGACAGCCGCCGAAAAATTTCTCAAGGATGTGGGCATTTGCGCACAAACGATTTTGTTGGCAGCAACCGAGGCGGGCTTTGGCGGCTGTATGATCGGCAGTTTTTCTGCCGAGCGAACGAGTACGCTTCTTTCCCTACCCGCAAATCTGATCCCGCAATTGGTTCTCGGTCTCGGAAAACCCGATGAGCGCGTGGAGATCGTTGGCGCCGCAGCCGACGGTTCGGTGACCTACTACCGCGAAAACGGAATCCATTACGTACAAAAAAGAGCGCTAAAGGATTTGGTTTTGGAATGAGCAAGGCTATGTCACAATCGGAGCCGAACGGCGTTTTGATCGTCCGTAAGCACGCGGGCGTAACCTCGCACGACATTGTTAATCGGATTCGCCGTTTGTACGGGACACGTCGTGTGGGACACACAGGGACACTGGACCCAATGGCAACGGGGGTTCTTGTGGTGTTGATCGGCAGAGCGGCAAAGGCATCCGAGTATCTCACAAGCGACAGCAAGCGCTATCGTGCACGCTTGCGGCTTGGGCTCACAACCGATACGGAGGATACCACGGGAACCGTCCTCACCACCTCCCAAGCCCTCCCGACATTTGCGGAATTAGAGGCAGTTTTGCCGCAATTTCGCGGTAAAATCCAACAAATTCCGCCAATGTACAGCGCATTAAAGGTGGGCGGAAAAAAGCTGGTAGACCTTGCAAGGCAAGGACAGACCGTTGAGCGACAAGCACGAGAGATTGAAATTTTTGAACTGTCCGCAACACCCACCGAAGCTTCATCGGACTATATTTTAGATGTGAAATGTTCGGGCGGCACGTATATCCGCACGCTTTGCGCAGACATTGGCAGTGCTCTCGGTTGCGGCGGCGCGATGGCGGCATTGGAGCGCACCGAAACAGGAGGATTTCCCATTGAGATTGCACACACGGTGGCGGAAATTGAGGAAATGAGCACGGAGGAACGCCAGGCGCTTCTCATTCCCACGGAGGAATTGTTTCGACATCTCCCCTCTGTTTCTTTGCCCACGTTTTATGAAAGGCTTTGCCGCAGCGGTTGCGAGATCTATCTCAAAAAAATCGGTACCTCCCTGCCCGTTGGTTCCCGTGTGCGTATCTGCACCCAAGAAGGCGAGTTTTTTGCGCTGGGTGAGGTAAGGGAATACGAAAACGGGCTTGCCGTGAAAGCGATGAAAACCTTTTGTTTGGAATGATTGTTTCCGTAACATTTGAAATTTGATTTGCAGCCGGGAAAGCGAAAACGATGAATACTTGTCTGCCGACGGGTCCATAATATTGTTATCCCGTAAAAATTCTCCCATGAAAGGATAACTTTGATATGAACAAACCGCAAATTATTCGTTGCTGTGCACGTGAGATTTTGGACTCCCGCGGAAATCCGACCGTGGAGGCGACCGTCTTTTTATCGGATGGAACCGTTGGCGTTGCAAGCGTCCCCTCGGGTGCCTCCACGGGCATTTATGAAGCCTGTGAGCTCCGCGACGGCGACCGCCGACGCTACCGCGGAAAGGGGGTTCTTACCGCCGCCTCCAATGTAGCAAAGATCATTTCCCCGGCACTTTCCGGCATTTATGCCTCGGAGCAAGCCGAAATCGATCGCATCCTCTGTGACCTCGACGGTACCGAAAATAAGAGCCGTCTTGGGGCAAACGCGCTTCTTTCGGTCTCTCTTGCGGCGGCACGTGCGGCGGCAAACTGGTATCATCTCCCCCTCTACCGTTACCTCGGAGGTGCCTCTGCCGAACGTCTGCCGATCCCGATGATGAACATTCTCAACGGCGGTGCGCATGCTTCCAACAATGTAGAAATCCAAGAATTTATGATTGCTCCCGTGGGGGCATCCTCATTTGCCGAGGCGTTGCGCATGGGGTGTGAAATCTATCACACCTTAGGTAAGATCCTGCGAGCCGAGGGATTTGCCTCCACTGTAGGTGACGAGGGTGGTTTTGCCCCCAACCTCAATGATGACGAGGCGGCGTTGGAGCTGATCTGCCGTGCCATTGAGGAAAGCGGCTACGACACCGAGCGCGTCAAGATCGCCTTGGATTGCGCCGCAGGCGAGTGGTACAACGAGGACGGCAGTTATCATTTGCCAAAACGCGGCAAGGTATACAGCCGTTCGGGATTGATTGAAAACTGGGTATCCCTTGCAAACAAATTTCCGCTCTTTTCGATTGAGGACGGACTTGACCAACGCGATTTTGACGGTTGGAGTGAGCTGACCGCCAAGCTTGGAGACCGCATGATGCTGGTTGGAGACGATCTGTTTGTGACCAACGAAAAGCGCTTACGCGAAGGCATTCGCCGCGGTGCCGCAAACACCATTCTCATCAAACCCAATCAGATCGGCACGCTGACCGAAGTCATCAATGTCATCGGTACGGCGCGCAACGCGGGCTATCGCTTTATTCCCTCTCACCGCAGCGGCGAGACTGAAGACACCACCCTCGCCGATCTCTGCGTTGCCCTCAATGCGCCCTTTATCAAGTCCGGCGCGCCCTGCCGTAGCGAACGCGTGGCAAAATACAACCGCCTGCTCCGCATCGAGTCTGCTCTCGGTGCAAACGCCCGCTACGGTCTCGACAAATCGGTTGATACCCTCCGCAGACCCGCTACAATTGGTTAAAAAAGAATTTGTTAATCACAACCACCCGTCAAACGGGTGGTATGCACAAGGGCTAAAAGCCCAATACTACCGGCCAGCGGCTCAAGCCGCTGGCTTTCGTATACTCAAGCCTATTGCCTTTGCCTCTTTTGCCGCCCTTAAAAGGGCGTTTGTA